>NZ_UIHC01000096.1 GCF_900499075.1 Roseinatronobacter ekhonensis | reverse complement strand
GTTACAGATTGCCTCGCAGCATCACATCACAGGGTGGCCGGATGCTCCGGAATCAGTGGCCGGATAAAATCGGAATGGGTGGCCGGATACTTTCGGAATCACTGGCCGGATGACCCCGGAATACGCACCAAACCACCGGACGCATTCTTAACCGATATCTGCCAAATTTATGACCCGATCCCGCGGTATCGACCTTGGTAGTGCCGTTTTTCGGAGTTTAGAACCGTGCTCAATGCGCCCAAGTCAGATTTCAATACGACCCGGATAAGCCGCATTGCGGCGCCGGACTATAAATTGCGCGACTATCCCGCATTCGACTGGCTGCGCATTCTACTCGCGTCCGCCGTGTTCTGGGTCCATGCCGGGTCGGTCCAACACCTCAATTTTGCCGGTGATCTGTTCGTGCAGATATTCTTCGCACTCAGCGGTTTCCTGATAGCCGGGATTATTATCCGGATGGACAGGTCCGACCTTCCAAGGTTCTTTTATAACCGGACAATACGCATCTGGCTTCCGTTCTTTGCAGCCGTCGGTCTTTTATACCTGGTGGCCTATGCCAAAGAGGGTTACTCGCCATATTTCTGGGAAAGCCTGGGCTATGATCTGACATTCACCCACAATTTCTTTATCCAGAAAACACCAGAGGTCATTGCGGCCTTGCCGCTGAACGGCACCGGATCTCATTTCTGGTCCATCGCGGTGGAAGAGCAATTCTACTTGATGGCGCCGATCCTGATCATCTTTGTTCCGCTGGCCAAACACTGGATAACATGGGTATTCATCGCGATACTCGCCACCACAATCGGAATGTGGTACGGCAGCGTCTCTGCCGGTGTGCTTGCCGTTATGCTGCAAAAACGGTTCGGAAACTGGCACATGCATCCATTGGCCAGCATGAGCCTGATTGGCATCGGCGCAATCGTGGCGGTGTGCTGGGCAACAGGGGCGTTTGAATATAGGTATCTCGTTCCGATCCTCTCGATTGTGATCGTGCTGCTTTGCGCGCGGCCCGGTCTGCGAACGCGTCTTGGGATGTGGGCGGGCGGCATCTCATTTCCAATGTATCTAAACCATTGGATCGGCCTGTTCGTCGCCGGTGCGCTTGCATCGAGAGTTCCGCAAATCGGCCTTTTGACCGCTGACATTATCGGATTTGCGTTATCCATATTCGTTGCGGCATGCGCCTACCGATTGATCGACCACAACCTCTATAAATACAGGTCGTCGCTATACACACCGGCCTTGGGATATATCGCGATGACCTCGGCTTATGCTTTGATGGCGCTTGGCCTTGTATTGGGCCTGTACATCATTGGGCCGCTGGACGGCCCGCCGCCTGCGATGTAAATGCCGCGAACAACGTTTCGGGCACCTATATCCGAACCTGTGTGCCCGGAATAATTGGTGCGGCCTAACCTTCGGGGTCGAGCAGCGCCAGAAGGGCGGTTGCGGCCTGCTGCTCGGCCTGCCGCTTGCTGCCGGCTGTGGCGCGGGCGCTGTCGCCGGTGTTCAACCGCGCTTCTATGGTAAAGACCGGTGCATGGTCGGGGCCCGCGCGTTCAATTTCCAGATATTCCGGCAAAGCCAGCCCGCGCGCCTGTGCCCATTCCTGCAACAGTGTTTTCGCATCGCGCGAATCCGCGTCGACCCGGTCGATGAACGGCACCCAATGGGCAAGGATCACCGCCCGCGCGGCTTCGAACCCGGCATCCAGATAGACAGCGGCGATGACCGCTTCCATCGCGTCGCCCAGAACAGCCAGCTTGCGCCGCCCGCCCGACATCATCTCTGACCGGCCCAGCTTCAGCACCGCGCCAAGCTCGATCTGGCGCGCGATCTCGGCGCAGGTTTCCTTGCGCACAAGCGCGTTGTAGCGCGGGGCCAACTGCCCTTCGCGCGCGGTCTCATCGGCGGCCAGAAGCGCCTCTGCCATGACCAGCCCCAGCACGCGATCGCCCAGAAATTCCAGGCGTTGATTGTCAGGCCGCGTCGGCGTGGAAATCGACGGATGCGTCAGGGCCCGCATCAGCAGTTCGGGGCGGTCGAACTCGTGCCCCAGCCGCGTCATGAAGGCCACGATATCCCGTGACAGTTTCACCGCAGGCTCTCGAAGAACCGGTCGCCGCGCCATGTCCAGAACATGTAGAGCGAGCGCCCCTCGGCAGAGAACATGACATGCCGCGCCCGCCCGATCAGATGGTCGAACGGAACGAAACCCACGCCGCCCACACTGCGCGGCATCCGGCTGTCAAGCGAGTTGTCCCGGTTGTCACCCATGAAGAAAAACTCTCCCTCTGGCACGGTGAAAACCGGCGTGCTATCCGCGGCCCCGGTGCTGGTGATGTTCAGCACGGGGTAGCTGACGCCGTTGGGCAAGGTTTCGATGACGCGCGATTTCAGGCAATCGCCACCCTCGCCCACGGGTGCGTTCTCACAGCGCGGGAACTGGCCGGATGATCCTTGGCGCGCATATTCCTCGACGAAATTACCATCGGGGGTTTGCGGCACTTCTTCGCCGTTCAGGAACAACACGCCGTCGCGCAGTTGCACCGTATCGCCCGGCAGCCCGATCAGGCGTTTGATGTAATCGGCCCCGGTGCCCGGATGGCGGAAGACCACAACATCACCCCGTTCCGGGTCAGACGCGAAAATCCGGCCGGAAAACGGGCAGATGGCAAAGGGACAGGAATAGCGTGAATAGCCATAGGCCATCTTGTTGACGAACAGGAAATCCCCGATCAGCAGGGTTTCTTTCATGGAGCCGGAGGGGATCCAGAACGGCTGGAAGAACAAGGTCCGAAACAACCCTGCGATCAACAGGGCATAAATGATCGTTTTGACGTTCTCCCAAAGCCCGTCTTTCTTGCCGTCGATGCTTGCCATTGGCCCCGTATCCGCTGCTGATTGCATTGCGCGCTTCATGGGCGGGGGGGCGCGTGAAGTCAAGCGGGGCAAGGGATGCGGCGACCATCGTCAAGCCAAGTTTACCCAAGGCGGCGCGCATGACCTCTGGGTCGCCGCGGTCTGCCGTCAGGTCAGGCCACGTTCTCCAGCGCGACATGGTGTTGCACGCCCAGCGCATGGCAGACATCGCGTGTCAGATGCGGACGGTTCAGGGTGTAGAAATGCAGGTCTTCGACCCCTTCGCGCATCAACCTGTCACACATCTCGGTGCACAGCGCCATGGCCAGCAGGTCCTCGCGCCCGTCGCGGGTGGCTTTGTCGAAGGCATCATCCAGCCAAGCCGGGACCGTGGTGCCCGTTTCCAGTGCAAATTTGCGGATGCCCGACCAGTTTTCGATCGGGATGATGCCCGGAATGATCTGTCCCGTGATCCCCTCACGCGCGCAGGTATCGCGGAACCGCAGGAACGTTTCCGGCTCGAAGAAGAACTGGGTAATCGCGGAATGCGCGCCCGCTTCGAACTTGCGTTTCAGCCAGCGCACATCGGCCAGCGTGTCGGCGGCTTCGGGGTGCGGTTCGGGATAGGCACCAACGCGCAGGTTGAAATTGCCGGTGGCGGCCAGCTCTTCAATCAACTCGATTGAATTGGCAAACCCGTCCGGATGCGCTGTGAACCCGCCCTGCCCTTTTGGCGGATCGCCGCGCAGGGCCACAATCTCTGACACGCCCGCTTTCGCGTAGCTGTCGGCAATCGCCAGTGTTTCCGCGCGCGTTGCGTCCACGCAGGTCAGGTGCGCAGCCACGTTCAGGTCAAACTGTTTGCCGATGGTTGTCACAGCCTCATGCGTCAATTGCCGCGTGGTGCCGCCCGCGCCATAAGTGACCGACACGAATTCGGGGCCAAGCGGCGCCAGCATGCGCACCGTGTCCCACAGCTTGAAGCTGGCCTCCAGCGACTTGGGCGGGAAAAACTCGAAGGAAATGCGCGGTGCGGACATGGATGGAACTCCGGTTGGTTTCACATCTTGTGCCACAGGCGCGGATGTGAAACCAATTCATTATCTTCAACATGATTATGAGCGCACCATGCATATCGAATTCCGCCACCTGCGCACGATCAAGGCCATTCACGACGCGGGCGGGCTGGCGCGCGCCGCAGATCTGCTGAACATGACGCAATCTGCGCTGTCGCATCAGGTCAAGGGGCTGGAGGATCAGGCGGGGGTGGAACTGTTCGTGCGCCGCTCGAAACCGCTGAAACTGTCGGCGGCCGGGCTGAAAATGCTGCGCGCCGCCGAAGACATCCTGCCGCGTGTCACCGCGCTGGAAGATGAATTCGCGGGGCTGGTCAAGGGCAGTTCGGGGCGGCTGCACATCGCCATCGAATGCCACGCCTGTTTCGACTGGCTGTTCCCGGTGCTGGAGCAGTTCCGCAAGGCCTGGCCCGATGTCGATGTCGATATCCGCCCCGGTCTGGCCTTTGACGCCTTGCCCGCTTTGCGCCGCGAGGAGGTGGATCTGGTGATCTCCTCAGACCCTGAAGCGATGGACGGCGTGCAATTCATGCCGCTGTTCGATTACGAGCCGGTCTTTGTCGCCGCCAAGGGCCACCCGCTGGCCGAGAAGGCGTTCATAGAGGCGCAGGATTTCCGCGACCAGACGCTGATCACCTACCCGGTGGACCGCGCGCGGCTGGACGTGTTCACCCAGCTTCTGACCCCCGCCAAGGTAGAACCCCGCGCGGTGCGCCCGGTGGAACTGACGGCGGTGATCCTGCTGCTGGTGGCATCGGGGCGCGGCGTGTCGGTCCTGCCCGACTGGGTGCTGCGCGAGGTGCGGTATCATTCGGATTACGTTACCAAACGGCTGACAGAGGGCGGGCTGACCCGGCGGCTATACGCTGCGGTGCGGACCGAGGACGCGGCGAAACCATTTATGGCGCATGTGCTGAGGCTGGCGCGGACAGAGCCGGTGAAGTTGCAGAGGGGGTGACGGATGTAAGAAAGCACCGTGGCATTGAACACTTCAAATTTGTGAATGCACAAAGACTACACAGTAATCCTAACCACATTATTCACAAAGCTAGTGTTCCCCACCTGACACAGGATTCCCATTGAGGGCCTGATGTGCTATATTCGGGACATGAGACGCAATGACATTTGCCTTTACCTTGGCCCCGCCGACCGTGCTGAGCTTCAAGCTCTGATCA
>NZ_UIHC01000092.1 GCF_900499075.1 Roseinatronobacter ekhonensis | reverse complement strand
ATAAGTCCACAGAATACATCTCCCCACCCTCCGCTCATCAGCTTCAGGTGTCAGATTGCGGAATTTTACTCCGCGACGGTCAGATCATCAGACCGTTTCTGTGGGCATTTTGTCTCCGGGATTCACAATAGTCAGCGTTCTCTGACCGAAAATGGTTCGTGATGACCATTCCGCTGCGGAAAACCCAATAGGCATCGCGAGCATGCAGCTCAAGAAGCCCTTCGTAATATCCACGCTCGGATGGGATCGAGAAAACTTCGCCTTCCGGGCTTTCCTCGTAGTCGCCCAACTCCACCGGCACACCGAAGACACGCACCGACAACCGCAGCTTGTCGTTCTCCGCCAGATAGATCAGGTCGGCTTCGGAGATGGACCAGCGGTCGAGGATCTCCGGCAGAGTAAAATACGCCTTCTCGATCTCCATGTGACCCCCGATTCCTGCCATTGAGTGTTTAGGATTTGTTCTAAATCCTTGACGGCCTCCGATCAATCCTGTTTTATCCTATTTGATCCACAGCTCTCTGGGGAAAACATGACCGAGCATCACACGCTCTCCGACCGCCTTCGCGCCCGTGCTCAGCAACTCGGGCTCAGCCCCGCTCATGTCGCAGAGATGGCCGGGGTCAATCGCTCCTTCGTTTATGACATCCTGCGCGGCCGCTCTGCACGCCCCGGCATCGACAAGCTGGCAGAGGTTGCCCGCGTGCTGAAAGTCGAGCGGGAATGGCTGATCCACGGTATCGGCGAGGTCGAAGGCGAGCCACCCTTCATCGAGAACCCGGACGAAACCTTCGTCGCGATCGCACATGCCAGCCCGCGCCCGTCGATGGGCGGCGGCGCGGTGGTGACCGAGGATCACGACACCCCCGGCCGCGCCTATCACTTCCGCCGGTCCTGGATAAAGGGCAGCCTCAAGGCCAGTCCGTCGCAGCTGCGCATCATGCATGTCGAGGGCGACAGCATGGCGCCGACCCTTCTGGACGGCGACACCGTCTTGGTCGACATGACACGTCGCGCGCCGAACCCGCCCGGGATCTTCGTTTTGGATGACGGCATGGGGCTCGTTGCCAAGCGGCTCGAGCATGTCCCCAACAGCGAACCGCCTGCGGTACGCGTGATCTCCGACAACGGCTTCTACAGCCCCTACGAGCGCAGTGCCGAGGAAATCCACATCATCGGCCGAATCCGCTGGTTCGCGCGGGAGATCTGAGGTGATCGAGTTCCGCCAGATCGACGATGCAAACCCGGCGCTGGCGCACTCACCGATGGTGCGGGCGCTGGAAAAGACCTTTGCCTACATCGCCGAACATGGCGGGATCGGGCTGACGCCATCGAAGGCCTTCAAGCGGGTATTTGTGCATTGGGCGGCACGCGAGTTCGACTGGCCGGGCTACACCGAAGAAGACCTCTTCGCCATCAACAAGGTGCTGAACGAGATCGACTTTGGCCCACTGATGGATCTGCACGACGTGGTGATCGCGCTGAAGATCGGGCGGCACTACAAGGGACAGTTCAAGCTAACCAAGGCGGGCCAGGGACTGGTTGGCCATCCCGGTCGGATCTTCGGCATCGTCACGCCGTTCTACCTGTTCGAAGTCAATCACGCCCGCTTCTCGCGCTTCGACGAGCCGATCCTGGGCAACTGGGACGTGTTCCTGAACGTGTTAAACGTCGAGACCGAGGACGGCGCGACCGGCGCTGACCTCCGTCAGGTGCTGTTCGGTGAGCCCGATCCTGCCGGTGGTTTCGACGATGTGCTGAGCCGCCTCTACATCCAGGTGCTTCGGCCTCTCTGCTGGACAGGGTTGCTGCACATGGACCGCGCCAAAGGTTTCCGGAGCACCGAGCAAAGCGTTTTCACCAAGACGCCGTTGTGGAAAGCAGCGCTGCGGCTGGAGACGGACAGGATGGCGGGTGGAGCGACGAGGCATTGATAGTCATCGGCCTCGTCGAAGGTCCATTTGCAGCTCTTTCTGGCCGCCCTGACCTCTGCACACTGCCGGATCTCAGCCTTGCTCCGGCCATTGTCGGCCGAACTCTGAAAGTTCTGGCGCTGTGCACACAACCGTTAGATGACTGCCTTGGACGCTGCGCTTTAGCCTCGTAAGGCCTGCATAGATCAGCGCGCGAGCATCAGCCGTAAATGCGCGCGTGATATGAACCACAAGAAGACGGGACTCCCAGCCTTTGAAACTATGAAGCGTTGTCGCCTTTATCTGCGCATCTCCCATCCAGAATCCCATCTTGTTTCGCTTAGACTCTATCCCGCGCTCGTCAAATGTCGTCACGGCATTAATGTTCTTTTCTCTGAGCAACCGAACAACTTCCGCGCCAGCCCTTTGATCGTCTGTTAGGAGACAGATGTCGGCATTGGCGAGTCCATCCCGTCCAGACCGCTTTAGCATCGATAAAATCTCTGCAACGCAACTATCTGTGGCAGCCGTTTCCGGCTCACGTTGGACCCATCGAAGAGTACATGGATGAAGGGCAAGTGAGCCTTGTTCGGGTTTGGGGAGGTCAATTGTCTCCTGAGGTAGAAATTTCTGCGCAAAAAATCGGGCCATGTCCATCGCATCGTTCGGCAATCGATAGCTGGTCTCAAGCTGAGCCCAGCCGCCGCTGAAACCAGCCCCGCGCATGGCGTTATCAGTCCAGGCTCCGGCTGTCCCATACACATCTTGGGTCGCGTCGGCGACCAACACGCATTCGCCCCCATTCTTCAGTGCGCGGCGTAGGGCATTCCACCAAGGCAAGCGATAGTCTTGGCCTTCATCGACAAGTATCGCGTCGTAACGCGTAACGCTCGGCTCGCCCACAGCGCGGGAGGCGAGGTCAGGAATATCTACGTTAAGGATGCGGTCTAGAACAGGCTGCCACTGTCTTCTCCACTCCTTTCGCAGAAGTGGATTATCAGGTTTCTCGGGTACACCTGCAAAGAGGCTCGAATACTCTTCGCTCCACCCCTGTCCTGCTTCATGGCAGGTACGGCGGCACCACTCATGAAAGTTCAATGTGGTAATCCCGTTCGACCAGCCAGGTCCGCCACTGGCGCGAGCGACGAGATCACGCAGATAGTGCCAAAGCGTGATGTTGTACGTCGCAATGAGAACGGACTTACCTTCTGCCGCCAGCTTTGCTGCACGAGCAGCCAATACAACGGACTTTCCGGAGCCAGCTGGCCCCTTTATGCGACGGTAGCCCCCTTCCGTTCGTGTGTCGGCCAGAGAACGCTGTTGTGCATCCATTTCCAGTGGTTTTCTCTGGTCGGCCGAAAAGTCCGGTTCAACGAGCCACCCTCGAAGATCGTCGGCGTGATCCGGTGTCATGTACCGAGAAGACTGCCGGGAGCTTTCAGGAAATACTTTCTCCAACCAGCCATCTGAGAGAGCCTCCCTGCCGCTGATCGGGGAGTATGCAGGGTATTTTTCGCGCTCTTCCCGTGTCTGGTGAGGTGCCATGAGGGCAGCTGCGCTGTCGCGGGAGGCAAAGGGGAAGATCAGACCTGCCGTAATTACGGCGAAACCATTCTTCTTCTCGAGTCGCGGGCAGTAGAGTTGGTGGATTTCCTCTTTATATCGCCGAAGTTGCTGAACCGGGTTCGGCCAGACGTCGAACGATTCTCCGTCACGGGAGGCGCGCAGTATCGGACGTTGGGTTTGCCCCCCACCAACTTGCATGAAATCGTTGCGATAGGACATCGCATTTAGATCCCAGTCCTTTACCTCGAATACGCCGATTCCGACTTTGGGATTGAGCAGTACGAAGTCCGGACGCAATCCGTTCAGATGGGGCTGGACATAAATCTCCCAGCCAGGAGGCAATTTCCGGGTGAACAGTTCAAGTACCGTGCGCTCCCCTTTCGTCAAAGGCTGTCGCAGGTCTGAAATCTCATCCAATGGTGGATGAACTATGAGCTCTTTTGTAGCCGAAATCACCATTTCCAGTCGCCTCTCGATCCGAGATACATTAATTTTATCAGCACAATAACGCCCTTTTCAGGAAACATGTTGGGCATTTTCTAGAAGTGCCGCCGCTTGAGCTTGTTGTTCCGCACTCACTGAAAGTCTAGGACGCACCTAGCGCGGCGATTCCGAGTTGTCCGGCGCGAGGATCCCAACTGCCCATTTCGTTCGTGGTAACAGGTCACCACCGTGCCATCAGGTCCTACGATTGCCCGGACCTTTGTCGCCGCCTTGATCAGCTGCCCATCATATCCTGCCGCTTCGAGCTGTTGTGCTGCTCGATCCGGAAGCAGGTATTCCTCGCAGTCATGTTTTGCCTTGGACTGTGTTCCATGCAGGAGCACAAGATCAATGATGGCCCGGCGTATCCCCCGCTGCGCCATGCGAGTGGCTGCATGAGCGCTGAGAGTGAACGCTCCGTCGTCGCACAGCTGCATCATGCCCAGACCTCCTCAAACTGCTTCTTCAGCTGGGAGCGGTGACGTTTAAGTTCCTCAAAACGACGATAGACCGGATCCTCATGAGGGAAGACAAGAGTTAGCGTTTTGGCGCCGTTATCTTTTTCCTCGGCTGCCGCTTTGCGCTGTTGATATTCCGGCAAACTGTTTTCGTTGATGTGCCGATCTTCCTTAAACGGATCAATCCAACTCTGAACGCGGTCGTCGTCCGTGTAGTGTTTGGGATACCATTGTTCCTCATGGCAATGCTGTGCAACCAGGTCGTCGTATTCCTGTGCCATATCAGGATGGCGTTCAGCATAGAATGCGCGCCACGCATCCAGCTTCTTGAGACCTGCTTTCCGCTGCTCTTCAATCTGCTTGTCGCGCTCTTGGCGCACAGCAACGGCAAAGGCCTGAAGAAATTTATCATCGTTGTCGAAACTCTTCCCGTTCTGAAATACCTCGTCACGACACTTTGAAAGTCGAATTCGCCCCTTGACGATTGCTTCCACCAGCCTCCAGTCGCCGCCGGTGATCTTTTCGAGCAAATCAATATCCGGGATATAGCCCGCTGCCGTGGGTGCATCCTGCGGCTCGGCACCAACGAACCACTGAGTGTCGACATAGTCTCCGATATGGGACGACAGTCGCCGGACAGCCTCGCAAAAAAGATTCTGGGGGTGGTCACGCATCGGGTCCTTCGGTTTCAGCCCGAAGCACTTCCGTCGCTCACTGGCCTGTTCGTGGATGTGGTGCTCAGGTGAAAGTGGGTAACTCAACCCAAGCCGATGCGCTTCACGAGCATGTTCTGCATCCTGTTCTGGCACCTTAAGGGCGTGCCCTGCCACGATGGCAAAAAGAACGGGCGCCAGTTCCATAAGCTGCTTCTGGCTTACCCCGTATCGCCAGCGCATCACTTCATAAGCATTGTGGGACGCCGTGGACACATGCGCTTGGATTGAGACTTCGCCCAACCCCATGTCAGAAAAAAATGGATCGATGAAGTGGTCCGGCAAATTTGGACAGCGTGCTAAGATGTATCCAACGCGCACGAATGGATACGAGAATGACAAAGCGACGGAACTTTTCAGACAAGTTTAAAGCTGCTGTGGCGCTTGAGGCGCTGC
>NZ_UIHC01000032.1 GCF_900499075.1 Roseinatronobacter ekhonensis | reverse complement strand
ATAAGTCCACAGAATACATCTCCCCACCCTCCGCTCATCAGCTTCAGGTGTCAGATTGCGGAATTTTACTCCGCGACGGTCAGATCATCAGACCGTTTCTGTGGGCATTTTGTCTCCGGGATTCACATTGCTCAGAATTTCTGACGATTGGTTGTGATGAAAATTCATCCTTCGAACCCTCTATGAGGGGCCGCGATCCTTGATCCTACTCTGTGGGAGTCGCGGCCATACTTTAAATCAGACACGCCGATCCGGCCCAGTTTCCGGGCCGTTCAGCGCAGCGAAGCGCGGGGGGATATGATGCTTGCGATGTCTTTTTCGTCGTATGTTCGATGGTCTCGATACCGTTCCGTCTCCGGCGCAGCATTCAAGCCGTATTTATCGTGCACGCGGCCACGATCACCCGTCAAGCAAAACCTGTTGCTTGTCTGTTCTTGTCCGCGAATGTCCTGAGTTGACCGCTAGGAAGGCCGCTTGCTGATCGAAGCGCCGACCATTTCCGCCGCGTTCAGCAGCGAATCATCGAACAGGTGGGCATAGCGCGCGGTTGTCTGGGGTTGGGTATGGCCGAGCATGGCCCCGATCACGGGCAGGCTTTGGCCCTGTGATACCGCGATGCTGGCGAAGGTGTGGCGCAGGTCATGCATACGGGTAGCGCCGAGGCCCGCCGCTTTGCTGACCGCCGCCCAGGTGCGCTTTACATCGACCAGCGCGCGCCCCTCATCGCCCGCAAAGACGAAGCCGGACAGTCGCAAAGGGTTGTCTTGGGGCAGGGCGTCCAGCATGGCTTGCCGCTCTTGAAGTACGCCAGAGGCTATAGAGGACAGCGGCACCCGATGTTCCCGCCGTTGCTTGGTGGTGGCCGCAGGCTTGACCCAGACGCGCAGGGCAGGGTCGAACTGGTCCCAGCGCGCCCCCAAAGCTTCCCCGCGCCGACACCCGGTCAGCAGCATGAACTTGATCGCCGCGCAGGAGGTCCGTTGCGGGTGCGCATCCAGCGCGTCCAGCAGCCGCCCGATCTCATCTTGCGTCAGATATCGCGCCCGCTTGTGTTCGGTGTTGCGCTCGACCCGTGCCGCCGGGTTGTCCGCAACCCAGCCCCATCGGATCGCCAGATTGAACGACCGCCGCAACACCTCATGCACCCGGTTTGCGCGGACAGGCCGATCTTGCGACACGAAACGGTGTAGCGCCTCGCAATCCGTGAACGTCACGTCAGACACTTTCTTTGCGCCGAGCCGGGGCAGGATGATCTTGGCGAACATCGACCGGATATCCGCCGCCGTGCGCGGGGCGAGGCGGGGCAGATATTCCTCATCATACCGCTTGAACAATTCACGCATCGTGGGCGCGGCATAGGCCGATTGCTTCTCTTCCAGCGGATCAATGCCATTGGCGATCTTGAGGCGGTATTCCTCAGCCCGCTTGCGCGCGGCCAGCACCGTCCATTCAGGATACGCGCCAATCGTGATCCGGCGTTCCCGGCCCTTGAAATAATAGTTCAGGATGAACGACCGTTTGCCCGCCGCCGTGATCCGCACCCCGAAGCCTGAAATCTTGTCATCATACACAATCCGGTTGCCCTTGGCGGGCGGGTCCAGATCGCGGACAAGCTGATCCTTGATGCGGACAGATTTGCGCTGTGTCCGCGCTGTGTCCGCACGCGAAAGCGAATCGAGTGGAATGATCTGTCCAGACATGACCTGCGCTGTCCTGTAATAACCATTGTATTACAACACGCTACGCAGAAATCGCAGAAAACACAACGTCTTAGAGCCACGCTCAGATAAGTCTCATAACCTGAAGGTCGTCAGTTCAAATCTGACCCCCGCAACCAAATTAATACACAATATCAAACGCTTGCCTGATGGTATCATAATACCACAGGGCGTTTTGCAGTTTACATCAACGCCACATCAACACCACGACCAAAAAACGGCATTCGTCCGCACTCGCGGGCATTCGCCGACATTGGGCTGCATTCGCGGGTTTTGATGTGTCGCAGATGAACCGACCGGATTACCGAGCCACAGTCAGAAGAAATTATCCAATAAGGTAAACAGTGATCGCTCTTAACCCAAACCCGTGTTGTTTTACCGATAACGATAAGAACTCTTGAGCGATCCCGCATCTTTGTCTATCCTTACCGATAACGGTAAGGAGCCTCGCCATGTCAATCGAAAACGAGCGGAAGCTTCTTGCCGATGTCGGGCGGCGCATCAGGGCGATCCGTGCAGAGCAGAGCCTCAACCTCGACCAGCTCGCTCGCCTCACCGGGATCAGTGCTCCGGCATTGTCACTGATCGAGACGGGGAAGCGTGATGCCAGGTTGACGACACTTGCTAAGATTGCGGCGGCGCTGCGTGTGTCGCTCTCGGCCCTGATGGATGATACGTCGCCTGGACCGGACACCAAGACGAAAGACGCTCCGCAGGGTTACGACCTTGGAGACTACCTGTGATGACCTCGGTCTCGACCTGGTTCGATGCGCTGGCGGTTGGTGATGTCGATGTTGCCGCTGATGGCACGCTGTCTTTGCGCTACGGCGAGAGATGGCTGCAGACCGCAGGGGCGTTTCCGCTATCGGTCACCATGCCCTTGCGCGCCGAGGCCTATCCGTCCGAGGTCATCTCGCCTTGGCTTGCCAACCTTCTCCCGGAGGAAGAACAGCTTCAGGTCCTGACGCGCTCACTGGGGCTGGATCAGGCTGATGTGCTGGCCGTGCTGACAGAGATTGGCGGGGATACTGCGGGCGCCTTGTCTTTTGGGGAGCCTGCGGATCCCAGCCGCTGGGCCTACACGCCGCTTACGCGTTTCTACGGCACCGGCGATGCGCAGGAAGCACTGGAGCGGCATTTTGCAGATCTTGGCCGAAGACCATTTCTGGTGGGCGAGGAAGGGGTGCGCCAGTCCCTCGCCGGTGGCCAGAAGAAGTCTGCTTTGGCCGTCCTTGGTCCAGATGGCGTGCCTGTGCTGCGCTTGCCCGGCCCGGATGACGTGCTCGCCATTCCCCTCAACGGTGCCCCGTCCACACTGATCGTGAAGCCGGACAATCCTAATCTGCCCGGCATCACCGAGAACGAGGTCTGGTGCCTGCGGATGGCGCAGGCCGTCGGCATTGAGGCTGCACAAGCAACGATTCTCAAGGCATCTGGGCGCACGGCAATCGGTGTATTGCGCTATGATCGCAGGCTTGGGCGGAATGGTCAGGTCCTGCGCCTTCACCAAGAGGATTTCGCACAGGCTAATGGCTTTCCCCCCGGGCGGAAATACGAGCGCGGCACACTGCGCGGGCTGGACCTCATGACGTTGCTTGAGACCGGGCGGCACGTCAGCGCAAGCGACGCCCTTGCCCTGCTTGATCAGGTCATCTTCAACATTCTGGTCGCCAACACCGATGCCCATGCGAAGAATTATTCGCTGATCCTGCCGGTCGCGGCAGCGCCGCGCCTTGCCCCGCTTTACGACGTGTCCTCGGTCCTGCCTTGGCCGCATGTCGTCCAGAGTTACGCCCAGAGCATCGCTGGCAGGAAGCGTACACCGGACATGATCGCGGGACGGCATTGGGAGGAGATGGCGCGCGACATTGGCTATCGCCCGACCGATGTCAGAAACCGGGTCCAGGACCTCGTTGACAAGCTTGTGGCATGTAGGGTGAAGGTCACAGCCGAGGTGGCAGCACTTCAGGGTGCGACAGAGGGCTATGTCACGCAGACTGCGGAAGCTGTCGAAGTTAATGCGCTGCGCATAGCGGGGAGGCTATAGATGGCGGGCAAGGTGACGCACAAATGGGCATTCAAACTGGGCATGCGCGCTGGCGCGTACAGCTGGAAGTCGTCTGCCAAGGCCATTGACCGGCTGAAATCGGCCAGCACAGAGATCCGGGCCGTCGCGCGCACTGACCCGACCGCCGCGGCCGAGGGTGTCATCGCGCTGGCCCAGCGCATCTGGCCCGCCTTCGAGCATATCGACACGTCCTCGGGTGCGCTTGGCAATGCTGTGCGCCGGACGCTCGAAGACCTGCTGCCGGTCCTGATCGAGGCACCTGCTGATGAGAAAACCCGCACGAAATGGCTCGAGCAACTGCGCGAGGCGATCGAGGACGACGGCGTCGATTATCTCGCGCCATTAGCCGATCGCTTTGGGCAGATCGCGGCATACCCTGCGCTGATGAACCTGCATGCCGACTGCGATCTCGACATGATGCGAGGGGCTTGGGCGGATCACGAGCGGTTCTCCCATGTCACGACGGGCACGCTAACGCTGTCCTGCCTGCTTGAGGCTGGGCGCTACGACGAATTGATGGCCCTTCTGGCGCTGAAGAAGACGTCTCTGTGGTTCGATATGAAGTTCGGCGCTGAAGCACAGCTACGGCAGGGGCGCGAAGACCAGGCTCTGGCCTTCGCCGAGGCGCTGTTGAAGGATGATGGCCGCCAATGGGGTCACCACGAAATCGCGCGGTTCTGTGAGGACATTCTGGTCCGGCAGGGGCGTGAGGACGAAGCCTATCGCCGCTTCGGCCTCCCCACCGCTTCGGGCAACACCTATCTTGCGATGTGGCGCGATCTGGTGAAGCGCTATCCTGATCTCGACGCGCGCATGATCCTCGTCGATTTGATCGAGAGCCACGGGTCCAAAGGAAAATGGTTTGCCGCCGCCAAGACCGCAAGATGCCTCGATCTTGCACTCGACTGCGCAGCGCATTCTGACGCGGCACCGGCGACGCTGATCCGCGCGGCGCGGGATTTCGCGATCAAGGAGCCAGCCTTTGCGGCACAAATCGGCCTTCATGCCATCGCACATCTGCTGGCTGGGCGCGGATATGAACCAAGCCCGCTCGATATTGATGAGGCTGTCACCCATGTCATGGACGCCAGTGCGCGGGTCGGGCAGCGGGGCCCTATGCTGAGGGAACTCCAGAGGCTCGCGGCCAATACCGCTACGGACGTGATCATGTCAACGCGGCTGAAATCTCTGATCGCCGATATCGAAAAGGGCGATGGGTAGATGGAGCAAAGTGGCGGAATACCAGCAGCTTCTGGAGAGTGGGCGCGCCGTGTTTGGCAGATGACGAATTCTGCTTCACAAGTTAGGCTGCGCCCATGACCTTTGCCTTTTACGATCTCGAAACCACAGGCCTTTCGCCCGCCTTCGATCAGCCGCTGCAATTCGCCGCCATTCTGACAGATGACGAATTCAGGGAGATCGAGCGGGTTAATCTGCGCTGCCGGATTGCGCCGCACATCATCCCATCCCCTTGGGCGCTGACTGTCACCGGGGTGTGCCCAGCGCAGTTGCTGGACCCGGACCTGCCGACGCTCTTTGAGTTCACTCAATCAATCGGGACGCTGATCAACCGCTGGTCACCGACGATCTGGACCGGGTTCAACAGCATCCGCTTTGATGAGGAGATGCTGCGCCAGGCATTTTACCAGAACCTGCAGCCTGACATCTTCGCCACCCAATTTAACGGCAACACACGTTTCGACGTGCTGACGGCGCTTTATGCGGTCTGGCATAGCCAACCCGACCTGTTCCGATGGCCCGTCGACGAAAATGGGCGGGTCCAATTCAAACTCGATCGCGTCGCTCCGTTGAATGGCTTTGCCGGACACAACGCACATGATGCGCTGGGGGACGTTGAGGCGACCATCCATATTGCAGGGCAGATCGCCCAGCGCGCCCCGGCGCTTTGGGCAGAGCTGTTGAGCAATCGGGAAAAGGCGCATGTGAAGACCCGCCTCGAGGCATTCCAGCCCATGGCACTGATCGAGCGCTTCGGGGGCAGTCCCCCGCGCGCAACGATTGGCTGCTTCTGCTGCTATTCGGAGAGCAACCCTAATCAGGCGGCATTCTTCGACCTCGATTCCGCGGATCCGGCTGACCTAATCGCCGCTGATGACGCCGCTCTCTTTGCCGCCGTCGACGCCGTGCCCAAGATCATCCGCTCTGTTTCAATCAACAAGTTGCCAGCATTGCTATGTGTTGGAGCGCCCAGCGCTGCGCAGGTTCAGCGGGCACAGGTGATCGCGAAGGCACCTGAGTTCCGGGCGCGTGTCGCTCGGGCTTTGTCTGCCCGATTTCCCGAGGATGCGGTGACCTCGGCGCCGCCTGTCGAGAAGCAGATCTTTGGCGGGTTCTATAGCCATGCCGACAGGGCCCTGCTTGCGGAGTTCCAAGGAGTGGACTGGCGGAGGCGGCAGGAAATCATCTCGATGCTCAGCGACGCCCGCCTGCGCCAGCTTGGCCGTCGCCTGCTGGCGTTCCATTCGCCGGAGCTCCTTTCGTCGGAAGAGCGGGCGCAGTACACCGCGTGGCTTCGGGATCGCTGGTCCGCGCCGGTTGCGCCAGAGACGGAATGGATGACAACAAGAGGGGCCCAAAACGAACTTGACGAGCTGCAGCTAGAAGAGGCGTTGGATCAGGCGATGATCCGTGAGGTTGAAGCCTATCTGAGACAATTTGATCTTCCAGCAGGGTAAGGTGTGCGGCCTGAAGCATTTGAGGGCAACCTGTTGGCGGTTGTTTCGTCCGGTCTGCTTCGGCGCGATGGGTTTAATAATCGGGTTTTCAGTTCTTACGGGATGATCTGCCTCTCCATGTGCCCGTCATGAAGCCTCGTCACCTTGCCCAACCCGCCTTGGTTTTCGTTTGATTGCTCGACGTTTCGCGGATACCGTGTAGACAGTCCAAAAAATGTGCGCGCATATTTTTTGGTGTGGGCCGAGATGTCAGGAGGGCGTGTTGGAAGGGAATAGGTCGAAACTGCGCTGGGGCGTCGAGCAACGACTCGAGTTCATTGAGTTTCGACTGTTTTGGGAGAGCCATGTGAACCGGAGCGACTTGATGGAGCAGTTCGGTCTGTCGGTGAACCAGGCGTCATCCGACCTGAACCGCTATATCGCGCTCGCGCCGAACAACATGGTCTACGACAAGAGCGCTAGGACGTATGTCCGAGGCCCTCAGTTTGAGCCGTGGTTTCAAGCGCCAGACGCGGCGCGCTACCTCGCACAACTAAGGTCGGTGAGAGAAGACATCCTCGATCGCGAAGACTGCTGGATTATCGATCTTCCGTCGTATGACGCTGCACCGGCCCCCGCCCGTGGAGTAAAGCCGGAAACTCTACGTTCGGTTGTTGGCGCCATTCGGCAGGCTGAAGCGATAGAGGTGAAATACCAATCGCTTTCGAACCCAGAGCCGCGCTGGCGCTGGATTGCCCCGCATGCTATCGCGTTCGACGGATTTCGTTGGCACAGCCGGGCGTTCTGCCTGACGGATGAAATATTCAAGGACTTCCTGCTCTCGCGGATGATCACGACGCGAGGCGTCGCAGCAAGTGAAATCACTGACGCAGCGGACGCGGCGTGGCACGATCACGTTACTCTTGAAATTTGCCCTCATCCTGAACTGTCCGAAACCCAGAAGAAAGTCATCGCACTCGACTATGGCATGCAAGATGGCATAGGGAAGATTCCGGTTAGACGTGCGCTGCTCTATTACGCCCTGAAGCGTCTGGGGCTCGACACGGATCCTGAAGCACGCGAACCACATCACCAGCAGATCGTCTTGCTCAATCGCCAAGAGGTCATTGGATGACATTGGCAAGAGGATCGGGAGACATTGGGGCGGACCAGCCTTACAAAATGTCATTCACATCTGGCGGACTGTTTCTGAACGAAAGCATTGACCTTGCCGCCAGCTATTTAAAGACCTCAAATTGGATTGAGACCATCGCACTGGCCCAATCTGAAGGGCTGACTTCACTGCCAAAAGAAAAGTCCAAACGCCGGGTGCTACGCGAGATTACCAATCGCCTTGAAACGCTGAGCGATGAGGAATTGCAGTTCTTGGTGGACACCGCAGATCGGCAAGAGCAGCGTCTGCTTCTTTGGCTTTCAATATGCCGGGCATACCGACTTGTCCGTGAATTTGCCGTGGAAGTCGTGCAAGATCGTTATCTGGCCTATCAGTTGGAGATCCCTATAGAAAGCTTTGACCTTTTCATAGAGCAGAAGGCTGAGTGGGATGACACTCTGGCTTCGACTGCGGATGCGACTCGTGTTCGGTTGCGTCAGGTTGCCTTCAAGATCATGCGCGAAGCCGGGGTGATTTCTGAGGATCGTCGGATCCAATCCACCTATTTGTCGACCTCGCTTCGGGCTTTGATTGAAGCAAACACGCCATCTGACCTTGCGGTATTCCCAGGAGTTATGGCCGAGGGGGGCAAACCGTGAGCGAACAGCTGACCCGCAAAGAGCGCGCCGAGCACTTGTATCGTGTGATCACCAGCGAGCGGTTTCTGACCAAACAAGGCCTTGGGAATGAGGTGCCGTTCTTTATCTGCCCCTTCCCAGCCAGCGAAGGCCTCTCGATGACGGAGGACCGCGCCGACTTGATCGAGCGGATAGGTCATTCTGGCGTGAAGGTTCTCGACCTCAGCCTGTACGAGCTTTCGCTGGGCATTCTTGAAGAACGCGGGATCCTTGAAGACGTGCTGAGCGCTGAGCCAGGCATGGAGAAATCCGAGCTGCGAGAGCTGCTGCAAGGCGTCTTGGATGTCCATGAACACCTGATCCCCAAGATCGCCGCGGCCATCGACAGTCAGCCCCACGACGTAATTTTCCTTTCAGGCGTGGGCGAGGTCTATCCCTACATTCGTTCCCATAATGTGCTGAACAACCTTCAAAGCACAGCGAAGGACAGGCCCACGGTTCTGTTCTTTCCAGGCAGCTACACTCATTCCACGGCCACGGGTGGATCGCTGGACCTCTTCAGTCTGCTTCACGATGACAAATATTACCGCGCTTTCAACATTCTGAACTACGAGGTCTGACCCGATGACCACTGCTCTGAGAACAATTTTCGCCAAGCCCGTTGACCGCCCGATCGATGGCGTGATCAAGGCCGACGATGAAGCAAGCCTGCGGATCGAGCTCGACGAGTATGTCATCACAGACGAGATCGGTCGGCGCCTGGAGACCTTCCTTGAGGCTTACAACAATTACGATACCGCCAATGGCGTATGGATTTCCGGGTTTTTCGGGTCGGGCAAATCGCATCTGCTGAAAATGCTCGCGCTGTTGATGGAAAATCGCGAAGTCGATGGAGTGCGCGCATTTGATGTCTTTGCCGAAAAACTGACCGATGACCCTATGCTGGCCGGCGCCTTGCGCAAAGCGATTTCAGTGCCCTCGAAATCGATCCTGTTCAACATCGACCAGAAGGCAGACGTCATCTCCAAGACGGACGTCGATGCTCTGCTGTCAGTTTTCCAGAAGGTCTTTGATGAGGCTTGCGGCTATTATGGCAAGCTGCCGCACATCGCTCAATTTGAACGGGATCTTGATGAGCGCGGCCAGCTTGCGGCCTTCGCGTCGGCTTATAGAGCAGCGGCGGGCAAACCTTGGGAGCGGGGACGCGAACAAGCCGCGTTGGAGCGCAGAAACATCGCTGCTGCCTTTGCCTCGGTTACGGACGGCGATCCGTCCGACGCCCAGGATATTCTTGGTCAGTATCGCAGTGACACACGGGTTTCGATCGAGGATTTTGCCAATAAGGTAAAGGCTTGGATCGACACACAGGGTTCCAAGTTTCGCCTGAACTTCTTCGTGGACGAGGTCGGCCAGTACATCGCTGAAAACGTTAAGCTGATGACCAACTTGCAGACGATTGCCGAAAGCCTCAACACGAAGTGCAAAGGTCAGGCATGGGTCATCGTAACCTCACAGCAAGACATGGAAGCGATCATCGGAGACGGGAAGGCGTTTCAGTCTCAGGATTTCTCGAAAATCATGGCGCGCTTTGGAGTCAAAATGCCACTGAACTCTGCGGACGTGGCCGAGGTGATACAGCGACGCTTGCTGTCGAAGACCGATGCCGGACAGATTACCTTGGGCAATTTGCACGACCGCGAAGAAAACAACCTCAAGACTTTGTTCGACTTCACTGACGGCTCGATCAAGCTGAAGAATTTCGATGGCCGCGAGCAGTTTGTGTCCAGCTATCCGTTTCCTCCCTACCAATACATGCTGTTCCAGATGGCGATCACGTCGCTATCGCAACACAATGCCTTTGAGGGCAAGCACAGCTCGATTGGGGAACGTTCCATGCTGGGCGTGTTTCAAGAGGTGGCCAAGAAGTTGGCTGATCAGCCGGTTGGCGGGCTCGCTACCTTTGATCTTATGTTCGAAGGCATCCGGACCGCCCTCAAATCTGCAGCTCAGCAATCGATCCAGATCGCGGAAAAGGAAATTCAGGACATCGACCCCTTTGCCGTCCGGGTTTTGAAGGCGCTGTTCCTGGTCAAATACGTTAAGGAATTTAAGCCGACGGTGCGTAACATCAGCGTGCTTTTACTGTCAGAGTTCGATACCGATCAAGCCAAGCAGAGGCGCAAGATCGAGGAAGCGCTGTCGTTTCTGGAGCGCAACACGCTCATCCAGCGCAACGGAGAGGTCTACGAGTTCCTGACCAACGAGGAAAAGGATATCGAAGCCGAAATCAAAGGGCTCGATGTCGATCCGTCTGAACTTTCCAAGGAAATGGAAGCGCTGGCCTTTGACACGATCCTGCGCCACCGCAAGATAAAGCATATGACCACGGGCCATGAGTATAGTTTCAGTCGCAAGCTCGATGACCACCTATTGGGCCGCGAGTATGAACTGGCGATCAATGTGATCAGCCCGTTCAACGATGATGTAGCAGCGCCGGAAGCGGTTCGTATGCGCAACATGAGCCGCGAAGAACTGGCGGTCGTGCTTCAGCCCGACGTGAGATTCATCCGGGACCTGACGCTCTTCAAGCAGACGGACAAGTTCATTCGCCAGGCGCGTGCTGGATCTCAGCAGCCCGGTCGGGATCGGATCGTAGCCGAAAAAGGCGATCAGAACAGCCGTCGCTACAAGGACCTCGAACTGCGCCTGCGCAAGCTGGTGGCCGACGCACGTATGTTTGTCCGTGGTGATGAGTTGGATATCGGAGGTGAAGAACCGCAGGAACGGATCGTCAAAGGATTTCAGGGGCTGGTCGACAAGGTCCATGTGAACCTCCCGATGTTGCGCGGGGTCAGTTACGTCGAGGCCGACATCATCAAGGCGGCCTCCCCGGAAAGCGGTCTTTTCGGCAACAACGGCGAAGGTCTGACCGAAGCTGAGCAGGATGTGCTGAACTACGTCCAGGGCCAAGCCAGAAACGGCGTGAAGGTTTCGGTCAAATACCTGACCGAGCGTTTCGGTGGAAAACCCTATGGCTGGCCAACGACCGCTGTGCTTTGTCTGGCAGCCAGCTTGTCCGGTAAAGGCAATCTTGAAGCGCGCTCTGATGGCACTGTTCTGGAGCGAGCCGATCTGGCGCGTAATCTGAACAACAGCCATGCGCTGGCCAATATCCTCCTGACGCCGCAGACCGAGTTCACCTCGGCCCAGATCCGAAAGGCGAAAGAGCTCTACAAGGAACTGTTCGATCTTCCCTCGGATGGGACCGATGCCAGAACGATTGGCGCCGAATGGGCCGACAGCACCAAGCTTCTGGCAGATGAGCTGAACCGACTTACGGCGCAGAAATTCCAATACCCGTTCCTGGCCGCGCTTGAGCCTTTGGCCACCAGGATCGCTGCCTTGGTCGGCAAACCAGCCACCTGGTACATAACTGAGCCCCCCCAGCAGGAAGACGACCTTCTGGATGCCAAAGAAGAGGTGCTGGACAAGGTCCGCAGCTTCATGGGCGGCGCGCAGAAGGAAATCTATGACGACGCACGCGAGTTCCTGCGCGATCAGGAGGCCAATATCTCTTATGTTGATGCTGCTGCGGGCGATGCGATTTCCAAGGCGCTGGCCGATCCTGCCTGCTACAAGGGCACCGCAATCCAATCCCTAAAATCCGATCTTTACGCGCTCAAGGACCGGGTGGAACTGACAGTGCTGGAGGAACGAAAGGCCGTTATTGCGGCAGTGAACGAATGCGCCGACAAGGTTGCCCAAACACCCGAGTTCCAGGCGCTGGCCCAAGACGACCAAGAGCGTATCAAACGCAGTATCGACAGCCACAAGACGGGTCTGGATGGGGTCAAGATGATCCCGATCCTGCGCGATCGTGCCAATGGGGCGAGGCTGGACCTGCTCCCGCGCACTCTGGCCGAGGTCGAACGGTTGGGCAAGCCGACAACCCCAATGCAGCCGATCCCGGGCATGAGCGAACGACCGATCCAGCCAGTCACGCCCACCTACGTCAACGCTTCGGAGCTCAAGGTGGTCTTCACGAAACAATTCCTCACCGAAGAGGCCGATGTTGAGCAATACGTCGAGCAAATGAAACAGACCCTGCTGGTCGAAATCCGCGCGGGCAAGAAAGTGATCGTCTGATGGACACCAACGCGCTCAAGAAATTCGCCCAGGCCGCCCGCAACCTGCTGATCGATCAGGTGACCTCGAAGATTGACATGGTCCTGGCCGAGGGCAGCCCGGCGCGGCGCGAACACACCAAAGCGATCAAGGAACTGGAAGCGGCGATCCGCAAGGACGGCAAGCGGCAGGTCATCGAACAGGTCGCCTACACCTGGTTTAACCGCTTCACTGCGCTGCGCTTCATGGATGCCAACGGCTACACCAACACGCGCATCGTCTCCCCCGCTGATGGCGCGACAAGGCCGGAGCTGCTGGCCGAGGCCATGGCGGGCAACCTGCCCGAGGGCGCGCCGCCGGGCATCGCGGCGCTGTTGGACGGCCGCACGCCATCGTCCGATCCGCAGGCCGAGGCTTACCGCCAACTGCTGGTCCGCACCTGCAACCAGTGGCACGGGCCGATGCCGTTCCTCTTCGAACAGATCGACGACTACACCGAACTGTTGATGCCCGAGGATCTGCTGTCACAGACTTCCATCCTCGCGGAGTTGCGCAAGGTCATGACCGAGGACGCCTGTCAGGATGTCGAGATCATCGGCTGGCTATACCAGTTCTACATCTCGGAGAAGAAGGATCAGGTCTTCGCAGGTCTCAAGAAGAACCAGAAGATCACGGCCGAGAACATCCCCGCCGCGACGCAGCTTTTCACCCCGCACTGGATCGTCCGCTATCTGGTGGAGAACTCTCTGGGGCGGCTGTGGCTGCTGAACCGGCCGGGGTCGAAACTGGCCGAGCGGATGGACTACTACATCGCGCCGGAAGAGCCTGAGACGGATTTCCTGAAGATCACAAAGCCCGAAGACATCCGCATCTGCGATCCGGCGGCTGGCTCGGGTCACATGCTGACCTATGCCTTTGACCTGCTCTACGCCATCTACGAGGAAGAGGGATATGACGCGACCGAGATCCCCGCGCTGATCCTGACGCACAACCTGACGGGGGTCGAGATTGACGACCGCGCGGGCGCGCTGGCGGGTTTTGCGCTGGCGATGAAGGCGGCGGCCAAGCTGGGGCGGCGGCGGTTTTTGCGGATGGAGGCGAAGCCCAACATCTGCGTGTTGCAGAACGTGTCCTTTACGGATGCCGAGATGCAGGACGTGGCCGCCGTGGTGGGCAAGGATCTGTTCACGGATGAGCTGCGCGAGACGCTGGGGCAGTTCGAGCAAGCCAAGAACTTCGGCTCGCTGATCGTGCCGAAACTGCGCGATCCGGCAGAGACGCTGCGGGTGGTCGAGGCGCGAGACTTTGGCGGTGATCTGTTGTTGAAGGAGGTAAAAGAGCGTGTCGTCGCCGTGTTGCGCATGGCCGAGGCGCTGTCGCCGAAGTATCACGTGGTGGTGGCTAACCCGCCGTATGCAGGCGTGAAGGGGTTGAACCCCGCACTGGCAGCTTGGCTCGAGGACGCGTTCGAGGAGAGCTGTTCCGACCTCATGACCGCGTTCATGGACCGTTGCCGCGCCCTCAATCGTCCTGCAGGAACTTGGGGAATGATCAATTTGCCTTCGTGGATGTTCCTCAACTCCTATAAAAAGCTTCGGTCTCGATTGCTTGCAAAGCAATCCCTTCACTCGCTGATCCACTTGGGTCGCGGCGTCTTTGGCGCGGACTTCGGAGCTGTCGCATTCGTCGTGAACAACAGTAGCGCGGATCAGACCACAGCATTTATCGCACGGCGACTGTTCGAAAAGTTCTCCTTTGTGCGGACAAATGCTGAAATTGAAGAGCTTTTCCAAGAGCGTAGTTATGGTCGCTTTCACGTTCGCCAGAAGGCTCTTCGATCAGTTCCAGACACGCCAATTGCGTACTGGCTTAGCGAAAAAGCTATTCAGACGTTCGAAGATGGCACTGCCTTGGCCGAAATTGCGCGTCCGCGTCAAGGCATCAAAACTGGCGACAACGAGCAATTTTTGCGTTTCTGGCATGAAGTCGATACGCAGAGTGCAGCTTTGACTGAAGAAACCCACGATGTAGAAAAAGAGCGTGCCAAGTGGTTTCCTTGCACGAAAGGCGGTGCATTTCGCCGTTGGTATGGCAACTGCGATTACTTGGTGAATTGGAAAGATAACGGCCACGAAATCAGAAACTTCTTTGATGATCGCGGTAAGTTGAGGTCCCGCCCTCAGAACACACAATACTTTTTTGTTGGTGGCGTCACATGGTCAAGCTTAACCATCGGATCATTCTCAGCTCGGCTGCTTCCTCGACATTTCGCATTCGAAAGCAAAGGATCATCCTCACCGATAGATGATCCCACCGAAGCAAAAAATGTCTTGGGATTCCTAAACAGCTCTGTTGTGGATAAGCTTATCTCAGCGCTATCGCCCACAGTTGATTACAGCGAAGGAGCTATAGGAAGGCTCCCCGTCATTCACATCGACGAAGATAAACTTGCAATCGCGGATCATGCTGTTGAGATAGGCAAATCCGACTGGGACGCCTACGAAACCTCTTGGGATTTCACCACGCTACCGTTGCTCCAACCCGACCACCGCGCCGAGTCGCTGGAGCACACCTACTCCGCCCTGCGCACCCATTGGCAGGGGATGACCGACGAGATGCAACGCCTTGAGGAAGAGAACAACCGCATCTTCATCGACGCCTATGGCCTGCAGGACGAGCTGACCCCCGAGGTGCCGCTGAACGAGATCACCCTCACCTGCAACCCCGCCTATCGCTATGGCGTCAAGAACGACGCGGCGGCCAACGAAATCCGTCTGCGCGCCGACACCATGGCCGAATTCCTCTCCTACGCCGTGGGCTGCATGTTCGGCCGCTACAGCCTCGACGCCCCTGGCCTGATCCTCGCCAATCAGGGCGAGACACTGGCCGACTACCTCGCCCGCATTCCAGACCCGCAATTCATGCCGGACGAAGACAACGTCATCCCCGTGCTCGACGCCGACTGGTTCCCTGATGACATCACCGACCGCTTTCGCCTGTTCCTACGCGTGACCTTCGGCGAGGCGCATTTCCGCGAAAACCTGCGCTATATCGAAGACGCGCTTGGCAAGGACATCCGCAAATACTTCACCAAGGATTTCTACGCCAGCCATGTGCAGCGCTACAAGAAGCGCCCGATCTACTGGATGATCTCCAGCCCCAAGGGCACGTTCCAGGCGCTGATGTACATGCACCGCTATCGCGCCGACACGGTGTCAGTCATCCTCAACGACTATCTGCGCGAGTTCATCAGCAAGCTGCAGGCCGAGCGCGGGCGGCTCGAAAAGCTGTCCGACGACCCGAGCGCCAGCCAAGGCCAGCGCACGAAGGCGCTGAAGGACGTGGCCGTGGTGGTCAAGCAGATCGACGAGCTGAACGAATGGGAGCGCGAGGTGGTCTTCCCGCTGGCGCAGTCGAAGATCGAGATCGACCTGGATGACGGTGTGAAGGCGAACTACCCGAAGTTCGGGGAAGCGCTGAAGAAGATCGTCGGGGTCAGCTGATGACGGATCGCATCACGGCCAGCCTGCGGCGGTTGTTCGACGATCACCGGATCGTCTTTTGGTACGACACTGCCCGCGACATGCGCAGTGAGTTTGACGCCGTGGATCTGCCCGGTGTGACCAAGGTCGAGATCGCCAACAACGAGTTCGGCCTGAAGCACCGAATGCTAAGGCAGGACCCCAAGGCGCGGTTTCTGGTGTTTGGTGACGGGCCCGAGCCTCCCAATGCCGAGAACTGGTTGCTGGACTTGCAGCTGGCCACCGCCGTGTTCAAGGCGGATCAGGCCGGAATCTGGTTGGGCGAACTGGGCCTGCCGCCACAGTTCGAGAGCGTCGTGCGCGAGCATTTGGAGTTCTACCGCTCCAAAGCCCGCGTGGCCGAGCTGAAGCGGCTGTTGCAGGCGTCGGATACCCAATCGCAGGTCCGCCTGCGGATGTTGGCCGTCTGCGCGGGTGCCGAAGGCGGCCTGGACACGGTGATCGAGGCGCTGCTGGGGGATCTGGCGGAGGGCCGCGATGACGCAATGCGATTGATGACACGCGCAGGGCTGACCGAGGTGTTCTGGAAGCAGGTCGGCAATGCCTATGGCTATCAGCCATCCGAACCAGATTTCGAGGACTTCGCCATTGCCCTTTTCCAGTCGGCCTATTTCCGGGCTTTGGGCGAGGATGGCAAGCTGAATGCCGAGGCGCTGCTGGTGTTCCGGCGCTGGAAGAACAACCGTCATTGGGAGTCGGCATTCGAGGCGTTGGCCACACGCTATCAGGGCCTTCTGAAGATCCCTGAAGATCTGTCGCGGCGCGATTTCCGTGCGCTGATGCCGGTCGACCATTTTGAAGAGATCGACCGACACATCATCCGCCAGATGGTCCACGCGATGTCGACCCAGACCGTCAGTGCATCCGAGGTTCTGAAGTGGGTGCGTGAACGTCGCCAGAGCCATTGGTACTCCACCTATGAGGATATCTACCAAGCGATCGGGTTTGCCACCGAGTTCCAGCAGGCGCTGGCCGAAGCCAACCTGGGCATGACCAGCCCAGCCGAGGGCGTTAAGCGGTATGTGACCAGCTGGTACAAGCTCGATCAGCTTTACCGCAAGTTCATCTACCACATGCAGAAAAGCGGGCATTCCTCCTTGCTGGCAGAGCTCTATGACGCAGTGGAAAACCGATACACCAATAGCTTCCTGCTGAAGTTGAACGATGCTTGGCAGGACCAGGTGAGCGGCATGACGGATTGGGCAATCCCTGGCTATCCGCGCCAAAGCGCCTTCTACACAGAGCAGGCTGCTGAGTTCCGCCGCAAGGACCAGAAGGTCGCGGTCATTGTGTCGGATGCCCTCCGATTTGAGGTCGCGGAGGAATGCCTGCGCCGCATTCGCGCATTGAACCGGTTTGACGCTGAACTGAAACCCATGATCAGTGCCTTGCCGAGTTACACCCAGCTCGGCATGGCCGCCCTCTTGCCAAACAAGGCGCTGACACTTTCCACAGAAGGCAGCGGTGCGGTGTTGTCAGGTGGCGAAAGCACCCAAGGCCTGACCGCTCGCGAAAAGCTGCTCTCATCCGGCCGCGCCGGGGACCGTGCCAAGGCCTTGAAAGCCGAAGATGTTAAGAACATGCGGGTCGACGAAGGCAAGGAGCTCTTCCGAGACAACGACGTGATTTACATCTACCACAACCATATCGACGCAATTGGCGACAAGCTGCAGACGGAAGACCAACTGCCAAAGGCCACGGAAGATGCGATCGAGGACCTCACGAAACTGGTCCGAAAGCTTACTTCGGCGAACTTTTCGAACATCTTGATCACGGCAGATCACGGATTTCTCTACCAGCATCGGGCCCTCGGCGAGAGCGACTTTGCCATCGCAGATCCCCAAGGCGATGAAATCCTCATGCGAAACCGTCGTTTCGTGATCGGTCGGGGACTGGCCACGACTGCAGGCATGAAGAAGTTCAGCTCTGCCAACCTCGGTCTGGCGGGTGACCTGGATGTCTTGATCCCAAATTCGATAAATCGTCTGAGGGTGAAGGGCGCAGGCAGCCGCTTTGTCCACGGCGGGGCGTCCCTACAGGAGATCGTCATCCCGGTGATCCGCGTTGGCAAGCAGCGCGATGCGGATGTGAACCAGGTTGAGGTGCAGATTATCGTCTCCGGGCGAAGCCAGATCACATCGGGGCAGACTGCAGTCGTCTTCTACCAAGCACAACCGGTGTCCGAAAAGATGCAGGCCAGGGAATTGATCGCGGGGATTTACGCAGCTGATGGCAACCTGATCTCTGACGAACACGTCCTGCAGTTTGACTTCGCGTCCGAAAGTGCGCGCGAACGCGAAATGCCTCGGAAATTCCTGCTGTCGCGTGACACGGACAAGTTCAACAATCAGGACGTTTTCCTGAAGCTGCGCGAGCGCGTCGGAAAGACCAGCCACTATCAGGATTACACCAGCCATCGCTTCCAGCTTAAACGTGGCATTACAACCGATTTTGACTTTTGAGGAGCGGGCCCATGAGTGATCTCGACGACAGGATCAACGAACATTTCGCGGGCTTCGTGGTGCGTAAAGACCTGGTCAAGGCCGTCAAAGGCAATGCGATCGTTCCAACTTATGTGCTCGAGTACCTCTTGGGCCAGTATTGTGCCACCGACGATGAGGCCTCGATCGGTACGGGGATCGAGACCGTCAAGGAAATCCTGCGCAAGCATTATGTCCACCGGAGTGAGGCGGGGCTGATCCAGTCTACAATCAAGGAAAAGGGCCGTTACAAGGTTATTGACCAGATCAGCGTGTCGCTGAACGAAAAAACCGACAGCTACGAGGCAACCTTTGACAACCTTGGGATCAAGAAGGTGGCTGTCGACAGCGGCACCATCAAGGCCCATCCAAAGCTGCTGGTGACCGGCGTTTGGTGCATCGCTGACGTCCAGTATGAGTTTGCCGAAGACGCCCGGACTTCACCGTGGATCCTTGAGACAATCAAACCAATCCAGATCGCCAAGGTCGATTACGAAGCTTTTCGCGTAGCCCGGTCGAACTTTGACACCGATGATTGGATTGACCTTCTGATGCAGAGCATTGGCTTCAATCCGGAGGCATTTGGTCGGCGCGCCAAGCTGCTGCAGCTCATGCGCCTCATCCCCTTCGTCGAGCGCAACTACAACATCATCGAACTGGGCCCCAAAGGCACCGGCAAGTCTCATATTTATTCGGAGTTCTCACCGCACGGGCAGCTGATCTCCGGCGGCGAGGTCTCGATCCCAAAGCTCTTTGTCAACAATTCCAACGGCCGGATTGGTCTGGTGGGGTATTGGGATGTCGTTGCTTTCGACGAGTTTGCGGGACGGGAAAAGAAGGCCAACAAGGCCCTCGTTGACATCATGAAAAATTACATGGCCAACAAGACCTTCTCGCGCGGGGTCAATCCCATGGGGGCCGAGGCCAGCTTTGCCTTTGTCGGCAATACCGACCACAACGTGCCCTTCATGCTGAAAAACAGTGATCTCTTCGAGGCGCTGCCGTCACAGTTCCATGACTCAGCTTTCATCGACCGTCTGCATTCCTACCTTCCTGGTTGGGAAGTCGACGTCATCCGGGGCGAGATGTTCACCAAGGGCTATGGCTTTATCGTGGATTATTTGGCGGAAATTCTGCGCCATCTGCGCTCGGAGGATTTCTCACATCGACCTGACCAGTATTTCAAGATCAGTGAGAAGATATCGACCCGCGATCGTGACGCCATTTACAAAACGATGTCCGGGTTCTTGAAGTTGATCTTCCCGAACGGTGGCGAGACCGCAGAGGATGTCGAAGAGCTGTTGCGCCTGGCAATTGAAAGCCGAAAGCGCGTAAAGGACCAATTGGCACGTATCGATGCGACCTATCCTGAGGTGGATTTCTACTACACCGGCTCTGATGGCGAAAAGCGGCGTGTGACCACGGTAGAAGAAGAAGAATATCCGCAATTCTATCATCTGAAACCGGCGCTGGATCCGAAGGAACAGGAACAGGGTGAAGAGAACGAAGACAACCAGACTGAGGACTCGACCCTCCATGAGGCATCCGTTGCTGCCGAAAACAGCCGCCCCAAACCGAAAGTAGCAGCGCTCGCTGAAGGACATCATGTTTTCGCTGAAAACCGCAGAGGTATCAGCTACGACAGGGTATTTGGCCCCTACATCGTCGGTGCATCCAAGATCGTAGTGACCGACCCTTATGTCCGCTACTTCTACCAGATCAAGAATATGATGGAATTTGTCGAAATGGTCATCCAGCGCAAGCCGCCAGAAGACCAGGTCAGTATTCATCTGGTAACAGGGCCAGATGACGGCAACGTGGCCAAGCAGCGCGAGCTTCTCGACTCCATAGCTGACGCCTGTGCAGGCACCGGTATTGAGTTCACTTGGGTCTTCGACGGTACCGGTACCGGCCATGCGCGCGATATAACCACCGACACAGGCTGGAAGATCGTCCTTGATCGTGGGCTGGACATTTTCCAGGCGCCCATCAGAAAAGATGGGTTTTCTCTTGGAGACCGGCTGCAGGATCACCGGACGATCAAGGGTTTTTATGTGACTTACGTGCGTGAGGGAGCCTGATGGTGAGAAATCAACTGAAGCTTGTCGGGGATTGGCAGGTTCAGTAGCAGCAGCAGTTTGGGTGCAACAAGTTGCCCCTTTCCGGAAAAGACTTTCCGCAAAGGTTGGGGTACACTTCAGGCATGGATCGGACTCGAGCCACCGCTTTTTGACACAGTTAACTGGAACCGGCGGGCCGGATGTGCGGCGGGCTGTCGAGGCATGCGGTGCTTCCAGGCCATTCCTCCGGCCCGGCGTTTCCCAGTGGGTTGAGGCCGAGAACACGGTCCCCCACCGCGGCACCTTCAGGACGTGCGATTTGCGGCCCGTGCGTCTGTCAAAACCTGGCGACCAGTTCTGCGAGTCCGGTTGGGGCGTCTGGCCACTCCGGATCGGCACCGGACGATGCCGCGGCACGCGACGCCGCGAGCGTTTCGGCGATCCATCGCCGAGAGGCACGGAACACCACCATCTCGGCGCGCGAGAGATCTCCTGCGATTGCCGCCCCGACCAGGTTCATCTGGGTGCGGTCGTCAAAGACCGCTGCGATGCGGCGTCTGGCTTCGGCTTTTAGCGCAACACGACGGTCCTTATGTTTGCGGGCCGTCCGCGCTTCGGTCGTCTGCACCTTTGAGAAATCAATATTGGCCATCACAAAGCCTCCTCATCAATACCCGCAATCACCTCGAAGTTTGGCAGAGCAATCTCACCATCCGGCACGTCCACAAGCGGCACCGGAAACCTCGCCTCCTCAGGCGCATGCGCGCCGATGGGCAGGACAAGGGAGATTTGCAGGATCCCAGTGATGCGCGTCACCGGCCCCGCGAAGAGGTCCGACGCGATGGCATCCGCGGGCAACGCATCGCCGTCCTGCAGTGGGCCAAAATCAAAGGCCTCGCCGTTGAGCCAAAGCACATCGCCGGATTTGACCGCGACCAGCGGTGTGTCCCGCCTTTGCGGCACAAGAGTGATGTTCATGGAAAGCTCCTCCTCAGAACCAGCGGCCAAAAGCGACGCCCAGCAAAGGGACCGTATCGCCGGAGACAAAAACCGCGCTGCCAGAGGCCCAGACCTCCGCTGAGAGCGCCGTGTTTGTGTTGATGCCTGCCACCGGTTGCACATCCCCGCGCCCGACACCGCTGGCCGGACCACTCGCCCCCCAGGCGCCGCCGTCGAGGGTGAGCGTGACTGCTGTGGGCGGCGCGGCGAAGGCCGCCGGGCAAGTCCAGGTTGCCGCGCAGTGTTCCGCGTCAACGAAGGTGGCGACGAGGCCCTGGCGCGTGCAGATCTGCGTGCCGTCGGCAAAGCGGGTGTAGTCGCCGTTGGCGTTGCTGCCGCGTTCGATGATGGCTCCCGTGGGCACGCCACCCGCCTGGCTGACGGAGCCCAGGATATTGTCCGTCGCAACCACGGTCTGCCAGGCATCCCAGGTGACACCTGCCTTGTTGCGGAATTTGAGTTGGGGAGAAAGCGTGCCGTATTGCACGGCGATCTGCCACAGGTAGCCGCTGTCATCGCCCAAAGTGCCATTGCCGGTGATCAACCCGTAGGCGCCGTTCAGGGTGGGAAACGGGTTGTCCCCTGTCGGCGGCGTCACCGAGGCCCCGCCGTAACCGAAGAAGAACCCGGCCAGACCATGCGCATCCAGATCCGCGACATTTGGCCCTGCGTCCAGACCCAGCCCGAAGGCGCCCACACGCAACAGCCGCCCGGTGGTCGAGTCCAGCGCGTCAGACTGGACCGCCTCACCGGTAAGACTGCCAGTCGTGCGGTTGACGACCAGCGCGTCCAACCAGGCACTGCCGTCAGGACTGACCTTGATGGCAAAATCGTCCGATCCGGCCAGCCCCATCTCCGCCCGGCCGGAAAACCCGGTCTGGTAAAGCAGCGATGCGGTATTGCCCGCAGCGGCCTTGTTGATCTTCACCTGATGCCCGGCGCCGTCATGGCTGAGCAAAATGGCCGGGGCCGAGACCGAAAGCCGGTTCGTCGTGTCGGCTGTGGCGTTGATCCCAATCAGGTCAAGGTTCTGCAACTCCGACGGCAGAATGTCTGACCAGGCCAAGCCGTCCCAAACCAGCAGCAACACCTCATCCTCGACCCATGCGCGCCAGCCGCTGCGCGGCGGCAGACGCAGCCATGTGCCATCCGTCCAGAGTGCCACGTTCAGATCCCAGCCGGACCAGTCGCCGGTAGCGCCCGAAGCGACGATGTAACGGTCGCCATCTGCAGGTGAACCGGGCGGCGCGGTCAGATCGCGGTCGAGAACGGAGAGCTGCACAAGCCCGTCGAGGATCCGGATCGCCTCGTTATGGGTGACATGCTTCTGGGCCTGCGCCGCCAGAATGTAGGGCAGCATCAAGTTGGTCGTGGTGTCGGGCATGAGATGGCCTTCAGAATATGAGTGTGGCGGTCTTGACTGTACCCCGCCCGACAGAGGCGGAGAGCTGGAAAATGCGGATATCAAGCGTGTCGCCGGGTCCGAGCAGTACGCCCCAATCAGTGATCTGCTCAGCCGCGGCGTAGACGGCGCTGGTTGTGGAGGTGGTCAGGCTGCGCTTCACCGTCCCGCCATCGAGGATCTCGACTTCGTAGGCCTCGACCTCTTCGACCAGCGGCACCTCCACCGCGCCCCAGCTGTCAGCGGAAAGCGCCCGGGATCGGCGCGTCCAGCGGATCGTGAGATCACCGGGACTGCGCGGCTTGCGCCATGGCTGCTCCACATGAGCCACCGAGAATGGCCGGAACCCAACCCCCGCAGGTGTGAAGGGAGTGCCGAGGTAACTGTCATCGCTGACCGGGCGGGTCGCCGGGCCGATGCGCCAGTTCCACGGCAGCCCGAGGTCCCCTTCGGCGATCGGCAACGCGGCCAGCGTCTCGTCCAGCACCACCACCCGTGCGCCTGCAGGCGCCGGGGTCCCCATGGCCCCTTCGGTTCCGCGCTGTCCGCGCAGAAGGCGGGTCAGACGATATCGGCCCGGTGCGATCAGCTCGGTGATGCCTGCCTGCAGGATCTCCCAGACGCCCGGCGCAGTTTCCACCGCCAGTGCATTGGCCCCGCCAAACAGGGTCAGGTCGCTGACGCCCTCCAGCGTGCCGGAGAACAGATCCACGACCAGCGCATTACCGAGATCAAACCGCGAAGTGGGGCCGGAATGGAAATCCGAGACCAGCGCGCCGATCCTGGCGGAGCTGCCAAATGTCGTCAGCACTTCAAAGCTGTCCGTCGACGGGCTGCGGAACACCGCCATATCGCCCGGCCAGGGATCGGCAAAGGCTGCCACAAATGGCTGGTGTGCAGCCTGATCTTCGCTCAACTGCGGCAGATCGAGCAAGGTGACCTCTGGCGCACCGAAGACCGCGACTGGGCTCGGGGATGTTGGCCGCGCCTCGCCGGGTGGAACTTCGAGGCTTTCCAGATCCTGGCGCAAGGCTTCGATGCCCCGGGCGTCTGAATCTGCGATGGAGACAAGCCGCAGCGGCATCTGCCGGCCGTCATGCGCCAGCGTGACCACGTCGGCGGGATCAAGGGCCAGCCGCGACGGTGGCAGTCGGAAGGTCGCGCTTTCCCGCGCGGTCCAGGCTTCCATTAAGGCGCGCTGGCAGCGGCGTTCGGCCTCTTCGGGCGGAACTGCAATGGGGAAGGCCTCGGAGGTGACGCGGGTCGAGTCCACGGTGATGCGCCGGGCCTCGACCTGCGCGGTGTCATAGTCTCCGTCCGCGCGGGTGACCTGCCACTTCAGCGCCTGGGGCAGCTCGGTCTCCTGCGCGCGGACCAGTTCCAGAATGTCACCCTCGCGCGGGGCGACAAGATCATCATGGGTCAGACTGACAACAGCGCCGCGACCACGCATGAGGAACCTGATCTGCCCTTCACTCTCAACCGCATCAAACCCGAAATGTCGCGCCAGCGTGGAGATCGAGGCCCGCGGCGATTCCAGTGCGGTGAGGATGTAGCCCTCGACAGAGCCTGTCAGACCCGTCGTGTCGACAAAGGCGGCGGGGAGCCCGGCACGCAGACAGAGGTCCCGGACAAGGGCGGCCAGCGACCCGCCGCCCATCCGCCCGGTCAGCCAATGCCCGCGCTGCCAGTTTGGCCCATCTGTCCAGATCTCGGTGAGGGCGGGGAAATGCGGATAGGGCCGTGCATCCCAGGTCCAGGCGGCACAGTCGGGCAGATCGATCATCGGTGCGCTGTAGATTGTGGACACGGGGTTGTTTGCGGCTTCCCCCCAATAGGTGAGAAGGGCTTCGTAATACGCCCGCTGGATCGCATCGTCGCGCCAACCGCGCGAGAAGTAAGGCACCGCACTTTCCGAGGATTTGGGATCGAAGAAGACGTTGGGCTGATTGGTGCCCCGGTCGATGGCGGGGCAGCCGCATTCGGTGAAGACGATGGGTTTGGACTGCGGGATCCAGGCGGTCGGCGATCCGCTTTCCACCCCACCCGGTCGGTCAAAATGCAGATTGGACCACCAGGCGTTCAGGTCCTTATACCGAAACACCCAGGGCTTGCCTTCAGAGCCGTCCTCGACGGGCGTGCGGATTTGCGCGGTTCGATCAGCATCCGAGGCATAAAACCAGTCGAACCCTTCGCCACCCTCGATGTTGGCTTGCAGATAGGCGCGATCGTAGACCGTCGGCCAGCCCGCCTCTGCATCAAGATGTGCGGAGCCATCGCGCCAATCGGAGAGCGGCATGTAATTGTCGATGCCGATAAAACCGATCTCCGGGTCTGCCCAGAGCGGGTCGAGATGAAAAAAGACGCTTGTGACCGGCTCGGAACTGGCCAACGGCAGCACGGGCGCGCTGTAGCTGACCAGTTTGTCGAAATTGCCCGAGTAGTAGGGCTCCTCGAGCTGCAGCACGATCCGCAGCGCTACGATGTCGGCATTGTCGCGCGTGTAGCTCAAAGACCGGGGGTGATCTCCGGGATCGGATTCAATGAGGTTGCGTGAGGCGATCACGCTGGCAAAGCTTGCCATGCGCAGCCCGTCCGGCAAGACGCTGTCGATCTTGGTCTGGGTGAGACCGTATAGCGTCAGGACGTCATTGCAGGGACCGATGGAACTGCCCTGCTGGATGGTCATGATGTCGGTGTAGGTCAGTTCGGTGCCGAGGGGGACATCGCCGATCCAGAGATCGTGAATGGCGTAATAGGTTGCCTGGGAATCCGGCCCGGTCTGCGAAAGGCTGCTGCCAAGCGACAGGTCGGCGAGATCGATGGTGGGGCCACCGGAATAGACATGCAGCCGCCAGCCGGAGGTGAAGTCCGGCACCAGTTGGGGGACATATACCTTGTAGTCACCGGCCAGGATCGGGGTGCTGAGCGTGATGCCGGAAAAATCTGTCGGCGCGGTGTCCCCGGCCTCGGTGACATGATGGCCGAAATACTCCGACCAATCGGCGGCATAGCTGATGCGTGTGGTGGATCCGAGAACGCCGCGCACGTCGGCCGCCAGATCCCGGAAAGCCTGCACCGCCGGGAAGGTGTCGTTCTCTGCGCGGATGGTGGTCAGCCCACGCATCTCTGAGCCGATCAGGAAGGCATCGACCCCGCCTGCCACGGTGCAGAGATGTGCATAGTGCAGGATCATGCGGCGCAGCCCCCAATCCACGCCGCCGGTCCAGGCGACATTCTCGCCGGTGACGGTGAAATCCGATGGCATGGCCGCGCCGAACAGGGCCGCGACCTGGGCGGCCGCCGCTGCGGTCTGATCCACTGTTCCAGAAAAGCCCGCGGCCGGTGCACAGGTGATGCGCCCGCGCCAGGGAAGCGCGGGCTGGCCGATGGCGGATGCGTCGTCTGAATAGGGGGTCGGCAGCGTGTTGCCCGATGGCACATCCATCAGCAGGAAGGGATAGAAGGTGACGCGCCAGCCGCGCGCCTTGATCTCGCGGATTGCCTCGACGACGGAGAAATCCGCCGGCGTGCCGCCAAAGACCGGGCGGTCCTGCGCATCGCGGCTGACAAGCGGGGCATTGACGCGGTCCAGCCCGTTCACCCGCCAGGCCTGCGGGGTTGTGGTCTTCTCCCCGGTCTCGATACAAGGCCGGATCGTGCAGTGGCCTGCGCGCAGATCGTCGCCGAACCAGGAGACGACGAGGCTGACGCTTTCGAGATTGGGCAAGGCTGCCTGCAACTGGTCCAGCGCCACGTTGAGATCCGGGGCGTCCGCCCGGGCGTGGACATTCTCGGACCGGGTTGTGCCGAGCGCTCCCTTGCGGATCGGCGTGGTGGCGTAGACAAATTCTCCCGCCGAGGGGATCAGGGTGACGGCCCGGATCAGGTTTTCCGCCCCGTCCTCGCCGCCAAGGGGGCGGAAGACCTCGAAGGACAGTTGCGGCAGGCGGTTGCCGAAGTTTGCCAGCGGCAGGTCTTCGAACAGGACATAGGCGGTGCCGCGATAGGCGGGTGTGTTGCCCATGCCCATGGTGGCGGCGATGAAGGGATCTGCCGTCTGGATCTCGTCACCGGGATACCAGCGCCAGGTCAGGCCGGAGGTATCCAGAAGCTTGCCGTCGGCCCAGATGCGTCCGATGCCGGTGATGGGTCCCTCACAGAGTGCCACCGCGAAACTCGCGTAGTAGAGATACTCGGTGGTCTTGACCTTGGGTCCACCCCCGCCTTTGCCGCCGCCTTGGGTGGAGGTCTTCTTGCGCTCGCGGAAATCCGTGGCCCAGATGATATTGCCGCCAATGCGCATGCGCCCGTAAAGCCGCGGGATGACCGCGCCCTCGGTCGAGGAGGTGATGCGCAACGTGTCCAGCCGCGCGCCTTCGATCCTCTGGGCAGGGGTGAGCGAGGAGACGATCCAGCTGTCGACCGCCGAGCCGAGGGTCGAGCCGACAAAACCGCCGATCGTAGCGGCGCTGACCCCGAAGATTGCCCCGCCAATGCTGCCGCCAATGGCCGAGCCAACGGCTCCGAGAACAAGCGTGGCCATAAGTCAGGTCCGATCCGGAAAGAGGAAGGCAAAGGCGATGCGCCGCCGCCAGGTGGGTGTCAGCGGCTCCTCGATAACGCCGAGGCGCTCATAGGCGTGGAGGAACGTGTCGGGCCCGGTCAGGATCCCGACGTGTTTTGCGATAGCGCGCGGGGTCATGCGGAACAGGACCAGCGCGCCGAGACCAACCTCTGCATGCGGACGCTCGATCATCATGCGCCTGGCGCCCTCGGCTAGGACCTCTCGAGGCCCTGTCTCGCCCCAGTCCCGGCTATAAGGTGGGATCTGAAACGGCTCCTGGCCGACGATCTCCCGCCAGATGCCGCGGGCTAGGCCGAGGCAGTCGCAGCCGACGCCGCGCAGGCTGGCCTGATCGTGATAGGGCGTGCCCAGCCAGGAACGGGCCACGGCGATGACGCGTTGGGGATCGGTGCTTGCTCTCATGCATCGCGATGCGATGCACTGCCGCGCGTCGTTTCCGCTGGAAACGACGTTCACAGCACGGCTCCCTCATGCCCGCCATCTTTCGTCGCGTAGCGGAGCACAGCATCCTGACCGGGGATGTGTGGGAAACCGCGGAAATTGGCGGTGTTGGCAAACTTCGCCCCGCAGGTCTCGATCCGCTTGTCGCAACCCGCGCGGATGGTGATGGCGTCGCTCTCGGCGATCTCGCGCACCGGTGCTTCGAGCAGGGTTAGGATTGCGATTCCGTCCGTGGCGTCATGGCCCAGCACCTCCGCGATCCGTCCCGCATTGGCACCGCTGGTCCATTCGAGGGTGCCATGCGCAAACCAGCCAGCGGCAAATCCTGTCAGACCGGAGACGCGAACAGCTCGGTCTCGCAAGATGGTCACGACAGAACCGGTTCCCTTGAAGGCGGGGTCTTCGAGACCGACGCCACAGCGGAAATCCCCAAGCGCTGCATCGCAACTCGCCTGAAACGTCCGTCCCACCGTCTGGCCCAGCACATGGGCAAGCGAGCGCACTTCGGCCACAAAGGCCAGCCGTCCGCGCCGGATCTGGCCGATGGCGCCGCGCCGCAACAGGGCCCGCTGGCCCGGGTCAACCCAGTTCACCCGCCAGACCTCGACCTCTGCATTGTCCCAGCGCCCGTCGAGGATATCGATCTCGGTGATCCTGTCGGAACTCAGCACGCCTTCGGCGTCCTGAGCATCTACGGAGAGGTCAGTGCCTGAACGGATCTCGGAGGCTGTCAGCCCGCTTTCGGGCTCAAAGCCGGTGCCGTCAAAGTCGAGTGCCAGATCATGATCGGTAAAGCCAAGGCTCATGCCATCGGCGCGCAGGATGCGCCAGCACCAGCAGAGTGTGGTTGTTCCCTCGTCGAGATGGGCCTGAAACGTCGGGTCGAGGGACTTCATTGCGGCCACCCGCAACCGGCATCGATCAGGCGGATCAGACGCGCGCCGGTTGTGACCGAGCGCGGTCCACCGTCATCAGCGAGCGCTGCGGCGTGGGTTGTCACGGCGCGCGCCAGTCCAGCACAAAGCGCGGGTTCACTCACGGCCACGGGTGCGCAGCCAGTCGCGCAGCACATTGGGATCACTGCCCAGATCAGCCGTTGCATCTTTCATCCTCCGTTTGGTTGCTTCTGCGTCGTCGCGGTCCCGCAGCGCCTGACGTGTTTGTTCTTCGGCGACGCCCCGGCCTTTTGCTCGCCAGAGCAGTATGGCCAGACCCGCAATCAGGGTGGCGAGGGCCATCAGACCCGTGACCAGGTCAGCCATCCCCTCGGAACCCCCGTTCGATCCGATCGCGCAGGCCGATCAGGCCGAGACCCAGAAAGATCAGCCCGGCCGGGGAGGCATCGCCTGAGCCCGCCATCAGAGCGACAAGCCGGGCGAGCTCGCTGAAGGCGCCGGTGGCGGGGAGTGCCGCGGCGGCAACGCCGGTCAGGACAGCGAGTACCCCCGCCCACCAGGTCAGGGAGTTGGGTCGGATATAGCGCATGGGTCAGGCTTTCCGATTCAGGGTGGAGAAGAAACGCACCAGGCGGGTGAGCCAGCTGTGCTGAGCTTTGGATGCCGATGGCGCGGCGGGTTTGGACTCGGAAGAAACCGCCCGTTCTGGGCGCAAGAGCGCCAGCGCCTCGGTCTCGGTCAGCCGTCGGATTGGACGGGAGAAATCCACCCGACCGTGTCTGTCGACCGACCAGACCGGGATCGACCCAGCCGGATAGCGGCCATCCCGGAAGAGATCCCGCTCCGCTTCCCGACGCGGTATGATCGCGGCGGGCTTGCGCCAGTTCAGGAAGGCCCCGGCGGCTGCGTCGCGGTCACCTGCGTTCAGGTGGCGCGTCAGTGTCGCCCGTGCGATGCCGCCGGTATTGTAGTGGAACGAGACCAGCGCATCGAATTCATGGGGCGCGAGGGGCACCTTCACCGCGCGCCGGACGTCGGCCTCGTAACGTGCCAGATCCGCGCGGAAGATCTGGAACGCCTCGCGGAGTCCGGCTTCAAGGTCTGCTGGCATGCCACGGGGCATCTTGGCCGGATCGGGGGGACCGGCCGCAGCCGTATGGCCGACGCCGAAGGTCCAGACGTTTACGACATCAAGGTAGGGTCCCGGCACGATACCCTCGTGCCGGGTGAGGGCCAGCAGGCCCCGGTCTGTCATCTGCATGGATTTATCCCAGTTGAGAAAGGATCAGGATCAGCGCTGCGACGGCCAGGCCGATGCGCAGGCGGTGAATGAAGGTCTGCCGGGCGTCGACAGGCACGCAGCGGAGGAACCGCGCAAGGCGGAGGAGCTCACTCATTGTTGCCCCGATCGCCGTTGCCTCCTGTCGCGGCGCGCAGCCGCGCGAGGATGACTTCAATGAAGGCCGGGCCAAAGACGCCGACGAGATAGGCGGCGGATCCTGCGGCGCCCCCGGCCGGGATGGCCTCGGGCGGCAGATCCAGCCAGCTGGTCACCAGCGCCATGGAGAGGCTGCCCATCCCGGCGGCGATCAGTCCGCCGAGCAGGATGTGCCGCAAGGCATCGCGCAGGCGCATCTTTGTGGTCAGCGCATTGGTCGCCCCGCCAAGCGCGCCCCAGGCGGCCAGGATCACGGCGGTTGAGGCCGCAAGTTCGCGCAGGACAGCCGCCATGAAGCTGCCGGTATCGTTCATCGTCGGATCTCCAGGAGAGGGATGGAGGTGATCGAGCCCAGGCGCTCGAGGTCGTGCGTCACATCGAGCACGTCCGTGTCGAAGCGCACGGGCACGTCGAACTCGAAGCCTGCGGAGACGGTGGCGCCGGTCCCAGGCGCAGAGATGAAGGTCACGCCACCCGTCGTTGTGTCGACGGACCAGCCGCTGACCAGTTCGGTGCCGTCGAACCCGATGCGGAGACTGCCCGCGACCGGTTTGGTGATTGCTCGCGTCCATGTCTGCGCACCGGAGACATAGTTCTTCGCCAGCTGGAACCCGGTTGTGCTGCCGTCGCCAGTGCCAATCACCTGGTCACTGTGCGATGGCGTACCCGAGGGCAGACAGGATTTGAAATCGCCCCAGTCCTTGAAGCGGAAGCCATGCAGCCGCCCGTTGCGGGCCTCGAAAAAGGCAACCACTGCCGCCAGATCATCTCCGCGGCGGATGCCATAGGCTACGTCATAGCGGCGGCGCGAATTGGCCCAGCTGGCGTTGCGTTCTTCATCGCCCGAGGCCAGTTCGACGATCTGCGTGCGGCGTTCCGGCCCGCCCCGTGCACCACGGCTGATGTTGTCCGGAAACCGGATCTCATGGAACGCCACTACATACCCCTCCGCCCGAGCGAGACCGCGCGGGCAATGTCCGCGGCGACCTGCGTTCGGGATTGCCGGAAGCTTTCGGCGTCGCGGGTCATGATGGTGACAGCAACGCCGCCGCTTGCACCGTAATTTTGTGTTTCCCGCCGTGACAGCACCCGCTCGCCACGTTGCAGGATCGCGGGTATCTCGTCATGGCGCAGTCCGGCCATGCCGCCAGCATGCATCCGGGGAGCGTTGGCGAAGGCCATGGCCGGGACCATCCGCGAGGGTCCGGCGGACCCGACCATCCCACCCGCATGCAGGACATTCGCGAATATCCCGCCAGCACTCCCCAGCGCGCCAGAGAGCGCATTGGCGATCGGCCCAAGAATGAACCGCCGCGCCGCCAGCTTTGCAAGATCGGCCAGCAAGGATGTGACCAGACCGCGGAAGTCCAGTTTGCCGGTCTTTACGAACTCGCCGATGGCATTCTCGGCCGACTGGAAAGCGCCGACCAGGCTCTGACCGATGTCGCCGCCGATATCGCGCGCCTTGCTGGCATAGTCCGAGAGCGCAGCGGTCACCGCCTGCCAGCCGGTGACCGCTGCCTCGGCGTCGGGTTTGGCCGCAGCCGCAGCCGCCCCGGCGGCAGCACCCGCGCCGGTCGCCGCGCGTCCGGCATTCCCAAGGGCAGTCTCCAACCTGTCGGCGGCACCAGCCGCCTCAATCAGCGCATCAGCCGCACCTTCATCACTGCCGCGCACCGCATCTCGCAGTGCTTGCCAGCTTTCAAGTGGCGCGCGGGCGCTCTCGGCAAGATCCCTGGCCGCGCCTCGATAGAGATTGGCGGACTCCAGCGCCCGATTGGCCGTATCCGCGAGCCCGAGATCGGGGGCGGTCAGCGGGTTATCCGCAAAGGCGCGGTCGAAGGCGGATTGCGCGGCACTGGTTGCGGCCGTCGCCGCGCCCGCAAAGCGGTTCTCGATCTGGCCCAATTCCAGATCGGGGATGATCGAGATGCGGCGCTCGGACCCCAGCGCTTCCAGCCCGGTATTGATCCCACCGATGAAGCCGTTGATGCGCGAGACCACGCCATTCAGCATGGCCTCCACGCCGTCGATCAGGCTGTTGGCCGCCTGAAACGCCAGATCGCCAATGGCCGCCGGGAGCAGGCCCCAGATGGCTTTGATCGCCTCATAGGCACCTTCAAAGGTGTTCGCGGCCGTGTTGCCAAAGGCGACGACGCTTTCAATCGCACTCTGCATGGCCGAGGCGGCATCAGCCTTCAGGTCAAAGAACATCGCCGTGGCCGCCGCGCCGGCCGCCGCAGCCCCCATCTTGATGCGGTCCCAGACCTCTACGGCCAGATCTTTCAGCAGCGACATTGCCTCCCCAAAGCCTCCCGCGCCGGACACGAGGCGGGTGAACTGATAGATCAACTCGCCCGCGCCGACGATCAGCGCGCCAATGCCGGTGCGGATCAGCGCGCCGCGTAGCAGGACAAGCGCCGTGGCGAGGCCGCGGACTGACAGGGCAGCGACCGCCATCCCGGCAACCCAACGCCCGGCGAGGAATGCAGCGAAGGTCGCGGCGTAGGTCGTCAGCCTGCCGATGTTGTCAAAGAGGACCCGGATCGCGATGCCGAGCGGGCCCGTCGTGCGCGCAACCGCCGCCATGGCATTGGCAACCGCCTCCAGCGCGGGGGCTGCCGCGACGGCCAGCTGGTTCGAAAGCCCGCGCCAGATCAACCCAAGCCGCGAGATCGCGTCATTGGTGCGTTCGATCTGGCGGGCATCCTGGTCAGACACCACCACCCCGAAATCCCGCACATCTTCAGTGGCCTGTTTGAGCGTCGCAGTGTCGATGCGGGTGAAGACCAGCGCGGCGCGATCGCCAAAGAGCTGCGAGGCAAGGGCCGCACGCTCGGCCTCGGGCACAAAGTCTTCCAGCGCGGTCTGGATCGCGGCGATGCGCGCATCCAGCGGCAGGCGTTGCAGATCCTCGGCGGAGAGCTTCAGGCGGTTCAGCGCCTCCACAGCCGGTCCGGTGCCAGAGGCGGCCTGGCTAAGCCGCCGGGTGAGTTGCAGCGTTGCCTGTTCAACCTGGCCCATCGACACCCCGGCCAGATCGCCAGCGCGTTCCAGCACCTGAATGCTGGCGACCGTGGTCTTGAGCGAGGCCGCCAGCTTGGCCTGCGCATCAACGGTCTGTAGCCCCGAGCGGATCATGGCCACGCCTGCCGCTGCGGCAGCGGCCACAGCGGCAGCCGCGGCAAGTTTGACGCGCCGGGAGAAGGCGGCGAGGCGCGTGTTCGCCGCCTCCATCTCGCGGCTGAGCCGCCCGAACCCGCGCGCGCCAGCCTCGCCCACGCCCTCCAGTTCGGCGCGCACCTGCCGTCCGCCGACCGCCCCGAGGCGGACGCTAACCCGTTTTTCTGCCATGCGAGGGATCCATCTGTTCGTTGAGTTTGGTCACCATCACCGCCTCGATGGCGGGCAATAGTTCGGCTGCGGCGGTTGGCGGAACGCCGAGCGCGTCACCCAGTGCGAAGGCTGCGGTCAGGTCCCAGCCGATCACGGCACCGGGCGACACGCGGAGTTGGCCGCCGAGACGACCGACGAGGTCCCAGACCTGCCAGCCTTCAATGGTAAGCGGTCGGTTCAGCCGCGCCGGGCAGTCTGGGCAGGCTTGCGCGCGGCCCTCGTAGGGTGCGCAGGCTTGGCAGTACCGCTCGCCCCCGCCGAAGGACCATTCGGCGAGGGCGTGGAGACGTTTTTTTCCTGTTCCAGCAACAGACCCTTGGACACATAGGTCAGCTGGAAAGCCTCGAAGATCGGCCAGATGTCGAGAAGAGCGTCGATGGCGTCCGGGCTCGGGTCGATTGGATTGCCGTCCGCGTCACCGATGCCCTCCCAAGTGAGAGCTGCCCGGCGCGCCAACGCCTTGGCGAAGGCAACAGCGCGTTCTTCGTCGGAAGCATCCTCAGGAACCGCCTCGACGGCCGGATCGCTGCGGGTCGCCACCATCAGTGCGGTGGTCAGCGGGCGGAGTTGCACCCGCACGCCGGGGGCTAAGTCATGCCAGCGGGGCGCGTTGGTCAGATCGAGCGTCAGCATTAATAGGTCTCCACGTCATTGATCAGGGTTGCGGTGCACATTCGCCCGACCGTGCTGTCACGCGCGGCCTGCCAGTCGAAGGTGGCCTGCACGCCCTGCGGTCCGGAAATCTCGATGCGGGGGCGCGGCAGGTACACGGCGTGCACGGTGAAGGTGAAGCTCTCGCCAGAGGGCAGCACATAGGCGAACTCAAGCTCGCAGGGATCGCCATTGATTGCCTGTGTCACCAGAGTCTGATCGGCGAACCGCACCTCGATGGAGCCGGTCAGCGCGGCGATGGAGGGGTCTGCGCCGTCGATGCGACCGTCCGAGCGGATGGTCTCAATCCGGTCGAGATTGTTGGCATAGGTGATGTCGGCCGAGACGACGTTGCCGAGGGCGGACCCATTGCGGGTGATGGCCCCGTTGAAATGGCCGAAGCGCTGCAATTCGAGGGCGGCAGGCGTGCCCGCACTTGTCGTTGTGCCCACGGTCTCGCCCTGCGCCACCAGCCGGGCCGTCGCGGTGAGCAGGCCAGACCGCTGCATTTGCCAGTTGATCTGGTCGAGCACGCAGCCGGAATACATCGCAAAACGCGGCACCTCGGGCATGCCAGTCTCGATGGACATGCTGGGCAACGTCCAGGCACCGGACTGGAATTCATGTGTCCAGGGGCCGGTACCAGTCGTGATTGGGTCACCAAAACCCGCCTTCAGCCAGAAACCGAAGGCCTCAGCGTCGAGCGGCACCACGACATCACCGTCAGCGGTCACCGCATCCTTGATCGGTGCCAACGGATCCCGTCCGTAGCCCAGAAGTTCGGAATTGAGCAGCGGCTGCTCCGCCCCCAGCGATGTGCTGGCGAAGGGCATCTTGGTGAAGCCGCCGACGGGCGGCGTTCCATAGGTTGTTTCGAACGCAAGCGCCATCTGCGCCCGCGCCCCTTGGGCTCGTGCCATGTTCATCTCCTGAGATACGTTTTGACTACCTTGACCCCGCCAGTTCTGACTAATCTCGCGAGAACAAACCCCGGCAGGCCCTGCTTGCCGCGAAACTCATAGAAAGTTGGACCATGTCCCAGACGTTAGCTGCCTCCAGTCCAGGCAATGCGCGGTCACATTTTGCAGCGGCGCCAAGCTATCGGGCGATCTGACAGTACCGGGACTTTTTGAACTGTTCGGGCATGCGGACGGGAAGATCACGGCAGACACAATTCTGATCGAGCAAAGCGGATCTGCGGTCGGCGACCTTCGTGCGGACATCATTGTGATCAAAGGGCGCTTCGAAGGGCGGATCATCGGCAGGGCCGTTACACTCCATGCAAGTGCCCAGCTTTCTGGCGAGATCTCCTATGTGACGCTCAAAATCGACAGCGGCGCTGACGTGAACTGCACCTGCTCACGGCAGGATCCGAGCGAAACCTGAGGTGGCCGATCAGTCACGTGAGCGGGTCAGGCGTGGAGTAATGCAGGACCACCGAGATCACGGCGGCCTTCAGGGTGGCCGCGCCTTCGACGGGCAGATCGACCGGACGCGGCGCGTCCGCCTCGACCCAGTCACATAGGCCGCCGAGTGTGCGGTCGGCGGCAATCGCCGCACCTAGGCTGGCGGTCAGCGTGTCGAAGGCGGCGTCTCGGTCGTTCGTTCCTTGCAAGGGTCCCCCGGACCCTTGCATCTGCTGCGCAGACCGGGCCTCACCCTGCACGACCGCCTCAATCTCGGCGCGGTGTTGGTAATGGTAGCGCAGCGGCGACAGCGTCACCTCCGGCTCTCCCGGTTCGCCGTCGCGCAGGATCAGCAGGCCTGCCGTCGGTACGCGTTCAGGCAGGACGTCGCCCCGAAGAGCGGTGGCGGGCAGCGTTTGCAAAAGGGCGTGCAGCGCGGTGAGGATGGTTTCGCGGGTGGTGGGCATGTTCGCTCAGTCTGTTTTTCTTCAGCGCGGCAGCAACTTCGAGACAGATGCAGAACGCGAAAGCTCGAACGCAGCGTTCGACGCGATGGGCGGAAGCTGCCCTTCGTTGCGCCTCGGTCGAACTGGCAAAGTGCGGACTTTGCTGCCGTTCCTGTCATCAGATCAAATGACCGCTAGTGTTCCCCACCTGACACAGGATTCCCATTGAGGGCCTGATGTGCTATATTCGGGACATGAGACGCAATGACATTTGCCTTTACCTTGGCCCCGCCGACCGTGCTGAGCTTCAAGCTCTGATCA
>NZ_UIHC01000091.1 GCF_900499075.1 Roseinatronobacter ekhonensis | reverse complement strand
GTTACAGATTGCCTCGCAGCATCACATCACAGGGTGGCCGGATGCTCCGGAATCAGTGGCCGGATAAAATCGGAATGGGTGGCCGGATACTTTCGGAATCACTGGCCGGATGACCCCGGAATACGCACTGTGGGGGGCGGCGGGGCAGGAGCCACTTACTTTGCTGCCGAGTTTGACCGGCTGATTATGGAATTCAGCCAGTACCTAAACGCCATCGGCAACAACTTGAACTGGATGACAGGCGCAATCCTTGGCGGTATCGGTCTCGTTATGCTTAGTCTGCTCGGTTTCATGACTGGCATCGTGCTGATCTTCGCTAAGATGATGCTGACATTAATGCTCGGCCTCGCACCGATCATGATCGCGCTGTCGCTTTTCGACGCGACAAAGGATTTCTTCCACAGGTGGGTTTCGACCACAATCAGCTACGCCTTCTACCCGATCGTGATCGCAGCCATGTTCTCGACCGTGGTCGGCATGGCCAACTCACTCCTTGCCCAGATCGGCGACCCGAATTCCGCGACCAACATTGGCTCGCTCGTGCCATTCTTTGTGATGGTGTTTCTAGCGAAAGGCTTTGTCGCGGCAACACCCCTGATCGTGCGGGGTATCTCCGGGAACCTGATGGTGGCCGCTGCACCCGCGATCGTCAGCGGGTCTGCAGGATTGCTGCGGGGGCTGGTAAATACGTCCGGCGTTCAGGGCAGGGCTCGGATCGGCGCGCTCACTACAGGTGAGGCGATCGGGCGCGGGGCGGTACAGACGCCTGCTACAGTGCGGAGCGCTGCGGCGACCGCAAGTGCACAGGTGGTCAGGATGGCTGAGAGGGCGAAGCGGTTGATGGGCTAACGAGCGTCAGCCGATACAGCCTAAATCTATTGAGGCCGGTATGGTGGCATGAGTTTCACATACAGTTTCTATCCGAGCATTACACCCCGACCTCTGCTACGTTGAGGTTCGCAATCGCTGTTGCAACTTCGGCGTACAGATCGGCCTCTACGTCACCGGCGTCCAATTCAACGACCAGTCCAAAGCGCGCAGCCTTTTGATCGACGTTCTGAACCGACTTGGATTTCCACCAACCCGCGACCGGGTGGACAGCGAGAAGATTGCGGCGCGCAAGATCTGAGGCGGGACAACGAAGCTCATCTATGTGCAGAGAACCGACGTCACGCCGATTGCGGCCGAAGATCCAGCCGTCGTTGTCAGCTACGGCTTCAGCATCGGCGTCATCAGCAAGCTTGTTAATTCGTGCCTCGAACTGCGCCAGGTTTTCGTTGGCACGGTTCAGCTTAAATCTCAGGTTATGGGAGGCGTAACGGAATTTTGAACCCCGAGCTGCTTCCGATGGATTGGGCTCAATGAAGGTGCTGAGTGCCACGCGAAGCGTGACTTCCGTTGCGCCAAGCTGCCGAAGCACCTCTCTGGGCCAAGGAAGCTGAAAGAATTTCATCTGGTTGTGGACCGGCTCCGCACCAGCAGAGGCGCTCGGCCGGTATGGGGTTATCGTGTCCTGAACGATGAGAGATAATGCATTTGCTGCACTGCGCTTAGCGCGTACCGGATCAGGAACGCCGTAGCCGTATCTCTGAAACAGCCGTGCGAATTCGCCCTTCGATGGATTTGCGGGAAGGTGCGCCTTCATCTGTTGTGTCCATCGCGCGGACGAGACGAAGATCGCCCGGATCGTTTCTGGCCATAGGTGTGGGTAGTCCTCCCAGAGCTCGGTGATCGTCTTTGCTGCCAATGCCGTCGCGGCGCTCGTGTCAGCAGTCGTAGTAAGCGAACGCAATGGATATTGATGGTCCGTGGTAAGAAGCGCCAGCGCAGGATGGTTCAGCGGTGGCGGAAGGTGATCTTGAACCCAGTTGCCACCCTCCATCACGACGTCGGGTTTGATCGGCCAGTGCTTGGACCAGCTTGCAGTGCGCGACGACGGTGCAAGATCCCCCATTGGAGCAACGGCCGTTCCGGGCAGGCCAGCAGGCAGCCTGACCTTTTCGGTGTATGCACCTACGCAGATCGGGTTCCATGCCTGAGCTGGCGATTCAATCTCATGATCGGGATCATCACAAATCGAGAGGTAGTCGGCTCCTTGAAAACGGTTCTGATTCGTGTTGCCCGCCGAGATCACAAACAGTCTCTGCCGATGCTGATTGCCCGAAACGCCAGCTGTCAGCTGATCGATTTCGCTAGACCACGACGTCGGGGCGCCGTCGTGCGGTGTGTCTTCGTCGGTCGTACTCGCCATCGAAAAGGTTCGGCCTCGCTCAGCGCTCCCTTCGACCGCATTAACCGCATTGAGCACTACGGCTCCTAGCAAATGGTGAGGGTTCTGGCCAGCATCAGGGATGATTTTGGCGGACTCCAACCGATGCCTGACCTGAACCGGTATGTTGCTTTGGATCACCGGGAGCAGATCTCCAAAGAGCGAAAGGCCTGCAAGTTGGGTGCCATGTCCTCGGGTGTCGTCTAGACCCCAACCCAGGTGGGCTGCGTGGCGATCGGCCGGATCAAGGAAGGACCGAATGAGGGGATGGTTAAGCCCCACGCCGCTGTCGAGAAGCGTGATGTATCTGGGATTTGCTACGTCGGGCAGCTGCAAGAGCCGTTCCATCGCCTGGGCCCACTCTGCTTGTTCCTCAGGCGGCATTCCTTCGAAGTAGTCGGACATGACAGTGGGGGCGGCCAGAGCCTTCACCGCTCCAAGGTTGCGAACGGCCGCTGCGATCTGATCATGCGTGCCATGACCGACTACGACAATGTCTTCGGGGAACTGCAAACGATCACCCTCGAAAGCAACCCCCAAGGCCTGCGCACGCTCAAGAAATTGATCGGCCTCATTTCGTTCAAGCCATATCTCCCAAGGATGGACCGGACCACGAGCAGGAAATCTCAATGGTGGACTCCGCCAAAGGGCCCGCAAGCCAGCTTCAACTATGGCTGAAATACTTTGAACCAAGTCAGCGTTCTTCGGCCGATCCTTCTTCGTATTTTCATCTTGGAAGGCTTCGACCTTCTTCCGGAGCTTACCCAACCCGATTGGTGACGCAAAAACGGTTGCATGGGCAGGAGCTGCTTCATTCTCCAGGTCGGCAGAAACCTTGAGAAGACGAAGGCCGCTGGCGTCCAGGCTCTTCGTCACAAATGGTTCGTTTGGCCTAGCTTGGATCTCGAGGTAGACGCCGGGCCGATTTTGCTCCCCTAGGTCACCGAGAGCGTCAATTGCCTGCAGTAGCGCTTGCGCGTGTGCGCGGCGATTTGGAACGTCACTTGGACGATTTGCCTGACCGCCGCCCTTCGCCTGAAACGCGATTGCCTGTCCTAGGCCGTTTACGATCAGGTGCGGGCGATTGCGTTCCATTCAGCGATGTTCCAAGTCCTTGCAACGAACGCCTGCGCTCCATTGAGGCGATAAGCGTATCCGTCATAATAATGTCTGTAGAGGACAAGACAGCGCGTCTCCCCGCATCTTCCCCTGCCGCAACAACATCTGCCGTTGAAAGGCCTTCTGCAACCCTAGATACAGCGTCCCAATCAACGCCATCGACGTTGAAACCGATAAGGCGGCGTTTCATCGCCTTCTGGATGGCTTCCCTAGAAGGAAGTTCATAGGGCAGAACGAGTTCGAAACGCCGAAGAATTGCCCTGTCGAGAATCTCGGGAATATTTGTGGTCGCGACAACTATCGACGGGCCAGTATCTTCATCGAGAAACTGCAAAAACGAGTTTAGAATTCGCCTAGCCTCGCCAACGTCGTTTTCGTTTCCACGGGAAGCCGCCAGCGCGTCAATTTCATCAAACAGATAGACACCACGCGTTGTGCGGATCGCATCGAAGATCAGACGCAGTTTCTGCGCGGTCTCACCCATGTACTTAGTAATCAGTCCGTGCAAGAGCACCGTGAATAACGGAAACTTAAGCTCGCCAGCCAACGCCTCGGCGCTCAGCGTCTTTCCTGTGCCTGGCGGGCCTGAGAAAAGAAGACGTCGCCGAGGGTGGAGCCCCTTTTCCTCAAGCAGGTCACGCTTTCGGGTTTCTACAACGATCTGGCGCAATTCGTCGGAGATATAATCGGGCAAGATTAGATCGTTGAGTGTGGTCGTCGGATAACGCGCACCAAGGATGCCAGCGAGATCGCCACGCGGGGCAGCCAGCGGTGTCAGTTTCGCAGTCGCACTTGATTGTGGAACGCGCGATGCGTCTGCCCATTGGCGCAGCTGTTCCGCCAGCCGGGTGTGGCCACGCTGCTCTTCCGCCGCGGCAAGCTGCATCGCGAGGTCGAAAAAACGCTCTTCGTCTCCCTCCGCGTGGCTCTTTACGAGCCCAATAAGTTGCTGTGCCGACGCCATTTTCGAGCCTTTACGACTTTTTCGGCGCATTTAAAAGTTATACGCCGTCCTCCACTGCTTAGCAGTGCCTCAGGTTGATGCGCCAGCAAAACCAGCCGTGACACTAGAGTTTTTCCGTGGCGTTGCCACTGAGACTCATACTTTCACAGGATATGACCATCTGCGAAACGCTTATTACACATGCTCAGCAATGATCGCCTTCGTAGTCTGAATTGCAGATGCCAGTGCCGTCCGGTCTGCTCTATTGATCCCTAGCCGATCGATATCGAGCGACAGCTTACCCTGACCAACACCACCCGCCGCAGCCCGTGCCGCTCGGCCCCGCGCCCGACCTGACAGCGCCGGCTTAGGGTCCTGATTCTCCGTTACATGTGCTTCAGCGGCAGTCGACGCGGCCGCGGCTCCAGAACCATTCGCCCCCGAAGCCGCCCGCACCTCCTGCAGCTCCTGCTTCAGCTTCTCCACTGTCTCGCGGGTTTCGGACATCTGGCGATCCCGCCGCAGCCCGTCTTCGTCAGGATATGGGAAGCTGCCCGCCTGACCCGCATGCAGCACCTTCAGCGCCGGGTCGTCGAAATACTTGATCCGCCGCGCCCGGATCGGCATCTGCGCGTCGATCACGAGGATCACTTCGTCGAGGTCCATGCGCCGGGCCTGATCCTCGGTCAGAAGCGGAGTGTCTTCGGTACGCTCCGACACACTGCGCCCCTCGAATGGGTTGCGCCCGACGGCACGGGACCGTGTCACCACGCGCTTGGTGGTCTTACCGACTGCCTGGCTCAACTCTTCGATGGTCTTTTGCTCGGACGGGGTGAGGTAGAGCTTCACACCAGCGCCGCCCTGAAGGGACCGCCGGGTGTTCTCACCATAGATGTCGCGTAGCCCTTAATTGTGAGATGAGAAATTCAACGAAATCAACGGCTGTGCTTTGCCCTTAAATATGAGATTTTGCCTTTAACTCCGATATTTTTGCCCTTAAACCTGAGACAGGGTTCACAGGCGTGTGCGGCAAATATCGATGGACAAAGATGGCGAAGGCACCGTTGCCGTTGGTGCGGAAGAGGTGCGCAGTGAAGTGGTCCGGCAAATTTGGACAGCGTGCTAAGATGTATCCAACGCGCACGAATGGATACGAGAATGACAAAGCGACGGAACTTTTCAGACAAGTTTAAAGCTGCTGTGGCGCTTGAGGCGCTGC
>NZ_UIHC01000131.1 GCF_900499075.1 Roseinatronobacter ekhonensis | reverse complement strand
GAAATGGCGCAAACTCGATGGCCGGAACCGCCTGCCCGAGATCATCCAAGGGGTTGAGTTCCGCGACGGCCTCCGCCACGTTCAAGCCGCCGCCTGATCAGGCGTCACCAACTTCTGCGCATATCTCGGGAGAATATACCGCACGCTCAACATCATCGATGAGTTCACGAAAGAGGCGTTGGTGATCCGCGTAAAGCGTAAGCTCAATTCTGTCGACGTGGTCGATGCCTTGACTGATCTGTTCATCCTGTGAGGGCCACCAGAATATATCAGGTCGGACAATGGCGCAGAATTTATCGCCAAGAAGGTGCGCGCTTGGATCGGTGCCGTGGGCGCCAAAACCGCCTACATTGAGCCCGGATCGCCGTGGGAGAACGGCTACTGCGAGAGCTTCAACTCACGGTTCCGGGACGAGTTGCTCAATGGCGAGGTCTTCTCCACGCTGCGCGAGGCCCAGCTCCTGATCGAGCGATGGCGCCGCCACTACAACACCGTCAGGCCGCACAGTTCCCTCGGCTACCGCCCGCCCGCGCCAGAAAGCTTCTTGCCGGTAGACCAAAGGCCGACCATGCACTAACAATTAGCCCGGACCACTCGAAGGGGGCACTCCATGCGGGACTCATAGACATCTTCAGACACCCCGTCAGTCGGCGCAAATGGCTGACCATCGCCAGTGGTCTGTTCATCAGCGTGGCTGTCGCGTTGCCCTTAAATCTGAGACGCGGCGCGTTCGGCTACATTTTTTGCCCTTAATAGTGAGATTCGACTGCCATCGGGCCTATGCTTCTTGCACGCCGTTGCGCGATGTGATCAACCGCAGCGAGCAAACGTTGCTCCTTCTCGAAGGTGCGCAGTAGAGCAACCCTTGCATAGTCGTCGATGTCGGAGCTGACGATGGCTGCTTTGACCAAGGGACGAGATCGAGCGGCAGCGATCGCTGCGAGGCAGAATAGCCTCACTTCCTGTCGATGGCTCTGAAGAGCGAACAACGGCTCCCCGCGGAAGGTCACTAGTGACATGGCAAAGGTGACCGCGCGCATGGCGCGCCGAAGTTGCTTGGGGCTGCTTAATTGGGCGGCGCACTCAAGCATCCCTGCCCCGCGGCGCGCACGATTTATCAGTTTTTCGGATATCTGTTCGCCTCTGGGCTTGCCAAGGGTCTGCACAAGTCTCGTGCCGCAAACCTGGCAGTCGAATGCCCAGGCTCGCCTCCAATGCCTGAGCAAAAGGCCCCGTCGGGAGCATTCCGGACAAGACTGGAACGGGACCCGGGCCGTCAGCAGGGCTTCTGCTGGCGTCATTGTCGGAAAAGTCAAAGACCGCACGATGTCGGGGTTGGTTCGTGCGGCGTCGGAAATTTTCTCCGCCGCAGCCGCGTCGACGTTGAAGTCCAAGGAGGCGCCATGTGTAGTATCGATTTCGATATGAGCCAGCAGTTCCGCGTCATCACAGTAGTTGGCCGCAGCCAGCCGGGACAACCAACCTGACAACAACTCGTCTGGCAAAGGCGCGACAGTCTTCGGGAGCGGGCGCGGCGTCACACCCCGGACTTCTCGAGCCGCCGCCCAGCGGACGCGTGACGCGACCAAACCGGCGTCCATCTGGCGATTGCGTCATCGGTGATGCATTCCTCGCCTGTGACGATGGCGTCAATGGAAAGATCCTTGACCAGAGCGAAGATGCGCGAGGTCACGCCACCGGTCAGTGCCAAGACCTGCTTGAGAGATTTGACCTTCAGGTTGGATTTCTTTTCGAGTGGCATGGCAGCAATAAGTGTCTGAATCATGTCTGAGAATTCGGCGTCGTCGCGCCAGTTTGGCAGGTGATGTTCGTCCAGCCGTCGAGCTAGCTGGATATCGCCGCGAATGGCATCTACGGCCTCGCTGACCCCGAGGCAGACCAGCGACACCTCGAGTTCATTGCTGAGATACCGAAGAACATTGAGAAAGCGGCGCTGTTCGCGATGGGTCCCGGCCAAGAGGTTGTGGACCTCGTCGATCATGATCATCCGCAAGCCAAGGTCGCGCAAGAGCGCGACGACACGGACTTCGAGGGAGGCCACATTTTGAGCGCGCGCGCTCAGTGCCGTGGCCGGTGCCCCGACGGTCGCAAGGATGTGCAGATAGAACCGCCGTTCGTCGGGAGCTGGCGGTGCTTGTAACAGCAACAGCGGCGTTCGCGTAATTCCCGATGCTGGATCATATTCCGGTGCATATCTGCGCGACAGGTTGCGGGCTATCATCGTCTTTCCGATCCCCGACGCGCCATGCACAAGAAGGCCAGGCATACGGGTTTGCCTTGGCGCTTCGATCATATCCTGCAAACGGTCCAGAACTTGTTCAGCCCGCGGAAAGCCAATCCAGATGTCCGATTGAATGAGGGCGATCCGACCGTCTTCCTCAGTTGTCCCTGCCCTCAATTCACCATCTCTCCACCTTGAACAATGGCCGCGATGTATCACCCGTGTCGATCGGGCGCAGCCCTTCGGTTGTCG
>NZ_UIHC01000087.1:2500-6166 GCF_900499075.1 Roseinatronobacter ekhonensis | reverse complement strand
TCTGGTTGCGGGGACAGGATTTGAACCTGTGACCTTCAGGTTATGAGCCTGACGAGCTACCTGGCTGCTCCACCCCGCGTTGGTTGTTTAGGAATGGTTGATTATCAGGTTTGGCGGTGAGCTACTCTCCCACGTCTTGAGACGCAGTACCATTGCCGCGGCGGCACTTAACTTCCGAGATCGGGACGGGATCGGGTGTATTGCTCGCGCTATTGCCACCAAACCTGTGAATCAACCATGTATTCAAGCGACTGTTTTGTGTCGCTTGAGAGATACACGTCGGTGGGGTTTTGGCCCGATTATTCTTGCGTCATGCTTTTGGTATGTGTGCTGTGATTTGGTCTGGTTGTTACTGGAACAAATCAAGCCGATCGAGCGATTAGTACCGGTCGACTGAGCGCATTGCTGCGCGTACATCTCCGGCCTATTGACGTGGTGGTCTACCACGGCTCTCAAGGGAGACCTTGTTTTGAGGGGGGCTTCCCGCTTAGATGCTTTCAGCGGTTATCCTGTCCGTTCATAGCTACCCTGCGCTGCGGCTGGCGCCACAACAGGTCCACCAGTGGAACGTTCACCCCGGTCCTCTCGTACTAGGGGCAACTCCTCTCAAGTCTCCAACACCCACGGCAGATAGGGACCGAACTGTCTCACGACGTTCTAAACCCAGCTCACGTACCTCTTTAAACGGCGAACAGCCGTACCCTTGGGACCTACTCCAGCCCCAGGATGAGATGAGCCGACATCGAGGTGCCAAACGATGCCGTCGATATGGACTCTTGGGCATCATCAGCCTGTTATCCCCGGCGTACCTTTTATCCGTTGAGCGATGGCCCTTCCACTCGGGACCACCGGATCACTATGGCCGACTTTCGTCTCTGCTCGACTTGTCAGTCTTGCAGTCAGGCTGGCTTATGCCATTGCACTCAACGAGCGATTTCCGACCGCTCTGAGCCAACCTTCGCACGCCTCCGTTACTGTTTGGGAGGCGACCGCCCCAGTCAAACTACCTGCCACACAGGGTCCCGGATCCGGGTTCACGGATCGCGGTTAGACATCAAGAGTGCGAAGGGTGGTATCTCAAGGGAGGCTCCACGGGAACTGGCGTTCCCGTATCAAAGCCTACCACCTATCCTGCACATCGCAATCCTGATGCCAGTGTGAAGCTGTAGTAAAGGTGCACGGGGTCTTTCCGTCTAACCGCGGGAAGCCTGCATCTTGACAGGCAATTCAATTTCGCTGAGTCCATGTTCGAGACAGCGGGGAAGTCGTTACGCCATTCGTGCAGGTCGGAACTTACCCGACAAGGAATTTCGCTACCTTAGGACCGTTATAGTTACGGCCGCCGTTTACCGGGGCTTCAGTTCGGAGCTTGCACTCCTCCCTTTAACCTTCCGGCACCGGGCAGGCGTCAGACCCTATACGTCGTCTTGCGACTTCGCAGAGCCCTGTGTTTTTAGTAAACAGTCGCCACCCCCTGGTCTGTGCCCCCGGCCACTGCTTGCGCAATGTCCGGGCCTCCTTCTCGCGAACTTACGGAGGTATTTTGCCGAGTTCCTTAAACATGGTTCTCTCAAGCGCCTTGGTATTCTCTACCAGTCCACCTGTGTCGGTTTCGGGTACGGTCTTATAGAGGGGCTATTTCCAGGAACCCGTTGGCAGCCCGATCAATCCAGTAAGATCGAACTACGTTTCAGATCCGTCACCACCTCACGGCCGAGGAATATTAACCTCGTTCCCATCGACTACGCCTTTCGGCCTCGCCTTAGGGGCCGGCTTACCCTGCTCAGATTAGCTTTAAGCAGGAACCCTTGGACTTTCGGCGACAGGGTCTCTCACCCTGTTTGTCGCTACTCATGTCAACATTCTCACTTCTGAACGCTCCACCGGTCCCTCACAGGCCGGCTTCACAGCAGACTTCTGATGCGTCCGTCACACCCCTGGGGGCATGCAAGACGCAAGAAGTACAGAACAGAACGCTCCGCTACCACGCCCTTACGGGCATCCTAAGCTTCGGCTCATGGCTTGAGCCCCGTTACATCTTCGCCGCAGGACAACTTATTTAGACCAGTGAGCTGTTACGCTATCTTTAAAGGATGGCTGCTTCTAAGCCAACCTCCTGGTTGTTTTGGTCGTCCCACCTGCTTTCCCACTTAGCCATGAATTAGGGGCCTTAGCTGTAGGTCAGGGTTGTTTCCCTCTTCACGACGGACGTTAGCACCCGCCGTGTGTCTGCCGAGTAGTACTCCCGGGTATTCGGAGTTTGGTTAGGATCAGTAAGCCTGTGGGGCCCCATTACCCATCCAGTGCTCTACCCCCCGGGGTATTCGCTCGACGCTCTACCTAAATAGATTTCGCGGAGAACCAGCTATCTCCGAGTTTGATTGGCCTTTCACCCCTAGGCACAGCTCATCCCGATCCTTTTCAACGGATGTGGGTTCGGTCCTCCAGTTGGTGTTACCCAACCTTCAACCTGGCCATGCCTAGATCACTCGGTTTCGGGTCTGATCCATCTAACTCAACGCCCATTTAAGACTCGCTTTCGCTGCGCCTACACCTACCGGTTTAAGCTTGCTAGATAGACCAAGTCGTTGACCCATTATACAAAAGGTACGCCGTCAGGATTCAAGATCCCTCCGACTGCTTGTAGGCGTCCGGTTTCAGGTCTGTTTCACTCCCCTCGTCGGGGTGCTTTTCACCTTTCCCTCACGGTACTGGTTCGCTATCGGTCAGCAAGGAGTACTTAGCCTTCGGGGGTGGTCCCCCGATCTTCAGACAGGATTTCACGTGTCCCGCCCTACTTGATACGTCCTATCGTGCTTCGCATACGGGGCTGTCACCCGCTATGGCCTGCCTTTCCAGACAGTTCTGCCCACACTCAAGGCTCGGCTGGTCCGCGTTCGCTCGCCACTACTAACGGAGTCTCTATTGATTTCCTTTCCTCCGGGTACTTAGATGTTTCAGTTCCCCGGGTTTGCTCTTTTAAGCCTATGTATTCAGCCTAAAAGTAACTGATTAGACTTTCGGATAGCTGCATCGCTTCTCACCATCCGGCCACCGCAAGGTGGCCACGGACCAAGGGTCCGCACGGAGTGTGCATTGCGAAGCAATAACCAAAAATCTTCAGTTGGGTTGCCCCATTCGGAGATCGCAGGGTCAAAGCCTATTCTCGGCTCGCCTGCGCTTATCGCAGAGTATCACGTCCTTCATCGCCTCTTGCTGCCAAGGCATCCACCAAACGCCCTTATTGCGCTTGATTTGATCCAGAAAGAGCCAGACCAGAACATTCGCATGTCCTCGTCCAAATCGGACAGGAGCCTTTTGCGTTCCCCCGCCCTTCACAGTCCAGACCAAAAGCATTGTACGTTTCCCGCCCTCAAACCCGTGCAGGTTTGAGAACATTTGGTTAGTGTACTTGACTTGGAATAGTCTCATGTCTTGCTTGGCGCGAACGCCGCGCTGGCCTTCCCCCACTCGGGACGGCCGACATGACACTGATGTGTATCTCTCTAAACGATGTAAAACGTGCCACCCGAAGGCAGCACAAACGTCCAACAGGACGATCAAAGCCATCCGCAGATGGGTTTGATGATCGTGTTGGTATTCTCAGCTGCGACATCTCGACGATGTGCAGGGTCGAGCCACCCGCCAATCCACTTGAGAATTGGC
>NZ_UIHC01000084.1 GCF_900499075.1 Roseinatronobacter ekhonensis | reverse complement strand
GGCGGCAGCATCCGCTTCAGCACAGCCGTTTTTCGTTCCAGTGAATAGCCCAAGTCATCATCCTATCCCGCCCACCTGAGAAATAGAGGAAAAGTAGAGCAGCGGACAACATCCCTGACAGACGGGGATCGCCAGCCATCTCAACTTGGGTAACCTTTGGTTCGATATCAAAAAACTTGGACCAACAAAAACGTTTATGACCCTAGGGTATTTGTTAGAACGCATAGAAAGAATTCAGAAGCCGCGTAGCTACGCATTCCACCTTCTGCAAGGCCTCACCACCGGAACTATTGCGTGGGAAACATTGCTTCAATCCAAGAAAGTAGGACAGAGTCTATCATAGCCGTTAGACACTGAATTATGTGGTGGTAACGTGAGAAAGTGAAAGTTGCCTTCTTGTTTTAGGACTGTCTTCAGGAACCCTTGTGGGGTGTTCCTGATGGGTCCAGGCCGGTTTCCGGCCTGTCTGTCCTGACAAGGAACCTCTCATGCAAACTGAAGTTTTGCGCGTGCTTCGCGCGGAGGCACGATCATGGTGGCGACATCGAGAACTTAGAAGATCTGGCGACCTAGATGAGGCGCGCAAGCTGGAACGGCAAACCATCCGCCGCGACGTTGCCTATCTCCGTACGGCCCTCAACAACGCCAATGCCTATGTAAGCTGCGGTGGGGGAGGGACCATCCTTCACCTCGGGCTAACAACCGTCTCGCTCTATGCACCGGTTGAACGATTCCCACTCGCCAGCTTGGCCATCCGGCTTGAAACACCTCTGATCGACTGCCGCCCCGTCCGCGACATCATCGCCTTCGCAAACTTGCCGAAGGTCACGATGGACGGCGCGGTTGATCCAGAACCTTGGACGTCCTCCAGCCGAGTATCGCTACGGACATATCTCGATCTTGTTGAACGCCTTGGCGCACGCATCATCAACGATCCGCGCATCAATCACGCACGCTAACCCAACTCTCCCAATCAAACCCAACCGAAAGGAGGCCAGCCATGGCCCGTTCCCGCACGTCCAAATTCGACGCACCCGAAGCCATCACCAATGAACTCATCCGCATCATCGAGCGTGGTGTTCTGCCATGGCGCAAACCATGGACCGCAGGTGGCAGCGCGCGCCCGTTGCGCCACAACAGTGAGCGGTATGGTCTCATCCATCCCGATATTCGCGCCGCTGCGCGCGCCAAGACAATCACGCTCGATACGATGAAGGCTTTTGCCGATCATCCAAGCCAAGACGTGCAACGCGAAGTCTTCGAGGCACTGACATGCGACGACAGCTATGTGCAGGCCTATACAGTGCGACAGGCGCTCAAGACCCGCGGTGTGCAGGTCAGCGACGATATCGGGGCGTTTGTGCGCGAAGAGTATGAGGCGCGGGGTGGTCCCATCGCGGCCGATCTGCTCGAAGAGCATTCCGTCCTGGAAGACATCGCCTTAGTCGAGACGATCATGGTCGAAAAACTCACCGCCGCCGCGGAAGAAGCACGGGTGGAGATGGGCTTTGCGTGGGCCGAGTCTCTGGTGCGCTACGACTATGCGACGATGGCGGAATATGACACCGATGGCATCGTTTACCCTGCTTCGCTGACCCAGGACCTCAAGACCGAACGGGCAATGGCTCTCGGAGCTGCGATGACCTTGCATCCCGAAGCCACTCTCGATCTGACCTTGTTCAAGCTGGTCACGGACGTCCTTGGTGGTATGAGCGCAACCCACGGCATCAAGGTCGAGGCGCGCAAGGAATACCGCAGCCATGCCAAGATGGACGAGATCGATGGCACCTCACTGGAGCAGGTGGCCGAGGCGCATGATGCACTCGATCTGTCTTGGGCCGATGAGGCGAAGTCTCCTGCGGATCAGTTTGCGGCGTTCCGAGCACTTGAGGCGGGCGAGAAGGCCAAACTGGTCGCCTATGCCACGGCCAGCACGACGCAATCCTGTTTCGCGCGCAGCCGCCAAAGCGACAGCCTGATGTATGACTTCGAGATTGAGATCATGCCGGATGTTCGCGCCCATTGGACGCCGAACGCGGCGCTGTTCAATCGCTTCAAGAAGGCGTGGCTGCTCAAAATCCTTGGCGAGGAACTGGGGCTCGCGCAGGAGGCGGTAACTCTGGCCTCGATGAGCAAGAAGGAGATCGTCGCCTTCTGCGACAAGCTCTTTGCCGAGCCCTTTGCGACCCTCACGGAGGCACAGCATGTAGCAGTCGCGGCCTGGTGCCCGCCGATGATGCAAACGACCGGTGGCGCCAGTTTGGTTGTCGATGCGGTGGAAGAGGCCGCTCAAGTCGAGATGGTTCAAGCGAAAGCCGCCTGATCCAAACATCGACCCGCGCTTGGGAACAACCAAGCGCGGGTGAGTTCGCAACAATCCCTTGAAACATCAAGAAAGACATCCCCATGGCTATTCTCAAGTTCTCCGCGTCCGCTGTTGCGGCGCAAATCGCGCATGCACGCTCCTGTGCAACCTTTCTGCCCAACTGGAATGGGCCAATCGACAAGCCCGCCCTGATCCTCATCGTCGGGAACGGCGTGCATCTGCGCTCTAACGGCATTGACGGCTCCACCACCCGCATCGTCACCACCGAGCACTCCGATCCCAGCTTTGCCTTCGCAAATCGCATCAACCCGTTTCGGGACAGCGATTGGATGGCACAGCGGCAAATGGCGTTCCGTGATCTGACCGGGCAGTTTTACACTGACATTCTGGATGACGTGCAAACACTGATTGATCGCGGGCGGGGGGCCATTCGGCTGGCAACCGACGGCCATTCCATCCGCGTCTTCGTGCGCCGCGCGTCTGACTTCCTGATTGGTGGAACCTATGAGGTCCCATCAGGTCTGGGCGGGCGGTTTCGGGTGGTGCTCAAGGACGCTTGCGATACCTTCGCAATTGTCCAGAACTGCGGCAACTGTGAGGACTTCGACGCCATGCAGCCCTACCGCGTGCCGCTCGACGCTCTTATGGAACTTGAAGACCGGAGGGCAGCATAATGGGGTGGCTCTTCTACACCGATCGGCGGGTTCAGACCTACGCCGATGAGAAGGCAGAGATTGCACGTCTCTGCACCTTCGAGACCGATACGCGCCGGACGACTCTGGTTAAAGCCAGCAAGGTTGGCTCGACATGGTATGCGGCGGCGAAGGTTGAAAGCCTCGGTCGCACGTCTTTGGAAGACCGGACCTACATGATCGACGATGATGGGTCATTCACCTTCGGGGCGGTGTTTCTGACGCGCACTGACGACGGGTGTTGGGGTTACAAGGACATGGAGGAAAGCGCCGGTCCCTGCGAGTCCCGTGCGCCGATGAGTATTCTTCATCTCCTGTCGGAACTGAAAGACCCGGACAGCTACGCGCATGCTTGGCGCCAGCGGTGTCGGGATTGGGCCGCGATCCCTGATTATGCAGAGGGTGACAAGATCAAGCTCGCTTCCCCTGTGAGCCTCAGCGATGGCAGCACCTGCCAGATCGTCACAGCGACCCATTACAAGCGTGGACGTCAAAAACGGCGTTGCTACCGTATTGAGGAAACCGGTAGCCTTGTGCGGCTCTCAAAGGCGTCATTGGCGGGGTCGGAGCTCATCAGCAGTGAAATGGCTGAAGGGAGTGCTGTGCTAGCGGAGTTTTTTGCCCAGCAGAGGCCGTAGGAGACCCCCACAGCGTGTTTTAGATCTCATTCCAGCCCCCTTGGGCCTCCTCCACGCTGTAAAGCGTAGAGGAGGCTTTTTGTCCTGTGAACCTCAAACCGGATCACAAAGGACAAAAATCATGGCCCATCCCAACCCGAAGCACTCCGATCAAAACCCATCTAATGCGCAGTTCAAATCCGCCCTGTCGCTGATCGCCGCCGAGATCGTCCGCGAACCTCTGCGCAGCTCCTTCCTCTCGAAGATCATGCGCGACACTTTTGGGGGCAGCGATGCCAGCGGTGCTTGGAATTGGCGCATGGCCTACGACATGATGCAGGCTGCAGCGGTTCAGGCGCTTTTTTTGGACGCGAACGAGTCCGACCCGCTTGGCACCGCGAAGAACATCGCTATGCGGCTTTTGACCGAAACCCGCCGTTCCGAGCAGCAAATCCGCCTACAACAATTCTCGACCCCACTGCCTTACGCAGCCCTCGCTGTGCGCGCGGCGGCGATCCGCACCGGGGAAACCGTGCTGGAACCCTCTGCGGGAACCGGCTCGCTGGCGGGTTTTGCCAAGCAGAAAGGGACCAAGCTCCTACTCAACGAAGTCGACCTGTTTCGACAACGGCTGCTCGATGTGGTGTTCGACGCGCAGACGACTGGACATGACGCCGAGCATATCGATGATCTGCTGACCTCACCAACCGCACCCAGCGTTATCGTGATGAACCCGCCTTTTGCATCCTCAGTTGATCGCTCGCGCGACAAGCACATCGCGGCTAAGCACCTCATCGGGGCCGCCAAACGATTGGCATCGGGCGGGCGACTGGTCGCGATCATGCCGATGGGCTTCACCCTTGAGCGAGACGCAGCACATTGGACGCGCGCGATGAGCCTCCTCACACCGCGTCTTGCCCTGACCATTCCCGGTCATGTCTATCGCAAGCTCGGCACCAGCGTTGATACGCAGCTCATGGTCTTCGATAAGGTCCAGGACGACCATAAGATGATCCGCGTATCGGTTGAGGATCTCGACGCAGCAGTCAGCGTTGTAGAGCAAGTCGCCACGACGCGCCCGATTGTAGCGCCCGTGACGGCACCACGCCCAAAGCATGTTCACGGCCCTCTGACGCGTTCTGAGCACTCCACAGGACGCAAGCCCGCTGAAACAAGGGTTGCTGCTGCCAAAACGCCCAAACACGCTGCAAGGCCGCTTTTGTTCACCACGCTGGAGACACCGCGCGAAAACACCCCCATTTCCGAGATCTATGCCCGCTACCGTCCGCAAAGGATCGATATCGCTGGCGCACAAGAGCACCCAACGCCGCTGGTCGAGAGCATCGCCATGGCGTCGGTCGCGCCGCCGGTGCCGTCGCTTCAGGCCGCCGAGGGTCTCCGCCTGCCGAACCGCTTGATTGCAGAAGGCCATCTCTCTGAGGCCCAATTGGAAACCATCATCATGGCGAACGACGCCCATGCGCGCGATCTGCCGGGCAAGTTCACCATCGATGATGACCAGACAAAGATGCTGCGCAATGATGACGACGCAGAGGCGCGGGCTTACCGCTTGGGGTATTTCCTTGGTGACGGCACCGGCTGCGGTAAGGGCCGCGAATGTGCGGGACTCATTCTGGTCAATTGGCTCTGTGGGAGGCGCAAGGCTGTCTGGGTCTCCAAATCTGCAACGCTGATCGAGGACGCGGTGCGCGACTGGACTGATCTTGGCGGTTCGCCCGCAGATATCCAGCCCCTCTCCAAATGGAAGCCCGATCAGCCTGTCACCATGAGCGACGGTATCATGTTTGTGACCTACGCAACGCTCCGCTCCGCAGGCAAATGCGGCACCACACGATTGAACCAACTTCTGGAGTGGATGGGGGACGATTTTGAAGGTGTGCTGGCCTTTGATGAGGCCCACGCCATGCAGAACGCTGCCGGATCGGAGCAGGGCAGGGGGGCAAAGCCGTCCCAGCAAGGTCTCGCTGGGCTACGCCTGCAACTCGCCACGCCGCGTGCCCGCGTCTTCTATGTCTCGGCGACGGGGGCCACATCGGTCCATAATCTCGCCTATGCCTCCCGCCTCGGGCTCTGGGGGCAGGGACCCGAATATCCCTTCCCCAGCCGCGAGAGCTTTGTCTCAGCGATGGAGGCGGGAGGTGTCGCAGCCATGGAGGTGGTCGCACGTGATCTCAAAACGCTCGGGTTCTACACGGCGCGGGCCTTGAGCTTTGACGGCGTCGAATACGATGTTCTGGAACATGCGCTGACACCTGCACAAACGGAGATCTATGACGCCTATGCGGGCGCGTTCCGCACTATCCATCACAATCTCGAAGCGGCGTTGACCGCGACTGGCGTCAATAATGCCTCCGGCGAGACAAATGCCTCTGCCGCAAAGGCGTCTGCGAAATCACGGTTCGAGAGCACAAAGCAGCGGTTTTTTAATCATCTGCTGATGGGCATGAAAGCCCCGTCCATTGTCAGCGCGATTCAGCAAGACCTATCTGACGGCTATGCCTGCGTCATCCAGGTGGTCTCCACGGGCGAAAGCCTTTTGAAACGGCGCTTGGAGATGATGGACCCGGATGATGAACTGGTCGAAGGGGCGCTGACGCCCCGCGACTATGTGCTGGGCTACCTCGAACAGGCGTTCCCGATCCACACCCAGAAACTTGTTGAGATTGATGGCAATGTGGTTGCAGAGCCGCTGCGGGATGAGACAGGGGCTTTGGTCGTTTCCCGGGAAGCGCTCGCCCTGCGTGATGAGGCGATGATGGACCTGATGGCACAGGCCCCGATCCCGGCGGCGCTCGACCAGATCCTCTGGGCGTTCGGGGATGAGGCGGTCGCGGAAGTGACGGGGCGGTCGATACGCCCGCTCAAATCCAGCGACGGAGGGCTCTTCATCGAGAAACGCGCCCCGAGTAGTAACTCGTCGGAGACCCAAGCTTTTATGGATGGAGAAAAGAATATCCTAATCTTCTCGGATGCGGGTGGCACAGGGCGATCCTATCATGCGGCGCAAACGGCCAAGAACCAGAAACGGCGTCGCCACTACCTGCTGGAACCCGGCTGGCGCGCGGATGCGGCCATTCAGGGGCTTGGGCGCACGCACCGCTCGGCGCAGGTCAGCGCGCCGTTTTTTCGGGTCTGCACGTCGGATGTGCATGGCGAGAAGCGGTTTACATCGACGATCAGCAAACGCCTTGATCAGCTTGGGGCGCTCACCAAAGGCCAGCGCGAGACGGGATCGCAAGGCATGTTCCGCGAAGAAGACAATCTCGAAAGCCCCATCGCGCGCTCGGCGCTGCGTGGATACTACGCCGATCTTGCCGCAGGTCGTGCCGAGGCGATGGGGTATGAGACCTTTGCCGATTGGACAGCGTTGAAACTGATCGACAAGGACGGCGTGTTGCTCGAAGAACTGCCGCCGATCCAGCGGTTTCTCAATCGCGTGCTGGCGCTACCGATCCATATGCAAAATGCGCTCTTTGCGGAGTTCATGCAGCGCATCGCGGATCAGACCGAGCGTGCGCGGGACGCGGGCACGCTTGATCTCGGGGTTGAGACATTGCGGGGCGAGACGATCAAACAGGTCTCGGCGGAGGATCTTTGGACGTGTCCGCAATCTGGTGCGGTGACGCGGATTATCGGATTGGAAGTCACAGACCCGGTTCATGTCGCAATCGCAGAGGCGGTTCTTGGCAACAACTTCGACAAAATCCCAATGGTCAACCGCGCGTCGGGGCGGGCGGGGCTGATCTCAAAGCGCCCGATGCAGATGTATGATGAAGACACCGTCACGCTGATGCGTGCGTATTCCGGGGTCATCCGGCCAGTGATTCCGAAAGTATCCGGCCACCCATTCCGATTTTATCCGGCCACTGATTCCGGAGCATCCGGCCACCCTGTGATGTGATGCTGCGAGGCAATCTGTAAC
>NZ_UIHC01000095.1 GCF_900499075.1 Roseinatronobacter ekhonensis | reverse complement strand
ACGAAACCCCTCAAGACTGATAACCAAAATACGCTGCCTCACGGCAACGCGTCACAGGTGGCCGGATACCCCGGAACAGGTGGCCGGATGTTGTCGGAATAGGTGGCCGGATCCTCCGGAATACGCACTGATGCGCAAGGTCGTTCGACCAACTGGCAAATCCTATCTCGAGGAGAGCAAATTCGAAGCGTCGGCTTGGGAGACCATCGACCAACCCGGGTTCATCCGCATTTGGGATGAAGAAGCCGACAGCCTGCCCAAAACCACCACGACGAAGCTCTACTTGCTCACCGGTCTGTTGCTGCCGATCTGGAAGACCATTCCGACAAGCAACGAGCGTATCTATCGCGTCACGCCCGAAGGCTGTGCCAGCATGATCGGACGAACCTTGAGCGAAGAGGGGGCCGCAGCCCTGAGGGCAAAATTCATGGCGGGGACGCCCGAGACGCCAAGTCAAATGCTGACGGCTGCCCTTGGCACGACAACGCCCGTCGACCTGGGCCGCGGCCTGACGCTGACGCGCCGCCGCGTTGCGGGGGATGTGCGTCTGGAGATTGGTGGGGCTGACAAAGGCACGATCGACGGTCTGAAGGCCTTGGGTTGCTTTACCGAGATCATCGCCTTTCAGCTGCGGGTGTTTGTGCCGCACGGGGCAGGGGTCGATGCGGAAGCGATCCTAACCCGGATCGTGGGGAATGGAGCGGTGCAGCTGAGCGATCGGGCAGCCTAAAGAGAAAGCCCGCTTTTGGTCGGGTGTGCAGGGTTGGGACCAGTCAGGTGCCGATTTACAGCTTTGCTGCGCGCCTCGATCCCGCTCTCACCCCGACAAACTCTCGATGAACCTCGCCCCATCTCTGGGGCAGTCATCGCTGAGCAACCTCCATCAAAAGGAACAGACCATGACAGATACAAACACCGACTTCGCCAGCACAATGGAAAAATGGGCCGCCGAGCGCGATGCCGAAAACACCGAGACACGCGCGGTGCTGCTGGCGCAGCTGCGCACTCTCGGTGTTACCGAAGTGACGGCAGAATACGAAGGCTATGGCGATTCCGGCAACGTCGAGGACATCACGCTGCAGCCGACCGAGATTGCGCTGCCACCCGAGCTCTCCAGCCAGCTAGACGAGTTTGCTTGGGCGTTTGCCTATCAGCAGCATCCGGGCTTCGAGAACAACGATGGCGGCTATGGCACGTTGACATGGGACCTCACCAAAGACAGCATCGACCTCGATCATGCTGACCGCTACGTCGAAAGCACCCACAGCTATCACGAGGGGCTTTGATATGGCGCATCCCCTGCATCACGCCGAAAGCTCGGCGCGGAAATTCGGCGGCGAACCTTCCGACTATCAAGCCATCCACGATTGGTTCGATACCTCAAAGGCGCATATGGCGTTCTTCACGCACCGCGCCTTGCGGCACCATACCCAAGGTGTCTTTGAGGCGGAGCGGGAGTTTGGTCTGACGATCACAAATTCTGCGGGACGCGTCATTCCTGTCCGTTGGATCGGGGAGCAGCATGTGAAGGAAGACTGTCAGGGCCGCATTCCAAGCATGGCAGACTGGTTTCGGCGCATTCATCCAGAGGGCTGGATGGCCAATGGCCATATTGATCTGGCGCAAGCTGAACTTGCCAGTGATCCGCGTGCAGATTGGATTGCCGAGGTAGCGGCTGGGAAAACGATCCTTGGGTTCAAGGATTGGATGGATGCGCGCACAGCCCATTTTTGAAGCAAAGCCCATTCGGGCCAGCGCCCCATCTCACCGCCTTCGCGACATTACTGTCTCGGAGGCTTTTTTGCGCCGATCAAGGAGAATCCGATGAACATCGAAGATATCAAAGCCGCAGTAGATGCGGGCAAGTCCGTGCATTGGGCGAATACTGGCTACGTCGTGCGCAAGGACCGGCTTGGCCAATATATGATTGTCTATTTACCGAACGGAAGCGCGATCGGTCTGACCAATCGCGCCCGAACACAGCTCAATGGTGCGGAAGGTGACTTCTATATCGCGGGTCGTGAGGCTCCTGTGCAGGGCGTCACTGCGACGGTCAGTCAGAAGAAAAGGGAGGGTGATCCATGCGGCACTGTTCCAATCCACAAATAACGCGCGTTCCGGGCGGAAAGGTCGGGTGAAAGTGGAAAGCAGGCTTTCTGTTTTGTGATCCCATGATGGGGTCGAAAAGCAATCTCGGATGGTCTGGCAAGACGTTAGGCCCCTATAACCCAAGAAGGATAAAACCCATGTTCGCAGGAACCCTTACCAAAAACGCAGACACCACAGCCGCAGTCTTCACCGGCAGCATCCACAACACCAAGTTCGATATCGCGATCCAGCTGGAAACCCGTGCAAAGATGTCAGAGCGCAGCCCCGACTATGACGTCACGGCGGTCAACAAATCCGGCCGCAAGGTGCGTATCGGCACGGCTTGGAGCGAGACAGGCAATACCAGCGGCATTCCCTACATCTCGATGCAGCTGGATGTTGGCCTCGGCCCGTTCCGCGTCAACGCGGTGCAGACGCAAGAAGCGCGCAAAGCCAAGAGCGAAGACTTCGAGATCATTCCGCTGGTGTCAAACGGGACGATGAAGTCGGGCTCAATCTCGGGTGAGTTAACCGCAATGGATGGTGACAACGCTTTTGCAGGTTACATCGCCAACATGATGTTCGACTTGGATTTCATGCTCATCGAGAACGACTACAAGACAGAAGACACCCACCCGGATTACCGGATCGAAGTCAGTTCTCCGAAAGGCAAGCCGATCCGCGTTGGGTCTGCCTGGATGGCCAAGAGCAATCGGACGGGTCACGATTACGTCTCGTTGTTGATCAACACACCTGACGGCGATTTGCGTGTTAACGCCGTGCAGAACGAAGAGCAGCGCGGCGGGGATACGTTCTCGATCATTCCGTTCGTGCAGAGCGGAGATCAGCAGCCGGACTCAAGCGGTGGTTTGTCACTGGTCGCATAATAGAAGCAGTCGGCACATAGTTTAGATCGATTAGGGGAGCCGCGGCAACGTGGCTCCCCTTTTTTGTCTGTTTGGTTGAAAGGGCTGCTGGATGGCACTCCGTGCTCGCTCCACGCCGCACAGGGCCTTTATTTGACATCTATTCAGTGAACGCGCGTCGGGCGGCTGCAAGCTTTACCCAGTTTCGCCCCCCGAAGGCGGCGAGGGCAAGATAGATCGTTTTGTTGGGAAGGTCTGGCTTGAAGACGATGGTCAGTCGATTTCCTGTCCCACCGTGGCGCACCAACCAACCTTCAAGGTGTCCGCTGAGGCGTAGACCCGATGCGGGGTTGTTCGCGATTGCTTCCAGCAATGCATCAATCTCATCCAACCGTCGATACGCGGCTGCTGTATCGCCCTGCGTCACCTCAACAATGTGATTTGCGATACCAATGATATCCCGCTCGAAGAACGGGTGCTGGATAAAACGCATCAGCTCTTATTTGTCATCGCGGCCAAATGTGCACGCGCGCTTACAGTGATGTCCGATGCGGTCCCGACCGGCTCCCATTGATCCAGTGGCAGCGACAAGCGCCGTTCTAGTTCCGCTTCAAGGACGGCCCGTTCCTGAGTGCGCTCAGCCTTGGCCTTTGCCAATTCACCTGAGACGGCTGCGCTCATGTTGGGATATTCACCAGTTTCCACCAGTTCCTTGGCGAAAGTGTAGGCGGTGTCGGTAAAGCTGACGGTCTGCTTTTGAACGCTCATAGGAGTCTCCTTGGTGTTCCATTAGACTACCATCTTTCGCGTATTTGGCAATGCCTGTCGAATTGACAGACTGGATAATCCACCCAAGCCTAACGGCCTCCCCCGCTCGGCTGCGCGTGTCGCAGGTGAGAACGGCCCTTTGGTCCGTCGCGCATGCGGCCATGCGGCCTTACCGCGATGTCGCACTGTGGGTCCCGGTTTGCCCGTTTCGCGAGCACGGCGGGTCTCGGCCACGCCTGCGGTCTTCGCTCTGGTCTGTTTTGCAGCGCAAAACGATCCCGCCGCTGCACCCGCCTGCGTGTCCGGCCCCACCGCTTGCCTGCTCGCGTCGGGCAAACCTGGCGTCAAAACACACACACATGAGTATGGAAGCATATCCTCCGGATGGCCCCCAAATCAGCCCGCCTCAAGGATCGCAAAACTTTTCGGCGAGGGCGGTGCGGGTTGCGAGGTCTGTCTTGCGCGTGAGGTCGTGGTTGTTGTGAGTACGGCGCCTGGAAAACTTTTGCGCCCAGCAAGCTGGCGGCTGCGCCGTCCCTGACCCGGACAGATTCGGTGAACCAGAAATCGGCCATGCCCCCACACGCATGTGGTGGGCTCAAACTCAAACATCTGGAGATGAACACATGGCCTACGATCAAGCGACAACATACGAGACAATCGAACTCTTCGGCCTGACGGAGAAAGATGCACACCTGCCAATCCCACAGGACGACATTCTGAAAGACTGCATCATTCGCGAAACCTTCGAGACCCTGCTCGGACAGCTACGCAATACCGGACTTGAGGGAGAGATCGAACCCATCGCTCACGGGTTGGCGACAATTCTGCAGCGCCGCAAGGTTGCCCTCGGCAAGGAAGTTGATCGCACAGCCGACAAGATCAGCGCACTGGCAAAATGTCATGACGGATCAGAAATCGCAGAGACCGCACTCGAAGAGGCACAAGCGCGCTTCGTGCAGTTGCGCGAAATCGTGGACGCCATTGAGACGATGGGGGAGCCGGCAGCGGAATGCTACGAGATCGAGACGGGCAATGCCTTCATACCGGCAGCGGGATCGCGGGCTAGCGTTCGAGCGCAAGAGACGGGTGCCGTCTTCGAGGCCAAGCAGCTTCTGGAGCAGCATGATCGCGAGACTGCAGCGAAGTCAAAAGTTGAGGGAGTACCCCTGATCGTGTCGGGATCAACCGACTGGACCGACATCGACGTCATCTTCCGGACCCTCGACAAGGTTCGGGATCGCATCAAGCAAAACCGCAATCAGGACATCTTCATCTGCCACAAAGGCGGCAAGCATGGGGCAGAGATGATCGCGGCCCGCTGGGCACGTGCGCGGGGCATCAACCAAGCGCGCTTCGATCCGCGCTGGTCCGCACACGGACGTGCCGCACCCTTCAAGTGCAACGACGAGATGCTGGACGATAAGTTCGCCGCAACCGGAGTTGTTCTCTTCGGAGGTAACGGGGTCGCACTGAACCTCGGTCAGAAAGCCGAAGCGAAAGGGCTAACGGTGATGCGGGTCGCTGATCCGGCAAAGACTGCGTATTCCGGGGTCATCCGGCCAGTGATTCCGAAAGTATCCGGCCACCCATTCCGATTTTATCCGGCCACTGATTCCGGAGCATCCGGCCACCCTGTGATGTGATGCTGCGAGGCAATCTGTAA
>NZ_UIHC01000123.1 GCF_900499075.1 Roseinatronobacter ekhonensis | reverse complement strand
CTCAATCCAATTGAACGTCTTTGGGCGGTCTTGCACCATTATGTCACCCACAATCGCTACTACCGAAGTCAGAAGCAATTCGCCGACGCCATCCTTGCATTCATGCGTGAGACCATCCCGCAGGAATGGAAGAAATTCCGCGACAAGGTGTCAGATAACTTCCGCGTCATAACACACGAGAACTTTCGGGTTTTGGAGTAGAAGAAGTATAGCGCATAAAACAACTTCTACCGGCTGGCATCGTCGACGTCACGGTAGCGCCCAGACAAGGACGGAGTCACCGACAGGGGTTTCCATGAAATGATGCCCGCCTGCCATAATGCCAATATACTGGCGTCCGTCAGCCTCGTAGGTAAAGGGATTGGCCTGACCACCCGCAGGAAGAACAACGGACCAGAGTGTTTCCCCTGTCGTCATATCGACGGCGCGGAACAAATTATCTGTTGCCGCAGCGAGAAACGCGAGACCAGCAGCTGTTACAACAGCGCCGCCGTTATTTGGTGTCCCTAATTCAGCGGGAATAAAGGTCGGAATTCCCCAAGGACCGTTTCGGCGTGCGGTTCCGAAAGGATGATCCCAAAGCGTTTCGCCTGTTGCCAAATCTATGGCGCGCAACCCGCCGTAGGGGGGCTCCTTACAAAGTAGACCGGTGAACGGGACACGCCATCCGGCATTGACGTCGATGGCGTATGGCGATCCTTTTTGGGCACCAGCCTCCCCCAGCGAGGTCTTACCCTCGGAGTCCGGTTCGTTGATCGCGCGCAGACCCAGCGCATCAGCCTCCTCACGCGGAACAAGGCGATTGTAGTTTGGCATATCATTGTAGTTGGCAAGGATGATGCCGCGTTCTGGATCGATCGCCAGACTGCCCCAATCCGAACCGCCATTATAGCCGGGATACTGGATCCAGTGTGCGTCCGAAGTTGGCGGCGTATACATGCCTTCGTAATTGGCCTGACGGAACTGAATGCGACAGTAAAGCTGATCAAAAACGGTCATGCCCCACATGTCGGCTTCGGTCAGGTCGGCGCGGGCCAGTGAATGCCATGTCGAAAACGGTTGTGTCGGGGACAGGTAGTCTGGTTCGACCCCACCTTGCGGCACAGGGCGTTCTTCGACCCCCGTCAGCGGTTCGCCAGTTTCGCGATCAAGGACATAGATATCGCCCTGTTTGCTGGCCAAAATAATGGCAGGGACAGTGGCGCCGTTCGCCGGAAAGTCGACAAGCGACGGTTGACTGCCAAGATCGTAGTCCCAGAGATCATTGTGGACCGTCTGGAAAGACCACGCGACACCACCAGTCGCGGCATCCAGTGCGACTAACGATGTCGAAAATTCGTCCTCCGCCGAACTGCGGTTGCTGCCGTAGTAATCGACTGAGGAGTTGCCCATAGGCAGGTAAACCAAGCCGAGGTCGTCGTCTCCGGCGGCGATTGTCCACATATTCGGCGTTCCACGCGTGTAGGTATCCCCTTCGGCGGGGGCACCGGTACGATCGGGAGCGCCCATATCCCACACCCATGCCAGATCTCCTGTCCGTGCGTCATAGCCCCGGATCACACCGGACGGCGCATCTTCGGCCTGACCGTCCTTCACTTGCGCGCCAAGCACCGCGATACCATTCACGATCGTTGGTGGGGACGTCATCGCATACCAGCCCGGGACCGTTTCACCGAGGCCGTCGAGCAAATTGACCTCTCCTGCATCGCCAAACTCCGGACAGGGTAGACCTGTTGCCGCGTCGATAGCGATCAGGCGTGCGTCCAGGGTGCCGTAGATGATCGTTGTGGAACAAATGTCCCCCGCGAGGACGGGTTGGCTGTCCGATTCAGCGGTCTCGGTGTCAGGCAGTACTGCGTCGTCAGTCGGGTTGGGCGCAGTCGCTGTTGTCGCGTCGAAATAGGCAACGCCACGGCAAGTTGCGCCGTAAGGGATCGACTGCGGCGCAACGGCAGGATCGTAGCGCCAACGTTCCTCACCCGAAACCGGATCGACCGCTGTGATGATCCCCATTGCCGAGCAGACGTAAATTGTGTCGCCCACTTTCAGGGGTGTGTTTTCGGGAGAGTATTTCCCTTCAGTGTCCCCCGCCGGCATGTCGCCGGTGTGGTATTCCCAAACCAGTTCAAGATCACCGACATTTTCGGACGTGATCTGCGTAAGGGTGGAATACCGCATCGCAGCATTGGTGCCGCCGTAGGCTTGCCAGTCCTCGCCCGACGCATCTGCGACCACTGTGCCGTCTGCCTGCGCGGTGCTGGAACGCGTTGCCGTAACAACATTGTTTTCGCCGCCGGTGGCAAAGGCCGCGCCCCAGATCACCAAGCCCGCCAACGTCGCTACTGGCAGCGCCCAAGGGGTATGTCGCACGATCCCGCCTGTATTCCGTAAACGCGGCAACCAAATGCACAGCATAACGGCTAGCACCATCGTCGCACTCAACCTTGGGACCATATCCCAGCCGTCGCCTCCGGTTTCCCACCAGGCCCAGATCGCCGTCGCGAGGGTGACAAGTGCAACAATCCACGTGCCCGCGACACGGCCCTGAAACAACATCACTGCCGCCAGCAGATAAAGAAGTCCGGCAATCAGATAATAAGGAGACCCGCCCAGCATAAGCAGCCAGCCACCACCCCCGTCTGTCAGGGATGTTGTCCGCTGCTCTACTTTTCCTCTATTTCTCAGGTGGGCGGGATAGGATGATGACTTGGGCTATTCACTGGAACGAAAAACGGCTGTGCTGAAGCGGATGCTGCCGCC
>NZ_UIHC01000083.1 GCF_900499075.1 Roseinatronobacter ekhonensis | reverse complement strand
TTACAGATTGCCTCGCAGCATCACATCACAGGGTGGCCGGATGCTCCGGAATCAGTGGCCGGATAAAATCGGAATGGGTGGCCGGATACTTTCGGAATCACTGGCCGGATGACCCCGGAATACGCAGCCCGACCACCGAATTTGAGCTATTTCATCAATCGAGATCACGGGAGCTGACTTCTCCCAGTGTGAATATCGGAACCATGAGGAAGATAAATTAACCGATATTAACGAAAACCGGCATGGCACTGCAGCAAACGCTTTTGAAGCCTAAACTGCGATCCGCAAAGCCCAGTTGCAGGAAGTTAATAAACAGTGAATGAAGATAAGGTCGAAGGCGTCGCAATCGCCAATTTGATTGCGGTCGATGAGAACAACATTGTCGGCTGGGTTTATCGCTGGAACACAGGTGCACTAGCAATCCGTTGGGATGTGCATGGCCCACAGCGCGTCTCCAAGCTCTACCCGGATCTCTGCGATGCCGATAAAGCTGAAATCGACTTCGCGTTTCTCACGCAGATGCCCTGTCCCGACGACTGACATGTAAGAAAAAGGGCGTAATAAGTCTGAAGCCTATGCCTGGGTCGGCGTTGCAGGTTAGATACCGCTTATGGACCGGTCCGACGTTGCCGCGGCCCACCGGTTAGTAATTGACCTGCTCGAAGCCGTAATTCCCGCTATAATCACGCCACTCTACGAAGACGGATCTGTGATAAATGCTTGGGCAGTGCTCGCCCCATCGCTCAAGACCGGCATGCGCAGCAGGAAGCGCTGCGGGTGACGATGTCTGCCACGAAAAGTCGCCCTGTGTGCCGTAGGTGCCAAGCACCACGACAGCACTTCGATTGCAATCCCCATCGCGCCCGGACTCATTCTGTCGCGCATACCGTACATCGAAGACGCGAATGGAGCGCACGAAATTAAATTCTGGGCCGCTGATATCGATGTCGGCGCGGTCTTCTACGAGATCGAGGGCATAATCAGCCCGCACGAGATTGCCCCAGACAGCGTCGGAGTCTTCCAGCCCGAGCATGTCTCTCGCCCTGGAGGCGTGGTTCAAAAGCGGGGTTGAAGAGTTTGGTGGGGTCCCAGCACCGCCGAATAAGGCAGCATAGATCCGGTCCGTCGGGCGCGACCTCGTTGGCCCATCGTAGGATGCACCCATCGGGCAGCGCCAAATCTGAAGCGGTGGCTCCACCGGCCAAGGCGTTATGCGCCGGATGAACTCGGCCCGCGCGCGTGCGCACGGCACGGAAGCCGGCCACCCACCCGACAGACACAGCAGGATGGCGCAGTCGATCGGATAGGTTTGGGCACGTGCTTGCGTCGGAACTGTTGGGCCGGTCAAGGCGAGAGCTAAAAAGGCCGCCAGAGGGAGGTTTTTGAATTCGAAACGCATGGCAAGGACCCTTGACAATCTTCACCCAGCATACACACGAAAATATACTATTGCAACATTGATGATACTTATGGTGGTTGCGGTGGTTAGCAAGATCGCAAGGTGACAGCGTCGCCCGTAGTCATCCACCACGTTGCGCGCGGCGCCAGTCCCACGGCATGTCAAAGCGTCCGGACCAGATATTGCGCCGTGCGGATCTGGCCTCGTTCTCATCGCGGATGTAGTCGCGGCTGTATCGGCGATAAGCGATGGCCCACCCTTCACGCACGAGCCAGCTGTTCAGATCGGTACCGTCTTGATGACAGACCGCAATGAAGCGGCCATAGTGGTCGATATCGCGCACGGTGCAGCTGACCTGCCGACGGCCGATCCTCTCGGCGAGAGACAGTGCCGCTTGTTGTCCGCACCGCCAGCGCTGACCCTCGGCCGTGGCGCAAACTTGCCGGCTTTCCGGGGCATCGATCCCATGCAACCGGATGCGCTGCCCACGAATTTCCAGTGTATCGCCGTCGATGACGCTGGCAACGCCGGTCAAGCGATCGGCATGGGCCTCCGGGGCGGCAACAAACGAGAACAGAAGGAGGGCTAGAAGAAAGCGCATAGGGTGGACCAATCTTTTTGCAGAGGTGACGAGACATAAACGGATGATCCCGCAGGGAAGACCCAAGCCCTGTGAAGTCGCCCGTAGGCCACAGCATCACATCACGGATGATTTGCAGCCGGGGCCGTGGAGGGCAGGTTGCTATTCGCCGGCCTGGACGCCCAATGTCTCAAGGGTTGCGCGATCGGGCGCGCCGGTGACGGCCAGACCGCGTTGCTCCTGGAATGCGCGCATCGCATTACGCGATCCGTTGCCCCAAACCCCGTCTGGGGTGCCCGCTTCAAACCCGCCCGCATTCAGGAGCGTTTGGATCGCGCGGTAGTCGTCGGGCGAAAGATCGACCGTCGACCACCCGCAGGCGCTTGCTACAGCTTCAATCGCTTCCTGAATTCCGGCTAGATCAAATTCTGCATCGTGGCGTTGGCCATTGCCGTCTGTGAGCCGGATGAAAAAGCTCTCGGCATCATAGAGGCCGCGCAGGAACCCCTCTGAGCCAGAGCCAAACAGCCCGGCCCCCTTGTTATTGGTCAGCTCGTTCCAGCGCGTCGATTGCGCAGGATCGCTGTCGATCCGGTAGGAGATGTCGAACGAATCCCGGCGCATGGCACTGATCAAGAAATCGTCCTGGACGAACACCACCGACGTGTCGCCCTCACGGCACTGCGCAAGTAGGGCTGTCAGGCCACCGAAGCTGCGCGCGTCATAGGCTGAATAGTTGATCGCGACCACCGACGGACTGTCGTCGATTGCGGCCCGCTCTTCATTGATCACCCACCAGCCCGAGATCTGATCCCCTTCATTATGCGCCTGCTCGAATGGCGTGAGGCTATAGTCGATATCCGGGTGGTCCGGGTCGGCCCAAGGCAGCGCGGTCTCAGCGACCTCTTCGCCTTGAGCCATGGCCGCAGGCGAAGTTGGGTCGGATATGGGCGGCGCTGAATTCATCACGGTCGGTGTCACCGGGAAGGAGATGCCGTAACGGGCCTGCAGATAGGCCATCTGCAGTTGAGCGAGCGTGAGCTTTTCCGTTTCCACGCGGCTGAGGGCCACCGCCTGGATCAATCCCCCTGCCGAAGCCGCTTCTCGCTCCGCGGCCTCGACGCGCTGCTGTTGTGCGGCCATTTCTCCTAGAAGCCGCTCGGCGCGCTCTGGATCTGGCTCGACCGCTGGTACGGTGACCTCGATCGTTGCGCCTGTTGCTTCCGCCTCCTGTCGTACCTCCACGACCGTGCGCAACAGAAGCAGAGCCTCGCGGCGGCTTTCGGCCAGCATGCGGATCAATCCCGCGTCGTAGCGGGCGATCGTGGCGTCGACTTCAGCAATCTGGCTGTCGATAGCCACGATCTCTGCGTCCAGCGGAGAGCTTTCCTGCGCGAAGGCGCCTGCTGTCAGGCAGGTGCTGATCAACAAGGATACGGTGAGCGTACGAAGTTTTGTCATCCAAAAGCTCCTTTTCCCTTCCCGTGAGCAGCGTGGAAGGGTAATGCTGGGGTGAGCCCCCAAGTTTGTGATGCATCTAATAACATGACGGGCTTGCCACGAATCGACTTACTGACTCTGCAAAGGTCATATGGTCTGATTTGTGAGTCAATCTAAAAACTGGACGCGTGTAGCTTTGCGACATATAGATGAGGGCACCAAGTGACTCGCAAGAAGGGCAAGCAGCTGAACTGGGGTGTCGAACGTCGATATGAGTTCATCGAGTTTCGCCTGTTCTGGCAGGGGCGGATAAACCGGGGGGATTTGATGGACGCGTTCGGGGTTTCTACACAGCAGGCATCGCTGGACCTGAACGCTTATATTGATCAGGCCAACCGTAACCTTGTGTATGATAAAAGCTTACGCACCTACCTGCGCGGCAAACACTTCAAGCCCAAATATCTCAAGCCCGATGCGGAGGAGTACTTCGCGCAGCTGCGTGCGGTCGATCAGGGATTGGTGAGCGCAAAGCAAAGCTGGATCAGCGTGTTTCCGGGGTTTGAGGCGACGCCAACGCCCGCGCGGGGTGTATCGCCAGAAACACTGCGCGATGTTCTCGCGGCGATCCGCGAGCCGGCCGCATTGCAAGTGACCTATCAGTCGATGTCCCGCGCGGAGCCAAGCGCGCGCTGGATCGAACCGCATGCTCTGGCCTTTGACGGGTTTCGTTGGCATGCCCGCGCGTTTTGCCAGAACGATCAGATATTCAAGGACTTCCTGCTTTCACGCATCGTGGAGGTCGGGGGGCAAGGGCCTGTTACGTCGGACCCTGGCGCCGATGACGCCTGGCAAACAGAAGTCGTGCTCGAGATCGTGCCGCATCCGGACCTCTCCGACAACCAGCGCCGCGCGATCGAGATGGATTACGGCATGGAGGGTGGCCACGCGCAGATCGCAGTCCGTCGCGCGCTTTTGTTCTACGCGCTGAAGCGTCTGGGTCTCGATACCGACCCCGCAGCACGGCGACCGCAGGACCAGCAGATTATTCTACTTAATCGTGCCGAGGTCGTTGGATGACCATGGCGACAAGGAAAGCAGACTTCGGAACAACCCAGCAGCCCTACAAGATGTCCTTCACATCTGGAGGGCTGTTTCTGAACGAGAGCGTGATCGTCGCCGAGCTGCACGTGGCTGGTGAAGATTGGAAAGTAACGCTTTCACGCGCGCTCGAAGAGGGGGCGACGTCTTTGCCAAAGGCGGCCTCAAACCGCCGCACACTCCGCGAAATCGTCAACCGGCTGATGACCCTGACCGAAGACGAGGTCCGGTTTCTGGTTGAAGATGCTGGGCGGCAAGAGCAGCAACACCTTCTTTGGGTCGCCACATGTCGAGCTTATCGGTTCGTGCGTGAGTTCGCTGTCGAGGTTATTTGTGATCGGTATATCGCCTATCAGCTAGACCTGCCGCTGGAGAGTTTCGACATCTTCTTTGATGCGAAAGCCGATTGGAATGAGGGGCTGGCCTCGATCAGCGACAGCACCCGTAACAAGCTCCGACAGATCCTGTTCCGCATGATGCGGGAGGCTGGCGTTATTTCCGACGGTCACCGGATCCAGTCGACGTATCTCTCGGCCCAGTTACGGCAGGTGGTGGAGGCGACCAACCCCGCCGATCTGGCGGTGTTCCCTGGCGTTGTAATTGACGGGGGTCCATCATGATCCCGCAGCTATCACGCAAGGAACGCGCCGAGCACCTCTACCGGGTCATCACCAGCGAACGGTTCCTGACCAAGCAGGGGCTTGGCAATGAAGTGCCGTTTTTCATCTGCCCTTTCTCGGCGGAAGAAGGCATCACCATGATCGAGGACCGGCGCGACCTGATCGAGCGGATCGCGCATGCAGGCGTGACCGCGCTTGATCTGAGCCTCTACGACATTTCCCTTGGACTCTTGGAGGAGCGTGGCATCCTCGAGGACGTCTTGGCGGCAGAACCTGACATGGAGAAGTCAGAGCTGCGCGAGCTGCTGCAGGGCGTTCTTGATGTCCATGAGCACCTGATCCCGAAGATTGGTGCGGCCATCGCCGCTACGCCGCATGACGTGATCTTTCTGTCCGGTGTGGGCGAAGTCTACCCGTACATCCGCTCACACAATGTGCTCAACAACCTTCAAAGCACGGCTAAGGACCGACCGACCGTCCTGTTCTTCCCTGGCAGCTATACGCATTCCACGGCGACCGGAGGATCCCTCGATCTCTTCGGGCTGCTGCATGACGACAAGTATTACCGTGCTTTCAACATTCTGAACTACGAGGTCTGACCCGATGACCACCGCTCTGAGAAGTATTTTCGCCAAACCCGTCGACCGCCCGATTGATGGGGTGATCAAGGCTGACGATGAAGCGAGCCTGCGCATCGAGCTCGACGAGTATGTCATCACAGATGAGATCGGCAAACGCCTCGAGACCTTCCTCGACGCTTACAACAACTATGACACCGCTAACGGGGTTTGGATATCTGGCTTCTTCGGCTCAGGTAAGTCACACCTTTTGAAGATGCTCGCTCTTCTGATGGAAAACCGGGAAGTTGATGGCGCGCGGTCTTTCGATATTTTCGAAGAGAAGCTGACCGATCAGCCCATGCTTTTGGGCGCCTTGCGCAAGGCTGTGTCGGTGCCCTCGAAATCGATCCTGTTCAATATCGACCAAAAGGCCGACGTCATTTCCAAGACCGACGTGGACGCGCTTCTCTCAGTGTTCCAGAAGGTCTTTGATGAGGCCTGCGGTTACTACGGCAAGCTGCCACATATTGCGCAGTTCGAACGCGACCTCGATGATCGCGGCCAGCTGGCTACATTCAAAGATGCTTACGCTGCAGCTGCCGACAAGCCTTGGGAGCGGGGCCGGGAGCAGGCCGCGCTTGAGCGCAAGAACATTGCGACCGCTTTTGCTGAGGTCACAGGCGGAGACCCGACGGATGCCGGGGATATTCTGGGTCAGTACCGGGCGGATACCCGGGTTTCGATCGAGGATTTTGCCGTCAAGGTGAAGGCCTGGATCGACAAGCAAGGGCCGAAGTTCCGGTTGAACTTCTTCGTGGACGAGGTCGGCCAATACATCGCCGAGAACGTCAAGCTGATGACGAACCTGCAAACCATCGCCGAAAGCCTGAACACAAAGTGCAAGGGGCAGGCTTGGGTGATTGTTACCTCGCAGCAGGACATGGAAGCCATCATTGGGGATGGAAAGACATTCCAGTCGCAAGACTTCTCGAAAATCATGGGGCGCTTTGGCGTGAAGATGCCACTGAACTCGGCCGACGTGGCTGAAGTCATCCAGCGCCGCCTCCTTTCGAAGACTGAGGAGGGCCAAGTCAGGCTTGGTAACCTGCATGATCGTGAGGAGAACAACCTCAAGACCCTGTTCGATTTCACGGACGGATCTATCAAACTGAAGAACTTTGATGGGCGGACCAACTTTGTCTCGAGCTACCCGTTCCCACCCTACCAATACATGCTGTTCCAGATGGCGATCACCTCGCTGTCGCAGCACAATGCCTTTGAGGGCAAGCACAGCTCGGTCGGCGAACGCTCGATGCTGGGTGTGTTTCAGGAGGTTGCCAAGAAGATGGCAGACCAGCCTGTGGGCGGCCTTGCAACGTTCGACCTTATGTTCGAAGGCATCCGTACCGCTCTGAAGTCTGCGGTTCAGCAGTCGATCCAGATTGCCGAAAAGGAAATTCAGGACATCGATCCATTTGCGATCCAGGTGCTGAAAGCGCTCTTCCTTGTAAAATACGTCAAGGAATTCAAGCCGACTGTGCGTAATATAAGTGTGCTGTTGCTCTCCGAGTTTGACACCGACCAGGTCAAGCAGCGCCGCAAAATTGAGGAAGCCCTGTCCTTCCTTGAGCGCAACACGCTCATTCAGCGCAACGGCGAAGTCTATGAATTCCTGACCAACGAGGAGAAGGACGTCGAGGCCGAGATCAAGGCACTCAATGTCGATCCGTCCGAGCTGTCCAAGGAAATGGAGACGCTGGCGTTTGATACGATCCTGCGCCACCGCAAAATCAAGCATCTGGCGACGGGCAATGAATACAGCTTCAGCCGCAAGCTCGACGATCACCTGTTAGGTCGGGAGCATGAACTCTCAATCAACCTAATCAGCCCCTTCAGCGACGACGTCGCCTCCCCCGATGTCAATCCCGGAGCAAAATTGGCCAAGTTCCCGGTGTAAAATTGATCAGCTTGGTCGCGGTTTAGCTGCGCCTTGGCGCGGGTGCTCTCCAGATAGCTGACGTGTGCCAAGGCGCGCAGGCCGCAG
>NZ_UIHC01000082.1 GCF_900499075.1 Roseinatronobacter ekhonensis | reverse complement strand
GCAGCGCCTCAAGCGCCACAGCAGCTTTAAACTTGTCTGAAAAGTTCCGTCGCTTTGTCATTCTCGTATCCATTCGTGCGCGTTGGATACATCTTAGCACGCTGTCCAAATTTGCCGGACCACTTCACATGGCCCGCAGCGCTTGGCCCCTGGCCTGCCGGTCACGCGAAGATTGGGTCACGATCTGTGGCACATTCAGGTGCAGCGCATGATTGGCGTGCAGCATCGCCCGGTCGATACGCCGGATCGCACAGGCCCCTGCCCCGAATTCCACACTCAGCAGCCGCGGATCGCCCGACTGCGCCAGTGTCATGTGAAAACCGCCGCAATGCGGCCCATCCATCAGCAGCGCGACGGCGTCGTCAAGGCTGCGGCATGTCAAAAGCGCGCGCCCCAGCACCATGCGCGGGATTTGCGGCGCAATGCCGATCAGTCGCATGTTGTTGACCGCTTGCGCCAGCCCCGTCTGTGTTGCCGCGAATGTATGGCCGGGCACAGACCCCGGATAGCAAAACGCGGTGAATCCGGGCGCGGAGATGGGCGCGATATGTGCCAGAAAGGCGTGGCCGCGAAAGCCCGGCAACCCGTCCTCGTTATGCGCGATGCAAGGTGTGGGGCCGGGCAGTTGCACGGTGGTGCAGCCATCGGCGGTATTGTCCAGCAGATCGCCGCGACAGTTCCATGCCAGCACATCTTGGAACGGCAGGTCCAGCCCGTCGGCAAGGCCCTGAAGCTCTGCCCAAATGGCGGGAAAACGCGCTTGGGTGGCCTGCCCCAGCCGCGCCACGGTCGAACGGTGGCGGGGGTGTATGACCGCGCTCCAGTAGGATGCGCCAAGCAGCAGCTCGTGCGCCGCGTCGCGCCCCGCTAGACCAAGTTGGTAGCCGATCTCATACGGGGTGCCCGTCACGGCAAGCTGGCGCAATTCGGTTGACATGGGTCAGCCGATCACCGCGCGGGCCAGTCGGTCTGCCCCGTCGCGCACGGGGTCCGCAGCGGGCAGGCCGGTGGCATCCTCTATCGCAGAAATCGCGGCGCGCGCGGCTTCCGCATCCATACGGGCAGTGTTGACGGCAATCGCCCGCACGCGCGCCGGTGTCAGCGCCCCCGCCCCGCCCGCGACCGCTTCGTTCAGCGCGATCACGTCGCGCAGCGGCGGCACGCGGGTTTCATTCAGCGTGTCCAGAACATCCATCCCCGCGCGGTGGCACAGGACCATGGCATTGCAGGCACTGCCGCGCATCAGCGGCAGGGTCGCGGTGCTGCCGGGGTGTAAAAGCGACCCCTGCCCTTCGATGACAAGCACATCATGCGCGGCATGCTCCATCACCATGCGCTCGACCATGCCCGCCGCATGGTCCACCCGTACGGCATCCAGCGGGATGCCCGCGCCGGTGATGGTGATGCCGGTTTGCCCCGTGGCCAGAAACGCCGCGTCATGGCCAAGGGCCTGCAAGCTGCGGGTCAGTTCCAACCCGGCGGTCATCTTGCCGATGGCCATGTCGGTGCCCACCATCAGCACGCGGGTATTGGGCAGGCTGGCTGCGCGCCCCATGGCGATGGGGGGCATATCGCCTTGCGGCACGCGCACATCCCAGATGACCTGACCGGGGCGCAGCTTGCCGCCCAAGACCGGTTCTAACCTGTCATGCATGCCGTTCACGATGGACAGGCCGCGCCCGACTGCGTCTTGCAGCATATCCATCCATTCGGGCGGCACGCGCCCGCCAGAGGGCGCGGTGCCCAAAACTACCACCTGCGCGCCAAGTGCCACGGCGTCGTCCAGCCCCGCCACGACCGGCACGTCGCTTTCAACCGGGCACAGGTCGCGCGCGCGCAGTCCCGCCTTGGTGCTGTCGATGATCGCCACCACCGGGTTGCGGCCATAGCGCAAGATGCCCTCGGACATCTTGGCGTTCAGCGTTCCCATGGTCGCTTCGGCAAAAAGTGCGATGGGCAAGGTCGGATCAAGCATGGTCAAGCGCGCCTCCATGGCCGCGGCGGTCTGCGGGTAGGGTTATGCCCTCCGCAAACGGCGCGCCCGACGCCGGGTCCGGGTCAAGGTTCAAATGGGAATCGAGGTCGATATAGTCGAACAGCGCCGAAAGCGACGCCCCCGCTGCAATGGAAACAGAGCTTTCGCCCATGCAGCCGATCATCGTTTTCAGCCCGAAGGCGCGCGCGGTGGCGACGATGCGCAACGCTTCGGTGATGCCGCCACATTTCATCAGCTTCAGGTTCACCCCATCCACGCACCGCGCAAAACCGGGAATATCGCCCGACATGCGGCAGGATTCGTCCACGAATATCGGCAAGGCGCGGTCGCGGAACAGGTCCGGCAACTGGTCTTCGGCGCCGCGCACCAGCGGTTGTTCTATATACTCTACCCCACGCTCGGCCAGCCAGCCCATCATGTGGCGGGCATCTGCCAGCGACCAGCCGCCATTGGCATCGACCCGCAGTGCGGCACCGCTGCCCTTTGCAGCCTCCAGCACGGCGGCGAACATGGCTTTGTCGGCCTCTATCCCGTCCGTGCTGCCAAGCTTCACTTTCAGCGCCCGCGCGCCTTGGGCCAGCAGCAGGGGAACACGGTCGCGCACAACATCGGGCGGGTTGATCCCCACGGTCAAGGAACTGACGACGCCGCGCCGGGCCAGCCCGAGCAGTTTGTAAAGCGGCATGCCGGCCTGTTTCGCGCGCAAGTCCCATAGCGCCATGTCCAGAGCGGCCAGCGCGCAAGCGCCCACGCCTGTGGCATGGCCTGCCGCCCAGATATCGTGGATCGCATCGGGCAGCCCTTGGGCGATGAACGCCTCTAGCTGCGCCTGCCCCGTGGCCACATCTGCCGCGCCCTCGGTCGCGCCGGGGGCCATTTCGCCCCAGCCGGTCAGGTTGCCATCGGTGACGGACAGGAACAGGTTCTCGCCCCCCTTAATTTCGCCGCGCGAAATGCGCAGGGGAAAGCGCTTTTTCAGGTAGAGCGTGTGGAAGTCGATTTTCATGCGGGCCCCGCTGATATTCCGGTCAGAAAAGAGGTTAGGTTCGCGCCCAATGCATCACTGAGATAGCCGCCCTCTTGCACCAACACCAAGGGCAGGCCAAGGGCCGCGATATCGGCGGCGATGGCGCGAAAGCCAGGGGTTGTCACGCGCAGGCCCTGGAACGGGTCATCCTCATGCGCGTCCAGCCCCAAGGCGATGACGATCACATCCGCCCCGAAATCGGAAATCCGGGTCAGGGCGGTGGCAAGGGACGCACGAAAGCCCGCGTCATCAGTGCCGCGCGGCAAGGGCAGGTTCAGGTTTGCGCCCAAACCCGCGCCCGCGCCGCGTTCCTGTGCATAGCCCCAGAAAAACGGGTAGAACCGTTCGGGGTCTGCGTGCAGCGATACCGTCAGCACATCCGCGCGGTCGTAGAAAATGCCCTGTGTTCCGTTGCCGTGATGCACATCGACATCCAGCACCGCCGGGCGCATGCCGCACGCGCGCAGGGCTTCGGCGGCGATGGCGGAATTGTTCAGAAAGCAGAACCCCCCCGCCAGATCGCTAAAGGCGTGGTGCCCCGGCGGACGGCACAGCGCATAGGCCGCGCGCGCGCCCGTGGCCACAGACTGCGCGGCACTGAGCGCTGTCTGCGCCGACCAATAAGCGGCGTGCCATGTGTCCGGCCCGATGGGGCAAGCCGTGTCCGCCTGATGAAACCCCGCTTGCCCGATGGCCGATTTCGGATATCCGTCGGTGCGCCTGGCCGGGTGGATGTTGGGGATCACCTCTGGCCCGGCATCCGGGATACGCTGCCACCGCGGGTAGATATGGCGCAAAAAGGTCAGGTATTCGGCGCTGTGAATGGCGGCAATCGGGCCTTGGCCATGGTCTTGCGGGGCATGAAACACACAGCCTGCCGCTTCGGCCCCTTGTCGCAAGATGTTGATGCGCGCGGGCACCTCTGGGTTGGGCAAGCGCGTGCCATTGGCCATGAAATGGGCCGGGTCATGCGTGGCTTGGCGTGGGTCCAAAAAAGCTCTCATGGTGTGGCTTTCAGCATGGCAAACTCAGCGCCTGTCAGCACCGCAATGCGGTCGCGGTCATGGGTGACAAAGCCCATCCGGGCATAAAAATCGCGGGCATTCGTGTTGTTGTCATAGACAGCCAGCCGCAGCCCGACCGCACCCCAACGCGCGGCAGATTCACGCCCAACCATAGCCAGCAGGCGGCGACCAAGGCCCGTGCCGCGCGCCGTGCGCGCCACCCACAGGTCAGAGATATAGGCCAACACGCCCCCGGCGCTGGTGCTTATCTGCGGTTGTACCAGCGCGACGCCCTGACCGCCCGCGACAAGCGCAAAGGCCAAGGGGCGCGGCCCGAATAACGCATCTTGCAACGCAGTCTCTGCAATCGCGAACGGGTCGCCGAGGTCAGACGCCAAGGCGTGCAAACCTGCCAGAACGGTGGCGAAATCCTCTGGCCCAGCCAGACGCGGGGCGCTAGAATCCGACATGCTCTGCCCCTTTCAGCCCCAGCATGGCGCGCGCCTCTGCGGGTGTCGCAATCTCGCGCCCCAAGCCTTCGACCAGCCCGCGCACCTTCTCGACCTGTTCGGCGTTCGAGCATGCCAACCGTCCGCGCGATATGGTCAGGCAATCTTCCAGCCCGACGCGCACATGCCCGCCCATGCCAGCGGCCATGGTGGCGAACTGCATTTGGTGACGGCCCGCCGCCAGCACCGAGAAATGATAGTCATTCCCGAAATACTGGTCGGCCAGCCGTTTCATATGCGTCAGGTTCTCAGGCAAAGGGGCCATGCCCCCCAGCACGCCAAACACGAATTGCAGGAAGATCGGCCCGTCGATCAGCCCCCGGTCGCGGAAATGCGCCAGCATCCCCAGATGGCCGGTATCGTAGCATTCAAATTCGAAGCGCGCGCCGCGCTCTTGCCCCATCTGGCGCAGGATGCTGGCAATATCACGGGGCGTGTTCTTGAAGACCAGATCATCCGTGCCGCGCAGGAAGGGTTCTTCCCAGTCAAAGCGCCAATCGGTGATACGGTCCGCCATCTGGTAAAGCGCGAAATTCATCGTGCCCATATTGAGCGAGCACATCTCGGGACGCGCCACCAATGGCCCGGCCAAACGCACATCCAGCGGCATGGTAGCGCTGCCGCCGGTGGACAGGTTCACGACCGCGTCGCACCCCTGCGCGATCTGCGGCAGGAACCCCATGAAGTGTTCGGGCGTGCAGCTTGGCCGCCCATCCGCCGGGTCGCGGGCGTGCAAATGCAGGATCGAGGCGCCCGCATGTGCAGCATCTATCGCCTGTTTCGCAATGTCCTCGGCCGTGTAGGGCAACGCGGGCGACATGCTGGGCGTGTGGATGGAGCCGGTCACGGCGCAGGTCAGGATCAGCTTGTCCATGTGCTATAGCCCCGCCCCTTGCGCAAAGCGGTCCAGCGCACGGGTCAGTTTTTCCATGATCTCATCAATCTGCGACTCTGACACGATCATCGGCGGGGCGACGATAAAATGGTCGCCGGAATGCCCCCCGCGCGAACGACGCGCATAGATGATCAGGCCTTCGTCATAGGCGGCTTCGACCAGTGTGTCATAGGCGTTCAGCGCGGGCGACAAGGGCGCGCGGGTGTCGCGGTCCGATACCAGTTCGAACGCTTGCAACAACCCCATGCCACGCACATCGCCGATAAAGCCATAGCGCTGCATCAGCGCGCACAGGCGGGCGGCAAGCTGCGCGCCCATGGCCAGCGCGTTGGGCATCAGCCCGTCATCCTCGATCACCTCCATCACCGCCAACCCTGCGGCGCAGGCCAATGGGTTGCCCGCGTAGGTGAACCCGTGGGGGTAGCTGCCATGGTCCATCACCGCCTCGGCAATGCTGTCCTTGGCGATCAAAGCGCCCAGCGGCATGTAGCCCGACCCGAACCCCTTGGAGATGGTGATCATATCGGGCACCACGCCCCAATGATCGCCCGCGAACCAGCGGCCCAGACGCCCGCCGCCAGAGATCACCTCGTCATGGATAAGCAGCACGCCGTGGCGGTCGCAAATCTCGCGGATGCGCGCCATATAGCCCGCAGGCGGCACCAGCGCGCCGGTCGAGGCCCCGCCCACAGGCTCCACGATGAAGGCCAGCACGGTTTCGGGGCCTTCCTGCAAGATCTGCGCTTCCAGTATGTCGGCGTAATGGTGCCCGGTGGCCGGATCATCCAGCGCCAGCCCGTCCAGCCACGCGCGCGGCGCGGGGATTTTCGGCATCTGCGCCATCATCGGGGCATAGGGTGCGGTCATCGGCGCGTAGCCCGTGACCGCCAGCGCCCCCAGCGTGCAGCCATGATAGGCCGGAAAGCGCGAAATCACCTTCCAGCGTTGCCCCTGCCCTGTCGCCAACGCGTGGCTGCGGGCCAGTTTCAGCGCCGATTCCACGGCCTCAGAACCGCCAGAGGTGAAGAACACGCGCCCCAAACCGTTGGGCGCGGCTTGGGCCAAGCGGTCCGCCAAGCGTTCAGAGGGTTCGGTTTCGAAATGCAGCCGGTATCCGAAGGTGGCGATGTCCATTTGCGCGCGCATCGCATCCAGCACGCGGGGGTTGGAATGGCCGATATTGCACACCATCGCACCGGATGAGCCATCCAGCCAGCGTCGCCCGTCTACATCCCAGATATAAGCGCCGTCGGCGCGGGCAAGTTTCGGCCTGCGCCGCCGCGTGCCGTAAAACAGTCGCGTCGGGGCATCCATCATGCCACCCAGAAGGCTTTTTCCAGATCGGTGAAATCGCTGGCCGGGCCTTCGTACTTGTTGCGGCCCAGTTCCAGCACATAGACATAATCGGCAATCTTCAGCGCGTGGCGGATTTCCTGATCGACCAGCAGAATGGTCAGCCCTTCGTCGCGCAGGCCGGTCAGCATATCGTAGACTTCTTGGGCCAGTATCTTGGACAGGCCCGCCGTGGGCTCATCCACCAGCAGCATTTGCGGCTCTGCCATCAGGGTCCGCCCGATTTCGACCATACGTTGCTGGCCGCCCGACAATTCGCCGGTGGCCTGTTTGCGCTTGTCGCGCAGGATCGGGAATCGTTCGTAATTGGCCTCTACCTTGCGCTTGATCCGGGCGCGGTCGCGCCGGAATGTCCATGCGCCCAGTTCCAGATTCTCCTCGACCGTCATGTCCTTGAAGACGCCCGGTTGCTGGGGGATATAGGCCAGCCCCTCGTTGATGCGCTTGTAGGTCGGGATGTCGAGGATCGACTTGCCGCCCAGCACCACATCGCCCTGAAACGGGCGCAGGAACCCGAAGGCGGCTTTCAGGGCGGTGGATTTGCCGACGCCATTGGCCCCCAGAATGGTGGTGATCTGCCCACGCCGCGCGATCAGGTTCAGGTCGGACAGGATGTTCAAGTCGCGGTAATAGCCCACCGAGAGGTCGCGCAGTTCCAGAACGGCGTTATCGCTCATGCTGCGTCCTCCTCGTCTTTACCAAGATAGGCCTCGATCACGGCAGGGTCGTTCTTGACCGCATCGGGTGGGCCATCGGCAATGAGCACCCCGAAATTCAGCACGATCAGGCGTTCGGACAGCGCGAAAATCGCGTCCATCTGGTGCGAGATCAGGATGATCGCCTTCCCCTCGGCCTTCATGCGGCGGATATAGGCGTAGATCACCTCCATCAGCTTGGGGTGCACGCCCGCGAAAGGCTCATCTAGTGTTCCCCACCTGACACAGGATTCCCATTGAGGGCCTGATGTGCTATATTCGGGACATGAGACGCAATGACATTTGCCTTTACCTTGGCCCCGCCGACCGTGCTGAGCTTCAAGCTCTGATCA
>NZ_UIHC01000080.1 GCF_900499075.1 Roseinatronobacter ekhonensis | reverse complement strand
TCCAGTGGTAGGATACTAACACTGGACACTGGACACCAAGACACTCGAAAATTTGAGGATTATCAATGGAAAACTCCAAGCCATTGCTCGGCTACGCCTCACGAAATGCGGAATCCGCCAGAGGCGGATGCTTGGCTTTAGAAGAATGAGGGGCTGTCTGCCCCTCAAACTCCCCGAAACCACTGACGAAATGAATGGAAAGAAAAGGCGGATTCTGCTAAGATGAAAAGGCAGTCGAGCGTAACCTGCGAGATTGCCGATTTGAATGACGGCCTGTCCTTGTGGCAGGTCGTTTTCATTTTTGCTTAGAAGGGGATGCCGTCGCCCTTGGCTGCAAACTCTTGCGCTTCGGCCTCTGCATCGCGCCAGACCTGCACCACGTCAACGCAACCCTGTGCATCTTCGAGGCTGAAACCTAGCTGCTTGGCAACGGCCTCCAAGGTGATTTCACCATCAAGATATTGATCGCACAGAATGCGTGACAGGGGCGGGCTATCGTCAAAATCAGGCGGTTCTTGGCTGTCGGTCATGATGGCGTGTTTTTTCCTCCGCCTCGCGGTGATTTTGGTTTGCGCTCGATGCCTTCGCCGCGCTCCCGCGTCCAAGGTCGTTTGTTGTCATTCGTGCCAAGTTCGCGCTGCCAAGGTTTGGGCGGCTTCTTCTCACCATCAAGCCGCGTGTCGTTGATCTGTTTTCGTTCATCAAGGCTCAAGCGGTCAGATGGTTCTGGCGGCGCCAAATTTTCGCGCTGAGAGGGCGCGGGCGATTTATTTGGCACTGGTGGCCGTGACTTCGCCTTGGCCTCTGTACGGGCTTTATTTGGCGTTTGCGGGGCATTGTCATTCGCCCGTTTGAAATCGGGCGCGGCAGATTTGGCGCGGTCAATGAACGGCGCGGTTGTCGGCGTGGCGCTGCGCTCGGCTTTTGCCCGCCCTTTAAGCTGTTCTTTCCGCCGTTCGATGGACGTGTTCGACTTGGCTCGCAAACCGTCCATGCGCTCGTTATGGCGCTTTTTCTCTAGGTTTATATGGCGTTCGAGTTTGTTTCTTTGCTCGTTTTCGCGCTGTTCCATCGAACGCAATGTTGCGGCCAAGTCCTCGCGGTGGGTGCTGTCGTGTCTGGTTTTTCCGAATACATCGCGCAGAATTTTGCGAACGCCTTTCGCCTGCAACTTTCTCTCGATCGTTTCAAGCTCGGCCTTGATCGTGGCTTTGGGCGTTCCGTAGGTGTCCGCAAGCTCGCGCTCTAGATTGCCGCGCCGCCTGTCATGCTTCTGCGATAGATCCAGCCCTTGCAGATCTAACGCCGCTTCAAGCTCCTGCTGTTTGCGATCTTTCCATTTCTCAAAGTTTGATTGTCTGAGGCTGATTTCCTGCTGCACGGCGAACTGTTCGGCGTACATTTGCGCCCGCAACTGGTTGCGCTCCTGCCGCTCTCGGTTCTCGTCACCAATGCGCGAACGCTTACCCTTTTTCTCCATGTCGTTGGCCGTTGGGCCGAGGTGCTGCGTGGGTTCTCTATCCACGCCCTGCGCCTCATAGCTCCGATGGTCAACGCGAGCTTGGTGGCCGTGCCGCTCAAGCTGACGGTTCTGGTGGTGCGCCCACTGTTCCCGCCAGTTGGTGAGATTATCGGGGCTGTTCCAGTCTCGATTTTTCTTGCCAAAGCCATCGCTCGTTAGCTCACGCATGGTGAGCATAACGTGCGCATGGTGGTTGCGATCATCGCCGCCGTGTCCTGACGGCTCGTGAATCGCAACATCGGCAATCATGCCTTGATTGACGAACTGCTCCTGAACGAACCCACGGGCAAGCTCAAGGCGTTGCTCGCGGTCTAGTTCATGGGGCAAACTCAACTGGATTTCGCGGGCAAGCTGTGCATCGCCTCGGCGCTCAACAGCTTCAACCGCGTTCCAGAGTTGAGCGCGGTCGTGCATCCATTCGGGGGAATTATCAGGCGTGATAATTTCACAGTGGATCACGCCCGCCTTGCGGCCATAGTCGTGGGCTTCGCCTGTGCGCTCATCATACAAACGGGACGCAGACCGATAGGCAGCGGAGGCAATCGCAGATTTGCCTTCGCTCCGTTTGATGATTTGCGCACTCAAGCGATAGTCCGCCACGCTCGCCGCCCTTCCTTCTTCCGTTTTGTAGAAACGGAACGCACACATTCTTTAGAATGTATAAGTGCGCACTTCACTTTGTTTGTGAAACCCTCTCCGTTTGCCATAACCTACATAATTATGGTAATCTGTCAAATATGAACGCCAGAAAGAGGAACAGATGTCACGCAAAACGCCAGAGGAAAAGCTACAAGAGCTTGAGCAGAAAAAGGCGCAACTTGCAGCACAGATCACACGCACCAAAGCCCAAGTTAGAGGGCAAGAGCGGAAACGTGACACCCGCCGCAAAATCATTGCAGGAGCATTGGCTCTCGAACACGCTGAACAAGACACACAGTTCGGACAAGCGCTCAAATTCTTATTGGACAAGCACGTAACACGGCCAGCAGATCGCGAACTTTTCGACCTCTAGCCGAATTTCAGGACTATCAAATATGTGGAGCGATCCAAGCCAGCACCCCTTTGAAGCGGGTGAACTTTTCCTCGGTCATAAAGACGGGCAAGAAATCGGGATCAAGACCGAACGCCATGCAATCACCATTGCGGGCGCTGGCTCTGGTAAAGGGACAAGCGTTATCATCCCGAACCTGCTGCGGTGGACGCACAACGCGCTTGTGATTGATCCCAAGGGGGAGAACGCCGAAGCCACTGCCGAAGCGCGTGAAGCTATGGGGCAAACTGTCCATGTCCTCGCGCCCTTTGGTGCAAAGAAAGTGCCTGAACGCTTCCATGCAACCTACAACCCGCTTGATGAACTTGACCCTGACGCGCTGACCATCAAAGAGGATATAGACGCGATTTCAGACGGCACAGTGATGCGGGCAGACCCTGAAGCGGCAAATTGGGATGATGGGGCGCAAACCGTCATTTCTGGCCTGATCGCGCATGTGCTTATGACGGCTGAACCAGCCAAAAAGAACCTGATCGAAGTGCGCAATATTTTGCGCAATGACGACAGGCTGGCAGAAGCCGCCGAAGCCATGAAGGACATGGAAGAATGCGCGGGCGTGGCGCAAGAGGCCGCGTCAACGATCATGGCAAAAGAGGGCAACTATTACATTTCCAACGCTCGCAAAAATACCAAATGGCTGGACAGTAAGGCCATGGTCGAAGCGCTCTCAACGTCCAGTTTTTCACTGGCGGATTTGAAGAACGAAAACACCACTGTATTTTTGGTGTTACCTGCCAACTATCTAGGGCAGCATGGGCGGTTTCTTCGTCTGTTTGTTCGCGCTGGCATCGAGGCGATGGCAAAGGAAACCGAAACAGGCGAACTGCGCGACAAGCAATGTTTATTTATGCTGGACGAGTTTTTCGCTCTTGGTCGTATTGATGAAATAGCCACGGCATCAGGCTTGATGCGTGGCTATGGCTTACAGCTCTGGCCAATCCTTCAAGACCTCGGCCAGCTCATTGATATGTACGGTCGGGAAGGCTCGGAAACGTTTTTTGCGAACGCTGACCTGCACCAATTTTTTGGCAACACTGACCCGCTCACACTGGAACAAATTTCAACGCGCCTCGGCGTTACGAACATGAGTGAAGTGCCTTTGCCTCCTGCCGCCCCTGCGCCCGTTCCTACGGGCATCGGTGAAGGCTTGTTGAGCATGTCGGCTCAATCCCAAAGGAAGGCTTACAAGGGCATGGGGATGGCTCTCGGCGGCGCTATGGCTCTTGCTGAAAAGAGCCACCATGCGAATGCCCAAAGTCGCTACCAAGACGAAATGAACCATTATCAACGGTATATGTCCGAACACGGCAAGCCCCGTATGCCGCCCGATCAGGTGTCGGCCTTGATCCGCAAAAAATCGGACGTGGTAGCAGATCACATGATCTGTTTTGTGTACGGGCGCGAACCGCTTTTGTTAAAGCCCGCGCCGTATTTTCGAGCGATTGAAACGCCGCCAGAAGCCGTTTCTTCACAAGCTCCCACTGCGCCCGCCTTCTATGTTAAACAGGAAGAAATTACCGCTGTTTTGATAATCGTTGCCTTTTTGAGTGGTGGCGTGTGGATTGGCTGGGCGGTTTATGGGGGCTGGATGGGTCTTGTTGGCGGCGGCGTTTTGGGCGTGGCTGTTTCCCTTGCCCTAGATTACTTCGGCATTCTCGGATCATCGGACGAGGACTAATTTTTCGGTGAGGGGATAGCCGCGCCAAATGAGTTTTTCGGCATTTGATCGAGTCTGCGCTGCCAGCTTAGCCCTTCCATCATTTCTTCGACGGTGAAGCCACGCTTGCGGCAAAAATCGAGCCATGTTTCGCCTGTCCTATAGTCCCTTTTCATCAGGTAACTGGTAATCTCGCGGGCGCTGTCGTCAAAAGTCTCGTGTAATGTCATAACGCAAAATAGGTAACATATACTGACCTATTCTGTCAAAGTTATCTCAATGCTCACCAGTTTTTCGCCGTGGTCGTACCCGTCCACGGTTGGATTCCACTTCTCGAAAAGCTCGCGTGATTTCTTGCTCTCTGGGTGCATCGTTCCCCAGATCAGCGAGCCGCGTTCATCAAGCACGGCATAGCCTTTGAACCTGCGGCGCTTAGGCTGCATCGTCTTTCTTTGGCAGGATCACAAAACGGCCAGACACGGCCAGCCCTGCCCTTAGCTCGCATGAAATAGCGCCTTTTTCAGACTGCCACGCGCTGCCGATGTTGGTGAAATGGCTTTTCACCTCGCCGTTGCTGCTGGTGTATTCCTCGGCCAATAAAACGTCATGTGTTGGTTTGCTCATTGTTAAAATTCCTTTCTAAAATAGCATCTTACATGAAAAAGACCCTCTCGATAAGCGTTCTTTAAATCGTAAGGCTGTTTCAGGCTATCGCCTGAAACCCTGCCGCGTGGCGAACGTGGGGTAGCAACTGGAAAGCGGAATCTGGGCGAGTGGTGCGGGCGCAGACCAGGCGCGGCACTCTTCGCCGTGCCTAGTCGAGCCTCGGTCGCACTGATTGCGCTTGTAAGGCGCGAGGGTGAAACCCTTAGGGATGGGTCGTTTCTAAGGCAACGGCAGCGTCCATATCAGGGATTAGCTTACCCGCTCCAAGATCGTCCAATGCTTGGAGTCTCTCTTGAAACTCCTCCTCTGAAAGAACACGCGCTCGATACAAATTGCGCAGATGTGTATCGGCTGATTTTTCACTCTTTTTATTGTTACAGCTTCGACACGCCGCAACTATGTTTTTATATCCACCATCGCCTTCTGGGCGAGACACAACGTGCTCCATTACGTAGTTATTTCGGTCAAGTGATGCAAAGCAATAGAAGCATCTACTACCCTCTCGAATGAGTATCGCCTCTCTTCCAACGGGATCTTTGAAGAAATCTAGATCTTCAACGCTCAACGCCTCTGGCGCTTCTTCGATAATCCGAAAATATTCCGTTTCCGTTGGTAGTTTAACATGCAGAACTGTTCCAGTTCTTCCTGAATCTATCTTTTTTATTAAACCCTTATCCTCAAGAGATTGAATTTTTTTTGTCATTGTAGCTTCTGACATTGGGCGGCTGCCGTCACCTGAGCCAAAACCCATTTTTTTTGCGGCCGTCCTCATTCCAATTGTAACCTTGTCACTACCTTCGAGATAGCTATGCCTAAACAAATAAATAAAAATAGCTTGCTCATATACACCAAGAACTGGTGCCACATGATCTGAAAAAACCTGTAATTCTTGACCAATCTCAAACTTCAATGGATCAACCTCCAGAGTTCTATTTCTAGCGAACCTACTATCAACCAATAAGCCGTGCCAGCCAGCCCTTGCGGGGCTGGTTCTTCTCGCTCTTATCCTCGATCAAAGCCGTGGCTTGGTGCTTCCATGCGTCACGATCCGAGCGCAAATCTTCGATTGTGCGCTGTGCATCGTCATAACGTTGATCTGCTAGTTCAAGTTTGGCTTTCAAGATACTGTTTTCAATGCGTTCTTCGGCTGTTTCGGTTTGTTCGATTGGTGCGTTTTGCGAACGTTCTTCCGTTTTGCGTGGAAAGACCCTGAAAAGCTCACTCGCCTCGATCTTAAAGCCTCGAGCCGTTTTCGCTGCCACGCTCAACTCGCCGTTATCAATGGCTTTTTTTATCGTTGATTTAGCTTTGCCTGTTTCCTTGGCCGCTTGGCCAATGGTGAAATATGTGCTGTTTTCCATGTTGTTTTTGCCCGTTTCGGTTTGTTCTTTGCGAACGTTTTTGTGCGTTCAGCGTACACCATGACGGGGTAGGGGGGAAGACTGGCCGAAAAGCTGTCCACCTTTTTACTTAGGCTAGTCGTATCGGCTCAATATTTCAAAATTAGGGTTAGCCATGTCGATTTCAGGTTTCACTTTAGCAACGATAAAGCCCGCCCAACCGAAGCGCTGATCGTGTCCATCAGGCACAACCTCTTTTGAGTGCAACATGGGAACCCAGATAACTACATCATCGGGCTTTAAGGGATCACCTTTCCCGCTTGGGGTCTGGGCTATCACAATAAAACCCCCGTCATTTGAAGCTACCTTGAGAGTTGCCTTTTGTGTTCCATCGCTCTCGACCTTCACAGGGTTTTCTGTGCCAAACTCCTTAGAGGAATCCATAACTAGAGCGACTATCCCCTGCTTGGGAACAATATCTACATGACCAAACTCACATTGATATTCTAGAAATGCTGCACCGCTTTTGAACGGTAGCTTTTGGGGCAAACCAGAAATTTTGCTCTTCTTTTTAAACGGCCACAATGGGCAACCCTCCTACTTAAATCCCGCATTGCGCATGATCTCGTTCGCGCCCTGCTTCTTCTTCCAATCTAAAAACTGGCTGTATGTGCCGCCATGATTTTCGAGCTGCCAGTTCTGCCATTCCTCACGGTTTTCCACCTTTTGCGCATCAGTCAGAGGCGGGGCATCGTCCTGCATCCTGTTCATGTGACGCGCTGCGCTTGGCTGCTCGTTTTCCTCGTCTGTAACCCGTGCTTCGTCTATAGATTTCCACTCCCAATCAAAGCGAACGCTTGCCACGGCGCGGCCTACTTTTTCGGGCTTCATGGTGACTGTCACCGTGCCAAAATCGTTGATTTCCTTTAAAGCAGGGTCAAGCACTCGGAACTTAAAATTGTTCCACCGTTCATAAGACTTCTTGTCCTGAACGCCTGTGATCTGGCGCAGCTCGTCTACGCCATACGTCCAGTGCTTTTCTCTCATGCGTTTCTTGTCTGCCAAGCCCGCATAGAGCCGCCGTGCTGCGCCCTTGAGCTTATAAGCGGCAAAGGCTTCGATCTTGGCGAACGTTTCAGGCGCACGAATGGCCTTGATTGCTGCTGGTGGTATCAAAAGGCGTGTGACCGCGCCGCCTTGTTCAATGTGCCATTCTGCCAGCACAACAGCGCCCCACGGGTCACCGCGATACTCTCCGTGTATCTTCACGCCCGTTAATCGTTCAAGGCACTCTCGTAGCCAAACGTTATCATTGCGGCCACCTTCACCGCGCAGCCGTGCGGATGGGATTTCGAGCCACATTGCATCGCTTGCATTCGCCGGCACGCGCCGCTTGTCGAGTTCGTCACCGATCACCCATAGCGCCGTGACCATAGCGGGCGTAAGGCGTTTTTCGCCTGTGGGGATAAGAAGCGATGATGAGATAGTTAGAGAATCCATTCGACTACAATAAAGCAACATTTGTAGCGCGGCAAAGCCTATTTTCGTAGTTTCCACACCCTCCCTGTTGTAGTCGCTTCCCCTCCCTGTTGTAGTCGCTTCCCCTCCCTGTTGTAGTCGCTTCCCCTCCCTGTTGTAGTCGCTTCCCCTCCCTAACTTAGTCTTCAACCCTCTTTGATGTAGTTTTTCAGCCCATAGTGTCAGTGTCTTGGTGTCCAGTGGTAGGATACTAACACTGGACACTGGACACCAAGACACTCGAAAATTTGAGGATTATCAATGGAAAACTCCAAGCCATTGCTCGGCTACGCCTCACGAAATGCGGAATCCGCCAGAGGCGG
>NZ_UIHC01000127.1 GCF_900499075.1 Roseinatronobacter ekhonensis | reverse complement strand
CGCAAGCCTCAAGCTCGAGGCGGGCTGGTGAGGAAAGAAAGTCAGGGCGGATCATAAGCAATAGCTGAATCGTTCCAAACCCAGCAGTCAAGTCAACAAATTCGGCTTCTGCAGGACTCGGAGTATATTACTTTATTTTAGATTTGGGTATTTCGCTGACGATGGATGAGCAAAAAGCACCACCTATGGACCCACAAGTTCTGCTCAGAACCAAAGACTTTCTTGTAAGTCGCACACAGAAAACTCTAAATGCACCTCCATTTCTAGCGCTCGCAATTGAATTAAGCCATCTGCCAGATACGCGAATTGCGCTCCAAGCCTTGGTCAAAACAGGGTTCACGCCGCAGAAATTACTCCAAAAATTCCCAAACGTGACGGCTTGGGCAATATGTGCTTCATTGCTCGAGAATTATGGCCAAGGGACCCAAGAAATATGGCCGCTGATTGGCCGATTGTTTGGTAAAGATCCCTCCCTCCCGGCACGCACAGAAATCGTAGCCTCGTTCAAATCTGTTTGCCGAAAGATCGGACTGGTAACCGACGGTTTTGACCGCAATGTTGATGTCTTTCTAATTCATGTTGGGGTCGCACGCGGGCAGCTGGGACATGTTGCAAAGGCGTTTTTGCAGCAAGAGGCTGCCAACGGCTTGCCTTCCTCTGACGACGTCGTTCAATTGAACCGTTGGGAAGACGACGCTGTTTTGACGTTCTTGCCAGTGGGCGTACATGTTCCCGAACGACCTATCCTGCACGACGAAACAGCGTGGATGGCAGCACTCTTCTTAAAATGGCGTGTTAATCCTACGGAGCTTCGAGAGCGGAGTACTTTTGCTGCCGAGTTCGCGGACACTCTTGAGAAAATTGAAAAAGATGTTGGCCGGTCAAATCTGCTTGCCTCGCAGCCATCGCCACGTTTGATTTGGCTGGATGGTCGCCCACAACTGCAGGTTCCTGCGGGTGCTGGAAGACTGCAGGTCAACATCGGCGCGCAGACGCTCAGACTCAAGCGTGGGCAGACATGGCCGCTGCCCAATCCGCTTCCCACGGAGCTTACTTGGGTTACAGATGGGGAATACCGCCATTTACCGTTGTACAATGCGTCGTTTGTCATCTTCGAGCCAGAAGATGGCCGGCAGTTGGTGCCTCGCAAAGGGACCAATGAATGGATTGTTCAGACAAGTGTAGCAACAGTAACCTCTACTCAGGAGTTCAAAGTGGGTGGGGTTCCGGCGGACCTTTTCGGCCCTGATCTCTATGTTGCTCAAGTAAGTTTGCGGGAAAACCCGGTGGAGCTTCGATCATCCAACCACGGCGTAGTACTTCGCGGCTCCAAGAGAACAAGGATAAGCATCGAGGGCATCCCAATCGCGGTGCAATCTGGCAGAGCTGGCAGTCTATGGTCGGGTGACGCGGATATCGTGTTGGAAGCAGCCCTCTACACTGATCGTCTTGTGACACTCAAAGCCGAATGTGGTGATCAATCAGAGCTTATCCAGTGCAAACTCGATGAAAACGATATTGGGCGACTGTCTGTAGGCAAAATCCTAGAAAGTTTGGGCCTAGATCAGACGGGCAATCCTATCCGCGTCGTTCTGACAATGCTGCGTGACGCAGACGGCCAATTGATCGAGACGCGTATCAGACGGGAAATATTCGTTTGGCCGACTTACGCAGGCTTGGATGGCGTCACTTTCCTGTGCGCAATGCCGCCTTCAAATTTTATGGAAGCATCATCCAAACATGTTTTGCACGACGCGTCCGGCAATCTGTGTTTGGATCGCAGGGGCGGTTACGACAAAGCCTTGGTTGGGTTTGAGATTGACTCTGAACCACGCCAGTTTCTCGTAGATTGGCCCGAGATATCCATTGTGTTGGAAAGAACGAACGGCACACGAGAGCCGTTGATGTTTGGGAGCGCAGTCATTCTGGGCCTTGATGATTGGAACAGTTCACTTGTTGTTCGATCTCCAGATCGCCGGGCAACTTTGACCATTGCAGGTCGTCCGTTGGAACGGCCATTCGCCAATACCGGAAGCTGGGCAATTCCGCTTCGTCAGCTTTACCAGGCTCACGACAATCACATTTACTTGCTCAACGGCGCCGCTCGCACTTTGCTTGCGCGTATTGAGACAGTTGCAGCACCAAAAGAGCTTGCAGTTAACCACCGCGCGGATGGGGTTACAGCGCGGATCTGCGCCCCTTTTTCAATTGGTGGCGTATTGCTTGTCGCCGAGGATGAAGATGGCGAAGTTGTCTCTAGCGAATTTAGCTACGATCATTTCCCGACAGATATGTCTGCGGATCCAAAGGTTAGCGCAAAAAAATCAGCGGACGACAGCGTCACTATACTTCTTCTACTCCAAAACCCGAAAGTTCTCGTGTGTTATGACGCGGAAGTTATCTGACACCTTGTCGCGGAATTTCTTCCATTCCTGCGGGATGGTCTCACGCATGAATGCAAGGATGGCGTCGGCGAATTGCTTCTGACTTCGGTAGTAGCGATTGTGGGTGACATAATGGTGCAAGACCGCCCAAAGACGTTCAATTGGATTGAG
>NZ_UIHC01000079.1 GCF_900499075.1 Roseinatronobacter ekhonensis | reverse complement strand
CGCAAGCCTCAAGCTCGAGGCGGGCTGGTGAGGAAAGAAAGTCAGGGCGGATCATAAGCAATAGCTGAATCGTTCCAAACCCAGCAGTCAAGTCAACAAATTCGGCTTCTGCAGGACTCGGAGTATAACGCAATCAATCGAGGAGTTCGGATATGACATTTTCCAAAATCGTTGTCGGCGCGGCATTGAGTGCGGCCCTCGCACTTCCGGTCATGGCCCAAGACATGAACGCGGTCGAAGCGCGGCAGGGGCAGTTCAAGCTTTATGGCCACAACCTGGCTGTTCTTGGTGGCATGGCGCAAGGCCGCATGGACTATGACGCCGCGATGGCCCAGACAGCGGCGGACAACCTGTTCCACCTGACACGTCATGATCAATCGCGTCTGTGGCCGGAAGGCACCGATTCGTCGATGGTGATGGAGACCCGCGCCAAAGCCGAAATCTGGGAAAATCTGGACGACTTCACCGCCAAATTCGTGGCATTGCAGGAAGCGTCCGTCGCGCTGCAAGGGGCCGCTGGCAACGGGTTGGACGCGCTGCGCCCTGCTGTCGGGGCGGTGGGCCAAGCCTGCGGTGCCTGCCACGAAGATTACCGCGAAGAAAGCTGATATTGATCGCAAGATCAGGTTAATATGGGCCGCCCCGGCAGTGTCGGGGCGGCCCGTGTCCAGCATGTGACGGGGCAATGACATGAAACGCGCGGCTTTTGTTGTTTTGGCGCTTGGCCTTCTGGGCGGCGCTGCGGCATGGTTTATCACCCGCCCAAGCCCCCTGCCCGCCACCGTGTCGCAACGCCTGACGGGCGACGCCGCGGCGGGCGAGCGCATCTTTCTGGCGGGCGGCTGCGCGTCCTGCCATATGGGCACTCAGGACGGCGCAGACCCGAAGGTGCTGCGCGGCGGGGCCGCGTTTGACACGCAATTCGGCACATTCTACGCGCCCAATATCAGCCCGGACCCCGACCACGGCATCGGCGGCTGGAGTCAGGCAGACTTCCTGAACGCGGTCATGCGCGGCATCTCTCCGCAAGGGCAGCACTACTACCCGGCCTTCCCCTACACGTCCTACGCCAAGGCCGACCCGCAAGACGTGGCCGATCTTTACGCCTACATGATGACCCTGCCCGCCGATGCAACGCCATCGCGCGCGCATGATCTGGGCTTTCCATTCAACATCCGCCGCAGCGTTGGCGTGTGGAAGGCGCTCTATATGAACCGCGATTGGGTGGTGACGGGCGATCTGACAGCCGAAGAAACCCAAGGTCGCTATCTGGCAGAAGCGCTGGCGCATTGCGCGGAATGCCACACCCCGCGCGACATGCTGGGGGGGATGCAAACCGCCAACTGGCTGCAAGGTGCGGCCAACCCATCGGGCGACGGGCGTATCCCCCCGATCGCGGGTGAGGATTTTACATGGACCGCGTTCGATATCAGCGCCTATCTGGAGACCGGTTTTACACCCTCCTTCGACGTCGCAGGTGGGTCGATGGCCAAGGTGATCGCCAACCTTGGCCAGTTGGACAAGGCCGAACTGGACGCGATTGCCGCCTATATTCTGCGCGCGGACAAGCAGGAATAACGCGGGGGCCACAGCTTTGCCGGGATCGTGCCTTGCCGGTGGCCCGTTTCGCACCCATAATCACCGGATCAGAACCAAAGCGCCGGACCCATGTCGGATAATTCCAAATCCACCACGCCCCTGTCCCCGCGGCTGAGCTTTGGCGAGAAGTTCCGCCTGCAAACTTGGTTGATGGGAATAATCGCCTTTGCAGTGGTGTTGTTCCTGCTGGTGCAGGCGAAATTCATCCTGATCTCGCTGGCGATTGCGATTGTGCTGTTCTCGCTGACCTCGGATGCGATCAATTCCATCCAGAGCATGAAAATCGGCAATCTGCGGGTTACGAACTGGGTCGCGTCGGTCGCGGCGGTGGTTCTGATCGCCTCTGGCCTGCTGACTTTGGTGGGGCTGGTAATTTCCCAGATCAACACGGTTCTGACCACGACGCTGGCCTACACAGAGGACGCGCAACGCGCCATCGCGCGCATGTTCGCGTGGATGGGCGAGGATGTCGAAGCCTCGGTGCTGGCCACGGTCCAGTCGATCGAGATTTCAGGCTATCTGCGCTCCGCCGCCGGACAGGCCGGATCGCTTTTGTCACAGGTTGTTCTGATCATCCTGTTCGTGGGGTTCCTGTTCGCCGAACGGGTCTGGTTCAGCACCAAGCTGGAAAACCTGATGGAAGACAACGCGCAGGCCAACAGGGTCAGCGCGATAATCGGGTCCATCATCCGGCGGGTAAACCGCTACCTGCTGGTCAAAACACTGATCAGCGCGGTCACGGGCGGGCTGATCTTTGCGCTGCTCAGCGTGTTCAACCTGCAATTTGCGGCCGCGATGGCGCTGTTTACCTTCGTGCTGAACTTCATTCCGTCGGTCGGGTCCATCATTGCAACGCTGGTGGTCACGCTGGTGGCCTATATACAGGTTGCCGAACCCTCGACCGCGATCCTGATCTTTGTCATCGCCGGGATGATCCAGTTCTTGCTGGGCAATGTCATCGACCCGATGCTGATGGGCAAGACGCTGCGGTTGTCGTCCTTTGGGATCATTATCTCGCTGGCATTCTGGGGCGCGGTCTGGGGCGTGCCGGGCATGTTCCTTGCCGTGCCGTTCATGGTCGCGGTGATGATTGTCTGCTCGCATATTCCCGCCGCGCGTCCGGTCGCTGTGTTGCTATCGCGCGAAGGGTTGCCGGAAGAAGAGTTCCCCCTGCGCCCGCCGAGCCAGAAAGACGAAATCGAAGAACGTCAGTTCGCCAAGGCCATCGGCGCGGAGTAGCCCTAGCCCTTGGTGCGCGCCAGCGCGTCTTGCAGCACATGAACCCGAATGGCAGAGGCCAGCCCGATATCGCCGCGCGCGGCGTCGATCCGGGCTGCCAGCGTATTCAGAGCCACCCCGTCGCGCGCGGCTATGGCGCGGAATTCGCGCCAGAAATCGGCTTCCAGTGACACCGATGTGCGGTGCCCGCGCAAGGTCAGTGAGTGTTTGACGGGACGCGCGCTCATGGGTCGCGCTTGTGACGGTCCAGATGGTTGCGCGCCGTGTCCGCCTCTGCCTGCTGTGCCTGCCGTTCGGCCATGCTGCGACCATGGCGCGCGGCTTTCGCGTCGCCCTGTCGGCGCTTGGCATCGCGCGCGGCCTGCTTTTTATGCGTGCGCAGATTGATGATCTTGCTCATACCCGCCAGATTAGCCGCGCACCCCGTGCTCGGCAACGTCGATTTCAACATCCCGCGCCGCCGGATGCTCTGCACCCCAGATCACGGCGGCGTCCTTGCTGACAAGGCGGCGCTCTGCGGCATCCAGCCGTTGCAACGCGCGCGCACGGTCGCCGGTCTGCGCCAACGCCCGCGCATAGAGCTTTTGCACAGAGGCCGGACGCCATGGCAACGCGGCTTGCGACAGCCAGGCGCGCAGATCGGATGGCAAGCGGTCATAGTCTTGCATCGGATCGCGTGTTCGGGTTTTCGCGCGCAGATGAGTGCGGCGGTTGCGGCTGCTCATGCCGCCTCTGCCCGCCGCCAGAGCGGAAACGGGTCGGGAAGGTCAGGCAGTGCGTCCGGGCCTTGCGCCTGATCTTCGGGCAGCAGGCACCCATCCAGCCGCGCCTTCAGCGCCGCCCAATCAATCCCTGTTCCGATAAAGACGATCTCTTGGCGACGATCGCCCCACGGCTCTGACCAATGCGCAGCCATGTAATTGCGCGCGGCCTCGTGGTCGGGCCAACGCTCACGCGGGACAGCAGCCCACCATGTGCCCAAGGGCTTGACCGAAGAGAGCGCCCCGGCCAATGAAAACTCGGCCACCCAATCAGGCCGTGTGGCAATCCAGAAATGCCCTTTGGCGCGGATCACGCCCGGCAGTTCACCATTCAGCACCGCCATGATCTGCTCGGGCACAAAGGGGCGGCGCGCGCGGTAGACATGGCTTGTGACGCCGTATTCCTCGGTTTCGGGGGTATGATCGGCAAAGCCATAAAGTTCCTTGGCCCACATCGGGTGCTCATGCGCGGCCTCGAAATCAAACAAGCCGGTGTCGAGAATGGCTTCTGCGGCGACCTGCGACTGGTTCGTCTCGATTATGCGCGCATCGGCGTTCAGGCTGCGGATGATCTTGCGCGCGGCATCGGTGCGCTCTGGTCCGGCATCGGCCACTTTGTTCAGGATCACTACATCGGCAAATTCGATCTGGTCGGTCAGCAGATGGACCAGCGTGCGGTCGTCCTCTTCGCCCAAGGTTTCACCACGGTCACGCAAAAAATCATGGCTGGAGAAATCACGCAGCAGGTTCACGGCATCAACCACCGTGACCATCGTGTCCAGCCGCGCCACGTCGGACAAGCTATCGCCGTCCTCGTCGCGGAAATCGAAGGTCGCGGCGACGGGCAACGGTTCGGAAATGCCGGTCGATTCGATCAGCAGGTAGTCGAACCGCCCCTCCGCAGCCAGTTTGCGCACTTCCAGCAGCAAATCGTCGCGCAGCGTGCAGCAGATGCAGCCATTCGACATTTCCACCAAGGTCTCATCGGTGCGTGACAATTCAGTGTCGGCGCGCACCAGATCGGCGTCGATATTCACCTCTGACATGTCATTGACAATGACCGCAACGCGCCGCCCGTCGCGGTTGTTCAGAACGCGGTTCAGAAGCGTGGTCTTACCCGCGCCAAGAAAGCCGGACAGGACGGTAACGGGCAAACGGTGATCTTGGGGCATGAGGATATCCTTCAACGTCTCGGAATTTGTTATGTTATATTATTACAATTTGGAAACCGCAAGACCACTCCCGCATCTCTGGCGACTGCAACAAAACTGATACGAAGTGGTCACATCTCTGTCGCGCTCTCGGGGCATGGTGCGTCAAACTTGGCCAACCGGATGGTGCTATGCCCCCAGATTGCGCAGATGATCGCCCCCCGCCCCAAGGGCGCACCCTGTTCCTGTCGGATTTGCATTTGGGGGCGCTGTCGTCGCAGGCAGACGCAGTGCTGCGCTTTCTGACGGAAAACCCTGCCCAAACCTACATACTCGTCGGCGATATTCTGGACCTGTGGCACCCCATGTTGCCGCATTGGACCGCCGCCGACCAAGCCGTGATCGACCATTTGCGCGCCCGCGCCCGAATGGGGGCCAAGCTGATCTATGTGCGCGGCAACCATGACCCGGACCCAACGCTTATACCCGACCATGCCCGCCTGCCCGCCACCCATGTCACGCGGCTTGTGCATCACGGGGCCAATGGCAAACGCTATCTGGTCGTGCATGGGGACGAGGCCGACAGCCGCCTGATCCGCCTGCATGCCATGACCCGGATCGGTAGTCTGATCGACCATGGCTTGCGGCGGCTTGAACGGATCATGCGCCGCCTGTTGCGCCTGCAACCCCATGCGCGGGGCGCGGTGGACATGATCATCCTTGGTCTGAACATGTTGCGCTACCGGGGTCGCGCGCATGAACGGCGCATGGTGCAACTGGCCCGCAATGAAGGGCTGGACGGAGTGATCTGCGGACATTTCCATATTGCCGCGCTGCATGAGCATTTCGGCCTGACCTATGCCAATTGCGGCGACTGGGTCGACAGCATGACCGCATTGGACGACCGGGGCGATGGCGTGCTGCGCCGCCTTGGCGGACGCGAGGCGCTGGCCACAAGGGCCAATGACATACCCGGCACAGACCCGAAAGAAATCACACCATGAGCGACGCGACAAACGTGACACAACAACTGGGCGCGGCGGTGTTCCAGAAACCGGCCACCGTGCTGGGACGGCTGAACGAACGTGTGTTCGCGCATTTGTTCGACGGGTTGGTCTATGCCCAGATCTGGGAAGATCCGGTCGCCGATATGGACGCGCTGGCGCTGAAACCCGGCGCGGATATGATCTGCATCGCCTCTGGCGGGTGCAATGTCATGTCCTATCTGACGGCCGATCCGGCCAGCGTGACCGCAGTGGACCTGTCGCCCGCGCATATCGCGCTGTTGAAGCTGAAGCAGACCGCAGCGCAAACCCTGACACAGTCCGAATTCCACGACCTGTTCGCCCGTGCCGACCGCCCGAACAATCCGGCGCTGGTTCAGCAGCTTTTGCCCAAGCTGGACCCGACCGCGCGCGCCTATTGGGGCGGACATAGCCTTGGCAGCCAACGCAGCCGCTATTTCGCGCGCGGGTTCTACCGTCAGGGTGTATTGGGCCGGTTCATCGGCGCGGTGCATCTGGTTGGCAAACTGGCGCGGGTGGATTTTCGCCCGCTTTTGGATGCGCCCGACATGGCCGCGCAGCGCCGGTTTTATGACACTGCGATTGACCCGCTTTTCGACAAGAAATTGGTGCGCTTTCTGGCGCGGCAGCGCGCGTCGCTGTTCGGGTTGGGCATTCCCCCGGCGCAATACGACAAGCTGGCCGGCGATGGCGCGATCATCGAAGTGTTGCGCGAACGTGCGCGCCGACTGGTCTGCGATTTCCCGGTGCGCGAAAATTACTTTTTGTGGCAGGCCTTCCATCGCGGTTATCAGGACGCCCCGGATGCCAGCTTGCCCCCCTATCTGATGCCGCAGAACTTTGACCAGATCGCAGCGCGCGCCACGCGGGTGCGGGCCGAGAATGCGTCTTTCACCGACCATCTGGCCGCGCGGGCGGATGCCTCGCTCGATGCCTATACCCTGCTGGACGCACAAGACTGGATGAATGACGCGCAACTGACCGCGCTTTGGGCGCAGATCACCCGCACGGCACGCCCCGGTGCGCGGGTTCTGTTTCGCACTGGCGGCACCGATGACATTCTGCCGGGCCGTGTACCACAGCATGTGTTGGGCCAGTGGCGCTACGATATGGCGGCCTCTGCGCGGGCCTTCGCGCGGGATCGCTCTGCCATTTATGGCGGTGTCCATCTGTACCGTTTCGGGGGCTAAGCCGATGGCAGAGACCAGCCATGCCGTTTTGATGGACAAAACCTACCGCCGCCAACGGCTTATCTATGACGCGACGCGCGCATGGTTCCTGCTGGGGCGGGACCATCTGGTCGCGCATCTGGATGTGCCCGCAGGCGGGCGCGTGCTGGAGATTGCCTGCGGCACCGGCCGCAATCTGGATCATATCGCCCGCGCAACGCCCGAAGGCCGCCTTTACGGGCTGGATATATCCGAAGAGATGCTGCGCAGCGCCCGTGCCAAATTGGGACCGCGCGCCATGCTGGCCCATGGCGATGCCACCGCCTTTGACGGGCGCACGCTGTTCAGCGTGGCTGGGTTCGACCGCGTGTTCCTGTCCTACAGCCTGTCGATGATCCCCGACTGGACCCGCGCGATCGACTGTGCGCTGGACCATCTGGCACCCGGCGGCAGCCTGCATCTGGTCGATTTCGGCCGCCAGCACCGTTTGCCGAGCATCGCCCGCGCGGGGCTGAACGCGTGGCTGGCAAAATTCCACGTCACACCGCGCCATACCTTGAACGCGCATCTGCGCGATGTGGCCAACCGGCGCGGATTGCACTTGGAACACGCCGATCTGTTTGCCAGCTACGCTCAACACGCGATCCTGACGCGACACAGCAATTAGCCGCGATCCAGGTTTCGGGAGCGCCTGGAATCTGGTATCCACGGCGCATGAGCCTGAACAAATTTCGTAAATTCCTCTATGCGCTCGCCAAGTATTCGGGCGATGCTCAGGCGCTGACCTCTAAACGCAAAGGGGCGGTGACGCGCCGCATCGGGCGGCGCATCGCAGGCCGGATCACCGGCAAGGGCTTGGGCAAGCTGTTCAAATAAAGTTACCCGGCGGACGCGCCCATAACATGCCCCAGCTCTGCCCCTGACAGCACCATGTGCCGCGCGCGGCCCACGATCAGCGGGTCCGGTGCGCGGGCAATTTCGGGGTCTTTGTCAGGATAGTCCAGCGTCGACAGAAAATGCTTCATGCATTCCAGCCGCGCGCGTTTCTTGTCCTTGGATTTGACCACCGTCCACGGCGCATCGGCGGTGTCGGTGTAAAAGAACATCGCTTCCTTGGCTTGGGTATACTTCTTCTACTCCAAAACCCGAAAGTTCTCGTGTGTTATGACGCGGAAGTTATCTGACACCTTGTCGCGGAATTTCTTCCATTCCTGCGGGATGGTCTCACGCATGAATGCAAGGATGGCGTCGGCGAATTGCTTCTGACTTCGGTAGTAGCGATTGTGGGTGACATAATGGTGCAAGACCGCCCAAAGACGTTCAATTGGATTGAG
>NZ_UIHC01000065.1 GCF_900499075.1 Roseinatronobacter ekhonensis | reverse complement strand
GAAATGGCGCAAACTCGATGGCCGGAACCGCCTGCCCGAGATCATCCAAGGGGTTGAGTTCCGCGACGGCCTCCGCCACGTTCAAGCCGCCGCCTGATCAGGCGTCACCAACTTCTGCGCATATCTCAAGCTGGTGCGCGCAGAGGCGGTGCGAACTCTCTATTTCGGACCACGAAAGGGGTCTCTTTGAGCAGCCGGTGCATTGACGTTACCGAAGCACTTTGGCTAAGTCGGACAAGCTATTTTGCAGCTTGAGGCCGAGCAATGAACGATACCGATGACGAGCCCAACATCGTAAGGTCCGGCAAGAGCAAGAGGATCGTCGTCGATGCGCTGCCATTCTTGATCGAAATCTTCCGCCTTGAAGGGGATAAGACTTGGACGCTGGAAGTTGTCGACAAGGATAACACTAGCCATGTCTGGGATGATCAATTCATTTCCGACACGGAAGCCCGCGACACGGCTGTCGCAGCGATCAACAGCGAGGGTGCGGTCACATTCATGCGTGGCGACAACGTGGTTCCATTTCGCCGCTAGTTTACTGTCCTGCGATCGATCCCCGGATGCAGCCTTTTCGTATTTCTCTGTATAGCCGCGTGATAACGGGCTCTGCTTGCTGGCTGTTCTGGTATGTTGCTCGATGCTTGTGCGACTCAAGACAAGGCGCTTTGCGGGGTTAAGGCGCAGACCAGAGGAGGGCGGTGTCCGAACCTTCTCGCGGCAATTCGTTAAATGGTCTGCGACGCGGGACATTGCTAGCGTTCTCTTGGACGCAATAAACTCGAATTTTCGTGAAGAAATTTCTCTAGATCTCAACCAAGGTTGAGGCGCTAGCAGATTAGATCACCTGTTGGAGGCCCTTATGACTTTTGAGATTGACCCGCTCGTTCCAGAACTCTGGTGCTCAGATTTTGAAGCATCGATGGAATTCTACACAGCCACCCTTGGTTTTGAAGTTGTGCAGCAACGGGGGAGCGACCCTCACGCCTATTTAGCATTTTGTGGTGCGCAGATCATGATTGCACATTGGGAGCTGGATGGAAATTGGGTGCCTTGGCTTCCCGATGACATGGCACGGCCCTTCGGGCGCGGGATGAACCTGCAGTTCATGGTGACTGACGTGGACGCTCTCTATCTAAGAGTCCTGTCGCAGCGCGTAGAACCGCTTGTCGAAATCTATGAAGATGAAATTTGGAAGACCAATTGCATGGACACACGCCGCCAGTTTTTGATCTCAGACCCTGATGGCTACGTGCTTCGCTTTGCTCAAAGCCTTAGGACGCGTCCAGTGAAGCCAGACGACGAACGAAAAATGAATGCCCAATATGGCGCGCAAGCAACCTGAGCACGTCGTAAATTATTGTGCGTCGAAAAAGGGTCCTGCTGCATTGGCGTTTTTAAAAAGGAGTTATCGACCGCGGTGCGGAAAGCTGGAGGTCCGCGCTCGTCGCGATCATCGTGTGCGGTGCAGCATCGGCCTGTTTCTGGTATTTGGCGGTCAGGTCTCACGGCCAATAGCCGACGGTGATGTGTTGTGCAGCTGAGGTCGGATCCGAGCCCGTTCTGACAAATGCTGCAGAATGCACGAACGGACACTTTCCGAATTCAGGTTTCAGTCGGCTCCGGAACTGTGCCGACGAGCGGCGAGGACTCTTCTTGTCGTTTCTCGCCCAGCATCAGCATCGCGGGGGTCAGGATGAGGGTGAGCAAAGTGGCGACCACCAGCCCGCCGACGATGGCGCTGGAAAGTTCGGTCCAGTATTGCGTGGACGGCGCGCCGAAGACGATCTCGCGGGTCAAGAAGTTGAGATTCGCCCCCAAGACCATCGGCATGAGGCCGAGTGCCGTCGTGATGGAAGTCAGCATGACGGGCCGCAGTCTTTGCGCGCCAGTGCGAAGGGCGGCCTCGCGTGGGGACATGCCTGATCGCTTCAGGTCGTTGTAGGTGTCGATCAGCACGATATTATTGTTCACCACGATCCCCGCCAGCGCGATGACCCCGATTCCGCCCATCACGACGCCGAAGGGGCGCCCAGTGATGATCAGGCCCAGCAGCACACCCGCTACCGAGAAGACGATGGCGCTCATCACCACAAAGGCCTGGTAGAAGCTGTTGAATTGCAGGACCAAGATGACAAGCATCAGGAAGATTGCCGCGGCAAAGGCGCCTCCCAGAAAGGCCATCGTTTCAGCCTGATCCTCGGCCTCGCCCGCGAAACTGTAGCTGACCCCGGCTGGCAGATCAGCCTTGTCGAGTGCGGCTTGCAACGCGGTGACCTGGTCGTTGACCAGAAGACCGGGTGCCACATTGGCCTCGACCGACACGACGCGGGCCTCGTCAATCCTGGTGATAGTGCCGGTGCGCTCGCTGGGTGCGAAGGTCACGAAGTTCGAGATCGGCACAAGTCCTGCATTGGTCGGCACCCGCAAGTTGCCCAGTTCGGACAGCGACCGTTCCTCTGCCGGGAAACGCACGCGGATATCCAGTTCGCCATCTGCGTCGCTCGGGCGGTAATCGGCCACGGCGATGCCTTGGGTCAGAAGCTGCACGGCTTGGCCCAGCAGACTGACATCGGCGCCATAGCGCGCGGCTTCAGCACGGTCGACGAGGATCGATACCTCGACGCCTGGAAGGGGGCGGGTGTCGGTCACATCGGTGAAGCCGCCGATGCGCTCCATGATGCCGAGCACCTGTTCGACAGCGTCGGCCTGAACGCCTGGATTGCGTGCGGTGATCTGAAGGTTGACTGGCTTGCCGCTGGTCGGGCCGCCGCTTTCGGTTTGCACCTGCACGTCGATCCCGGCGATGTTGGACACTTCTTCGCGGATGTCGGCTCCGATCTGCGCGGCGGTCCGGCGAGTGTCCCAGTCGATCAGCTCCAGTTGCAGCGTGCCAATGGTTTCCTCGTCGCCCTGTCCCGTGCTCATGGTCGAACGTGCATAGACCGTCGCGACCTCGTTGAAGCCCAGCAGCCGCTCCTCGACTTGGCGCACCAGCGCGTCGCGCTCGTAGATCGAGAAATTGTCACGCGCCCGGACCTGCACCTGCATGAATTCGGGCTCGACGGAGGGGAAGAATGTCACGCCCTTGCCGAGTTGACCGTAAAGGCCGAAGCCGCTCAGCAGCAGCGCCAGCGCCAATAGCGCGGTGGCGCCGGGTCGAAGTATTGCCCTTTCGAGAACGCGGACATAGGCACCAGTCATACCCCCGATGCGGCGCGGATCGCCGGTTTCGGCCTCGTGCAGCGCGCGCTTGGATTTCGCGTTCTGCGGCTGACGCTTTCCGATCAGGCCGCCCAGCACGGGAATGAAGATCAGCGCCATGAACAGCGACGCAAATAGCGTCAGGATGACGGTGATTGGCAGAAACTTCATGAACTCGCCGACCATTCCGGTCCAGAACAGCAACGGGAAGAATACAGAAAGCGTGGTCGCCGTGGACGCGATGATCGGCCAAGACATGCGCTTGGCTGCGAGGGCGTAGGCCTCGCGCGGGGTGGCCCCTTCCTGCAAGCGGCGGTCGGCCAATTCGGTGGTGACGATGGCCCCGTCCACCAGCATTCCGACCACCAGGATCAGCGAGAACAGCACGACAATGTTCATTGTGTAGTCCATCGCCCAGAGTGCAGTTACACCCGCGAGGAACGCGCCGGGTATCGCGAAACCGACCAGAATTGCCGAACGCACGCCCAAGGCGAAGATGATGACAATCATCACCAGGATCACGGCGGCAATCACGTTCGCCTCCAGGTCCGACAGCAGCGTTTCGACCTGTTCGGACTGGTCTTGAAGATACGTGACTTCGACGCTGTCGGGCCAGTCGGCGCGCAGTTCCTCCAGCGCGGCCTTTGCTCCAGCGACGGTGTCGATGATGTTCGCACCCGAGCGTTTCTTGACCTCCAGCGCCAGTGCGGGCTGGCCCTCGATCCGGGCGAAGCCAGTCGGGTCCTGGAACGTGCGGCGCACGGTTGCCACATCCTCGAAGGTCACGACCGCATTGCCGCGCACCTTCACAGGTATGTCCATCACGTCTTCGATGTCCTCGATCAGACCAGGCACCTTCAGAACGACTCGTCCTCCACCGGTCTCGATGGCCCCTGCGGCGATCAGGCGGTTGTTGCGCTGAAGCTGGCCGATCAATTCATCGAAGGACAGATTGTAGGTCTGGAACACTGTCGGGTCGATCAGAACCTCCAGGAACTCGTCGCGCGCCCCGCCTATATCGACCTCGAGCACGCCGGGCACACCCTCGATGGCCTCCTGCGCGTCATCAGCCAGGGCGTTCAGCGTGCGCTCGGGCACCGGACCCGACACGATGGCGGTAATGATCGGAAACAGCGCGGTGTTGATCTCGGTGATCGACAGATCGTAGGCGTCTTCGGGCAGATCGCCCTCGATCCGGTCGGCGGCCTCGCGCACCTTGTCAAGCGCCTCGTCGATGTCGCCGCCGGGGGTGAACTCAAGCTGGACGTTGGCATAGCCTTCGCCCGCGCTGCTGGTCATCTTTTCAAGCCCTGACAGCGCCGCGAATTCCGTCTCCATCGGCTCGATCAGCAAGCGTTCGGCGTCGGTGGGGCTGATCCCTTCCAGACCGGTTGAGACATAGACCAGAGGCAGCGGCACCTCGGGAGTGGACTCCTTCGGGATCGAGACGTAGGCGATGGCCCCCACGCTCAGGATCATCAGCAGAGCCATCATCACGACTCGGCTGCGGGAGAATGCGGCGTCGATAAGCGCATTCATTGGCCCGCCTCCCCAACGGTTGCGTCCGCAACAGGTGAGGGATCGACGGTCTCGCCCGCGTTCACGAAGCCCTGACCCACGGTGATGATCCGCGCCGTGGCATCCAAGCCGGTGACCCAGATGCCGTCAATTTCCGCGCGCACGATCTCGATCGGGTTGAAGGCGACGCGGTCCTCGGCGTCGACTGTCTTTACGCCCAAGCGCCCCTCAGGCGAAAGCGAGATGGTCGAGGGTTGCACGAAGTGCGCCTGCGCCTGACCCGTCGGGATCCGAATTTCTGCTGATATGCCTGCGGGGATCGCGCCGTCCTCGTTCGGCACGTCGATCTCGGCCAAGAAAGTGCGCGTCTCGGCATTGGCCGATGTGCCGACGAAGCTGACACGCCCCTCGCGCTCTTCACCGGTGATGAAATTGATCGTCGCGGTCTGGCCGTTCTCGATCCGGTTCAACGCCTGCTGCGGAACCTGAATGGCGACGGTCAAGGGGCGGTTGTCGACAATGCGGCCAACATCAGCGCCCGCCTGCACGAACTCGCCCGGGTCCAGCGTAAGTGTCTCGATCCGCCCTGCAAAGGGGGCGATGATCTCCAGCGATTCCCGGCTTTCCTCGGCGCCGGTCACGGCGGCCTCAGCGGATGCCAGGTCGGCGCGCGCTTCGCTGACGCGGTCTGCTGTGGCGACACCGCGCTCCAGAAGCTCCGATGCATTGTCAAATTCGCGTTGCGCGCGGGCCATTTGCTCGCGGGCGCGGGACAGGTCGGCCTCGGCGCGGGTCGTGGATAGTCGCGCGACTACGGTGCCTTCTTCGACATCCTCACCCTTTGACACCAGAACTTCGGCCACATCGCCCGACGCCTCTGCGCGAATCGACGTGTCTCGATCCGGCTGGGCCTGTCCCTCTGCCTGAAAGTAAAGCGTCACTGGCTGGACGGACGATTGCTCGACAGCCACGGCGACTGGGGCGATCCGCGTCTGGGGAGTCGCGACGCTTTTCGCGTCGTCTGAGGGCAGGATGTATCCGCTGCCCATCCAGCCTACGATCGCTATCACCAGCGCCCCCGCGATCCATGTCGCGCGTGACGCGCCCTTGTCGTCCCGAAAGGACAGTGTTCTGGACTCGTCTGTCATGTCATTGATCCTTGAGGCGGCGCGTCCGCTTGTTCATTGGCGTTATTGGATGGCGTCAGTCCAACCAGCATCCGGCGATGATCCTTGGGGCTCGACAGCAAGACGCTGCCCTGCGGCAAGCCCAGGAGCCTGTCGCAAATCGTCCCCTCTGCCTGCATCCGGTGGTCGAGATAACGAGCCGCCCGGTCCAGATCGCCCGAGGCCGCAATCGCGACCGCGTCTTCAAGGACCTGCCGCCGACCGTGCGACAGGCCAACGATCACCTCGGCCGTTAGTCGGGCATCGGCCACGTCAAACGTGCCGTCTGTGATGCCTTCGGCCACTAGGTCTTCCAGCACGGGCACTACCGCCCCGGCCGTGGCTTCGAAGATGCGACGATACAGAATGTCGTTGCCGGGCTTCGCGAGAACGTCGGTGAAAAAGCGCATCTCGGCGGTATTCTCAACTTTCCAGCGCACCGACCCCGCTATAAAGGCGTTCAGTTTGGCCAAGGCATCCCCGGAAGCGTCGCGGCAGGCGGTCTCCGCTAAGATGATTACCTGTTGGGTCATCCGGACGACGATGCCGGTCAGTAGATCCGCCTTGGCCGTGAAGTGGTGATAGAAACCGCCCTTTGAGATCCCGGCCGCCTCCAGCACGTCGGCAATCGTCACCGTGTCCCAACCGCGTTCCATGAACAGAGCTTGCGCCGCATTGAGGATCGCCTCACGGCGGTCTTCAGGTGCCAACCTTTTCCGAGCCGCCTTCACCCCAATCTTCACTTCCATGAGATAGAATCCAGATACAAACCGTCGGTCGGTATGTAGACGTGGTATTCAACATTAGCAACAGCGCATTTGCGACGCTCGGGAAACAGGACGCACAAGATCTTTTGAAATGTCGACGGTGGCCGATGGGCTTGACAAGGGATGGCTTTTTTCGCGGCTTTCGCAACAAACGGGTGAAGCGGACGTTAGTGCAACTGCACCATAAGCCCGATTTGACCGCACAGTCGTCGTCCGATGCTTTCGAATGCTGCAAATTCGACCAAAGTCTTCTTTGCGAAAGCTGCGGTGCGGCGAGATCTTCCACAATTAACTGCGGCAGCGGGGCTTCGATTTACAATCTACGCCATCCGCCGGTGTCTACTGATTTGCGGTGTCTCTGAATCCGCATCAACAACGCGCATGCACAATTTCGATGTGAACGTCTGCGCTTTATGCAGATCGGCAAGACAAGTAGCATGGTCGATCATTGTGCCGGCGCGCACGGCGTCCCCGCACCGGCAGCAATGATCCGTGATGTCCTGTGACCAATCCGCGAATACAGCCTTTTCGGATTTCTATGTGTAGCTGCTGAATCGGAAACGCGGCTTCCTTAGTCAGACAGACACAGCTTGTTGCCATCAAGGTCTCTCAAATAGGCCGAGAATTTCGGCCCACGCTGACCGGGCGCGCCCTCGCAGGTGCCGCCCAAGTCAAGGGCCAGGCCGTGCATCCTTTCAACGTCTTCTTTCGCCCCGACAGAAAAGCCAACCATCGTGCCATTCCCGTTGGTTGCTGGCGCCTCATTGAAGGGTATAGCGATTGCGAAGGCAAAGTCCTCGCCGAGCCAGTAGGTCATGCGGTCCGTGGGCGATATGGTCTGAAGTCCTGCGTCTGCAAAAAGTCCGTCGTAGAAGGCTTTCGATGCGCGGATGTCGTTGGTTCCGACGACGAAATAGTTCATTTTCATGGTTATCTCTCCGGTTGAATTGGTGGTTGAGCTGACTGCGTGGCGCGCGCTTACACTACGACGACATTGCCGCGCTTGTGACCCGTCTCCATGTGGCGGTGCGCTTCGATCAGGTCGGCCAAAGGGTAGACCCGGTCGATGACAGGGACCAGCTTGCCGTCCTCGATCATCCGGGTGAGTGTGCCGAGCATCGGGCGCAACACCTCCGGCTTGAGCATCCCGGTGGCTGAGAAACGAGCCTCGCGCGCACTTGCCACCGTCGTCCACAGCATCGCACTGAGCAAGCCGAGGCCTAGCACAGGGCAGATGTATCGGCCGTGCTGGGTCAGGCTGCGTTTCGCCTTGGCGAAGGACGAGACGCCGAGTGTATCATAGATCACGTCGTATCGTTCGGCTCCCTTGGTGAAGTCCTGCTGCGCGTAGTCGATGACCCTGCCAGCCCCGAGGGCGGCCACCATGTCAGCATTGCGGGCGCTGCAGGTGCCGGTGACCTCGGCTCCCATGGCGGCGGCGATCTGCACCGCCGCACTTCCGAGGCTGCCCGAGGCACCAAGGATCAGGACCGTCTGACCCGCGCGCAGTTCAGCCACCTCGCGCAAGAAGTTCAGCGAGGTCAGCGGCCCATCGCACATGACGGCAGCGTCCTCATGCGACAGTGCATCGGGCTTTTTCATCAGCACGCCAGACTCATCGAGGCAGATGTGGCTGGCATTTGCCCCGAATTTCAACCCCGCCTCGCCGAAGACGGCGTCGCCCACGGCAAACCGGCTAACATTATCGCCCACGGCGATCACCTCACCCGAGAGCCCGGTGCCCGACAGATTTTGACGCGGGCGACGTAGGCCAAGGAAAAGACGTGCAAAGCGAGGCTTCCCGGCCCGCATCATGCCGTCTGCGCGCGAGACAGCCGAAGCGCGGATGCGGATCAGGATCTCGGTGGGGCCAGGTGCCGGAATGGGCCGGGTCACCGGGTCAAGCACCTCGGGGGTGCCGTAGTGATTTATGCGCCATGCAGAAAGTGTTGCAGTCATGCTGGTTGCCTTTCGGTTCGGTTGCCCTGCATCTACCGAACCAATTTTATTCCGAACATTGCAGTTTATGCACCAGTGTGGTTCATATTCGTTCCAGATGGTGGATTGGAAATCTCTTCCGGCCTTTCTGGCCGTTGCGCGGGCGGGGTCGCTGCGCGGGGCTGCCGAACAATTGGACGGCACCCACGCGACCGTGCGCCGGCAGGTCGAGGGGCTAGAGGCGCAGCTGGGGGTCCAACTGTTCCGGCGTAGCGCAGGCGGGCTGGAACTGTCAGCGGCAGGCCGGAAGCTGCTGCCGCAGGCGCTGGATGCTGAAACGTCATTGCGACAGGGATTTAATGCGGTGCGCGGCCTCGACAGCGAGGCGGCGGGACGCATACGTCTGTCCGTCGATCCTATGACAGCGCATTTCCTGCTGGCGCCGGTCCTGGGCGAGTTCTTGTCGCTTTATCCCGATATCCACATCGACATGAACCTTTCCTACGCCATCGACTCGATCGAAAAGCTGGAGACGGACGTCTCAATCCGCCATGTGCGCGAGCTTTCCGGCGATGCGGTAGGGCGCAAGCTGTTCCCGCTCTCGATCGGGGTCTTTGCGGCGCGCGACTACATCGACAAGCATCTGCACGACGCCGGTCCACGCGGCGAAGGGCTGACCTGGATCGGCTACGGCGAAGTTCCCGAATTGCAGGCCATGATCGCGGCTTCGCCGTTTCCGCGCGCGACGGTGCGCCATACCATCCCAGACCCTGCGATGCACATGCATCTCGCCCGGGCCGGAGCGGGTATGTCTTTCCTCGCGGCCTGGGTGCAAAGCGCCTTTCGCGAACTTCAACGAGTGCCGGGAACCGAGCTCGACAAAAGCCGCTCGACCTGGGTGCTGATGCATGGCGATCTTCGCCGGGTGCAGCGGGTCAGGCTTTTCGTCGATTTCCTTTACGAGAGCCTGCTGGAGCGTCGCGCGGATTTCATCGGCGGCTGACACCAATCGAAGCCAAGCTGTCGGGCGGAAAACATGGCGTTTCACAGGCCTTGCAATGCAGCGAAGTGATCGCCCGGATAGCGACCAACGCCGTAGAGCTTTCCCAGAACTAACCATGGCCAACCAAAAATATGGCTTCCTTTATCAATTGTCGCATGAACTCGGGTCCCAGCGGCCCCTGATTTCCATATGACGTGCGGGAGGTCGCGTTTTCGATGGAATTCTGAAGGGCAGTAGCCGTGAAAGGTCAGTTGTGATACACAGCGGGATGCCTGAAAATCTTCACGACCTGCTGGAGGGCGATGATCCTGTCGCACTTCGGCGCATTGAGCAGGCTCTTCATTCCACGGAGCCTTCCAGCGAAACTGTCGATACGATCCTGAGCGCCTTGATCTGGCGACGCTGCACTGCTGGGAAGAACGGTATTTTAGGGGCGGTCATCAACTATGAATGTGCGGCGCGCATAAGCGTGCTTCCACGGCACCTTGAAAAGGTCGGAGCAGCACACGCTGCACAAGCCATGCGCGATATTCTTGAGGAGATCCCTCTTGAAGACAAGCAGATCGAAGGCGGTATCATCGACTGGGTGGATTCGAATCCTGATTTTGCCCGTCACGCGGGAGCATTGGACGAACGGATGGAAGACGTCGCATCCAAAGTTTGGGGCTTTATGCAAGAAAATCAGAGCGATCTGCCTGATTACGAAATACCCGACAAGCGCCAAGGTATGCTCAATACGCTCCTTTCTGGGTGGCAGTCCTTGTCGCGACAGAGGTTTTCGGCGGGTCGGTGAAGGCGTATTTATGCTGAGCGAACTCTGTTCGTTGCTTGAAAAGCTGTGTGCCAATGCCAGAATTTTCGCTCCGGAAATCTCGCGCTGGATTGCCCACTGGCTGATGACATGCACTGAGCGGCCTAGAATGATCTGCCTATGCTGTCTAAACTTGCTTCCTGTCGCAGCGGCGCAGCGGGCTGAGCGAGATGTCTAGAAAATAACCGAGGGCACTGCGGGCAAGCGATCGAAGCTCACCCGCTTTTTGGCCTACTTGCCCTTTTTCTCGCCCAGAGAGAGTGGTTTCGTCGCGCCTGAATTGGCCGTCGCCAAAATCTTGGGTTTCTCCTGTTTCGGTTTCTTAGCTTCTTTGTTGCCGCGTTTATTGTTGCCTTTTCCCATAACGACCTCACGGGTAGGAATACCGGTCCGGCGATATGCCGGACGGACCGCTCCTCAGGAAAATCACGGTTGCCTGATCGGTGTCAGGGCAATGACTTTAGTGAGTTGTGCGCAGCGTCCCAACCGGGCTCGCCGCACCATGGTGAAATATGTTTTCGCTGACGCGCTATCAAGGCATGAAACTCGGCGGCATTCGAATTTTTCAAGTTTCGCCTTCCGTCAGCACCGTGTTTTTTTGAGAGCTCACTTTGCGGCATGATAAACGAATGATAGTACTGTCGAACGTGCCGACGCGGCATCAAATCGCTTGACGAGTGTCAGAATTGGGCCGGACAATTTGCGTAAGCTTGGAACAGAACGTCGCGCTGCTGTGGGCCTGATTGCCGCTGGTGCCGTTCGTTAATTGCCTGGGAGAAACGCGCGAAAGTTGGTGATGCCCTGAGGGGCGGCATATCATGGCGGTGTTCAGACGCCGTCAATTCTCAGTCGAGAAAGGGATATGCCACATGCCAGAGACTACCATCACTGAACTGCCCGA
>NZ_UIHC01000007.1 GCF_900499075.1 Roseinatronobacter ekhonensis | reverse complement strand
CAACGCGCTCTCGCAACGCAAGTGGATGTGGTTTGCCCATCTGTTATCTCCATATCTGCTCAAAGACATGGAATCATGGATCATGAAGTAAGGGAATCCTGAATCTGGTCAAACCGGACGCGCTCTAAGGAATGCCTGTTAGAGAAACTCTGGAGCCCCTACCGCCCAAGCGAGCGAGAGGCGCATACCACATGGAAGTCCGCAATCGAGCATTTCTCCGAGGTCTTCGAGCATTCCGAATTGCTGAGCAAATGCGCGGAAGTCATAGAACCAGAGGTGCTCTTGAGAAAACGATTGTACGATCATCGCAGCACGCCCGGCGTTGAATCGTCTTGCCTCATAGACTGCTGCCGCGGTCCGATGAAATAGCTGGTAGCGCAAATGGTCTGGGGGACGTTCAGAAAGGCCGAGCACATGGCAGATTGCCGATATGCGCTCAAGTTTTCCCGGGCTTGCGTCTCTCATCCATTCTCCAATTGTGGGACCGAAAGGCTCTTTAACTTTTGCTTCGACCGCAACAGCGATGAGATCGCCTCCGGATTTGACGAGCGCGAAAACATCACATTGGCTCGCTCTGCCCCCGCCGGGCAACCAAACCTTGTGCTCTGGTATAGCAAGCAACAGCTCCGGATCCTCACCAATAACCGCAGCAAGTTCGGCCGGAAGACCGTCCGCTGACTCCCACGAGAGCGCAGCAGCCATCGCGGAATATCCGCGCCGCCATTGCTTTTCTGGGTCAGCGAGAAATCTTTGCCAGTCATCTGCGCCGGTCGTCGGGATCAGGATCATATTGAAGTCTCACTAGCCGGGGAAATCGCGGACAGGACTGTAGAAGGATAAGGGTTTGCCGAAAACACTGCATTAACGGTACTATTACAGTGCTGCCGCCAGACGTGCCCCTTGGTCAATGGCGCGTTTCGCGTCGAGTTCGGCTGCGACATCGGCCCCGCCAATGACATGGGCATGTGGCAGGGCATTGGCGAGATCGCGCAGCGGGTCTTGGCCGGTGCACAAAACGATCGTATCTGCGGGTAAAAGCTGTTCCGCGCCGTCGCGTTCGACCACAAGCCCTTCCGCGGTGATTCGCTTGTAAGCCATGCCCCCCAGCATGGTCACACCCTTGGCGGCAAGGCTGGCGCGGTGAATCCAGCCGGTTGTTTTCCCCAACCCTTTGCCCGGTTTGCCGGGCTTGCGCTGCACAAGCGTGATCTGGCGTGCGGGCGGCGTGGGGTCGGGGCCATCCGGGGCCAGACCGCCGGGGGCAGTTGCGGGATCGGTCACGCCCCATTCACGTTGCCAGAGGGGCAGATCCAGCGTGGCGCTGGGGCCTTGATGGGCAAGGTATTCGGCCACGTCGAACCCGATACCACCCGCGCCGACCACGACGACCCGCGCACCAACCGGCGCTTTGTCGCGCAGGACTTGGGTATAGCGCAGGACATGGGGGGCGGTCTGCCCGTCAATGGCCGGATCGCGGGGGGTGACGCCGGTGGCGATGATGACCTCGTCAAATGCAGCAAGGGCTTCCGGCGCGGCGCGCGTGCTCAGATGCAACGCGATACCAGAGCTTGCGATCATGGTGGCAAACCAGTCGACCAGCCCGTGGAATTCTTCCTTGCCCGGGATGACGCGGGCCATGTTCAATTGACCACCTATGCGGGCGTCGGCCTCGTACAAGGTCACATCATGCCCGCGCTGATCGGCCACCAGTGCCGCCATCAGCCCGGCCGGCCCAGCGCCGACCACCGCGATGCGTTTGGGGGTGTTTGTGGGCGTATAGTTCAGGTCGGTTTCATGCCCTGCGCGGGGGTTGACCAGACAGCTGGAGATCTTGCCCTGAAACGTGTGATCCAGACAGGCCTGATTGCAGGCGATGCAGGGCGCGATTTCCTTGGTCCGACCGGCGGCAGCCTTGGCCACGAATTCGGGATCGGCCAGAAAGGGGCGCGCTAAGGACACCATGTCGGCGGCCCCTTCGGCCAGCAATTCCTCTGCCAGATCCGGCGTGTTGATGCGGTTCGAGGTGATCACTGGGATGCCCACCTGCCCCATCAGCTTGCGCGTGACCCACGCCCAGCCGCCGCGTGGCACCGATGTCGCAATGGTGGGCACCCGCGCCTCGTGCCAGCCAATACCAGTGTTGAGGATGCTGGCGCCCGCCGCCTCTATCGCGTGGGCAAGGCGCAAGACCTCGTCAAAGCTTTGCCCGCCCGGAACAAGGTCGATCAGCGAGATGCGGTAGATCAAGATGAAATCGGGGCCTACGGTTTCGCGCACGCGGCGCACCACCTCGACCGGAAGGCGCATCCGGTTCGCATAATCCCCGCCCCAGCGGTCGGTGCGGTGGTTAGTGGCGGCACACAGGAACTGGTTGAGGAAATACCCCTCGGACCCCATCACCTCTACCCCGTCATAGCCCGCCTCTTGGGCGCGGGCGGCTGCGGTGGCACTGTCTGCGATCTGTTTTTCGATCCCGTCTTCGTCCAATGCGCGGGGTTTGAACGGGCTGATAGGGGATTTGAGCGCAGACGGGGCAACACAATCAGGGCCATAGGCATAGCGGCCCGCATGCAGGATCTGCATGGCGATCTTGCCGCCCTCTGCATGGACACGGTCGGTCACGACCCGGTGGTTGGCGATGTCCTGCGGCGTATACAGCCCCGCCGCCCCCGGAAAAACGCCGCCTTCGGCATTGGGCGCCATGCCTCCGGTCACGATCAGCCCGACGCCGCCGCGCGCGCGTTCGCCGTAATATTCGGCAACACGGGTCCAATCGCCCCGCTCCTCAAGGCCCGTGTGCATGGACCCCATAAGCACGCGGTTTTTCAGCGTGGTATGACCAAGGTCCAAGGGCGCAAGCATATTGGGGTAGGGTGACATGGGCGGTTCCTATGGCTGTCGCGCGATCCTAGCCGTGCAGTGGCCGCCCGGTCCAGCGCAACGCGGCGTCAAGGTGTAGGCGCGCGGCGCTTCTGGCCGCTGCTGGGTCATGAGTATTTTTGGCAAGATGAAATACAGGCGATCTCAATAGCCGGTCATCTCCAGATAGCCGCGCCCGTCATGGCTGCCGGTGACACGAATCGGACCTTCCCAGTAGCTGACGGTCAGGTCCATCCAGGATTGCGGGTTCACCGGCGCTGTTTGCAGCGACAGCCCCTGTTCCGGCCAGTCGATCTGCCAGCGCACGGGAATGTCACGCCCTGCCACTTGCGCGGTGCCTTGCGGGGTGAAGGACAGCGCGCCATCGGGCAAGGCGGTGGCCTGCCCCTGGGGCGTGATCCATGTGCCTGCGGTGAAGGTCTGGCGGCCGCGCAACTGAAAACCCATCAGGCGGTGGCCGTCTTCCAGCACGATCGAGAACCAGTCCCACCCCGTCTGGTCGCTAGCAAGGGGTTGGCTGGACCATTCGCGATCCAGCCAGCCTTGGCCTGTCACCGCGACCGGGCCACCCGGCAGATCGAGCGTGCCGGTCACGCTGTAGAAGGGCTGCGAGTAGTAATAGCTGGCCTGCCCGGCAGCGGATTTCACCGAGTAGCCGTCCTGTCCATGCAGCACCAAGGGGCCATTGGCCTCTAGCCGCAGGTCATAGCCGAAATCCGCGTCGCGCGCAGCGATCTGAAGCGCGGAATAGGCATCGGCCCCGTCGGGGGCGGTGCTGGTCATGTGCCAGTCGTCGATCCGGGCGGCAAAGGGCGCGGCGGCGACATCCGCCTGCCCAATGCCCCCGCGCGCGAACCGTTCGGCGCTGAAATGGGTATCGGGCGTGGTCAGCCCCGCATGGCCCATCCAGACCTGCGGGCTGTCCCAGCCTTCGCTCTCTCCGGGGGCAAGGGCTGAGCGGAACAAGGTCCATTGCGCGCCATAGTCGCGGCCATCCGCGTCCTGCAAGGTGGCGGTCAGATACCACCATTCAATACGGTAGTCGGGATGCGCGCCGTGGTCGCGCGGGAATTGTAGCGCGCGGCCACGTTCGGGGACGGCGAAACCCTCGGCGTCTGTGCCAAGGCCCGCGAACCCCTGCGCCAGCACGGGCGCGGCTGGAAGCAGGCAGAAAAGCAGGACTTTAACGTTCATAGGCAAACACCCTCAGCAATGGTTCCCCGCCGCCGCGCCACAGCCGCCACGCGGGCCATGCGCTGGCCGCCAGCATCGCAAGCCCGGCCCAAAACGCCAAGCGTGCCCAGTCGGCAGGGAATATCTGCAAGGGCAGGCGCCAGCCAAACGCCTGCACGTTGATCACGGCCAGCAACACCTGCGCCAGCATCAGGCCCACGGGCAGGGCAAGCACCATGGTCAGCCCGGCCAAAACCAGCGCGCGGGCCAGTTCCAGCCCGGCAAGCTGTCGCACGGTCAGGCCCATGGCCCAAAGGGGCGCAAGCTGCACCAAGCGCAGGCCCGACAGCGTGACCAAAGTGGCGAACAGGGCCAAGGCCGCGACCGACAGCGTCAGCACATTCAGCGCGCCGGTGATCAGGAAAGTCCGCTCGAATATCGCCAGCGACAGCGCTTTAGCCTGCGCCTGGTCGGTGATCGCCTGCGCGGTCAGGCCGAATTCGTCCAGCAGGGCGGCGCGGGTTGCATCGGGGTCATCGGTGCGGATGGCCAGTTGCCGCGTGGGCGTGTCGGGATACAGACGGTCGAACCAGTCCTCTGTCACAATGGCCTGCGCCAGCGGGTTCCCGTAGTCGGGGTAGACTCCAAGGATCGCGACATCGCCCGCACCGGGCAGCGCCACGCGATCACCCGGCCATAGCCCCGCGCGACGGGCGAGTTGCTCGTTGATCAGCGCGCCCTGTTCGCCTGCCAGCCGGTCCCACGAGTCCGCCGCCGCCTGTATCAGCGGCCAGTTGTCGCGGAACGTGGCGTGGTCGCGCATGGCGTAAACCGCACCCGGCTGGCCCGCGAGTGTGGCATCCACGCGGCGCAGGGGCAGGACAGCATCGACGCGCGAGGTTAAGAACGCTTCCAGCTCGCGCGCCTGCGCGGCATCGCGAGGGGTGACGGTCATTTCCGCGACCAGCCGCTGGTCCAGCCAGCCGATGAACGTGGCGCGGAAACTGGCGACCATGGTGCCCACGCCGATATTGGCCGCCAGCGCCAGCATCAGCGCCATCAGCGCGAGCGACAGGCGCGGCAGGTTCTGGCGGCTATCAGCCCAGAACCATTGCACCACCGGCGCGCGGGCCAAGCGCGCGGCCATGCGCAGGCACAGCGCCAAGGCCGCAGGCGTTAGTAAGGCCGCCGCCAATAGTGCCGCCGCCAATAGCGCGAAACCGGCAAACAGGCCAGAGCCGAACACGCCCAGCACAAAGGCCAGCGCGCCCAGTGCCAAGGCCCCAACCACCTGCCAGCGCATCGCGCGGCCCGACGCGATTGCCCATGCGCGCGGTTGGGCTGGCGCCAGAACCGGCATGTGCCACAAGCGCCAAAGCGCCTGCCCGCCCGCCAAGCCTGCCCCGGCAAAGGCCATCGCCAGACCCGCCAGCGCCCAGACCGGGCTGAATTGCAAACTGCCCGGCACCGGCGCGCCGTATAGCCCGCGCAGGGTGGCCGCGACATCGGGCAACAAGGCCGCAGCCATCACATAGCCCAAGCCAAGCCCCGCCAGCCCCGCAATCAGCGCCATCAGCGCCAGTTCCAGTGCCAACGCAAGCGTCAGTGACCGCAGCGGCACGCCAAGGCTGCGCAGGGTGCGGAACAACCCGCGCCGTTGCTCGAACGCCAGCCCCACCGCAGAATGCACGATGAATAGGCCCACAGCAAAGGCCAGCGCGCCGAACGCGGTCAGGTTCAGGTGGAAACTGTCGGTCAGCCCGTCCAGTTCCGCGCCCGCATCGGCTTGGGCCATGCGCAGCCCCTCGGGCATAGCGTCTGGCGCGGGGCCGGTCAGCATCAGGTGGCTGATTTGGTCCGCCATTCCCAAGGCGGTTTGCGCGGTGCCGATATCGACCAGAACAGTGCCCACGGGCACGGCTTGCGACGGGGTCAGCGCCATGTCGGATGCGCCGATCTGCGCCACCGTTTCGGGGTGGGCGTATCCACCGCCCGACAGGAACCCTTGCAGATCACCATCCGCCAGGGCTGCGGCGGTTCCGGGAGGGGCGGTCAGGGGTTCGATCCCCAGCAAGGTCACGCGGGTATCACCCATGATGAACCTTCCCTCGGCCACCGGCGATACCAGCACACCGGCGCGCCGCAGTTCGACAAAGAGCGCTTGCGGTAACTGGCCCGAGGGGGACTCCAGCCGCGCAGCGCCATCGGTGGAAACCAGCGCAGCGGCCGTCGCATACGCCCCGCGCGCCTGCGCGTTCAGCGCCTGCACGCCCGACCACAAAGCGGTTGCCAGCGTCAGCCCTGCCAAAAGCATCGCCAGTTGCATCTTGTTGCGCGCCCAATGCGACAAAAGCGCTTGCAGCGTCATGCCAGCCGCCCGTTGCGCAGGTGGATCGCATGGTCGCATTGCCCCGCCAAGCGCGCCGAATGCGTGACCAGCAGCAGCCCGGTGCCTTGCGCACGGGCCAGTTCCAGCATCAGCGCGAAGACGGCATCACCCGTCGCCTCATCCAGGTTGCCGGTGGGTTCATCGGCCAGCAGCACTTCGGGACGTGCGGCGAGCGCGCGACCGATGGCAACGCGCTGTTGCTGCCCGCCCGAGAGTTGTTCGGGATAGCGCGACAGCAAGTCCGCTAGGCCCAGCCGCGCCGCCAGGTCGGTGCAAAAAGCCGCGTCATGCTTACCCGCCAGCCGTGCCTGAAACGCCAGATTGGCCCCGACGCTCAAAGACGGCACAAGATTGAACTGCTGGAACACCAACCCCACCGTGCCACGCCGAAGCTGAGCGCGGCCTGCATCGGGCAAAGCGGCCATGTCCTGCGTGCCGAACAGCACCTGTCCGGCATCCACAGGTTCCAACCCCGCAGCGATGTGCAGGAGCGTCGATTTGCCGCTGCCGCTTTCGCCGGTCAGGGCCACGACTTCGCCCGCCTGCACCGCAAGCGAGACACCTTGCAGCACGGCGACAGGCCCCTCGGCGCTGGCGAAACTCTTGTGAATATCCTTTAGCGCCAGAAGCGACATGTCATACCCTGCAACCATCTTGGTGCACAGCATAGCCCGCGCCCGCGCGCCAGCAATGTCAGCGGGGCGAGCGTTTGGCCAAAATGCGCTGCAATGTGCGACGATGCATGCTCAACCGCCGCGCGGTTTCCGACACGTTGCGGTCGCATTGCTCATAGACACGCTGGATATGTTCCCAGCGCACACGGTCGGCGGACATGGGGTTTTCAGGCGGCTCCGGCAACGCTTCTTCCGATGACAGCAGGGCGCGCACGACTTCGTTGGCGTCGGCTGGCTTGGACAGGTAATCGGTCGCACCGATCTTCACCGCAGCCACGGCGGTCGCAATCGCACCGTAGCCGGTCAGCACAACGATACGGGCTTCCTCGCGTTTCGCGCGCAGCACTTCGACCACGTCCAGCCCGTTGCCATCCTCCAGCCGCAGGTCGATGACGGCATAGGCCGGGGGTCGGGCTGTGGCAATCGCCTTGCCCGCCGTCACACTGTCGGCGGTTTCCACGGCAAAGCCGCGCTTCTCCATCGCGCGGGCAAGACGCTTCAGAAACACCTCATCATCATCGACGATAAGCAGCGAGGGGTCGGGACCAAGATCAAGTTGCGCAGGTTCTGTCATCGGGTTTCCCTTGTGGGTTACACGATAGTTAGGCCGCGCGGCGCAAAAGGTCAATTTGAACCGGATATGACCGCTGTTTAGGCGTTGTCGATAAAGCAGGCCACGCGGTCGGCCATCTGGTCGGGCGTTGCCTCGCGGCGGAACAGTTCCACAAAACCGTGACCCGGCAGGTTCAGGTAGGTAAATGTGGAATGGTCGATCAGGTAGAATTCGTCCTCGGTATCCTGCACCGCGTAATAGGCGCGATAGGCGCGGGCGGCATCGCGCAACTGTTGCTCGGTCCCAGTCAGGCCGACCATATCGGGATGCATGAAGCTGACGAATTCGGCCAGCCCTTCCAGCGTGTCGCGCTGATGATCGACCGAGATGAACACCGGCGTCACCTCATAGCCTCGCTCTGTCAGCGTGTAGACGGCTTCGGCGTTGCGGGCCAGATCGTAGGGGCAGACATCGGGGCAGAAGGTATATCCGAAATAGAACAGCACGGGGCGGTCGGCGAAATCGGCCTCTGTCACCTGCGCGCCGGTATGGTCGGTCAGGGTGAACGGACCACCAATTGCCCCACTGCCGCCGGCGATCGCGGTTTCACGGCATTGCGCAAACTGGCCGCGATCCGGGGCAAAGAACACCATCGCGCCCAAACCGCCGAGAACAAGCGCCAGAAAACCGGCGGCCATGATCGAATATCGACGCAGCATCTGCGCACTCCTCTGATACGACTGATGCTTGATGCCAAAGCCCGGCCCGCGTAACAATCCCCTTTCCCCAAGATGTGACATCACGCCCATGGACCCGACATTCGGAGAGATCACGCAGGACAACCGCACAGAATGGGTGCGCCTGCGCACGCTGGCCTATGTCCGGCTGTTGGCGCTGTCGGGCCAGATTGCCGCGCTTGTGGTCGGGCAACTGACCTTCGGGCTGCGGTTTGACAACGGGCTGGTCGCGCTTGTCATCGGCGCGGCTGGTGTGTCGATCCTGCTGTCGTTGTTTCTTTACCCGGCGGCGAAACGGCTGTCAGACACGGAAGCCTCGCTGACTTTCCTGTTCGACATCGCGCAATTGTCTCTGTTGCTGTACCTGACCGGCGGGATCACCAACCCTTTCGCGCTGCTGGTTATGGCACCGGTGGCGGTCGCGGCGATGGCTCTGCGCCCGCGCTCCACATTGTTGCTGTCGCTAGTGGCGATTGCACTGATCACACTGGTCAGCATCACCTATCGCCCGTTGCGCTTTGCCGATGGCACGATGCTGGACGTGGCGCCGATCCTGACCTTCGGGCACTGGGCCGCGATCGTGATCGGTATCGCCTTTCAGGCGTTCTACGCCCAGCGCGTCGCGGCAGAGGCGAATTCGATGGCCGATGCGCTTCTGGCCGCGCAAATGGCGCTGTCACGCGAACAAAAGCTGACCGATCTGGGCGGCGTGGTAGCGGCCACCGCGCATGAGCTTGGCACGCCACTTGCCACGATCAAGCTGGTCAGCGCGGAACTGGCAGAAGAGTTGGGCGACCGCCCCGATCTGGCCGAAGACGCGCGCCTGTTGGTGCAACAGGCCGACAGGTGCCGCACGATCCTGCAATCCATGGGGCGCAGCGGCAAGGACGACACGATGATGCGCCGCGCACCACTGGAAGCGGTGCTGCATGAAGCCGCAGAGCCGCATCTGGACCGCGGGAAACAGGTGCATTTCCTGTTGCAGCCCGGCGATGGCGCCGATGACATGCAACCGCTGGTCCAACGCCGCCCTGAACTGATCCACGGGCTGCGCAACCTGATCCAGAACGCGGTCGATTTCGCCGCGTCAGAGGTTTGGGTCGATGCAAGCTGGACCGCCCAAACCCTGCGCATCCGTATCATAGATGACGGTCCGGGGTTTTCGGCCCAAGTGCTGGGCAGTATCGGCGAGCCATTCATCGGGCGGGGCCGCGACCCGAACCGCCCCAAGCGGCGCCCCGGATATGCGGGTATGGGGTTGGGCATGTTCATCGCGAAAACACTGTTGGAGCGCACGGGCGCGCGGCTGGAATTCCTGAATTGCGATGGCCAGATCAAGACCCTGCCGGGGCATCCGGTGCTGAATGGCGCATTGATCGACCTGACATGGCCGCTGCCCCGCATTGCGGTCGACCCGACAGAAACTTTGCCGCAGAACGCGCCGGTGGCAAACTAGGCCGATGCGTCTGCGCCGGAACAACGTGAATAGACAGACGCGCCGGGCCTGATACAGTTGGGTCAACCAGATCGGAGCTTACCATGCCTGTCCCCCTTGCCCCTATTGCCGCCACCGCCGCCCGCTACGGGGCGATTGCCCTTGCCGGATATGTCATCGCCCGCCAGTTGGAGCGCGGGCGCACCGACCAGCGCGCCGAAGACGCGCTGGATGACCTGCCCGAGGGCATGAGCGCGCACCGCCCCCGCGACCGCCAGCAATGGAACCTTGCCGGACGGATGCGCCGCGTGGTGCGGTTGGGCGAAAACGGCCCCGGCGTGGAAATCGACGCGAGCCTTCTGGGCCGCATCCGGTTTCGCAAGGTATGAGCGGGCTGACGCTTTATCACAGCCCGACATCACCCTATGTCCGCAAAGTTATGGTGTTGGCTCACGAGGCTGGGCTGCTGGACCGCATCGCACTGGTGCCCGCCTCTGGGACACCGCTGGATTCCGGCACGGTGCCATTGGCCGCGAACCCGCTGGGCAAAGTGCCCGTTCTGACGCGTCCCGACGGCGGCGCGCTATATGACAGCCGGGTCATCTGCCGCTATCTGGATGCGCTCGCAGGCGATCGTTTTTATCCGCAAGGGGCGCGCCAATGGGATTGCATCACGCTGGAAGCAACGGCGGATGGCATGCTGGATGCCGCATTGGAGATGATGTACGAATCGCGCCTGCGCGCGGAACAGATCCGCTCGGCGGAAATCGTCGAAGGCCAGTGGTCCAAGATCTCGCGCAGCATTGCCGTGCTGGAAGACCGCTGGATGGCGTATCTGGCCGGACCGCTTTGCATGGGACAAATGGCACTTGGCTGCGCGCTTGCCTATATCGACTTTCGGCTGGGGGCGCGGGACTGGCGAAATGCCGCGCCCGTGCTGGCCGCATGGCAGGGCGGCTTCGCCGCGCGTGACAGCATGACCGCCACAACACCGCCCGGATAGCGAAAACCTGCCCCAAAAGCGGTAAAATCGGTGCAAGTGCGACACCTTTCCACGCTTTCAAAGCTGGACGCACTACCCAATCCCCGCTAAATGCAGTCGCGAGGGGCCGTTTTTCTTTCAGCGGCCTGTCCGAAATTATAGCCCTCGTACCCATTGAAAAGGGAGAATGCTCGTGTCCCACGCAGATGACCACGAAAGCACCCGTCGGGATTTCATCTATTACGCAACCGCCGGTGCGGGTGCTGTGACAGTAGGTGCCGCCGTATGGCCGCTGGTCAACCAGATGAACCCGTCGGCCGATGTTCAGGCTTTGTCGTCGATCTTTGTCGATGTCGGCGGCCTTGATGCTGGTAGCCAGCTTACGGTCAACTTCCTTGGCAAGCCGGTTTTCATCCGTCGCCGCACGGAAGAGGAAATCGCGGCCGGACGCGAAGTGCCTGCCGACGAGCTTCCCATCGACCAGCAGTCGCGCAACCCCAACAAGCCGGGGACCGACGCATCCGACGCGAACCGCACCATGGATGATGCGGGCGAATGGCTGGTCATGACCGGCGTTTGCACCCATCTGGGCTGTGTGCCGCTTGGCAATGGTGCGGGTGATTTCGGCGGCTGGTTCTGCCCGTGCCACGGGTCTCACTATGACACCGCAGGCCGTATTCGTCGCGGACCAGCGCCCGAAAACCTTCATATTCCGGTTGCGACCTTCGTGGACGACACCACAATCCAGCTCGGTTAAAGGAGAGAATACATGTCTGGTATTCCACACGACCATTACGAGCCGAACAGCAACGCAGAGAAGTGGATGCATCGGCGTCTGCCCATTGTTGGACTGCTCTACGATACGATCAAGATTCCCACGCCAAAAAACCTGAACTGGATGTGGATCTGGGGCATCGTGCTGATGACCTGCCTAGTGTTGCAGATCGTGACCGGCATCGTGCTTGTAATGCATTACACCCCGGATGCCGATTTGGCCTTTGCCAGCGTTGAGCACATCATGCGCAACGTGAACGGTGGCTTTATGCTGCGCTACCTGCACCAGAACGGCGCGATGCTGTTCTTCGCGGCGGTGTATATCCACATTTTCCGCGGCCTGTATTACGGCAGCTACAAATCCCCGCGCGAAGTGACGTGGATCATCGGTATGTTCATCTATCTCGCGATGATGGCGACCGCGTTCATGGGCTACGTTCTGCCCTGGGGCCAGATGTCCTTCTGGGGTGCCACCGTCATCACCGGCCTGTTCGGCGCGATCCCCGGCATCGGCGAGATGCTGCAAACATGGCTTCTGGGCGGGCCAGCGGTGGGCAACGCCACGCTGACGCGCTTCTTCAGCCTGCACTATCTGCTGCCTTTCGTGATCCTTGGCCTGTCGATCCTGCATATCTGGGCGTTCCACACCACGGGCAACAACAACCCGACCGGTGTCGATGTTCGTCGCTCGTCCAAGGAAGAAGCAGAAAAAGACACGCTGCCGTTCTGGCCATATTTCGTTATCAAGGACCTGTTCGCGCTTGTCGTCATCTTTGCGTTGTTCTGGGCTCTGGTCGGCTTCATGCCGCAATTCTTGGGCCACCCGGACAACTACATCGAAGCGAACCCGCTGGTCACGCCGTCGCACATCGTGCCGGAATGGTATTTCCTGCCCTTCTACGCGATCCTGCGCGCCTTTACCTCTGACGTTTGGGTGGTGATGGCCGTGGAATGGCTGTCCTTCGGGATCATTGACGCGAAATTCTTCGGCGTGTTGGCGATGTTCGGCTCCATCTTCGTGATGGCGCTGGTGCCGTGGCTCGACACTTCGAATGTGCGCTCTGGCCGCTACCGTCCCATGTTCAAATGGTGGTTCTGGCTGCTGGTGGTCGATTTCTTCGTGCTGATGTGGGCAGGCGCCATGCCGGCAGAAGGCATCTACGGCACGATCTCGCTCATCGGGTCGGCCTATTGGTTCGGCTACTTCCTTGTCATCCTGCCCATCTTGGGCGTGATAGAGAAGCCGCTGCCGCAGCCCGCAACCATCGAGGAGGACTTCAAAGCGTCGCTGAAGAAGAAATCCGGTGGCGGCAAAGGCCCATCGCCCGAACCGGTTCCGGCCGAATAACAGACGGAAATTGGAGAGATAGAATGTTCAAGAAACTCGCCGTTTCCACGATAACGGCAGCCATGCTCGCCTCCTCTCCGGACCTCGCGGCCGGAGAAACCGGCAAGATCATCGACTACGACTTCTCGTTCGAAGGGCCGTTCGGCACGTATGACCGCAACCAGCTTCAGCGCGGGTTGCAGGTTTACACCGAGGTTTGCGCGTCCTGCCACGGGTTGGACAAGGTCGCGTTTCGCACGCTGAGCGATCCGAATGGTCCCGAACTGCCTGACGACCAGATGCGCGCCTACGCGGAGATGTATGAAATCTGGGATCCAGAGCTGCGCGACTGGCGCGTGGCCGCCGGTCCTGACCATTTCCCCGAATCGCAATTCGAGGGCGCGCCCGATCTGAGCCTGATGGCAAAATCACGCGTCGGCTTCTCGGGCCCCTACGGCCTGGGTATCAACCAGCTTATGAACGGCATGGGCGGCGCTGAATACGTTGCGTCCTTCGTCAATGGCTTCAACGGCGAAGAAAAGTTCGAAGCCGGGTCGATGTTCTACTACAACGAAGCCTCGGCAAGCTGGGTATCCATGGCCCCTGTGCTGTGGGAAGATGGCGTGGAATACGCCGACGGCACGCCCGCAACCAAAGAGCAGCAGGCCAAGGACGTCGCAGCATTCCTGATGTGGACCGCAGAACCAAAGATGGTCGAACGCAAGCAGGCAGGCTTTGTCGGCGTGATCTTCCTGTCCGTGCTGGCAGCACTGCTGTACCTGACCAACAAACAGCTTTGGGCCCCCATCAAACGGGCTGCCAAAGAAGAATGATCCGCACAAAACGGACCACTGGAAAAGCGCGCCCCGTCCGGGCGCGCTTTTTGCTTTGCACCCGCGGGCGGCTTGTGTAGCACTTGGTGCAAACTTAACCTGTGAAAGATTAACCCATGTCCGACAACCTGCGCGGCGCGCTGCTGATGACCCTCGCCATGGCCGGGTTCGCGTTAGAGGACATGTTCATCAAGCTTTTGTCCGGTGCAATCCCGATCGGACAAATCCTTGTCATGCTGGGCGCAAGCGGGGCAGTGGTTTTCGGCCTCTTCGCCAAGGCGAAAGGGCAAGCCCTTTTTTCAGCAGACATGGCCAGCCGCGGTATGATCATCCGCAATATCGGCGAAGTGGTGGGCACAGTGGGTTTCGTGCTGGGTTTTGTGCTGGCCAGCCTCTCGACCGCATCGGCAATCTTGCAGGCGACACCCCTGGTCGTCACCCTTGGCGCGGCGCTTTTCCTGGGCGCACAGGTCGGCTGGCGCCGCTGGATGGCAATTCTGGCAGGGCTGTTCGGCGTGATGCTTATCGTGCGACCGGGGATGGCAGGGTTCGAGCCAGCCTCAATCTGGGCGGTGATCGGCGTTCTGGGGCTGGCCACCCGCGATCTGGCAACCCGTGCCGCCCCCGCGCGCATTTCGGGTTTCCAGATGTCTGCATGGGCCTTTGGCCTGATGGCCCCGACAGGTATCTTGATGATGATCGCGATGGGCAGCCGCCCCATGGTGCCCGACAGCGTGCAACTGGCCTTGCTGGCCTGCACACTCGTGGTCGGTGTGGTCGCCTACTACATGGTGGTTGCCGCCATGCGGGTGGGTGAGATTCCAGTCGTGACCCCGTTTCGCTATACCCGCATGGTCTTTGCGCTGGTCGTCGCGCTCACCGTGTTTGGCGAACGCCCCGACACCCTGACCTATCTGGGTGCCGCGATCATTGTGGCAGCGGGCCTGTTTACCCTGTGGCGCGAAACCCGCCGCCCTTCCCTTGTGGGCACAGGACAGGTATAGCAGGCGCAATAAACCCGCCAGCGCATAAGGGACAGTAACATGAGCATCATCATCGACGTAATCGGCCGCGAAATCCTTGACAGCCGGGGCAACCCGACGGTCGAGGTGGATGTGATTTTGGAAGATGGCACGATGGGTCGCGCCGCTGTGCCCTCGGGCGCATCCACCGGCGCGCATGAGGCCGTGGAACGCCGCGATGGCGACAAATCCCGCTACATGGGCAAGGGCGTTCTGGAAGCCGTCGCCGCCGTGAATGGCGAATTGGCCGAGGCGCTTGTCGGCTTTGACGCCACCGAACAGGTCGCTATAGACGCCGCCATGATGGAACTGGACGGCACACCGAACAAGGGCCGTCTGGGCGCGAATGCCATTCTGGGCGTGTCCATGGCCGTGGCCAAGGCCGCTGCCGACTATACCGGCCAGCCCTTGTTCCGCTATATCGGCGGCACGTCTGCGCGCACACTCCCCGTGCCGATGATGAACATCATCAACGGCGGCGAACATGCCGACAACCCGATCGACATTCAGGAATTCATGATCATGCCGGTCGCCGCGGACAACATACGTGACGCGGTGCGCATGGGCTCTGAGGTGTTCCATACACTGAAAAAGGAACTGCACGCGGCGGGCCTGTCCACCGGCATCGGCGACGAAGGCGGGTTTGCGCCCGCACTGTCCAGCACGCGCGACGCGCTCGATTTCATTCTGAAAGCCATTGAAAAGGCAGGCTATAAACCGGGGCAGGACATCTATCTCGCGCTCGATTGCGCCTCGACCGAGTATTTCAAGGGTGGCAAGTATGAGATGGCGGGCGAGGGCCTGTCCCTCAGCGCCGCCGAGAATGTCGAGTATCTGGCCAAACTCTGCGACGACTACCCCATCATCAGCATCGAAGACGGCTGCGCCGAAGATGACTGGGACGGCTGGAAGCTGCTCACCGACCGCTTGGGCGACAGCGTGCAGCTTGTGGGCGACGACCTGTTTGTGACCAACCCCATCCGGCTGGCCGACGGGATCGCCAAGGGCTGCGGCAACTCTCTGCTGGTCAAGGTCAACCAGATCGGCACCCTGACCGAAACACTGGCCGCCGTCGATATGGCCCACCGCGCGCGCATGACCTGCGTGATGTCCCACCGTTCGGGCGAAACCGAGGATGCGACCATCGCAGACCTGGCCGTGGCCACGAATTGCGGGCAGATCAAGACCGGCTCGCTGGCGCGGTCTGACCGGTTGGCCAAGTATAACCAGTTGATCCGTATCGAAGAAATGCTTGGCGAGACTGCAGTCTATGCCGGGCGGTCTATCCTGCGTTAACCTTTGGCGCATGCGTGGGTGGTCCCGCGCATGCGCATAAACCCTCTGTTAAGCCGAATCGCGTAGTCTCATCGGCTTAGACTATTGTCCGCCTGACGGAGGGTCAGATGTCACTTTTATCCCCGATATCGGCGGCCACGCCGCACCCCGCGCAACCGCGCGACCCGGTTGCTATGACTGCCGCCACGCAACGAGCAGCGCCTGCCGTAACGCCCACGCTGACGCAAACTGCGGTGCAACAGGCAAAGGCAGGGCAGCGCGCGGACCTGCTGACCACGCATGATATTGTGCCGCTCACCGACAGGCGCGACCGCCTTGTCGGCCCGCCCCCGACGTTCGAAGTGAACCTGCTGCAGCACCTTCGCGAAACCCGCAACGACCCACCGGACGCTGACGAACCGCAACCCGTGCAGACCGACAGCCCGCAACAACAGGACGTGACGGGCAAGGCGCCAGAGCAACGCGCGAAAGCGGATGACACGGATGCGCTATACCGCCAGCTCCAACCTGCCGATCCGACGGCGACACCTTCGGATAGCGTTGATACCCGCCTTTAGGCCACGCACGATATTGCTGCGCGCATGTGGCGCCATCCAAGCCGCCCGAACAGGGCCATCGCCATACGAAAAACCCCGGACTATGGTCCGGGGTTTTCCAGTTCTGTGCCGTAGCGAGCGGGGTTATTCCGCCTGCTCTGCCACGATCTCTTCGCCGGTGGCCTGATCGACCATTTTCATCGCCAGACGAACCTTGCCGCGATCGTCGAAGCCAAGCAACTTGACCTTCACGTCCTGACCTTCCTTCAACACGTCCGAAGGGTGGTTCAGGCGGCGGTTCTCGATCTGACTGACATGCACCAGACCATCGCGCTTGCCGAAGAAGTTCACGAAAGCGCCGAAATCGACCAGCTTCACCACTTTGCCGGTGTAGATCTTGCCGACTTCCGGTTCTGCCACGATCGAATAGATCATGTCATAAGCCTTCTTGATCGCGTCGCCATCGCTCGACGCGATCTTGATGATCCCGTCATCGTTGATGTCGACCTTCGCGCCCGACACTTCCACGATTTCACGGATGACCTTGCCGCCCGTGCCGATGACTTCGCGGATTTTATCCGTCGGCACCTGCATGGTCTCGATCTTGGGCGCATACTGGCTAAAGCCTTGCGGCGCGGTCAGCGCCTTGGCCATTTCACCCATGATATGCATGCGCGCGTCCTTGGCTTGTGCCAAAGCCTGCTCCATGATCTCGAACGTGATGCCCGCGACCTTGATGTCCATCTGCAAGGACGTGATGCCCTCTTCGGTCCCGGCCACTTTGAAATCCATGTCGCCGAGGTGGTCTTCGTCGCCCAGAATATCGGTCAGGACCGCGAAACGGCCGTCATCTTCCAGGATCAGACCCATCGCCACACCGGCAACCGGCGCTTTCAGCGGCACGCCCGCATCCATCATCGACAGCGAGCCACCGCAAACGGTGGCCATCGAAGACGAGCCGTTCGATTCGGTGATCTCGGACACCAGACGGATGGTGTAGGGGAAGTCGGTTGCCGCAGGCAAAACAGCCTGCAACGCGCGCCATGCCAGCTTGCCATGGCCCACTTCGCGCCGTCCCGGAGGACCGAAGCGCCCAACCTCGCCCACCGAATAGGGGGGGAAATTGTAATGCAGCAGGAAGCTGGATTTGCTGGTGCCGGTCAGCGCGTCGATGAACTGCTCATCATCGCCGGTGCCCAAGGTGGTCACACACAGCGACTGCGTTTCACCACGGGTGAACAGCGACGATCCATGCGTGCGCGGCAAGAGGCTGGTTTCGGCAACAATCGGGCGCACCGTCTTGGTGTCGCGTCCGTCAACACGGGGCGACCCGTTGATGATATCGCCGCGCAGAATGCTCGATTCCAGCTTTTTCAGCGCGGACCCAAGGTTCGCATCGGCCAGTTGCTCTTCCGTCAGCGCGGCCTTGATCGCATCACGCGCAGCCGAAATTGCGGCCACCCGCTCTTGCTTGTCACGCAGCGCGAAGGCGGCGCGCATCTGGGTTTCGCCAGCGGCTTTGACGGCGGCATAGAGGTCCGAATAATCCGGCGGCTGGAAGTCGAAAGGTTCTTTCGCAGCATCTTCGGCCAGGTCAATGATCAGGTCGATCACCGGCTGAAGGCTGTCATGGGCGAATTTCACGGCACCCAGCATTTCGGCTTCGGTCAACTCATAGGCTTCCGATTCGACCATCATCACGGCGTCTTTGGTGCCCGCGACAACAAGGTCCAGACGCTGCTCTGCGTTCTCGCGCAGCTTTTCCATGTCCTGACATTCGGGGTTCAGCACGTAGTCGCCATTGGAATAGCCCACACGCGCGGCGGCAATCGGACCCATGAAGGGCGCGCCGGAAATGGTCAGCGCGGCAGAGGCGGCGATCATCGCAACCACGTCGGGTTCATTGACCAGATCGTGGCTGAGCACGGTGCAGATGACCAGAACTTCGTTCTTGAAACCATCAACAAACAGCGGGCGGATCGGACGGTCGATCAGACGAGAGGTCAGGGTTTCTTTGTCCGAAGGACGCGCTTCGCGCTTCAGGAACCCGCCGGGCACTTTGCCCGCTGCGTAGTATTTTTCCACATAATGCACGGTCAGCGGGAAAAAGTCCTGCCCCGGCTTTGCCTCTTTCGCGAAGGTCACGTTGGCCATGACGCTGGTTTCGCCCAGCGTGGCGATGACCGAACCGTCTGCCTGACGGGCAACCTTGCCGGTTTCCAGTGTCAGGGTTTCTTCGCCCCACTGGATGGATTTCTTGGTGATGTTGAACATTCGTCGTTTCCTCGTCGGAGCACTTCCGGGCCCTTCCCGGATCTCCTGATGTCTATGGCGGCCCCATTGCCGCCGACCCCAATCCTTGTGCATCACGCCGGGGCCGAAGCGTCACGTCTCAGATGCCGCTGCCATACAGGAAAAGCGGCTATGGGGGAAGTGGGGGAATGTCGCGTTTGAAAGAGCCATCATTGGGCGGCCAACTTACCGAAGGCGCGGAATCAAGGGCGAAGCCCGCCGCGCCATCGGCGGGCCGTCCCACGGCCCACCGCTGTCGCTATGATGAGCGGGGCGTCACACCCAACGCGCGAAGGGCGGCAGGCTCATCAGAACGGCATCCGGGTCGTGGCCGGTTTGCAAGCCGAACTTGGTGCCGCGGTCGTAGACCAGGTTGTATTCAGCATAGAGGCCCCGGTGGATAAGCTGGGCTTCCTTGTCGGCACCGTCCCACGCCATCCCGCGCCGCTTTTCGACCTGCGCCAGAAACGCGGGCAGGAAGGATTTGCCCACATCCTGGGTAAAGGCGAAATCGGCATCCCAATCGCCAGTGCAGTGGTCATCGTAGAAAATGCCGCCCACACCGCGCGCGCGCTTGCGGTGCGGGATATAGAAATACTCATCCGCCCATTCCTTGAAGCGCGGATACAGATCAGCGCCATGCGGGTCGCAATGCGCCTTGAGCGTGGCATGGAAATCTGCCGTATCCTCTGCATATTCCAGACAGGGGTTCAGGTCGGTGCCGCCGCCGAACCACCATGCGCCGGGCGTCCAGAACATGCGGGTGTTCAGGTGCACGGCGGGCACATGCGGGTTTTGCATATGCGCCACAAGGGAAATGCCGCTGGCCCAGAAGCGCGGGTCGCTTTCCAGCCCCGGAATTTCCTTGCGGGCGGTCAGCGACCGCTGCGCGGCATCGCCCAACTGGCCATAAACGGCAGAGACATTGACGCCCACTTTCTCGAACACGCGCCCGCCGCGCATAACGCTCATCAGCCCGCCACCGGCATCAGACCCGTCGGGTGCGGTGCGCTTGGTGTCGGATACCTCGAACCGGCCCGCAGGATGATCGGAAATCGGGCCATCGGTATGCCTGTCCTCGACTGCCTCGAAAGCGGCCACGATCTGGTCCCGCAGTTCGCGGAACCAAGCGGCGGCCTGCGCCTTGCGGTCGTCAAAATTCTGGTCACTCATCAGCGCGGATCCTCATAGCTTTTCCTTGATGTGCCATGCGGGGGGGCGCATGACAAGCTGGGTTTACACCTAGCTCTCGGGTCGGGCCTGCGCCATGATCTGCGCGACATTGGCGCCCCGCGCGATGGCGCTCGCCTCGACCGCCTGCTGCAATGCCTGATTGCGGGCCAGAAGGCGCCGAAAACGGGCCTCGTCCAGCGCAAAAAGCGTGCAATGGGTAATCGCACTCACCATGGCGCGGCGGGGCTGACCGGTCAACATGCCCAGATGGCCGAAGAACTCGCCACGCCCCAGCCGCAGCTTTTGACCACGGCGCTCCATCTCGACCGCGCCAGAGGCGATGAAATAGACCGAGCGGGGCACTTCGCCCTTTCGGATCAGTGTGCGACCGGGTTCCACGTAATAGGTCGTCAGCGCGCGGGCCAGCCGTTTACGGGCATCCGCTGGCATGCCGTCGAACACGGGGAATGCGCGCAGGAATTCCTCGCGTTGAAGCGCGAAATCCAGCCTTGGTCGGTTGTCCAAACGGGCCCTCGCCGCGTCCAGTCGCGCGCGCAGGGTGTTATACAGCTCGCGGCTGACCAACCCATCGGCGAACAGCGTTTCATACTCGCGCTCTTCCAGCCGCAAAGAGGTACGCCGGATGAACCGTCGCTCGATTTCCTCGGCATAGCCCGGATATTGCAGGCGCAACCCTTCGATGGCACCTGCGGTCTCCTCGGCCCGGCGGCGCAGCAATTCATGCAGCAGGTCAGCCACGCGACGGCCATGGATACGGCGAATCTTGCCGGCGATGAACCCGTGCAATTCCTGCAACACAAGCTGTTGATTCAGCAGCAATTCGAAGCGATCGGCGGTCATCACCTCTAGCGGAGCGGACCATCGCAGGCGGTTGTTCAGCCAGACAGCCAAACGGTAACGCCCGCCAAAGCCCAGCGCACGGCGCGCGGTGGCGCGGTATTCATTGCGCCCGCCAAGGCGGGTCCGTTCGATCAGGCTATCGACATCCGACAGCATGCGCTCCACCAACCGGGACGAGAACAATTGCTGGCGAAAATGCTCTATGATCAGGTCACGCTCGCGCCCGGCAAGTGCCACCAGCCCCAGCGTGATGCGGTCCCGGTCCGGGATGTCCACGGCCTCTGCCTCTGACACCGCGCCATCCAGCCGCGCGGCGAAACGCTTGGCCTCTGACCGGATCACATCGGGCGGCAAGCGGTAGTCGCGCGCGCTTTCGGCCACGGCTTCGCGCACGTTTTGCAGCGCGACCGCGATGACCTGCCGCGACAATGCCTGATCCAGCGCTGGCAGACGGTCCAGCCCAAGCCGCGCGATAACCCAGCGCAAGGTCGTGCCCTGCACCAGAAGTGTGAACAACGTGAACCCTGTGGCAAGGATACCCACTTCGCGCTTGATCGCGGGCGGCACCAGCGCGCTTTCGGTCACGGCCAGCGCCAGCGCCAGCGTGACCGCGCCGCGCAACCCGCCCCACAGGATGGCCGCGCGGTAGCTTGGCTCTACCCGTGGTGACAAGCGCAACCGGCCCAGAAAGGGCAGCACCCCGAACAACATGACCGCGCGCGCCGCGATGGCGGCGATCACGATCACGCCGATCAGGAACAGGTCATTGGCGCGCAGGTCGCCCATAAGGCGCGGGATCAGCAGCGCGGCCAAAATAAAGATGAACGCGCCCGCCCAATAGGCAAGAATGTCCCACACCTCGCGCAGGTAACCCCAGCTTGCGGGCGTCAGGCGGCTTGGCCCCGACAGGTTCAGCGCCAGCCCCGCAACCACCACGGCAATCACCCCCGACGCGCCCAGATATTGCTCGGCGGCAATATAGGTCAGGTAGGGCAAGGCCACGCTGACCGAAACCTGCGCGCGCGGAAACGTGGGCAAAACCGCCATCAGCGCGGTCGCCACGCGGGCAAAAACCCAGCCAATGGCGACCCCGCCGCCGATCAACCATGGAAATGTCAGCGCCGCTTCTTGCAAGGTCGGGTTGGGAACGCCCAGCATGACGAAGGTCATGAAAAACCCGAACAACGCAATCGCGGCGGCATCGTTCAGCAGGCTTTCACCCTCGACAATGCGGGTCAGGCGCTGCGGGGCGGCAATGTTGCGGAAAATGCTCACCACGGCCGACGGGTCGGTGGTGGACACGACCGCGCCGATCAGCAGACATGCCGCCAAAGGCAGGCTGGTAAACGGTGTCAGGGCATAGCCGATCACTACGGTCGATACCAACACCGCCCCCACCGCCATCAGGACAATGGGCACCCAGTCATCCAGCATCCGCCGCGCATTGACCACAAGCGCCACTTGGAACAGCAGCGTCGGCAGCAGCACATACAGGAACACGTTGGACCTGATGGGCAGGTCCAGCAGGCGGCGCACCATCGGGCTGAGCGTGTCACCAACCCCGGACGCCGCGAGCGTCAGCGCCGTCGCTCCGATCAGCGCGCCCATGAAAGCAAGGATCACCGTGAACGGCAGGCGCAACCGCTCTGACAAGGGTTCCGACACGCCGATCACGATGAAAAGCAGCGCAACCGCGCCGACGAGAGCAATAATATCCATGAATATCAATCTAGCGCGAAGGCCACGCCAATGGAAAGCAGGACGCGCCTATTCCGCCGCAAGCGCCGCCGTTTTCCCGGCGCTGCGCCCGATATCTGCCAGCGCGACAACAACACGGTCCATCAGTGCCTGAAAATCGGCAAAACTGGCATTCGGGGCCACGCGCGCCTCGTCCAGATACAGGCCGCGGTCAATCTCTACCTGAACGACATGCTGCCCAACCGACGGCAGACCGTAACGCTGCGCGATATAGGCCCCGGCAAAGGGCGCGTTACGTGCCACCCGAAGCCCTGCATCCGCAAAGATGGCCGCCACGTCATCAACGATATCCAACCGGCATGACGCCCCGAACCTGTCCCCTAACACCACATCGGGGCGATTTGCGTTGCGCAGGCTTACGGCGTCGCGGGGCATCGAATGCATGTCGAACAGGATGGCCTTTCCGAATTGCTGAGCGGTGTCGGCCATCAGGCCCGACAGCTTGTCATGATAGGGCTGCCAGTAGCTGCGCAACCGGTCCTGCGCCTGCGCGCGGGTGATTTTGCCCGCATAAATCGCCCGCCCGCCCGCGACCACGCGGGGAATGACACCCAGACCGGAGCTGATGCGCGCATTCATCGCCCGCACCGTGATGCCCGATATCAATGCCGGATCAAGCTCGCTGGCGGCGCGGTTGTAATCGACATATGCACGCGGCACACCGCCCAGCAGCACATGCGCACCGGCCAGCGGGGCCGCGCGCAAAAGCATATCGACATAGGCATCCTCGGACGACCGCAGCGCCAGTTCATCTAGCTGCGCGGCACGCAGAAATTCGTCCGGATAGCTGCGCGCGCTGTGGGGCGAAGCAAACAGGACCGAAGTCGTCGCAGGGGCCGCCGGTATGAACTGATATGCCTGCATGAACGCTTTCCTTGTTGCAAAGGGTTATAGCGCGAATTTCCCCTTGCGAAAGCCCTTGATCCTGCCTGCGACTCTATTTATAGACCCCGACACAGACGCGGTTTTGGCCCGCGTCCCTTTTGTTTGGGGCGTATGTCGGACCAGTCGGGCGCGTAGCTCAGTGGTAGAGCACTACGTTGACATCGTAGGGGTCACAAGTTCGAACCTTGTCGTGCCCACCATTTCACCCCTGCCCCGGCAGGATAGAACGAATACAGGCAGGCGCACGCGCGCCGCGAGAAGGAGAAGACCTATGAAGGTCAAGAATTCGCTCCGGTCGCTCAAGCAGCGCCACCGTGATTGTCAGATCGTGCGCCGCAAAGGCCGCGTCTATGTGATCAACAAGACACAGAAGAAGTTCAAGGCACGTCAGGGCTGATTTTTAGCCCCGATTGTCGTGATTTGGCGCCGCTCTGTCGTTCAGGGCGGCGTCTTTCTGCGCCGAATACGTAGCATGCCGTCATGACCGACCTCTTGCCAGATCCCGCGACCGTGCCCCTGTTGCACCTGTCAGACCGTCCCGAATGGCGGTATCTGCTGCGTGATTTCTACGAGCTTTACCGCCATCTGCCCGCTGGCGGCAGTACCAAAATCCGCGCGCACCAGCGCGGCGTGCGCGAGCGCATCGCGCGGGTCATCAAGGCCAACCCGCCGATCGCCGATCTGCCGCCGATGGACAAGCCCGTCACCAAGCATTTCCGCCGCGCGCTGGACCAGGGGCGCGAAGCGAAGCACGCCGCATTCATCCGCACCATTGATGCCGTGCACGACAAGCTGCGCTGGCAGTACGGCTATGAAAAAGTGCCGCGTGGGCTGGAACGGAAGTTCGCCTATGCCGAACTGGTCGGGCCCACCGGCCCTGTTGTGACGGATGAAGTGATTATGGGTCTTGTGCTGTTCGCCCCGGGTTGCACATATCCGGCGCACGCGCATGACGGTATTACCGAAAGCTATCTGTGCCTGTCAGGCGCGGTGTCGGAAAACGACCAAGGCGTTTATGCGCCCGGATCTCTGATCTTTAACCAGCCGGGGCAGTTGCACCGGATCACGGTTGCGGATCATGAACCGTCGCTTTTGGCCTATGCATGGATGGGCGCGACCGACAAGCTGGCAAATCAGAAGATGGTCTTCAACCGCGCGCCAAAGCCAGCGCGTTAGCCTTCGACAAAGCGGATCAGGCGGGGCAGGCACAGGCGTTTCAGGTCGTAATTCTCGACAATCGTCTTGCGTGCGGCCACACGCCGCGCGGCAAAGCTTGCGGGGTTGGCAAGCGCGGTGGTCAGCGCGTCCGACCATGCGTCGACATCGAAGAAATCGACCAACTGTCCGTTCACGCCATCGACGACGACCTCTTCCACCGGCGCGGTCCGCGAGGCGATGACATGCGCGCCCATGGCCATGCTTTCCAGCAGGGACCATGACAGCACGAACGGGATGGTCAGGTAAGCGTGGGCGCGCGAGATCTGCATCAACGTGACGTAATCGCGGTAGGGCACGCGGCCCAGAAAATGCACACGCTCCAGCCCCGGCGCGCCCGCAATCTCTGACAGGAACCGCTCTTTCCATGTGCCGTTGGGCGGGGACATGCCGTAGCTGACGCCATCCCCGCCAACAATGACTACCTGCGCGCCCGGTCGGGCGGCCAATATCTGCGGCAGAGCGCGGATAAAGATATGTGACCCGCGATAAGGTTCTATATTGCGGGTGACATAGGTCAGAACCTCATCACCCGCGCGCAACAACCGACCGTTGGGCAGAGTGAATTGCGCTTGCGGGTTGGGCATCAGGGCATCGGTATCCACCCCGTCATGGGTGATGGTGATTTTTGACCGCAATTCCGGCGGGAACGTATCGGCCTGCCATTCGGTTGGCGCAAGGGCGGCATCGGCCTGCACCATGGACAGGGCCAGATGCGACTGGCGCGCAATCACGGGAAATCCCGAAAACGGGTCGTTGCTTGCGAATTCCGGGTCAAAACCCACGTCCAACCCTTTGGTTCCATAATAGAACTCGGCATAGACCAACAGGCGTGCGTCGGGGAAAACCTCTTTCAGAAACAGGGTTTCGCCCCATCCTGAATGGCCAAATATCACATCCGGTACAAAGCCCAGCTTGTCGCGCAACTGCGACGCCGCGCGGCCCACACGGTGCGCGCGGTCGGTCATGGCCATGTAGGTCGTGGCCAGCCTTGCCTGACCCGGTTTGGGTGCCGCGTCCGGCATTGGGTAGCGAAAGCTGCGGATCGGGGTTTGCTGCCGGTTGCTTTCGGCGGTCAAAGCGACCACCTCATGCCCGCGTTCGGCCAATGCGGGTGCCAAATGCTTGAACTGGGCCGGAAAATTCTGATGCACGAACAGAATTTTCACGCGCCCGCCCCCTTAGTCCGCGCCAATTGCCGTCATGTCGAACGCCGCCGACAGCAGCGCGCGCGTGTACGGATGGCTTGGGGTGTCGAACACCTGGTCCACTGGCCCGGTTTCGACCACGTCACCCTGCTTCATCACCACCACCTTGTGCGACAAAGCGCGCACCACGCGCAAGTCGTGGCTGATGAACAGGTAGGCCAGCCCGTGGCGGCGCTGCAACTCGCGCAGCAATTCGACAATCTGCACCTGCACGGTCATGTCCAGCGCAGAGGTCGGCTCGTCCAGCACCAACAACTTGGGCCGCAGGATCATGGCGCGCGCAATGGCAATGCGCTGGCGCTGTCCACCGGAAAATTCGTGCGGGTAGCGCTCCATTGTGGAGGGGTCCAGCCCCACCTCTGTCATGATCTCTGCCACCAGCTCTTTTTCCAACTGGCCTGTCGGGATGCCGTGCACCCCCAACCCTTCAGCAATGATCTGGGCCACGGTCATACGCGGGCTAAGGCTGCCGAACGGGTCTTGGAACACGATCTGTACATCACGGCGCAGCGCCCGCAACTCGGTCGATTTACGGCCCTGAATATCGGCCCCGTTGAACCAGATCGGCCCCTCGGACGAGATGAGCCGCAAGATCGCAAGCGCGAGCGTCGTCTTGCCCGAGCCGGATTCGCCCACAACGCCCAGCGTTTCGCCCGAGTGCAAGGACAGGCTGGCGCCGTTCACGGCCTTTACATGTCCCACGGTGCGGCGCAGGAACCCGCGCTGGATGGGGAACCAGATGCGCAGGCTGTCGGTGCGCAGCACTTCTTGCGCGCCATCGGGCACAGGCGCGGGCTGACCGGCCTGTTCCGCCGCAAGCAGTTTACGGGTGTAGGGGTGTTGCGGCGCATCGAAAATCTGCCCGGTCGGGCCTTGTTCGACAATCTCGCCTGCCTGCATGACGCACACGCGGTCGGCAAACCGGCGCACGATATTCAGATCATGGGTGATGAAAAGCAGGCTCATCCCCTCGGCGCGTTTCAGATCGACCAGCAGTTCCAGAATTTGCGCCTGAATGGTGACATCCAGCGCCGTCGTCGGTTCATCCGCGACCAGCAGTTCGGGGCCATTTGCCAGCGCCATGGCGATCATAACGCGCTGACGCTGCCCGCCTGACAACTGGTGCGGATAGGCCGACATACGGGTTTCGGCATCGCGAATACCGACCGTGTTCAGCAAGTCCAGCACACGGGCGCGGGCGACAGTCCCCGACAGCCCCTGATGCAAGGACAAGCTCTCTGCGATTTGCTTTTCGATGGTATGCAGCGGGTTCAGCGAGGTCATCGGCTCTTGGAAGATGAAGCTGATGTCATTGCCGCGCACCTGCCGCAACTGGGCGTCTGACGCGCCGATCAGTTCATTGCCCTTGAAGGTCACGGACCCCGACACTTGCGCCGCATCGGGCAACAGCCCGACGCAAGACAGCGCGCTGACAGATTTGCCAGACCCTGATTCGCCCACAAGCGCCACGGTTTCACCCTTTTCCACATGGAAAGACACGCCGCGCACCGCGCGCACGGGCTGGCCGTCTTGGGTAAAGGTCACGTTCAGGTCGGTGACGTTCAGCAGGGTCATCGGAACGTCTTTCTGGGGTCGAACGCATCGCGCACCCCTTCAAAGATGAAGACCAGAAGCGACAGCATGATCGCGAAAGTGAAAAACGCTGAAAAACCAAGCCACGGCGCTTGCAGGTTGTTCTTGGCCTGCAAGGTCAACTCGCCAAGCGAGGGCGCGGAAGATGGCAGGCCGAAGCCCAGGAAATCAAGCGCGGCCAGTGACCCGATCACGCCGGTGATGATGAAGGGCAGAAAGGTCAGCGTGGCCACCATGGCATTGGGCAGCACATGGCGGAACATGATCTTGGTGTTCGACACGCCCAACGCCTTGGCCGCGCGCACATATTCGTAATTGCGCGCGCGCAGGAATTCGGCGCGCACCACGCCGACAAGGCCGGTCCAGCCGAACAATGTCATCAGGAAGACCAGCAGCCAGAAATTCATCGCCACCATGCTGGAAATGATGATGATGATGTAGATGGACGGAACCGAATTCCACAACTCGATCACGCGCTGGAACAGCAGGTCCAACACCCCGCCGAAATAGCCCTGCACCGCGCCCGCTGCCACACCGATGACAGAGCTGAGCACCGTCACCACGATGGCAAAGCTGATCGACAGGCGGAAGCCGTAGATCACCCGCGCCAACACGTCGCGCGCGGTATCATCCGTGCCCAGCAAATGCTCGCCATCGGGCGGCGAGGGGGCGGCGCGGCCGATATCGTTGACCGTGTTGTAGCTGTAGGGGATGGGGGGCCAGATCATCCAGCCCTGGGTGATCTCTGCCCCGTCCACAATGCCCGTGGCAGCTTGGGCCGTGGCCTCTGCCGGATCGTCAAAGCAAAACTCGGACCCGCCCGCGCGGATCAGGCACTGGACCACGGGGTCGGTGTATTGCGCTTCGGTGCGAAAATCGCCGCCGAAGGTGGTTTCGGAATAGAAATTTCCAATCGGGAAGTAGTAGGCCCCTTGGTAATTGATAACGATGGGCCGATCATTGGCGATGAATTCCGCAAAGAGCGACACGAAGTACAGCGTGCCCAGAATAACCAACGACCAGAACGCGCGGCGGTTGGCGCGGAAATTGCCCCAGCGCCGCTGGTTCAGGGCCGATAGCGCAAATCGGCTTTTTGATGGCTTGACAGAGTCTGGCAGGAAATTGGTCTGGTCCATGGCTCAGGTCTCTCGCGACTCGAAATCAATGCGCGGATCGATCCAGACATACATCAGGTCCGAAATCAGCCCGACGACCAGCCCAAGCAAGCTGAACACGAACAAGGTGCCGAACATTACGGGGTAATCACGGGCGACCACGGCCTCGAACCCCAGACGACCCAGACCGTCGAGCGAGAAGATCGTTTCAATAATCAGCGACCCGCCGAAAAACACGCCGACGAACACCGCCGGAAAGCCCGCGATCACGATCAGCATGGCGTTGCGGAACACATGGCCATACAGGACGCGGTTTTCCATCAACCCCTTGGCGCGTGCGGTCATGACGTATTGCTTTCGTATCTCGTCGAGGAACGAGTTTTTCGTCAGCAGCGTCAGCGTGGCAAAGGCCGAAATGGTCGAGGCGATGACCGGCAACGTGATATGCCACAGGTAGTCCAGCACTTTGCCGACGGGGGACAGCGTGTCCCACACCTCTTGCGGAGAGGTGAGTCCCCGCGCCGGGAATATCTGGTAATACGACCCGCCCGCGAACAGCACCAGAAGCAGGATTGCGAACAAAAAGCCGGGGATCGCATAGGCCACGATAATCAGCCCCGATGTGAACGTGTCGAACCGCGTGCCGTCGCGCGTGGCCTTGCGTATGCCCAATGGGATGGACACGGCATAGGCGATCAGCGTGGACCACAGCCCCAATGAGATCGAAACGGGCAGCTTTTCGGCCACCAGATCGACCACGGAAATGGACCGGAAATAGCTCTCGCCGAAGTCGAACCGCATGTAATTCCAGATCATATGCGCAAAGCGTTCCAGCGGCGGTTTGTCGAACCCGAATTCGCGCTCCAACTGCTCGATGAATTCGGGCGGCAGGCCGCGCGCGCCTTGGTAGCGTTCGTTTTCCACCGCGCCCGCGTTCACATCGGCCCCGGCCCCGTCGAAAGCGCCGAACACGTTGCCCTGACCTTCCATCCGGGCGATGACCTGTTCGATAGGGCCGCCGGGCACGAATTGCACCAGAAAGAAATTGATCATCATCACGCCCAGAAGCGTGGGAATGATCAACAGCAAACGTCGCGCGATATAGGCGCCCATGGATTACCTCAGCGCGCCAGCGGCGCGCAATTCGGCGGCGCGGTCGGCGTCGTACCACCAGAAGTCCATTTGCCCGGTCGAGAAGGGCGGAATGGTTTCGGGGTGTTTGAACATGTCCCAATAGGCGACCCAGACGGTATCGTTATACCAAGCGGGCACCATAATCAGTTCATGCCGCAACGCGCGGTCCAGTGCCATGAGGGCCGCGTCACGCTCTTCCGGCGTGGGCGCATTCAACGAGGCGTCGATGATCGCATCCACCAGCGGGCTGGCCAGCCCTGCGGGGTTGAACAGACTGAACTCGGCGGTTTCCGACCCGTAGCGTTGGTTCAGGCCCGTGCCGGTGTCCATGAACGCGCCATACTGGTCGAAGATCATATCATAGTCGCGATTGCGGCGGCGGTCGGTGTGCTGGGCCGCGTCAATGCGCTGGAACTGCGCATCAATCCCCAACAGCCCAAGGTTCTGGGTAAAGGTTTCGACAATCGAATCCATTGTCGCCGATCCGGCGCTAGATACGGGGATTTCGATCACCATCTGCTCGCCCGCCGCATTGCGCAGCGCGCCGCTGTCATCCACGGCCCAACCCGCGTCTTCCAGCAGGCCCTTGGCGCGGCGGATGTTGCGACGATCAGCCAACCGCTCGGCACTGGAGGTGTGCGGCATGCGGGCGGGCTCTGTCAGCATCGCGGGCGGCACCAGGTCGCCCAAACTCTCCAGCAATGCCAGTTCCAACCCCTTGGGTGGACCCTCGGCTTGCAAGCGCGTGCCTTGGGTGTAGGACGCGCGCGGCTCGAACAAGCCGTATTGCAACGTCTCGTTCGTCCATTCAAAGTTGAAAGCCAGCGAGATCGCTTCGCGCACGCGCGGATCTTGGAAAATCTCGCGGCCAAGGTTGAAGACGAACCCGGTTGGCGTGGGGGCAAGACCGGTGGGCAGTTCGTCGCGAACGACATACCCATCATCCACGGCCGGAAAATCATAGCCCGTCGCCCATTGGCGCGAGTTATTCTCGGCGCGGAACGTGTAGATACCGCTCTTGAACCCCTCGAACGCGGCCGCACCATCGGCGAAATACTCGATGCGGATTTCATCGAAATTATGCCGTCCGACATTGTTGGGCAGGTCGGCGCCCCAATAGTCAGGGTTGCGCTTGTAGGTAATAGAGCGGTTCACCTCGAAGCCGTCCAGCATGTAAGGGCCCGACCCCGGAGAGATGTCCATGCGCGATTCGTCCAGCCGCGACCCGGTTTCCTCGTACCAAGCCTTGGAAAAGACCGGCGTGCTGGCGACCTGATCAATCAGCGAGCGGCGCGAAATCTCGTCCGCGAAGGTGAATTTCACGCGGTGATCGTCCAGCACCTCTACGTTCAGCACGCGCTGGCTGACGGCTTGGCTATAGGACGGCAGCCCTTGCTCGATGAACAGATTATGGCTGAATGCGACATCATGCGCAGTCACGGGCGTTCCATCGGAAAACCGCGCCTCTGGCCGCATGTGGAAGATGACCCATTCCTTGCTGGCCGGATATTCGACCGTATGCGCCAGCAAGCCGTAATACTCACCATACGCATCCGCAGGCGCCAGCCCGCCGCCCATGGGTTCGGATGTTTCCAGCAAGCTTTCATACATAGAGGATGACAGCGCCCCGGCACGGCCCTTGCGCGTGAACGGATTCATCGAATCGAACGTGCCTTGGGCCGACAGGGCAATCGTGCCGCCTTTTGGCGCATCGGGGTTCACATAATTGAAATGGGCAAAATCGGCGGGGTAGCTCAGGTCGCCATAGAAAGAATAGCCATGCGCGCGAATAATCTCGGTTTCTTGCGCGGCTATCGGGGCGGCGCCAAGCGCAAGCGCGAACGCGGTGGCGCGGGTAATGCGTTGGAACATCTGGCAACTCCTCCTGCAATGGTCCCGTCTGGCGCGGGCCTGTCGGTCAGTATTTAGTGTTTCCCCCCGCCTGTCGACAAGCGCGCGGCATTTTACGGGCCTTCACAAGCTATTTTGATCGGATTTGCCAAAAAGCAAACAGGCCGCCCGCAGAAACGGACGGCCCGACAGGCTACAAAGCGATGTGTGATCAGCTTTGGCTTTGGATGTAGGCGATCAGGTTCGCGCGGTCCTGCACGTCAGAGATCCCGCGAAAGCTCATCGACGTGCCCTCTGCCGAACCAGCCGGGTTAGCGATAAAGGTGTTCAGATTTGCCGGCGACCAGACCTCGCCCACCTGCGCCAGTGCGCCGGAATAGTTGAAACCGTCAGCCGCACCGATGGGACGGTCCACCACGCCGTGCAGATAGGGGCCAACGCCGTTATTGCCTGCCTCAAGCTGGTGGCAGGCGCGGCATTGCGACCAGACGCGCGACCCGGCATCTGCATCGGCAACCTCAAACGCTTCTTCAAATGTCAGCTCGACCTCTGGCTCCGCATCGGCATCTTCCTCGCCGGTGTCGATGGCATAGGCTTGCGGTGCATCGGCATTTTGCGACACATACAGCGCGCTCGCCGCCCAGTTCCCCAACAGGAACACAAGCAAAGCGCCACAAAACGCTGCTACAGTTTTGGTAATGACCATCGTGTCGAACATAGCGCAGTCCCTCAGCCAGAGAATTTGAGCGTATGTATCCGCTTCCCATGCCCGGTTTCAAGCGGTAGTTACCGCGACGAAACGCCCTTTTGGGCGAATTTGAGGGGTGAGAGCGTAAACATGACTGCCAAAATCGCTTTTCAAGGAGAGTTGGGCGCCTATGGCCATCAGGCCTGTGCCGACACGCGGCCCGAATATACCCCTCTGCCCTGCGCGACATTCCATGACACGATGGCAGCCGTCCGCGATGGCGCGGCTGATCTGGCGATGGTGGCGGTCGAAAACTCGATCTATGGCCGCGTGGCCGATGTGCATTCGCTGCTGCCGGAAAGCGGGCTGCATATCGTGGCCGAAGCCTTTGTGCGCGTGCATGTCAACCTTCTCGGGTTGCCCGGCGCCACGCTCGACGGCGTGGCAGAGGCGCATGGCCACCCGGTGATCCTGCCGCAATGTTCCACCTTTTTGCGCAAGCACGGTATTCGCGGCGTGGTCAGCAGCGACAACGCGCGCGCCGCACGCGAAGTGGCCGAACGCGCCGATCCAACGCATGCCGCGCTGGCCAGCGAGATGGCTGCGCAGATTTACGGGCTACAGGTTCTGGCCGCGCAAATCGAAGACCGGCCCGACAACACCACCCGCTTTTTGATCATGGCGGCCCAGCCCGACCTGACACGGCGCGGCGAACATGGAATGATGACCAGTTTTCTGTTCCGTGTGCGCAACATACCGGCTGCGCTGTACAAGGCGATGGGCGGGTTTGCCACGAATAGCGTGAACATGGTCAAGCTGGAAAGCTATATGGTGAACGGCTCATTCACCGCGACCCAGTTCTTTGCCGAGATCGAGGGCCACCCTGATGATCCCAATGTCGCGCTGGCGCTGGATGAATTGCGCTACTTCACGTCCTATCTGAACATTCTGGGCACCTATCCGGCAGACCCGGCACGGCGGTAGTGCCGCCGCGCCCCGGACGTGATCCGGGGCCTCTGGGTTAATTTGGCCGCAAAGGGTAAAGGAAGAGGCCCCGGATCACGTCCGGGGCGCGGCCGAAAGTCGCCTCAACCAATCACCCCGACCGGCCCCGCAACACCCGTCTGGGCGCGCTGCATCAAGACCTGATCCAGCAGCACGCAGGCCATCATCGCTTCGGCCACCGGGACGGCGCGTATTCCAACACATGGATCGTGCCGACCCTTTGTCACAACGCTATTGGGGCTGCCGTCGCGCAGGATCGACTCGCGCGGGGTGGTGATGGAACTGGTCGGCTTGACCGCAAAGCGCACCACCACATCCTGACCTGTGGAAATGCCGCCCAAGATACCACCCGCCTTGTTGCTGCGATATTCCGGCCCTTCCGCACCCATGTCGATTTCATCGGCGTTGTCCACGCCGGTCAGGGCGGCTGCGTCCATGCCCGCGCCAATCTCGACCCCCTTGACCGCGTTGATCGACATCATCGCGGCGGCAAGCTCCGTGTCGAGCTTGGCATAGATCGGCGCACCAATTCCGGCGGGCAGACCCTTTGCCACCACCTCGATTGTTGCGCCCACCGAATTGCGGTCGCTGCGCATGGTGTCCAGCACCTTGGCCCAATCCTCGGCAGCCTGCGCATCGGGCACCCAGAACGGATTGCGCGCAATCTCGTCCATATCGAACCGCGCGCGGTCAATATGGTGCGGCCCCATCTGCACCATGTAACCCAGAATATGCAGGTCGGGCAAAAGCTGGCCCAGCACCGCCCGCGCCACACCGCCCGCCGCCACCCGCGCCGCCGTTTCGCGTGCAGAGGACCGACCGCCACCGCGCGGATCGCGCAGCCCGTACTTCTGGTAATATGTGATGTCGGCGTGACCGGGGCGGAACGTATCGGCGATATTGCCGTAATCCTTGCTGCGCTGGTCGACATTTCGGATCATCAACTGGATCGGCGTGCCGGTGGTCTGCCCGTCATAGACCCCTGACAGAATCTCGACCTCGTCGGGTTCGCGCCGCTGCGTGGTGTGCCGGTTCTGCCCCGGCTTGCGCTTGTCCAGCCATGTCTGGATCATGCCCGCATCCAGCGCCACGCCCGGCGGACAGCCATCCACCGTCGCGCCCAAAGCAGGCCCATGGCTTTCGCCCCATGTGGTCACGCGAAACAGATGGCCGAATGTGTTGAAGCTCATGGGCTGGGCACTCCTTTGCGCCAGCAATAGCGGGCAGGGGCGGCAGGCTCAAGCCATGCCCTTGCCGCAGCCGGTTTTTCGCGCTACCTGTCATCTCACCTCGGGGTGCCCCAAACAGGGCTGAGATTTGCACCATGCATGAACCCGTTGAACCTGAACCGGTTAGGACCGGCGGAGGGAAGGGATAGGGCGCATCGCGCCCGCGCTCATCTCCGCCTGTCGTGAAATGATGGAGAGAGAGATGAAACCAATCCTGTTCGCGGCGGCACTCATCACAACCGGCGGCATGGCCCAAAGCCAGACGCTGACCGTGATTGCGCCAGATTATTTCGGGTCCGAATGGGGGCCAGGCCCGGCCATAAAGGACGGGTTCGAGGCCCGCTGCGGCACCTGCACGCTGGAGTTTCGCACCGGCGACGTGCTTCCCCGCCTGATGCTGGAAGGGGACCGGCTGGAAGGCGATGTCGTAATCGGGCTCAGCACCGATACCACGCTGCGCGCCCGCGACACCGGCCTGTTCGCACCACATGGCCAGCCGCTGGACGCGCTGACCCTGCCGATTGACTGGGATGACGAAACCTTCCTGCCCTTCAACTGGGGTTATAACGCCTGGGTCTATGACAAGACCCGCGTAGAGAACCCGCCGACCAGCTTTGCCGAACTGATAGAGCGTGAGGATATCTCGCTTGTCTGGCAAGATCCGCGGTCTTCGGGCGCGGGGTTGGCGCTGCTGCTATGGGTCGACCAGCTTTATGGCGAGGACGCCGCCGATGTCTGGGCGGCCCTGTCCGAACGGACCGTGACCGTCACGGCAGGATGGTCCGAGGCTTATGGGCTGTTCACAGAGGGCGAGGCCGACATGGTGCTGAGCTACGCCACCTCGCCCGCCTACCACATCGTGGCAGAGGACGACGACAGCAAGGCCGCCGCCATTTTCGACGAAGGCCATTATCTGACGGCGGAAGTGGCAGGTATTCTGACCGGCGCTGAAAACCCGGAACTGGCGACCGATTTCATGGCCTATATCCTGTCAGCCGAGTTTCAGGACATGATCGCGTATGGCAACTGGTCCTACCCATCGGCGCTGCCGCGCCAAGACTGGCCAGAGGTAATGCGCGACCTGCCCTTCCCCGACACGCCGATCCACTATGACGAGGCCAAGGCAGAGGAACGTCGCGACCCTGCGCTTGATCTGTGGTTGCAAGGCATGACGCGGTGACACGCGCCCGCGCCCTAACGCTCGCGCTTGCGGGTGTCGTGGCGCTGTGGTTGCTGGCGCTGAATTTCGGCGCTTTGGGCGCGGTAGCCCTGCGCGCCGAAGGGCTGACCGGCCTGCGCGCCGCAGATTGGGCCGCCGTGCGTTTCACGGTGCTGCAAGCCTTTTTGTCGGCGCTGCTGTCTGTGGCGCTGGCGATTCCGGTTGCCCGCGCCTTGGCGCGACGGCAATTTGCCGGGCGCGGATTGCTGATCACCCTGATGGGCGCGCCCTTCATCCTGCCCACGCTTGTCGCGGTGCTGGGCCTACTGGCAGTGTTCGGGCGCTCTGGTCTGGTCAATGAGGCGCTGGCGCTGGTCGGGCTGGGGCCGGTCAATATATACGGGCTGCACGGCGTCGTTTTGGCACATGTTTTCTACAATCTGCCATTGGCCACGCGCATCATCCTGCAAGGTTGGGCGACGATTCCGGCAGAACGCGTGCGCTTGGCCGTATCGCTCGGGTTTACCCCAAGCGACCGCCTGCGCCATCTGGAAGCCCCGATGCTGCGAGAGGTTGCACCGGGTGCTTTCCTGCTGGTTTTCCTAATCTGCCTGACCAGTTTTGCCGTGGCGCTGGCCCTTGGGGGCGGACCACGCGCGACCACGGTCGAATTGGCGATCTATCAGGCGTTCCGGTTCGACTATGACATGGGGCGCGCGGCGGCGCTTGCGCTGGTGCAGTTCGCACTGTGCCTGGGGGCCGGGCTGCTGGCCTTGCGGGTGGCGCTGCCATCGGGCTTGGGTGGTGGTCTGGACCGGCCCCTGCCACGTCTGGAGTATCGGCGCGGTGCGCTTTGGGGCGACAGCGCGCTGATTGCCTGCGCGGCGCTGTTCCTGCTGGTGCCGCTCGCCCTTATTGTGGCGCGCGGTGCGCCGTATCTGGCCAGCCTTCCCGCCTCTGTCTGGCAGGCCGCCCTGCGCTCGCTTTGGGTGGCGCTGGGTGCGACGGCGCTGACCACGGCCTTCGCACTTGTGCTGGCCCATGCCATTCTGGCCTTGCCCCGCGCCGGTGCTTTGGGCTTGGAATGGTTGGGGCTGGCAGCTTTGGCGGCATCCCCTTTGGTCATCGGGACAGGGCTGTTCCTGATCATCCGCCCGATTGCGGACCCGCGCGACTTGGCGCTTGCAGTCACAATGCTGGTCAATGCGGGCTTGGCGCTGCCTTTTGCCCTGCGCCTGATCCTGCCGGCCCTGCGCGATGCAGCCGCCACGCAAGGACGTCTAGCCACCTCGCTTGGCCTGCACGGGTTTGCGCGCTTGCGGCTGGTCACGCTGCCGCGTCTGCGCCGCCCCTTGGGGTTTGCCGCCGGGTTGACTGCCGCACTGTCGATGGGCGATCTGGGGGTGATTCTGCTGTTTGCAGAAGCCGACCGCGCCACCCTGCCGATGCAGCTTTACCGGCTGATGCAGGCCTACCGGCAAGATGAGGCAGCCGGGGCTGCGCTGTTGCTACTGCTGTCCAGCCTTGCGCTGTTCTGGGCATTCGACCGATGGGGGCGCGCCGATGCTGCGGCTTGAAAACGTGACAATCACCCAAGGAAAGTTTCGCCTGAGCGCCGATCTGACGGTAGCGGATGGCGCGCGCATTGCGGTCATCGGCCCCTCTGGCGCTGGGAAATCGACGCTATTGGGCGCGATTGCGGGGTTTGTGCCGGTCACGGGGCAAATAACCTGGAGCGGGCAGGCCATGGCGCAAGACCCTGGCGCGCGGCCGGTGACGATCCTGTTTCAGGACAATAACCTGTTCCCGCATCTGACCGCGTTCGACAATGTCGCGCTGGGGCTGAAACCCTCTTTGCGGCTGAGAAGCGCCGAGCGGAAGGCGGTGCAAGACGCGCTGACGCGTGTTGGATTGACGGGTCTGGACGCGCGCCGCCCCGCCGAACTTTCTGGCGGGCAGCAAAGCCGGGTGGCGCTGGCGCGCACCCTGATCCGCGCGCGGCCCTTGGTGTTACTGGATGAACCGTTCGCCGCGCTTGGCCCAGCGCTGAAGGCAGAGATGCTGGCACTGGTGGCCGAGATCGTGGCCGAAACCGGCGCGACCCTGCTGATGGTGAGCCATGACGTGGCCGATGCCCGAGCAATCTGTGACGAAACGGTGCTGGTGGCCGATGGCGTGGCCCATGCACCGCGCCCCACCGCGCAGCTATTGGACAACCCGCCGCCAGAGTTGCGCGCCTATCTGGGATAATGCGCTGTTGTGGACGGACGGGGGCTTGGGGGCGTTGCCCCTCTGGTCCCTGCGTGACCATTCACCCCAGGATATTCAAGCAAGAATGAAATTGCGTGCGGTTGAGGGGATCGGCTTTACGCCGGTTCACGGGCGCCGAATATGGCAGAGCCGACGCGCACATGGGTGGCACCGTGGGCGATTGCGGTCTCGAAATCATCCGACATGCCCATCGACAAGCCGCTGAGGCCATTGCGCGTGGCCATGTCTGCCAGAAGCTTGAAATGTCTGGCCGCATCCTCGTCGACCGGCGGGATGGACATAAGGCCCAGAACGGGCAGGCCCAACGCGCGGCATTCGGCGACCATCGTATCGGCATCATCGGGCAGAACGCCCGCCTTTTGCGGTTCCGCGCCGGTATTGACCTGAATGAACAGATCGGGGCAGCGGCCCAGCTCATCGGCCAGCCGCGCCAGAGTGCGGGCGAGTTTCAGCCGGTCGAGCGAGTGGATCACGTCAAACAGCTCCATCGCCTGACGCGCCTTGTTGGATTGCAGCGGCCCCAGCAGGTGCAGTTCGACCGGCCCGAACGCGTCGCGGAAGCCGGGCCATTTGCCCGCTGCTTCCTGCACGCGGTTTTCGCCAAAGACGCGGTGACCCGCGTCCAGCACTGCGCGGACACGGTCGTCGGGTTGCACTTTCGACACGGCGATCAGGCTGACCGACTCGGGGGCGCGGCCCGCCTGTTCTGCGGCTGCGGCGATGCGCGCCTTTATACCTTGTAGCGACATCGCTGCCCCCTAGTTTCCGATAAAGACGCTTTGGCCGCCGGGGTTGGCAGCGCCCGTGGCGTTCAGTTTGTCCAGATCAATTTCTGCCCCGTAGCGCAGGCCACCATCGGTTTCGCCGATGAATTTCAGCTTGAGTTGGCTGCGGGCATAAAGACGCGCTTCGGCGCGGTCGCTTCCCGGTGCAGGGGCGGGACGGTCCCAGACCACGCCCATGCGCACGTCGCCTTGCAGATACAGGCCCGGCCCGTCCTGTGCGACAAGCGGGGCGGGCAGCAATACCAGCAAAGCGAAAAGGGCGCGTTTCATGGCCTCGAATGTGGCGCAGGCGGGCGGGCCAGACAAGGGCTGGGCACAAACAAAAAGAGCGGGCACAAGGCCCGCTCTTTCCGTGTGTTCAATCCGGGTAGGATTAGAACGAGAAGGACAGACCGAAGTCTGCGGTTGTGAAACCGCCCAGCGAGCCGTTGCGAACAACGCCGCCGACCAGCGATGCACCGCCGCCGAGGTCGTAGGAAGCGCCCAGACCGTAATGGGTGTCGCCAACAAAGTCCTGACGGCCGAATGCGGTCACGGTGGTTGCGTCGAACGAACCGGTGATCGAGACACCAAACTGGTCAGCACCGCCGGATTCGCCGTAGGTCACTTTACCTTCGATGCCTTCGAACTCAGCGCCCAAGAATGCGATGACGTGATCGTCGCCACCATCAATCTGCTCGTAACCGATACCGGCCGAGAAGCCGTTCATGGCGTAGCTTGCACCGATCGAGTAAGCGAACAGTGCGGTTGCCGGGTTCTCAACCGACAGAGCGACCGTCAGGCCGTCCATGGTGTAGTCGTAACGTGCGGTCGGGCGGAAGATGGCAGGGTTGTTCGAGATGTAAAAGTTGTTGTTCAGGTCGCCCAGACCGGTCAGGCCAACGCCGGCCAGATCGCCAACGATGAATTCAGCAGCACCTGCGGTGTCGCCCATGGTCAAACGACCAAAGGTGCCCGAGATGAACACGGAGCCAGCGGTGCCAGCCGATGCGCCAACGGCGTTGTCTGCGCGGAACGAACCGCCGAATGCCAGGCCGCCATCGGTTTCGCCCGACAGGGTGAAGGTGACGCGTGCACGGCTGGTGAAGCTCAGTTCGCGAGCCAGGCTACCGTTGTACACGATACCCATGCGAGCGTCGCCCGACAGAGCAACGTCTGCAGCAGCGTAGCCAGCGGACATTGCCAGCGCGGTCGTAGCCAGAAGAAGCTTTTTCATTTGATTACCCTCGTTATCTTTAGGTGTTCCTCGCCTTACCACTCAGGCAAGGTCTGAGCCTGTTTCATCCTTTCGCCCCCTTTTTTCAAGCGCAAGCGCGGCGGGTCGGGGCAAAGCGCGGGAAATGATGCAGAATTGTCACGCAATCCCCATGCGCCCATTATGGTAGTGCGCCGCACGGGCCTTGTTCCATGTTTTAGAACGGGCTACAGAAGGACAACGCTATATAGGGGCAATGCAATGGGTTGGAACGGCATCTCGCGCGCGGGCGTGGTATTGAGCGCGGCGCTTTTGTTGGCCGGATGCGGTGGCGGATTCGGCTTTGGCAATTTCCTAAGCGGTGGAGAGCGCTCTCAAGCAGAGGTCGCGGACATTCAGGAACGGGAACGTGTGCGCGATGGCGGGATGGCGGGACAGTCGACCATCTGGGACCTGTTTTCCAACGCGCAGCCGCCTTCAACCACGGTCGAGGTGAACAAATATCTGTGGAACGCCTCTTTGGAGGTGCTGGATTTTCTGCCGGTGCAATCGGTTGACCCGTTTTCGGGGGTGATCGTGACGGGCTATGGCACGCCGCCCGGCGGTGGCCGCGCCTACCGCGCCGCTGTGCTGGTCAATGACCCGGCGCTGGATGCCCGTTCGCTGAACGTGGCCATCATGACGCGCGGCGGCCCCGCCAGCCGCGACACGATTCGCGCGGTGGAAGATGCCATCCTGACACGCGCGCGGCAGTTGCGGATTCGCGATCGCAACCTCTGAATCTGGACCTTGCCGATTCGCGGCGCTACAGATGCCGGGCCGGTCGCGCCCGGCATTTTACGTTCAGCCCAAGGGAAGCAGCATGACCACCAGCCAAGACGCGCGTTACCAGCCGCAACACATAGAGGCCAAATGGCAATCCGCGTGGCACGATGCAGAGGTGTTCACCGCCCGACGCGACCCCGCCAAGCCCAAATATTATGTGCTGGAGATGTTCCCCTACCCGTCGGGGCGCATTCATATGGGGCATGTGCGCAACTACACGATGGGCGATGTGGTCGCGCGGTATAAGGCGGCGCAGGGGTTTTCGGTGCTGCACCCGATGGGGTGGGACGCGTTCGGCATGCCTGCCGAGAATGCCGCAATGGAACAGGGCGGGCACCCGAAGGACTGGACCTACGGCAATATCGAGGTCATGCGCGAGCAAATGAAGCCCTTGGGCCTGTCGATTGACTGGTCGCGCGAATTTGCCACCTGTAACCCCGAATATTACGGCCAGCAACAGGCGATGTTCATCGACATGCTGTCCGAAGGGTTGGTCTACCGCAAGAACGCCGTGGTCAACTGGGACCCGGTGGATATGACGGTTCTGGCCAACGAGCAGGTGATCGACGGCAAGGGTTGGCGGTCGGGCGCGGAGGTGGAGCGCCGTGAGCTGACGCAATGGTTCTTCAAGATCTCGGACTACAGCGCCGAGTTGCTGGAGGCGCTGGACGGGTTGAAGGACTGGCCCGAAAAAGTGCGGCTGATGCAGCGCAACTGGATCGGGCAGTCGCGCGGGTTGCAATTCGCGTTTTCCACGGTGGACGCGCCCGAGGGTTTCGACCGGATCGAGGTGTATACCACCCGCCCTGACACGTTGTTGGGGGCGTCGTTTGTCGGAATCTCGCCCGACCATCCGCTGGCGCGCTATCTGGAGCGGCATAGCGATGATGTGGCGGCGTTCAACGCCGATTGTCGCAAGATCGGCACGACCGAGGAAGCGCTGGAAAAGGCCGAGAAAAAGGGCTTGGACACCGGCATCCGCGTGCGCCACCCGTTCGATGATGCTTGGGAATTGCCGGTCTATATCGCGAACTTTATCCTGATGGATTACGGCACCGGCGCGATTTTCGGCTGTCCCGCGCATGACCAGCGCGATCTGGATTTCGCAAATAAATACGGATTGCCGGTCGCGTCCGTCTTTGCCTCTGCCGAGGATGAGGGCCGCACCCTACCCGAAGAGGGTGGGTCGGCCTATGTGCCGCCGAAAACAGAGCCGGTTGTCTATCTGCGCGGTTTCGCAGGCGACACCGACCAAACCGGCGCGGATGCGGTGGAAGCCGCGATTACCTTCTGCGAATCGAACGGTGTCGGCCACGGCGTCACGCAATACCGCCTGCGCGACTGGGGGCTGTCGCGCCAGCGCTATTGGGGCTGCCCGATTCCCGTGGTGCATTGCGATGCGTGCGGCGTGGTGCCGGAGAAGAAGGAAAACCTGCCCATCGCGCTGCCCGATGACGTGTCATTCGACCAGCCCGGCAACCCACTGGACCGCCACCCGACATGGCGCGATTGCGCCTGCCCGGCTTGCGGCGCGCCCGCAAAGCGCGAAACCGACACGATGGATACGTTTGTCGATTCGTCATGGTATTACGCGCGCTTCACCAGCCCGCGCGCCGACACGCCGACCGATGCCGAGGATGCCGAATATTGGATGAACGTGGACCAGTATATCGGCGGGATCGAACATGCGATCCTGCACCTGCTCTATTCCCGCTTCTTCGCCCGCGCGATGGTGAAAACCGGGCATTTGCCCGAAAGCGCGAAAGAACCGTTCAATGCGCTGTTCACGCAGGGGATGGTGACGCATGAGATTTACGTTGGGAACAAACGGTTTTCGGTTCCGGCAAGCGAAATGGAGCCAAATCGGTCGACAGGCGAGATGGTTACTGTGGGGCGGACAAAATACTATCTTCCGGAAGAAGTGGTACTCCTCGATCACGGGGGCAACCGTGTAGCAATCAGAAAGACAGCACTCGATTTTCTCGAGATTGATCACGATGATTTTGGCGCAATAAGAGCACGGCTCGATGCTAAGGGTGACTCGTACATTGACACAGAGCCTTTTCCAATTTGGTCAGATGATGACGAAGAGCCGGTTTTACGCATCTACCCCTCCGCCAAAATGTCGAAATCCAAGAAAAACGTGGTGGACCCCGTCAACATTATCAACGCCTTCGGCGCCGATACCGCGCGGTGGTTCGTGCTGTCCGACAGCCCGCCGGAGCGCGACGTGGAATGGACCAGCGCGGGCGCTGAAGCGACGTTCAAGCATCTGGGCCGCGTCTGGACCCTCTGCGACAAGATCGCGACCGTGGAGATCGGCCAGCCCTCGGATGCTGACACCGACCTGATGCGCGCCATGCACCGCGCGATTGACGCAGTCACGAAAGCGGTGGAAAACTTCGCCTTCAACAAGGCGATTGCAGAACTTTACGCCTTCACCAACACGCTGTCGAAATCGAAAGCCTCTGGCACCGCGCAAGTGGCGGCGATGAAGACGCTTGCGCAGCTTATGGCCCCGATGGTCCCGCATCTGGCCGAAGATATCTGGTCGCGCATGGGCGGCGAGGGTCTGGTGGCGCAAGCCGCCTGGCCCAAGGCGGACCCCGCGCTTCTGGTGGCCGACACCGTGACCCTGCCGATCCAGATCAACGGCAAACGGCGCTCTGAGATCACCGTCGGGGCCGACGCCTCCAAGGAAGAGGTTGAAAAACTGGCGCTGGCGGATGAAGCTGTAATTAAGGCGCTGGCGGGCAACCCGCCGCGCAAGCTGATCGTTGTGCCGGGGCGGATCGTGAATGTGGTTGTCTGACAGACGGGTTTTCCTTTTTGGCGCATTGGCGCTGGCGGGCTGCGGCTTTACCCCCGCCTATGCGCCGAATGGGTCCGGAACGGCATTGCGCGGGCAGGTCCGCGCCGATGACCCGAGCGATTCGCTGGGCTTTGAATTTGTCGCCGGTTTGGAAGAACGGTTGGGCCGCCCGCAAGGCGCGCGCTACGCCCTGTCCTACACCTTGGAAACGTCAGAGCGTGGCGGGGCGCGCGTGGTTGGCGTTGGCGAAACCCGTATCGCGCTACTGGGCAATCTGGACTACTCGCTGACAGAGCTTGCGACCGGCGACACCGTCACCTCTGGCAGATTGCGGAATGTGACAAACTACTCCACCACCGCGAACCAGCTTGCCACGCAACGCTCCCGCGAGGATGCAGAGGCGCGGCTGATGCGCATTCTGGCCGATCAGGTCGCAGCACGTCTGCTGGCCGCACTGGCGGAATGAAACTCAGCGCCCGCGATCTGACTCGCCTGATTGCCAAGCCCGACCCTGCGCTGGCGGGCGTGCTCATTTATGGGCAGGATGCGATGCGCGTATCGCTGAAACGTCAGGAACTGGTCGCAGCGATTGTCGGCCCGCAAGGCGAAAGCGAAATGCGGCTGGAACGGTTGGCAGCGGGCGATTTGCGGCGCGACGCGGCGCAGGTTCTGGACGCGGTCAAGGCGCAGGGCTTCTTCCCCGGCGCGCGGGTCTTGCTGCTAGAGGGCGCGACCGACCAAAGCACCGACGCCATAAAGTCCGCACTTGGTGACTGGCAAAAGGGCGACGCGCAAATCGTGGCAACCGCAGGGGCGCTGAAAGCCAGCTCTAAACTGCGCAAATTGTTCGAGGGCGCGACGGCTGCGGGCGCGGTGGCCATTTATGACGACCCGCCCACCCGCGAAGAGATCGAGGCCGACCTGACCCGTGCGGGCCTGACCCGGATCGCCCCCGAAGCCATGCGCGACCTGACCGCGCTGGCACGCGTCCTGGACCCCGGTGACTTTCGCCAGACGCTGGAGAAGATTGCGCTGTATAAGCATGGCGACAGCGCCCCGCTCTCTCCGCAAGAGGTGGCTGATCTGGCCCCTGCCAGCGTGGAGGCGGGGGTCGATGACCTGCTGCATGCCGTTGCCGAAGGGGAATCGGCACAAATCGGTCCGCTGATGGTGCGCCTGCATGCCCAAGGCGTGGCCGCCGTGACGCTCGCCATCATGGCCATGCGCCATTTCCGCGCGCTGCACGCCATGAATTGCGATCCGGGCGGCCCCTCGGCCGGTATCCAGCGTATGAAGCCGCCTATTTTCGGACCCCGTCGCGACCGCCTGTTGAAGCAAGCGCAAGGCTGGGGGCTGGTGCGGCTGGAAGCTGCGCTGGCCACGCTGACAGATGCCGATCTGACCTTGCGCTCATCGTCCAACGCGCCCAGCATGGCGGTGATGGAACGCGCGTTGATCCGGCTGGCGATGATGGCGCGGCGCTAACAAGGGGGCACCCATGTATACCGTCATCGGCAAGGCCAACAGCCGCGCCACCCGCGTGCTGTGGGTTCTGGAGGAACTGGGGCTGGATTACGACCATGTCCCCGCCGCACCGCAATCCGAAGGGGTGGTCAGCTTCAACCCCGCAGGCAAAGTGCCAGTGTAGATCGAGGATGGCACGCCGATCACCGATTCGACCGCGATCATCCAGTATCTGGCCGACAAACATGGCGACCTGAAGTTTCCCGCCGGCACGCTGGACCGCGCGCGCCAGGACAGCCTGACCCAGTTCTTGCTGGACGAATTCGACGCCGCGCTGTGGATGGCCGCGCGGCATTCGTTTGTCTTGCCAGAAGAATTGCGCCAATCCGCGATCAAGCAATCGCTGATCTGGGAATTCACCAACAGCCAGAAAACACTGGCGCACCGCATGGGCGACGGGCCGTTCCTGATGGGCGACCGAATGACGGTGCCCGACATCATCCTCACGCATTGCGGAGATTGGGCGCGAATCGCGAAATTCCCGGTGCAGGAAGAGCGGCTGACCGCCTATCTGGACCGAATGTTCGCCCGCCCCGCCCTGCGCAAGGTCATGGAGCGGATGGGGTAAGGACTGCGGTGGGCAACGGGATTGCTCGTTCTGTTGACCGGACGGGGCCAAGCTGTGCCAACCCCTTCACTTCATTGTGACACCTTCTGTTGCAACACCCCGCCGCTTTCGCGCGTAACGTGGGTAAGGCTCACTCAACCATGGAGGCCCCAATGCGGCTGACAACCCTATTCGCCACGCTCTTTGCAGCGTTTTTCACCACCCTGCCCGCCTTGGCGCAAACCCAGACCGCGCTTGTCGCGGGGGGCTGTTTCTGGTGCGTGGAATCTGATTTCCGCCGCGTCGATGGCGTGACCGATGTGCGCGTCGGCTTCGCCGGTGGCAGCAAAGCAAACCCCGAATACAAAGAGGTCGCCAGCGGGCGCACCGACCATCTGGAGGTGACGCAGATCACGTTCGACACGGGCCAGATCAGCTACCGGCAGGTGCTTGACCTGTTCCTGCGCTCGATTGATCCGTTTGATGCAGGCGGCCAGTTCTGCGACCGTGGCATGCAATATTCCACCGCGATCTTTGCGACCCCCGACCAGCAGCCCATTGCACAGGCAGCAATCGCGGCGGCAGAGGCGGAGCTTGGCAAATCCATCGTCACGCCCGTGCGCGACATGGCCACGTTCTACCCGGCTGAAGAGTTCCACCAGAACTACGCCAACAGCGACGAACGCACGCTGACCCGCTTTGGCTGGATCGCGCGCAAAGACGCCTACAAGAACTACCGCGATGCCTGCGGTCGCGACGCTCAGGTGCGCCGCATCTGGGGCAGCGATGCGCCCTTCGTAGGCGGCTAATCCAGCGCGGCGTCAATCTCTGCCCGCGTGGGCATGGCCCCGGCTGTGCCCACGCGCGCGACCTGAAGCCCGGCGGCGGCGGCGGCAAAGCGCATCGCGTCTTGCGGTGACATCGCGTCGTCAAGCGCCGCCGCCAAAGCGCCGGTAAAGCAGTCACCCGCGCCCGTCGTGTCCACCACCCTTGCAGCCATAGCAGGCGCATGTATGTCCGGCGTACCGCGCGCGTGCCAGCTTGCGCCATCTGCGCCTTTGGTCACGATGACGGTTTCCACCGGCAAATCCTCGAACGGCAAACCAAGGCTGTCCTGCAATTGCGCGGCTTCCACGGCGTTGACCACCAATGTGTTGGTGAAGGGCAGAACCGCCTTGGCGGCGTCGGCCTCGAACGGGGCCGCGGAATAGACCACCTCCATTCCCAGCCCCATCGCGTGCTCTGCCATCTCGGCCACATATGCGACCTCGTTCTGGATCAGCAGCAGATCGCCAATCTCTGCGTCGTCCAGCGCGGCCTTGGCGGCTTGCAGGTCCAGCGCACGGTTCGCGCCGGGATGAATGACAATGCTGTTCTGAGCGTCCGGTTCCAGCAGGATGATCGCGTGGCCCGTGGCCTCCTCCACCAACTGCACGCCCGACACATCCACCCCGAACGCGGCAAGGTGCGTTTCGGCCCCGCCCGCGCCCACGGCCCCGATATGACGCACTGTTGCGCCCGCGCGCGCTGCCGCAACAGACTGATTCGCGCCCTTGCCGCCCAGTTCGGCATGATAGGCCGTGGCGGCAAGCGTTTCGCCGGGGGCCAGCCGGTGCGGCAGTGTGTAGATATGGTCCATATTGATGGAGCCGTAGCAATAGATCGTCATGTTCGGTTCCGGTTCATGAACAGGTCAGCCCTTGGGCGCGCAACGCGGCTTGCTCTGCACGTAACTCTTGTAGCGCGTCTTGCTCGGCTGCGACATCAATGGCAACCCGGCGCGCGCGCCTCGGCTGTTGCACAGGTTCGGTGCACAGGATTTCGGGCCAGCCGCATAGCGTGACAAGGGTCTTGCCCTCTTGCGCTGGCTGCACGCGGTAGCCGCGTGCCAAGACGCGCTCGCGCTCTGCAATCTGGGTTTCAATCGCACCCAAACGCCCGTGGCAAACCGGGTCTGCGGCGCAGGCCATCAAGAGCATTGGTGTCAGAAGTGCGGCGTATTTCATGCCCGCGTCTTAGCACACCTGACCCGCAGACCCAGAAAAAACCACCGCTTCATTTTGCGGCCCTTTTTTCCAATGCCAACTCGGCATACATCTTGCCCAACCCTGAAGGAGCGTCGATGACACAGCCCGAAAACCCCGTTTTGCAATTTTTGCTGACCCGACGCTCGCGCCCCGCGAAGCTGCTGCGCGCGCCCGGCCCCGACCGCGCCGCACTAGAGCAGATGCTGCAAGCCGCCGCGCGCGTGCCCGACCATGGCAAGCTGGAGCCTTGGCGCTTTATCGTGCTGGACCAGCCCGCCGGGGCGCGGGTGGCCGGCCAGATCACGGATTACGCCGCCGCCCACGGGCTGGAAGGGGAAAAACCGGCGCGCGCCTTTGCCGACAGCCCCGTCTGTGTGGCCGTGATCGCCAGCCCCAAACCGTCCGAGAAGATCCCACAACTGGAACAGACCCTGTCGGTGGGCGCGGTTTGCCTTGGGTTGGTCAATGCCGCGCTTGCCACGGGCTGGGGCGCGAACTGGCTGACCGGCTGGCCCGCGCATGACGCGGCACTGATGGCGCAGGTTTTGGGCCTTGCACCGCACGAATGGGTCGCAGGGTTCATCCACATTGGCACGGCGGACACGGCGCCGCCCGACCGCCCCCGCCCGGACATGGGCGCAATCACCGAATGGGTGCACGCATGATCCTGTCTTCCTACGCCCATGCCATCGGGCAATTGCGCGACCCACGCTTTCGCCGCGTCATCTGGTTCGGGGTGGCCTTGGCTGTTGCGCTGCTATTCGCAATGTATGCGCTGGTCTTGCTGGTCGTGCAGATCTTCGTGCCCGGCACACTGACATTACCCATCGCGGGAGAGGTGTCGGGCCTGCAGACCCTGCTCTCAATCGGGTCGCTGTTCTTTATGCTCGGGCTGTCCGTTTTCCTGATGGTGCCTGTGGCATCGGCCTTTACCGGCCTGTTTCTGGAAGATGTGGCAAACACGGTCGAACGCCAGCACTATCCGGGCCTGCCCGCACCCACGCCCGTGCCCTTTGCCACGGCACTCAGCGATTCGGTGCGCTATTTCGGGCTTCTGGTCGCGCTGAACCTGGTGGGCATGGTCGTGTTCGTGTTTTCGGGCGGGTTGGGCTTTGTCGTGTTCTGGGGCATAAACGCATGGCTGCTGGCGCGCGAATATTTCACCATGGTTGCGCTACGCCGCCATACGGCGACAGAGGCGCGCGCACTGCAAAAGCGCCATCGCTGGCGGCTGTGGTTCGCGGGGTTGTGGATGGCGGTGCCCCTGTCGATCCCCTTCGTCAACCTGCTGATGCCCGTGGTTGGGGCCGCGGCCTTCACCCATATGTATCATCGGGTGCAGGGGCGCAAACCGGGGTCTACCCAGGCCGGGTAATCTGCTCGATCATGTCCATGGTAATAACCCCAGACAGAATAATCCCCGCCACAATCACGAAAGCACCGGTGGCCCAAATGGTCACGATGCGCGCGGTTTTCCACATCTGCGCATCCTCGGGGGCCGAGGAATGCGTGCCCGGCACGACATCACCCGCCTCGCCTTGGGTGCGGGTGCGCAAGGGCAGCACCAGAAACAGGGTCATGAACCATATCATGGAATAGAGCACGATGGCGGACATGATGCTCATCAGACCTGCTCCAGCTCGACCAAGCAGCCGTTGAAATCCTTGGGGTGCAGGAACAGCACCGGCTTGCCATGCGCGCCGATCTTCGGCTCTCCGGTGCCCAGCACGCGCGCGCCTGTCGCTGCAAGCTTGTCGCGGGCGGCCAGAATGTCATCCACCTCGTAGCAGATGTGGTGAATGCCACCCGACGGGTTCTTTTCCAGAAATCCCGCAATCGGGCTGCCGTCACCCAACGGGTAAAGCAGTTCGATCTTGGTGTTGGGAAGGGTGATGAAAATCACCGTCACACCATGGTCCGGCTCGTCCTGCGGTGCGCCCACATCGGCCCCCAGGGTGTTGCGATACTGGTTTGCCGCGGCCTCCAGATCCGGCACGGCAATGGCGACATGGTTCAGGCGTCCGATCATGGTGTCCTCCGTTTTGTCCCATATGGGGTATCGCCGGGCCATCTGGCAAGCCCAAGCAGGGGTGACAGCACGCCGCAACCCATGCGCTTAACCCGATCTTAGGCAATCCGCGCTTGAATAAGGCTCTGCCACGGAGGGATGCCATGAACACCGATTCCACCGCCACCACGCTCAGCCCGGCCTTGCCACCGGCCCAACCCTACCAGCGCGGCGGAACGCTGCTGCTGGTCGAAGACAGCCGCCTGACGGCGGATTATGTGCGACTTATGTTTCGCAGCGCGGGCGGGCGGCTGCGACGGGCCGACTGTTTGCGCAGCGGTCGGCGGCACATGTCGCTATACACACCCGATGCCGCGATCGTCGATCTGGGCCTGCCCGACGGGTCGGGGCTGGACCTGATCGCAGAAATGGCGCGGCGCAGACCGCGCACGGGCCTGATCGTCGCCACCTCGGGCGACCCGGAGATGGAGGAGGAAGCGTTCCTCGCCGGGGCTGACCGTTTCCTGCCCAAACCCTTCGGCAGTGGCGCGGCCTTCTGCCAGATGCTGGCGCCGGTGTTTTTCGGGCTGCGCGGCGCTGTCGTGGAGCAGGCCAGTCCGGGGCAAGCCGCCTTGCGCGACGATCTGTATCTGGCGCTCGACCTGCTGAACGGCACCGGCACGCGGCCCGCCTATGCGCTTCAGTTCATTGCGCAACTGGCCTGCATGACGGGCGATTTCGCGCTTGAGCGCGCGGTCATCGCCCGCGACATGGCACAGGTGATCGCGCTTTTGCGGGACCGCCTGCGCGCCCTGCCGCTGATCTAGCGGTTTGGCCTCGTTACTCTTTCGGGGCCAGCCGCAAGCCCAGATCGCGCAACTGCTCGTTCGTCGGGTCGGATGGCGCGTCCAGCAACAAATCCTCGGCTCGCTGGGTCATCGGGAACATAATGACCTGACGGATGTTCTGCTCGCCCGCCAGCAGCATCACGATGCGGTCAATCCCCGCCGCACATCCACCATGCGGGGGCGCGCCGTATTTGAACGCCTTGACCATGCCGCCGAACCGCTTGTCCACCTCGGAGTTCGGGTAGCCCGCGATTTCAAACGCGCGATACATGATTTCCGGCTTGTGGTTGCGGATCGCGCCCGACAGCAGCTCATACCCGTTGCAGGCCAGATCATACTGGTAGCCCTTGACCGCCAGCGGATCGCCCGACAGCGCGTCCATCCCGCCTTGGGGCATGGAAAACGGATTATGGCTGAAATCGACGCGGCCGTCGTCGGTTTCCTCATACATCGGGAAATCGACGATCCAGGCAAAGGCGAAGCGGTTTTCGTCGATCAGCTTTAACTCACACCCGATCTCGTCGCGCGCCTTGCCCGCGACACCCTCGAATTGCGCAGGCTTCCCGCCAAGGAAGAAGGCCGCATCGCCTTCGCCCAAGCCAAGCTGCTGCCGGATCGCTTCGGTTCGCTCCGGTCCGATGTTCTTGGCGAGGGGGCCAGCGGCTTCCAACCCGTCATCGCCCGCGCGCCAAAAAATATACCCCATCCCCGGCAACCCCTGCGCCTGCGCGAAGGCGTTCATCCGGTCGCAGAACTTGCGGCTGCCACCACCGGGGGCAGGAATGGCGCGAATTTCGGTGCCGTCATTCTCCAACAGCTTGGCGAAAATGGCAAAGCCAGAGCCGCGGAAATGCTCGGACACCACCTGCATCTCGATCGGGTTGCGCAGGTCGGGCTTGTCGGTGCCGTATTTGCGCAAAGCCTCGGCATACGGGATCTGCGGCCAATCGGCAGCAGCATCCACCTTGGCCCCGCCGCCGAACTTCTCGAACACGCCTTGCAGCACCGGACCAACGGCGGCGAACACATCGTCCTGCTCGACAAAGCTCATTTCCAGATCAAGCTGGTAAAAATCGGTGGGCGAGCGGTCGGCGCGCGGGTCTTCGTCGCGAAAGCAGGGCGCGATCTGGAAATACCGGTCATAGCCCGACACCATGATCAACTGCTTGAACTGCTGCGGCGCCTGCGGCAGCGCGTAGAACTTGCCCGGATGCAGCCGCGACGGCACAAGGAAATCGCGCGCACCCTCGGGGCTGGAGGCGGTAATGATCGGCGTCTGAAACTCGCGGAAATTCTGGTCCCACATCCGGCGGCGCATTTCGGCCACCACGTCCGAACGCAGCACCATGTTGGCCTGCATCGTTTCGCGCCGCAGGTCCAGAAAGCGATAGGACAGCCGCGTATCCTCGGGGTAGTCCGGCTCGCCGAATACCGGAAGCGGCAACTCATCCGCGCCGCCCAGAACGGTCATGCCCCGCGCGTAAACCTCGATCTCGCCAGTTTTCAGCTTGGTATTGACCAAGGATGCATCGCGCGCCTTCACAACGCCATCAATCCGAATGCAGAACTCTGCGCGCAGCTTCTCGATCTCTGCAAACGCCGGGCTGTCGCTATCGGCCAGGACCTGCGTGATGCCGTAATGGTCGCGCAAGTCGATGAAGAGCACCCCGCCATGGTCGCGAATGCGGTGCACCCAGCCCGACAGGCGAACGGTGTCGCCCACATTGGCGGCGGTCAGATCGGCGCAGGTATGGCTGCGATAGGCGTGCATGGGTGGACCCTTCCTTGCTCTGGCCTGCGCGATACACCTTTTGCGCCGCGCAAAGTCAAGGGTTCAGGTCCAATGCATACCGCCCGCGCCCGCCAGAACCGCGCTTGCCATCGCCAAACGCTCTGGCGCAAGGCCAAGGACGGCGGCCGCCTCCAGCACGGTTTCGTCCCGCATCAGGGTAAATTCCAGCGCGGCGGCGGCCAGACCGGGGTCGGGCACGCCACCTTGCAGGCCAGTGCGCAACGCGTCCACCTCTGCGCCGCTGGCCGCAAGAAACACGTCCAACAGCTCTTCCTGAGCACATAGCCATAGCAGCACATCGCCCGCAATATCCTGCGCTTGGCTCTCTTGCATGGTTGTCCCCCCGTCGCGTGGCCCGGACCTTAAAGGCTTGTTAACCTCTTTGGCGCTACTCTCAGGCATTCAGATTTAAGCCGGAAAACGAATAAATGGCAGGCCAAATTCTTATTGCAGACGATCTTTCGTTAAACCGCACCGTTCTGCGGGGCAAACTGACCTCTGCGTGCTACCGAACCTTGACCGCAAATGGCGGCGTGTCCGCGCTGAAACTGGTGCATGAACACAGACCAGACCTTGTCCTGCTGGATTACCACATGCCGGATATGGACGGGCTGGCGGTGTGTCAGGCCCTGCGGGCGGATCGCAGCACCCGCGATATTCCCGTCATTCTGTTTTCGGCCAATGCAGACCATGCCCACCGGCTGAACGCGCTTGCAGCAGGTGCCGATGATTTCATGGCCAAACCGCTGGACGAAGCTTACCTGCTGGGGCGCATACGCAGCCTGTTGCGGAATGTGGCGCGACGGGATGAATGGCGCAACCACCCCAACACCGCCCTGCAAGCCGGCCTTGCCGAAAGCGCGGAGCCTTTTGCCATGCGGCCCGACATGGCACTTGTCACCGGGCGGGCAGAGGCGCGGGAGGGCTGGTTGTCGTCAATGGCCGCCATCTGGCCGGATGCGCGCTGGCACGACATTACCGTCCCCGCTGCGCTGGGGTTGGACGACCCTCGCAAAAGCCCGGACGTTTTCGTCATCACCCCCGACGCGATGGACCGCGCCGGTCTGCACGTAATTGCCGAATTACGATCACGGGCCGCAACCCGCCACGCTGAAATTTGCCTGATCCTGCCACCCGCTGCCCGCGCCGATGGGGCTATGGCGCTGGACCTTGGCGCGGCTGATATTCTGCCGCTGCCGCTGGACCGTGCCGAAACCAGATTGCGGCTGGAAAAGATCATCTCTCGAAAACGCTGCGCGGATGCCCAGCGCCGCGCATTGGAAAACCAGCTTGGGCTGGCGGCCTTTGACCCGCTCACGGGCTTGCACAATCGTAGCCACGCGCTGGCAGAATTCTCACGCGCGGTCGCCCAGAAAAATGCAGAATTCGCGTTGCTGCTGATCGATCTTGACCGGTTCAAGGACATAAATGACCAGCACGGGCACAACACGGGTGATGAGGTGTTACGACAGGTCGCCCAGCGCATGCGGCAGGATTTGCGACATGGTGACATTCTGTGCCGCTATGGCGGCGAGGAGTTTCTTCTTGCCATGCCCGATGCGGACATGTCCGTCGCCCGGCTTGTCGCCGAGCGGCTTTGCGCCCGCGTTGGTGATCACCCTTATATTTTGCGCGATGGGCTTGCAAAGCTGCGGGTGACGGCCTCTGTCGGCATCTCGGTGCATGACGCACCGGGGCGGGCCTTGACCACCGATATACTGAAACGGCTTATCGGGGCCTCGGATATGGCGTTGCGGGCCGCCAAGCACGCAGGCCGGAATCGGGTTGTCAGCGCGCAAAGCGCTGTCGCTTAGGCGGCCTGTGGTGACAGGCGCAACCCGCCTTCCCGCTCCAGAAACCGCACAACGGCATCGACCCCGCGCCCATTACGCAATTCGGCCATGACATAGGGCCGCGCACCGCGCGCGGCCTTTGTATCGGCTTCCAGAAGCGCGCGGTCGACGCCCACATAAGGGGCCAGATCGGTTTTGTTCACCACCAACATGTCGGAGCGTGTCACACCGGGCCCGCGCTTGCGTGGTATGTCCTGCCCCGCTGCCGTGTCGATCACATAGATCGTCAGATCCGCCAGTTCGGGGCTGAAGGTTGCCGCCAGATTGTCGCCACCTGATTCGATCAGCACAAGGTCCAGATCGGGGAACACGGCTGTCAGGTCAGCAATCGCCGACAGGTTGATCGAGGCATCCTCGCGGATCGCTGTATGCGGACAGCCGCCGGTCTCGACCCCCCGAATCCGCTCTGCGGGCAGCACCTGGGCACGCATCAGTGCCTCGGCATCCTCGCGCGTGTAGATGTCATTCGTCACCACAGCCATCGAGCACCGCGCAGCCAAGGCGCGGCACAAATGCTCGGTAAGGGTGGTTTTGCCAACACCGACAGGGCCGCCGATGCCGACACGCAAAGGTCCGTTGGTCATGTCTTGAATATCCTTACATCCAGAGTTTCGTGCGCCATGGCGAACAATTCGGCCCGGAACGCGCCGCTGGCCAGATCGTCGAGCTTGGCACCCGCCGCTCGTTCCGCTAGCGCGGCAATCCGCCCGTGTTGTGCTGCCAGAACCCTTTGCCCCGCTGCCTGCCCCAAGGGCACGAAACGCACGGCAGCAGAGGTCAGGTTACTGGCGAACGCGTGCAAATACAGCGCGATCACCGTGTGTGCGGACAGGTCCAAGCCGCGCGCCGCGCGCCCCACGGCCACGGGCAAGGCTTCGGCCACGGCATCCGCCTGCCCCATCTGCCCGCGCGCCAGCGCAAAGGCCGCGCCCTGTTCGGTCGTCTCTAGCAACCGCTCGGTGCTGCCCGAAAGCGCGCGCGCGGTTTGGTCCAGCGCCGCGAAATCCGCGCCGGCGCGCAACGCGCAGGCCAGAAGCACCGCGTCATTCCAGCCGGTGCCATGATCCAGAATTGCGGCCAACCATGAGGCGAACGCCTCGGCAGAGGCCACATCGCCCAACACGACCGCCTGTTCCAGCCCGTGCGAATAGGCGAACGCCCCCGTAGGGAAAGCCGGTGACAGCCATTGCACCAGCGACAGCAGCGCGGGCGCGTCAGGCATGGTGGTGGTCGTGATCATGGCTATGCCCCATGGTGCGGCCCATGCCATACGCGCCGCCCTCTGGCGTAAAGGGCCGTGTATCATGCGCGACCTCGGCGCCGAGCTTGGCCAGCATCGCCTCCAACACGTGGTCTTGGCGGATGACCAGCGCATCCGCGCCAATCTGGCAGGGCGTGTGCCGGTTGCCGATATGCCACGCCAGCCGCGCCAGATCGCCCCGCACCACCAGCACGGGTTCGGGCGCTGCCTGCACCGCAATCTCGCGCCCGTCTTCCAGCACAAACGCCTCTGACCCCGCCAGGTTCGTCACCTCGGGCAGGTCCACCAGAAACCCACGGCCCGACGCCGCGACAAGCTGTTTACGGCGCAAAAACCGTCCTTCATAATCCAGCGCGACGGTATCGCAGGCGTGATGCACATGGCTGTGGACCCGCACGGCTTTGGGATAATCTTGCATCACAATCCCTCAGAACAGGAAATACCGCTGCGCGAGCGGCAGTTCGGTGGCGGGTTCGCAGGTCAGAAGCTCGCCATCGGCGCGCACTTCGTAGGTTTCGGAGTGCACGTCTATCTGCGGTGTCGCGGCATTCAGCACCATATCGGATTTGCCGATATTGCGCGTTCCGCTGACCGCCAGAAGCTGCTTTTCCAGCCCCAGCTTGCCCTTGATCCCGTCGGCCAAGGCCGCGCCGGACACGAAGGTCACGGCAGAGTTCAACCGCGAGCGCCCATAGGCCCCCCACATGTTGCGGGTGTAGAAGGGCTGCGCGGGGATGGACCCGTTCGGATCCCCCATTTGCGCGCTGACAATGGTGCCGCCCATCAGCACCATTTCGGGCTTCGCGCCGAAAAACGCGAAGTTCCACAGGCACAGATCCGCGCGTTTGCCCACTTCGATGGAGCCGATATGCTCGGATATTCCATGCGCAATCGCCGGGTTGATGGTGTATTTGGCGATGAACCGGCGCACGCGCATGTTGTCGTTGTTGCCGGTTTCCTCTGGCAAGCGCCCGCGCTGCTTGCGCATTTTATCGGCGGTTTGCCATGTGCGGATGATCACCTCGCCCACGCGGCCCATGGCCTGGCTGTCGGACGCGATGATCGACATCGCGCCCATGTCATGCAGGATGTCCTCTGCGGCAATGGTTTCGCGGCGGATGCGGCTTTCGGCAAAGGCCACGTCCTCCGGCACCTTGTTGTCCAGATGGTGGCAGACCATCAGCATGTCCAAGTGCTCTTCGATCGTGTTGCCGGTATAGGGCCGCGTCGGGTTGGTCGAGGACGGGATCACGTTTTGCGAACTGACCACTTTCAGAATGTCGGGCGCATGGCCGCCCCCCGCCCCTTCGGTGTGAAACGCATGAATGGTGCGGCCGTTGATCGCAGCGAGCGTGTTTTCCACGAAGCCCGATTCGTTCAGCGTGTCGGTGTGGATCATGACCTGCACATCCATCGCATCGGCCACGCTTAGGCAACAGTCGATGGCGGCGGGGGTGGTCCCCCAATCCTCGTGCAGCTTCATGGCGGCAGCGCCTGCCGTGACCATTTCCTCTAGCGCGGCGGGCAGCGCGGCGTTGCCCTTGCACGACAGCGCGAGGTTTACCGGCATCGCCTCGAACGCTTGCAGCATCCGGCCAATATGCCACGGGCCGGGCGTGCAGGTCGTGGCCAATGTGCCATGCGCGGGGCCGGTGCCGCCGCCCAGCATGGTGGTTATGCCAGAGGCTAGCGCATCCTCTATCTGCTGCGGGCAGATGAAATGGATATGAGCATCGAACCCGCCTGCGGTCAGGATCTTGCCTTCGCCCGCGATCACCTCTGTCCCCGGACCGATGACGATGGTCACGCCCGGTTGGGTGTCGGGGTTGCCCGCCTTGCCGATCCCGGCAATCAGCCCGTCGCGCAGGCCCACATCGGCCTTGTAGATGCCCGAATGATCCACGATCAGCGCGTTGGTGATGACCGTGTCCGCAGACCCTTCGGCACGGGTGCGCTGGCTTTGGCCCATCCCATCACGGATAACCTTGCCGCCGCCGAATTTCACTTCTTCGCCGTAAATGGTCAGGTCGCGCTCGACCTCGATAATCAGGTCGGTATCGGCCAGGCGCACCTTGTCGCCCGTGGTGGGGCCGAACATATCGGCGTATGTGCCGCGGTCTATGCTGGCTGGCATTACAGTGCCCCCATAATTTTCTGGTTAAACCCATACACCTTGCGGTCGCCGCGATAGGGCACAAGCTGCACCTCGCGGATCTGGCCCGGCTCGAACCGGACGGCGGTGCCTGCGGCAATGTCCAGCCGGGTGCCTGTGGCGGCGGCACGGTCGAACTGCAAACCGGGGTTGGTTTCGGCAAAATGGTAGTGGCTGCCCACCTGAATGGGGCGGTCGCCGGTATTCGCCACGGTCAGGGTGATCGCCTCTTGCCCCTCGTTCAGGGTGATGGTGCCGGGCGCGGGAAAGACTTCTCCGGGGATCATGGGCGCTCCTTCAACGAATGGGGTGGTGGACGGTCACAAGCTTGGTGCCGTCGGGAAAGGTCGCTTCGACCTGAATGGAATGGATCATCTCGGGTATCCCCTCCATGCAGTCGGCGCGGGTGATGACATGCGCGCCCGCTTCCATCAGATCGGCCACCGACCGGCCATCGCGCGCGCCTTCGACCACGAAATCGGAGATCAGCGCCACCGCTTCGGGGTGGTTCAGCTTCACGCCACGCGCATGACGGTTGCGCGCGACCATGGCGGCCATCGAAATCAACAGCTTGTCTTTTTCACGGGGGCTCAGGTTCATGTCATTCCTCTGCGATTACATCTGCCACACGCGCGGCGGCGGCGTGCCGCGCCGCAAAACATGCAGCAATGACAGGATTTGCTGGCGCAATGGCCATCCATCGGCGGCCAGCAGGCGCACGACAAGCTTGCCGTCATCGGCACTGGCCGCGCCCTCGACCGCGTCATGGTTCAGCGCGGAACGGGCGGCGCCGACCGCATCCTCGGCCCCTTGCGCACACAGCACCAGCGTCGCAAAGGCGCGCGCACCGCGCAGGATTGCGCTTTGTCCGCCATGGGCCAGCGTCGCCGTGTCCAGCACCAAAGGCTCCAGAAACACGGGGGTACCCGCGCGGGTGATCTTGCGCCTGTCTCGTAAATTCAGCCGGCAAACATCCTCGCCCATTGCTGCGCGGCCCAGCACGACACTTTCCAGCAGCAGGCAGCCTGCGTCGGGCGCAAGCGCGACATGCGTGTCGCGCGCAACATCGCTGTCGTTGAACAGGATCGTTTCCTGCGGCAGCCAATCCAGCCAGCATCCCTCACCAACATCATGCGAAACGCGCACCCGCGCGGCACCGTCATTGGCGCGATACGCCCGCTCTGCGGTCTGGGTGGTGGCCGTGACCTGCGCAGCATTGGACAGCGAAACGCTGTAATCCAGCCTGTCGCCGCTGGTCAGCCCACCCGATGTATTCAGAAATACCACTTCCGGCCGCCCGCTGATCCGGGGCAATTGCGCCTTGGCAGACCCGATCTGACGCAACTGTCCCAAACGCGCGCCGTCAAAGGTCACACGGGCCTCGCCCATGCTCCGTTGCATCTTCACATGTTGGCCGGAATCAAGCATCGCGCCCCCTTGGCGGTCACTTGATACCGGCTGGCCGCGAGAGCGCAGGCCATGCGCCCCGCCACAAAAGCAAGCGCCGCCCGTTTGCCTATGAAACGAGCGGCGTTAGCGCGAGTCGCACAAAAAACAGGCGGATTAAAAAGTCACGCGGGGGTGGACGAAACCCCGACATGCGCAGGGCGCAAAAGCTGGTCATGCAGCTTGAACCCTTCGGCCATCACCTGAATGATCTGGCCTGCCTTGAAGTCGGGAACAGGCGCCTCGAACATGGCCTGATGCAGGTGCGGGTCAAACCGGTCGCCCACTTCGGGGCAAATGCGCTCGACACCGTGTTTCTGCAAAATCCCAGTCAGTTCGCGCAAGGTCAGCTCAACCCCGTCAACCAAGCCAGCGGCGGCGGCACGGGTTTCGTCATTCGCCGCGTTCAACGCACGGGCAAGGTTGTCATAGACCGGCAACATATCCCGCGCGATCTTTGAGCCGCCGTAAAGCTGCGCATCACGCCGGTCCTTCTCGGCGCGTTTGCGGCTGTTCTCGGCCTCGGCCAGCGCGCGGATCATCCGGTCGCGCATGTCGTCGCGCTCTGCCTCGACCTGCACCAGTTGCTCTTCCAAAGCCGCAACAGGGTCCAGATCGGTGCTTTCCGGCGTTTCGCCTTCGGCCTCCGGCATCTCGGCTTCGGGGGTGGGGGTTTCTTTTGGCTCGGCCATATTCGGTCCTCAATCTGCGCGGCGGGAGTCGTTTAGCAAACGCCCGACCAGTTGCGCGGTATAATCCACAATCGGCACGATTCGTCCGTAATTCAACCGTTTCGGGCCGATCACGCCAACCGCGCCAATAACCTTTCGTTCGGCGTTCATATAAGGAGAAACAACCAAAGTTGAACCCGTAAGCGAAAAAAGCCGGTTCTCTGCGCCAATGAAAATGCGCACACCGTCGCCCTGCTCGGTCAGTTCCAGAAACTCCGTGATGTCGCGCTTGCGTTCCAGATCGTCAAACAGGTTGCGAATGCGTTCGAAATCCTCTGCCGTTGCGTCATCCAGCAGGTTAGAGCGGCCCCGCACGATCAACCGTTCCTGCGGTTCGCCCTCGTTTTCCCAGACAGCAAGCCCCTGCTCCACCATCGCCTGCGCCAGCGTGTCAATCTCGCGGCGGTTGCGTGCCAACTCTGACCGGAACCGCGCCAATAGCTGCGCCACGCTTGCACCCTCTGCCATCGAATTGAGATAATTCGCCGCCTCGCGCATGGCCGACGGCGTCATCCCCTTGGGGGGTGTGAAAATCCGGTTCTCGACATGACCATCGGTGAACACCAGAACCACCAGCGCGCGATCGGGCGACAGGCTGACAAAGTCGATATGTTTGACCGCCGCCTCATACTTTGGCGACAGCACCAGGGATGCGCCTTGCGTCACCCCGCTCAGCGCCCCGCCGATCTGTTCCAGCATTGTGCCCATATCGCGTTCGTTGCTACCCATGGTCTGGTCCAGCTTGGCGCGGTCGCCATCATCCAACGGCGACACTTCCAGCAGCGAATCGACAAACAGGCGCAGCCCCAGATTGCTTGGCACCCGCCCGGCAGACACATGCGGGCTGTCCAATAACCCAAGGTATTCAAGGTCTTGCATGACGTTTCTTACCGTGGCGGCGGAAACCTTCTCACTCAGCCCACGGGTCAGCGTGCGCGACCCCACGGGGCCGCCCGTGTCCAGATACGCCTCGACCACGCGGCGAAACACCTCGCGCGAGCGGTCATTCATCTCGCTTAGCAAACTTGCGGTATCGCGTGGCTCCGACATACCCTGAAACCTCTGTTTGGGCCGCCCGACAGCACTGCATAAACACGCCCGATTCAAGCCCAAAACAGCTTGCATTGCGGCGCGGGCGCCCTGTATCGGGGGGCAACCCCCTTGAAAGGACATGCAATGCGCCCCTCTGGCCGTGATTTAAACACCCTCCGCGATATTTCAATCGAAACCGGCGTCACCATGCATGCCGAGGGATCGTGCCTTATGTCGATGGGCACCACCAAAGTGCTCTGCACCGCCTCGCTCGAAGATCGCACGCCGCCCTTCTTGCGCAATACCGGCCTCGGCTGGGTCACGGCCGAATACGGCATGCTGCCCCGCTCTACTGGAAGCCGTATGCGGCGCGAGGCGGCCTCGGGCAAGCAGCAAGGTCGCACCGTGGAAATTCAGCGCCTTATCGGGCGGTCGTTGCGCGCTTGCGTAGACCGTTCTGCACTGGGCGAGCGTCAGATCACCATTGATTGCGATGTCATTCAGGCCGATGGCGGCACCCGCTGCGCGGCCATTACCGGCGGTTGGGTCGCGCTGCGTCTGGCCGTGAACAAGCTGCTGAAAGCGGGCGATGTGGTCAGCGACCCGATCACCGACCATCTGGCCGCGGTTAGCTGTGGCATCTATGCCGGTCAGCCCGTGCTGGATCTGGACTATGCCGAGGACAGCACCGCCGGCGTGGACGGCAATTTCATTCTGTTGGGCAGCGGTCGCATGGTCGAAGTACAGATGAGCGCCGAGGGTGCCACCTTCAGCCGCGCAGAGATGGACCAGCTTCTGAACCTTGCCGAACAAGGTGTGGGCACATTGGTCGCAGCGCAGAAAGCCGCGATTGCATGACGCGCAGGTTCACCCAGAACACGCTGCTGATCGCCACGCATAACGCGGGTAAGCTGGAAGAATTCCGTCAGATCATGACGCTCTTGGGCATCACAGTCACCTCTGCGGCGGAACACAACCTACCCGAACCCGAGGAAACGGAAACCACTTTCATCGGAAACGCCCGGATCAAGGCACATGCGGCCGCCAAGGCAACCGGCCTTCCCGCACTGGCAGACGATTCGGGGCTGGAGGTGATGGCACTGGATGGCGCGCCCGGCGTCTACACCGCCGATTGGGCGCAAACCCCCACAGGGCGCGACTTTGTGATGGCCATGGAGAAGACCCACGCCAAGCTGGTCGACGCCCAAGCACCACAACCCTGGCACGCCCGCTTTTGCTGCACGCTGGTTCTGGCATGGCCCGACGGTCATGACGAGGTGGTCGAGGGCCACGCAAACGGCACCCTTGTCTGGCCCCGTCGCGGGCAGGACGGGCACGGCTACGACCCCATGTTCCAGCCCGATGGCCATGACCGCACCTTTGCCGAAATGTCCGCGCATGACAAAAACGCGCTTTCCCATCGCGGCAAGGCCATTGCCGCGCTCTTGGCTGCCGTTTTTGCCAGCTAACCTTGTGCAGGCTTCATCTTGCGCCAAATACTCGCAGGGGTCCGGGGGCGGCAGCCCCCGGCGGTTCAGGGATTGCGCGGATGGATGATTGGCAGAATGGCGGCTTCGGCCTCTATGTGCATTGGCCGTTTTGTCAGGCCAAATGCCCCTATTGCGACTTTAACAGCCATTTCAGCGCCCATGTCGATCAAACCGCATGGGCCCGCGCCTACCTGTCCGAGATTGACCGCATCGCCGCACAAACCGGGCCGCGCGTGCTGAACACCATCTTTTTCGGCGGCGGAACGCCCTCGCTTATGAATCCCGAGAGCGTGGCGGCGATCATCGACCGAGCCCGGGCGTGCTGGCCTGTTGCGAATGATCTGGAAATCACACTCGAAGCCAACCCGACATCGGTCGAAGCGGGTCGTTTCCGCGCCTTTGCTGCTGGTGGCGTGAACCGTATTTCCATGGGAATTCAGGCGCTTAATGATGATGATCTAACACGGCTCGGCAGGTTGCATTCGGTCGCCGAGGCCCGCGCGGCCTTCGACATCGCGCGCAAGACCTTTGACCGTGTCAGTTTTGACCTGATCTATGCCCGCCAGTTCCAGACCCTTGCGGCGTGGCAGAAGGAATTATCGGAGGCGCTGTCGATGGCTGTGGACCATCTGTCGCTCTATCAACTGACGATCGAGCCGGGCACTGCCTTTGGCGCGCGCGCCGCCAAGGGCGGGTTGAAGGGCTTGCCCGACGACGAGATTGCCGCCGATATGTATCTGGCCACGCAAGAGATTTGCGACCGCCACGGCCTACCCGCCTACGAGGTGTCCAACCACGCCCGCCCCGGCGCGCAATCGCGCCACAACCTTATTTATTGGCGCTACGGCGACTATGCGGGCATCGGTCCGGGCGCGCATGGGCGGCTAACGCTGGGCGGGCAGCGTTGGGCCACGCAAACCCCGCTGATGCCGGCTATTTGGCTGGATCAGGTCGGCACTCTCGGCCATGGCGAGGCACCGAGAGAGGCGATACCGCCCGAAGAGCAAGCATTAGAACACATTATGATGGGGCTACGGCTGTCAGAAGGTCTAGATATAGACCGTTTTGCGCATCTGAACGGCGCCCCCCTACCGCAATCCCGAATCGACACGCTTGTCGAACATGGGTTGCTTCGGCAGGCTGGCGCGCGACTGACCGCAACGCCTCAAGGGCGCGCGGTGCTAAACGGTATCTTGCGAGAGTTGCTTACTTAGGCGTCCCAAGGAGAGAGCACAGCCTGTCTAACTGGTCCATGTTCCGATACGCCACCGAGATACGCCCTTTGCCGCCGCCATCATACTCTATGGAAACTTTCATCCCCAGCGCAGCCGAAAGGTCATTTTCCAACGCCTGCGTATCGCTGTCCTTGTCTTTGGTGCGCGGCTTGGGCTTGGACCCGCCAGCGGGCCGCTTCATCAGCGCCTCTGTCTGACGGACTGACAGCCCCTCTGCGACCACTTTGCGCGCAAGGCTACCGGCATCCTCTGACGTGACCAGCGCGCGCGCGTGGCCCGCGCTTAACTTGCCGTCGCGCAGCAAGACTTGCACATCCTCTGGCAGGTTCAACAGGCGCAGCAGGTTCGCGATATAGGAGCGGCTTTTGCCCAGAACATCGGCCAGCTTTTCCTGAGTGTGTCCGAACCGTTCGATCAGCGCGCGGTAGCCCTGCGCCTCCTCGACCGCGTTCAGATCCGAGCGCTGCACATTCTCGATAATCGCAATCTCCAACACCTCGGTGTCGGAAAACTCGCGTATAACGACCGGCAATTCGTGCACCTGCGCCCGCTGCGCCGCCCGCCACCGCCGTTCGCCCGCAACAATCTCATAAACCTCGCCCTTGGCACGCACCACAAGCGGCTGGATGACGCCCTTCTCGCGAATGGATGCGGCGAGTTCAGCCAGCGCCGTTTCGTCAAAGTGGCGGCGCGGCTGGTCAGGGTTGGGCACCAGGGATTCTACCGGCAAGGTCAGCACCGGTGCGCGGGCGGCGCTGCCAGAATCCTGTTCCATTGCAACGTCAGCCATCAACGCCGACAATCCGCGGCCCAAACCGCCCCGCTTCTCGGGCTTGCGGTCCGTCATAGCGCCGCCCCTTCGTGTTCCCGCTTGCCATGTTTGGCCATCAGTTCGGATGCAAGCTCTCTGTAAGCAATCGAGCCTTTGGACTGCGGATCATATTGCAGGACCGGAACTGCATAAGACGGCGCCTCGGACACGCGGACATTGCGGGGAATCATCGTCTTGAGCACCAGATCCCCCAGATTGTCGCGCGCATCCGCCTCCACCTGCTGTGCAAGGTTGTTGCGGCGGTCATACATTGTCAGCAGAATACCCTCGATCCGCAAACTCGCATTGGCGGTTTCGCGCAATTCGCGAATGCTAAGCATCAGTTGCGACAGACCTTCAAGCGCGAAAAACTCTGCTTGCAAAGGCACCAGAACAGAATGTGCGGCGACCATCGCGTTCACTGTCAGCAAATTCAGCGATGGCGGGCAATCAATCAGAATGTAATCGAATGCGGCATCAACAATTGCAGGCTGGCGGAGCGCATCCTGAAGCAGATATGTCCGCCGCGCCCGCGACATCAACTCAATATCGGCAGAGGACAGATCAGTCGTGGCAGGCACCACCCAAAGCGACCCATTTCCAACCTGACGCATGATGTCAGATGCGGGCGCATCTCCAAAAATCAGGTCGTAGGTCGTATGTTTGCGGGTGCTGCCCTCTATGCCCAGGCCGGTAGAGGCATTTCCCTGCGGGTCGATGTCGATCAGAAGGGTTTTTAGCCCGGATTCTGCCAGCGCGGCGGCAAGGTTGATCGCGGTGGTCGTTTTTCCAACCCCGCCTTTTTGGTTTGCAATCGCAATGACCCGCGTTTTCGTCTGGCTAGACACGTTTGATATCCCTCAAGGCTAAGATGCGCGCCAAATTGTCAGTTTGGCTGACATGGCTTGCCAAAGTAAACTGCCACTCGGCGCGCGCGGCTTCAAGCTCTGCCGCGTGATTTTTGCCCTTCGGCAGCAATGCGACCGCATCATCGGCCATATGGCGCGCGACAAGCGGCAAAAGCGCAGGCAGCGGCGCAAGCGCACGGGCGGTCACAACATCCGCGCGCTGCGGCTCCAGCCGTTCTGCGCGTTCCGATTTAACCGTCATGTTCAGGGCAAGTTCATGCTTGCAAGTAGCCAGAAAAGCCGCTTTGCGCTTGTCACTCTCGACCAATGTGAAATGACAGCTTGGGGCAAGCTCTTGTAACATGATCGCACAAACAACACCCGGCAGACCACCGCCGGAGCCAAGATCAACCCAATGCGCCGGTGTACTCGGGGCAAGTCCGACAATCTGCATCGAGTCTTCGATATGGCGCGACCATAGATCGTCAATCGTGGACGCCGCCACAAGATTTATACGCGGGTTCCACCGGCGGATCAGGTCGCAATATATGCGCAGTTTTTGCAGTGTTTCACGTGAAACAGGGCCATTGACGAGTTGTTCATTCATGCTGTGCTGCGCCTATCACGATCCTTCAGGCGCGCAAGAATCAATACCAAAGCGGCAGGTGTCATGCCGTCAATACGGGCCGCTTGAGCCATGGTTTTCGGTCGCGCTCGCGTAAGCTTGTCAGCCAGCTCTCTCGATAGACCATTGATATCGCTGTATACTATGTCATCCTGAATGGCTCTGGCCTCATCCGAACGCAGCGCCGCGATCTGGCTTTCCTGCCGTTGCAAATACGCCGAATAAACCACTTCTTTTGAAATCTGCTCGCGTGTATCCTGCGGAATTTCACCCAACTCTGGCGCTAAGACATCGATTGCTTCGAAGCCAAAGCCCGAGAGGCCAATCAATTCCAGCGCGGACCGGCGCACACCGTCTTCGCTGATCTTGTAACCTGCGGAGCGCAGCTGACCAGGGGTAAAACTGCGCGCACGCAGCTCGGCGCGCGCACTTTCCAGAGTATTCATCTTCTTTTCAAAAGCTGCTTGTCGTTCAGGACCGATACAGCCCCATTGCACACCTAGGGCAGTCAAGCGCTGGTCAGCGTTATCAGCCCGCAAGGACAGCCGATATTCTGCGCGCGATGTAAACATACGGTAAGGCTCTGACACGCCACGCGCCGTCAGGTCGTCAATCATCACCCCGATATAGCTGTCGGCGCGACCGAACTGTAGCGGCGCCCGCCCTTGTGCCCGGCAAGCTGCGTTCAACCCGGCAACAAGCCCTTGCGCGCCCGCTTCTTCATATCCGGTCGTTCCGTTAATCTGCCCGGCCATGAACAGCCCTTCCAAGGCCGAAAGCTGCAATGACAGGTCCAGCGCGCGCGGGTCAATGTAGTCATATTCAATGGCATAACCGGGTTGGAGGATTTCGACCTGTTCTAGCCCCTGAATACTTTTGACGTACTCTGCCTGAACCTCGGCCGGCAGCGAGGTCGAGATGCCATTGGGATAGACCGTATCGCTGTCCAAGCCCTCTGGCTCCAGAAAGATCTGGTGCGAGGTTTTATCGGCAAAGCGGGTGATCTTGTCCTCTATGGACGGACAATAGCGCGGCCCGACGCCTTCAATCTGGCCCCCATACATCGCGGAGCGCGACAGGTTTTCGCGGACGATATCGTGCGTGCGTGGGTTTGTGTGCGTTATCGCGCAAGCGATTTGCGGCGCAATCGTGCGGCTTGTCAAAAAGGACATATACGCAGGATCGCTGTCGCCCGGCTGCGTTTCCAGCGCAGCCCAATCAATGCTCGACCCGCGCAGACGCGGCGGCGTGCCTGTTTTCAGGCGGCCCATCGGCAGGCCCAAACCGCGCAACTGCTGTGCAAGAATGGTCGAGGCCGAATTCCCCATACGCCCCGCCGGGAATGTCTGTTCCCCAATAAAGACCTTGCCCCCCAAAAACGTGCCGGTCGTCAGCACGACAGATGTCGCGTTGAGTGTGGTATCGCCGTTTAGCTGCACGCCCGTAACGGTTTGGCCCGTGAGTGACAGAGCCGTCACCTCGGCTTCGATCACATCTACACGGCTGGCTTGGGCGACAATGTCCGAAATCGCGGTCCGATACCGCGCACGGTCGGCCTGCACACGCGGCCCTTGAACCGCTGGCCCCTTTGACCGGTTCAACAACCGATATTGGATCGCGGCAAAATCAGCCGCCTGCCCCATTGCGCCATCAAGCGCATCAATCTCGCGGACAAGATGACCTTTGCCAAGGCCGCCGAAAGCAGGGTTGCAGGACATAACGCCAAGATCGTCCTGCCGAAACGTTACCAGCGCGGTCGCACAGCCCATGCGCCCTGCGGCGAGGGCAGCTTCAACACCGGCGTGGCCACCACCAACGACAATGACATCGTATTGTTTCACGTGAAACACTCCTATTTGCCGATGCAGAAACTGCTGAAAATGTCGCCCAGCACGTCCTCGACATCTACAACGCCGATGAGCGAATCAAGCGCGGTGATCGCGATGCGTATGTCTGCTGCCACAAGCTCTTCAATATAGCTGCCCGAGCCAATTTTATCAATTGCATTGGATATCGCGGCAAGCCCATCTTTCATCGCAGTTTGGTGTCGCGCTCGGACTGTTACCCCGTCGCGCGCAGTCATTTGTGACAGCCGATTCGTCACCTCTGCCATTAACCAATCCAGGCCTGCCCCTGTCACTACGGAGATGCCATCATCGCTCGCTGGCCCAAGGTCAGACTTACTCCGAACCACTATATCTTGTGGGTCTGATGGCGAAACCGTGCCTATATAGTCAGCAGGCTGCAAGATGATCCGCAGGTCGGCTTGTTCTGCCCGCGCACGCCCTCGGGCAATGCCGATGGCCTCGACCTGCTCAGCCGTGTCGCGCAATCCGGCCGTGTCCAGAAACGTCACAGCGTAACCGCCCACATCCATGCGCACTTCCAGCACGTCGCGCGTTGTTCCCGCAATATCCGATGTGATCGCCGCCTCTCGACCCGCCAAAGCATTCAAAAGGCTAGACTTTCCAGCATTCACAGGGCCGACCAGTGCAACCTCGAACCCCGTTTGGACACGCTCACGCGCCCGCTGGCCTGCTATTTCCGCAGTCAGCCCATCAGCGACCGCGCGCAATTCGGCCAGAATTTCGGCATCAAAATTGCCGACATCTTCCTCAACAAAGTCGATAGAAGTTTCCACAAGCGCCGCCGCTTTCACCAGATGCGCCCGCCAGCCCGCGACGACCTTCCCGATCGCCCCATCCAGCACCCGCAGCGCCTGCCTGCGCTGGCTTTCAGTTTCAGCTTCCAGCAGGTCGCTAAGTGCCTCGACCTGAGTCAGGTCCATCATGCCATTGTCGAGCGCGCGGCGGGTGAACTCTCCAGGCTGGGCCATGCGCAAGCCGTGATCCTGCGCAAGGCAACGCTCGATCGCGGTGACGGTGGCAAGGCTGCCATGCACCATCAGTTCCGCCACATCCTCGCCTGTGAAGCTGGCGCCCTTTGCAAAGGCGACAACCAGCGCGGAGTCGAGCCTTTCGCCAGAACCGTCACGCAACATCCGCAAGCCTGTCTGGCGCAGCGGCGGCAAGCTTCCAGCCATAGCGGAGGCGGTGGCGTGGGCACAAGGGCCGGATATACGGATAACAGCAACGCCCGATTTTCCACGGGCCGAGGCCAGCGCGAAAATCGTATCCATGGCGTCAGGCGTTCATCGAGTCGAAGAAATCGCTGTTTGTCTTGGTTTGTTTCAACTTGGAAATCAGGAACTCGATGGCATCTGTCGTGCCCATCGGGTTCAGGATGCGCCGCAGAACGAAGGTCTTTTGCAGGTCGGTCTTGTCGATCAGCAAGTCTTCTTTCCGGGTGCCGGACTTCAGAATGTCCATGGCCGGGAAAACGCGCTTGTCGGCGACCTTGCGGTCCAGCACGATTTCAGAGTTGCCGGTGCCTTTGAATTCTTCAAAGATCACCTCGTCCATGCGCGACCCGGTGTCGATAAGTGCGGTTGCGATGATCGAGAGCGAGCCACCTTCTTCGATGTTCCGCGCGGCACCAAAGAAACGCTTCGGGCGTTGCAGGGCGTTGGCATCCACACCGCCTGTCAGCACCTTGCCCGACGATGGCACAACAGTGTTGAAGGCACGGCCAAGACGGGTGATCGAGTCGAGCAGGATCACAACATCGCGCTTGTGTTCGACAAGGCGCTTGGCCTTTTCAATGACCATTTCCGCAACAGCGACGTGGCGCGTCGCAGGCTCGTCAAAGGTGGAGGCAATGACCTCGCCCTTCACGGACCGCTGCATGTCGGTCACTTCCTCTGGGCGCTCGTCAATCAGCAGCACGATCAGGTAACATTCCGGGTGGTTCTTGGCGATGCTATGCGCAATGTTCTGCAACAGCACGGTTTTACCCGTCCGGGGCGGTGCAACGATCAAGCCACGCTGACCTTTACCCAAGGGTGACACAAGGTCGATGATCCGGGCAGATCGGTCCTTGGTCGCGGGGTCGTCCGTTTCCATCCACAGCCGTTCGTCAGGATACAGCGGCGTCAGGTTGTCGAAATGCACCTTGTGGCGCGACTTGGCGGGGTCATCGAAGTTGATCTGCGTCACCTTGGTGATCGCGAAATAACGCTCATTTTCCGACGGGGCCTGAATGATGCCTTCGATCGTGTCGCCGGTGCGCAGCGAATATTGGCGGATCATGTCTGGCGAGACATAGATGTCATCCGGGCCGGGCAGATAGTTTGCTTCCGGCGCGCGCAAGAACCCAAAGCCGTCCTGCAACACTTCCAGCACGCCTTCGCCGTAAATCTCCCAGCCTTCCTCTGCCCGCTCTTTCAGGATCGAGAACATCATCTCGCCCTTGCGCATGGAGGGGGCGTTTTCGATGTCCAGCTCTTCGGCCAAAGCCAACAGTTCCGCCGGGCTTTTCGCCTTCAGGTCGGACAGGTTCAGGCGGTCGAGCGTGTCGAGATCGGTATCGAGCATGGGAAATCCTGTTGGCCCGCGCGGGGGCCGGGTCTGGAACGGTCGCAATGTTTCACATGAAACGCCGGTCGCCGGACGGCGGGGCAGGATTGCGGATAGACCAAAGCCGAAGCCAAGTCAATCTGGCTCAGAACTTCACGACAACAGAGATCACGATGATGACCATCATCAGTGTCGGCACCTCGTTCATCATGCGGTATTGGCGACCAGTCAGACTATTGCCATCCGCCTCGAATATGCGCCGACGCCGGGCGCACCATATGTGGAACCATGTCATCCCGATCAATGCCGCGAATTTCGAATAGGGCCAGACCGCCCCCAGGTCCAACACCCACGGCATCGCCGCCATAGTCAGGCCAGTCACCCATGCAACAATCATCGCAGGGTTCATGATGACCCGTAGCAGCTTGTCTTCCATAACCTTGAACGTCGCGCTCTGCTCTGCGTTCTGCCCACGCTCCACATGGTAGACGAACAGTCGCGGCAGATAGAACAAACCAGCCATCCAGCTTATCACGGCCATGATGTGCAGAGCCTTGATCCAAGGGTAGAGCGTTATCAGCATGGGGTGTCCTTTCGGGGCATTCTATAAATAAAGAAAAGAATAAAGGAAATGATGTAGTAGATAGGGCCTGTGGATATGGGGATTACAGAAACGCCCACCGTTTTATACACAGGGCATTTCGTCGCGCGGTAACGAAGATCACAAAGAAAAACCATATTTTTCAGATATATAGGTTAGATCAAAAGTAGAACATTAATAAACCGTTCTTGTCCGTCCGAAAGTTTGCACATGCGGGTGCAAGGGTTCCTGACAGGTGGATAACCGCTGTGTGAAACTTGCAAGACATGTGGGAACATGGCAGCACCGACCAAAAGGCGCGGGTCATGCCCAAGCCGTACCGTGTTTTCCGCTGAGTCGCTCACAAGGATATCCACATGGCGCTTGTTCTTGCATCGGCCTCGACCATTCGGGCAGACATGCTGCGCCGCGCTGGGTTGGAGATTGATATCATGCCTGCTCGGATAGACGAGAGCGCGATCCGCGATGCCCTGATTTCTGACGGTGCGCCGCCGCGTGATGTGGCTGATGCGCTGGCAGAGGGCAAGGCCCGCAAGGTCGCGGGACGGTTGCCGGGCAAACTGGTGTTGGGCTGCGATCAGGTGTTGTCCATGAAGGGGCGGCTCTATGAAAAGCCTGCGACCGTTCAGCAGGCACGCGCGCAACTGGCGGAATTGCGCGGCCAGACGCATCAGCTTTTATCGGCCGCCGTTCTTTACGATGGTGCAGAGCCCGTCTGGCGACATGTGGGTGTCGCGCGTCTGACCATGCGGCCGTTCAGCGACGCGTATCTGGACGACTATGTCACCCGCAACTGGCCCGGAATTGGCAGTTCGGTCGGGGGATACAAGCTAGAGGAAGAGGGCGTGCGCCTGTTCGCGCAGGTTGTGGGTGATTATTTCACCATTCTTGGCCTGCCAATGCTGGAATTGTTGAACTATCTTAGCCTGCGCGGAGAGATTGACGGATGAAAATTCCCTTGGCCGGGGTGATTGGCTGCCCCGTCGGGCATAGCCGTTCACCCGTTTTGCACGGAACATGGCTGCAACAGCATAGGATTGCAGGGCATTATGTGCCACTGCATGTGGAAGCGGCCGATCTTGTTGGGGTGCTGCACACCATGCCGCGGATGGGCTTTGTCGGCGCGAATGTCACGATTCCGCATAAAGAGGCAGTTCTTGCGCTGGCGGATGACGTGTCCGAGACGGCATTGCGCATTGGTGCGGCCAATACACTGACATTCGGCCCGGACGGGCGGCTGCATGCCGACAATACCGACGCCTATGGGTTCATCGCCAATCTTCGCCAGAACGCACCAAGCTGGGACGCTGCCAGCGGTCCGGCCCTGGTTCTGGGTGCGGGGGGCGCCGCGCGTGCGATCATCGTGGCGTTGCAAGATGCCGGTGTGCAGGAAATCTATCTGACCAACCGCACCGCCGCCCGTGCAGAGGGGCTGGCGCAAGAGTTTGGCGTGACCGCACTACCTTGGGCAGACCGCGCGCGGCGTTTGCCAGAGCTTTCGTGCCTGATAAATACGACCTCGCTGGGCATGGCAGGGCAAGCGGCACTGGATCTCGACCTGACCGCGTTGCCTGCAACGGCCCTTGTGACCGACATAGTCTATACCCCGCTGGAAACCCCGCTTCTGGCGCAGGCCCGCGCGCAGGGGTGCATGGCGGTGGACGGGTTGGGAATGCTGTTGCATCAGGCCGTGCCGGGGTTCGAGCGCTGGTTCGGCACACGGCCAGAGGTGACGGATGCCTTGCGCGCCGCTGTGCTGGCAGCATGACCTATCGCCTTGGGTTGACCGGCTCTATCGGGATGGGCAAATCCACCACTGCGGAAATGTTCCGCGCGTTGGGCGTGCCGGTCTGGGATGCGGATGCAGCCGTGCACAGGCTGTATGCAGGCCCTGCTGTCGGCCCGGTGGGAGAGATTTGCCCGAGCGCGGTGGTGAACGGCCATATTGACCGATCTGCGCTGAAAGACTGGATTGCGCGCGACAGCTCTGCGCTGGGCAAGCTGGAAGCGGTGGTGCACCCGCTGGTCGCCGCCGACCGCGCTGCATTTATCGCTCAGGCCGATGCGCCGCTTGTGGTTCTGGATATTCCACTTTTGTTTGAAACCGGCGCCGATGTGAACGGGGTGCTGGTTGTGACCGCTCCGCCGGATGTGCAACGTGCCCGCGTGCTGGCCCGGCCTGGGATGGATGACGCACAGCTAGACCGCATTCTGGCCCGTCAGATGCCGGATGCCGAAAAGCATGCCCGCGCCGATTTCGTGATCGAAACACTGGATATGGACAGCACCCGCGCTGCCGTGCAAGATCTGGTGGCAAAGCTGGGGGGTGCGGCGCATGCGTGAAATCGTGCTGGATACGGAAACCACGGGGTTCGAACCCGACCAAGGCGACCGGATTGTTGAAATCGGGGCGCTGGAAATCGTGAATTTGCGGCCCACGGGCCAGACTTTTCACGTTTATATCAACCCCGAGCGTGGCATGCCCGACGGGGCATTCGGCGTGCACGGGATCGGCCCGGACCTGCTGGCAGAGCCGCGCCCCGCGCGGGATGGCGAGGTCACGTTGCGCGACAAGCCGGTCTTTGCGCAGGTGGGGCAAAAGTTTCTGAACTTCGTGGGCGACGCGAAGCTGGTCATCCACAACGCGGCCTTCGACATGAAATTTCTGAATTTCGAGCTTGGGCGCATGGGTTTGCCGCAGCTTGAATGGCCGCGCGCGGTCGACACACTGGCAATCGCGCGCAAGAAATTCCCCGGCTCTCCGGCGTCGCTGGATGCGTTGTGCCGCCGGTTCGGCATAGACAATTCGTCGCGCAGCTTGCACGGCGCGCTGTTGGATAGCGAAATTCTCGCAGAGGTGTATCTGGAACTGATGGGCGGCGCGCAGCCCGATTTCGCGCTGTCATCCGAGCCGATTAACGCGGGCGGCACCGTGCAACGCGCACCCTTGCCGAAACGCCCAAAGCCGCTGCCTGCGCGCCTGACCGACGCGGAAGCCGCGGCGCACGCCGCTTTTGTCGCAGCGCTTGGGGATGAAGCTGTCTGGAAAAACTACGGCTGAAAAGCGGGCGCGCTGTGCGCCCGCAGGTCAGGTTCAGTTCGGCATTGGCGCAGTTTTGCCTGCCGCAGCTTGCGCAGCCGCCTGCCGCTGCACTTCCTGACGGTAGAGTGCCAGAAAATCGACGGTGTCCAGATTCAGCGGCGGGAAGCCGCCGTCGCGTGTGACATCCGAAATAATGCGGCGCGCGAAGGGAAAGATCATGCGCGGGCATTCGATCAGCAGGAAGGGGTGCAACTGCTCTTGCGGCACGCCCTCGACCATGAACACGCCGACATAATCCAGTTCAATCATGAACAGAACCTGATCGTCAGACTTGTTCTTCGATGTGATCTTGAACTTGGTTGCCACGTCATACTGGTTCTCTGCTTCGCGCTTTTGCGCGTCCAGACTGACCTGAACCTGAATATCGGGCTGCACATTCGCGCCTTGCAGCTTTTTCTGCGCGGCGACGTTTTCAAACGACATGTCGCGCATGTATTGCGCCAGAATGCGCATATTCACTTTCGGAGTTTCTGGCTGCGCGCCATTGCCTTCGGTGGGAGTGTCGGCTTCGGTCATCGGTTCGCTCTCTCATGAAAAGGTAGAATTCTGATTGCGGCGGTGTTTAGCAGCAGGCGCGCCGCGCCTCAATCCCGGTAATGGCGCGGGTCCGGTGGCAGGCGATCGGGGTCGCCCTCGGCGCCTGCGGTATAGTCGCCGTCGATGATGTCGTCGCGGGGGGCAGGGCGCGCCTGCACCACCACCCTGCGCAAGACCAGCATGCGTAACATGGGGACCAGCAGCAGCAAGCCAAGCGCATCTGTGAAAAACCCCGGTACGACCAGCAACAACGCGCCGATCATGCGCAATGCGGAATGCGCCATCGGACTTGCGGGGCTGCGGTCTTGTGCCAGTGCTGCACGGATGTCGGTCGCGTTGCGGTAAGGTTCGAGCCGCATCAGAAACACGCCAAGCGCGCCGCTCGCGAAAATTTCAAGAAAAGTGCCCAAAACGCCCAAAGCGCCGCCCAACTGCACGAAAAGCACGATTTCCAGCAATGGAACCGCCAGAAAGGCCAGCAATATCGGCATGTCTTCCCCTCTTTCCCCAAGGATCGGGCCGCTTGTGGTGGACTTGCCCGTGTCGCCACCTTACATAGGCATGAGTAACGCCATACCAACCCTTGGCAGAGGTAACAATGGACCCCGCCGTGATCCAACTACTCGTTCTTGCAGGCATAGCCGTGTTTTTGATACTGCGGCTGCGGTCGGTGCTTGGCACCCGAGACGGGTTTGAAAAAACGCCCGTCTCTCGTGATGCGCCGTCTGCGCCCAGCGCGCGAAAACCAGCATTCGAGGTGATAGAGGGCGGGCCCGACACTGACATTACCGACCATGTTCCGGAAGGGTCCGACAACGCCAAAGCGCTGGCACGGATGAAAGCTGTCGATCCCGAATTCGGCGTCAGCGACTTCATGCAGGGCGCGCGTGGTGCCTATGAAATGATCCTGATGGCATTCGAATCCGCCGATATGGAATCTATCCTGCCGTTTCTGTCGCGCGATGTGTTCAACAGCTTTGACGAAGTGGTGCAGATGCGCGAGCGCGAAGGGCTTGTGGTCGAAGCGTCTTTCGTGGGGCTGCGCGAAATAGAGATCGTTGAGGCCACTTTCGATGAAACCACCAAAGAGGGGGAAATCACCCTGCGCTTTGTGGGTGAATTGACGCAAGCCGTGCGCAAATCCGAAAGCGGTGAGTTGGTCGAGGGTGATCCGAATGCGATCAAGCGCCAGAAAGATGTCTGGACTTTTGCCCGCGACATGACCTCTGACAGCCCGAACTGGAAACTGGTCGCAACCGGCGATTAAGCTGCAGAGAAGGAGAGGGGCATGTCGCGCAAAAAGCGCCCTGCGCTCAGCCCCGAAGACCGCGAATTGTGGGCGCGGGTCGCACAGACCGCGCGCCCATTCAAAACCGACTTGGCGCGCATGTTTGACCAAGCCGAGGTCGCAGACGAACCCGCTCCCCAAAAAGCCCCTCCAACCCCGCCTCGGGCGCTGCGTAGCCTGCGCCCTGTGGGCACGGATACGGCCCCGCCGCCCCATAACCTTGGCCGACCTTTGTCAGAGTCTTTGGCGGATGCGCCCGTCACGATGGATAAGCGCCGCTTCCAGCGTATGACACGGGGAAAGTTGCAGCCCGAAGCGCGGATCGACCTGCATGGCATGACCTTGGGACAGGCGCATGGCGCGCTGAACGGGTTCATCTTGCGAGCACAATCACAGGGGTTGCGACTTGTGCTGGTGATTACCGGCAAGGGACGACAGGTCGAGGATGACGGCCCGATCCCGCGGCGTCGTGGGGCTTTGAAACACGACGTGCCCCAATGGCTGCGCATGGCCCCGTTGTCCGGCGCGGTGCTGGAGCTGCGCGAGGCCCATGCCCGCCACGGCGGAAGCGGGGCCTATTACGTTTACCTGCGGCGGATGCGCTGAGGACAGGCGGGCGCGCGACCGTGGCGCCCACCCACCCACCCGCGCTCGGTCGCGCGCAAAGGTCGGGGGCTCTGCCCCCACATGGCTGCGCCATGTTCCCCCGGGATATTTGGGCAAGGATGAAAATCAGGCGCTTTCGCTTGGCAAGACAAGGGTTTTGCGGCAAAGCATGGCCGCATGAGATTTGCATTCCAGATAGAGGCTCGGGACGGGCGCGCGCGACAGGGCAGGATTGACACGCCGCGTGGCGAAATCCGCACACCCGCCTTCATGCCTGTTGGCACGGCAGCGACCGTGAAGGGCATGTTGCCTGAACAGGTGCGCGAGACCGGTGCCGATATCCTGCTGGGCAATACCTATCATCTGATGTTGCGCCCCAGTGCCGAGCGGATCGCCGATCTGGGCGGGTTGCACAAGTTCATGAACTGGGATCGGCCCATCCTGACGGATTCGGGCGGCTTTCAGGTTATGAGCCTGGCGAATTTGCGCAAGCTGACCGAAGAGGGCGTGCGCTTTGCCAGCCATGTCGACGGGTCGCGCCACATGCTGACACCAGAGCGGTCGATGGAGATCCAGCGCCTGCTGGGGTCTGATATCGTGATGGCGTTTGATGAATGCACGCCGTTTCCGGCCGATGAGGCCTTGGCGCGCGCGTCTATGGAGCTGTCGATGCGCTGGGCGCAGCGGTCGCGCGAGGCTTTTGGCGATCGGCCCGGTTATGCGCTGTTCGGGATACAGCAGGGGTCCGTCTACAAGGATTTGCGCGCCGAAAGCGCCGAAGCGCTGACTGCCATCGGTTTTGATGGCTATGCCATTGGCGGTCTTGCCGTAGGCGAGGGGCAGGAGCTGATGTTCGACGTGCTGGATTACGCACCCGGCCAATTGCCCGACGACAAGCCACGCTACCTGATGGGTGTGGGCAAGCCCGACGATATTGTTGGCGCGGTGCAGCGCGGCGTGGATATGTTCGATTGCGTTTTGCCCACGCGCTCTGGCCGCACCGGGCAAGCCTGGACCGCGCGCGGGTCCGTGAACCTGCGCAACGCGCGGCACCGCGACGACCCGCGCCCTTTGGAAGAGGGCTGTGATTGTCCTGCCTGTACCAAGTATAGCCGTGCTTATCTGCATCATGTGGTGCGGCTGGATGAAATGATCGCAGGCATGCTGCTGACATGGCATAACCTGCGCTACTATCAACGCCTGATGGCCGGTTTGCGCGGGGCAATTGCGACAGCCCGGCTGGACGCCTTCGTGGCTGAGTTCCACGCACTGCGCGCCCAAGGCGATATAGACCCGATATAAAGAAAGGCAGACCATGGCCGCCGATATGCTTTCGACAATCGTCAAACCCATCCACCGCGAGGGACACAAGTTCCTTGCCATTTTCGGTGTCGTCACGGTGGCCCTGTTCCTGCTGTGGGAGCCTTTGGGCTGGATTGGCTTGGGCCTGACGGTCTGGTGCTACTACTTCTTTCGCGATCCTGATCGCCAGACACCATTGCGCGAAGGGCTGCTTGTCAGCCCCGCCGACGGTGTGATCTCGCTGATCGAACCCGCCGTTCCCCCGGCAGAGCTGGAGATGGGCGACCAGCCGTTGACCCGCGTTTCGGTCTTCATGAACGTGTTCAACTGCCATGTGAACCGCGTGCCGGTTGCCGGGCGAATCACCAAGATCGCATATCGTCCCGGCAAATTCCTGAACGCGTCTTTGGACAAGGCATCCGTCGACAATGAGCGCAACGGGCTGGCCGTGGAACTGGCCGATGGCCGCCAGGTTGGTGTGGTGCAGATCGCTGGCCTCGTGGCGCGCCGCATTCTGTGCGAAGTGCAGGAGGGCCAAGACATGGAAACCGGAGAGCGGTTCGGCATGATTCGCTTTGGATCGCGCGTAGATGTTTATCTGCCCGACGGGGTGGAGCCGCTGGTGGCGCTTGGCCAGACCATGATTTCGGCTGAAACCGTGATCGCGGACCTGACCAGCACCGAGCCGCGCCGCATCGCAGGCGTGCGCTGATGCAACGCGACAGTCTCTCGCTTGTGCAACTTGTCCCGAATGTCGTCACGATACTGGGGATGTGCGCGGGGCTGAGCGCGATTCGCTACACTTTCGCCGAACGGTACGAATTGGCGGCAGCGCTGATAATCGTTGCCGCCATTCTGGACGGGTTGGACGGGCTTTTGGCCCGCAAACTGAACGCGGCCAGCAGCTTCGGGGCCGAGCTCGACAGCTTTGCCGATTTCGTCAGTTTCGGGGTGGCGCCCGGTATTCTGGTCTACGGTTATGCGCTCAATGGCATGGCGGCGGGCTTCGGCTGGGTGTTTGTGCTGACATTCGCGGTCTGCGCCTGTTTGCGGCTTGCGCGGTTCAACCTGTCGCGCAGCAAGCCCGATGGCGGCATGATCCGGCACTTCATTGGAGTGCCGGCGCCAGCGGGCGCCATGCTGGGGCTGTTGCCAGTGTATCTGGGGTTGGCAAACGTGCTGGACCCGGCAAGCATCCCTGTGCCGGTTGCGCTTTATCTTGGGGCTGTGGGCCTGCTGATGGTGTCGCGCTTGCCCACCCCGTCGCTAAAGGCGATCCGCATCGCGCGCCGTCACGCCATTTGGGTGTTGGTGGGCGCAAGTGCCTTTGTTGGTCTGCTGTTTCTGCGCACATGGGCGACCTTGGTGGTCGCAGACCTTGTCTATTTGGCGGTGTTGGCCACGCTCAGCCTGCGCCGTGCGATGACCCGCAAAACATGACATTCCAGCAAAAAACCCACGGCTTTGCGCTTGACGCCGCCCGCGCCATTGCGTAATTGCCCCCTATCGCGCGGTTGTAGCTCAGTTGGTTAGAGTACCGGCCTGTCACGCCGGGGGTCGCGGGTTCGAGCCCCGTCAACCGCGCCACTTTCAAAACCCCCTCGCCCCTTGGGCCGGGGGTTTTTTCATGCCAATTCATCCTTGCGCAAATATCCTGGGGGAGCGCGCCTTTGCGCGCGGGGGCAAAGCCCCCTGAAAAGGATAGACTTGCGCAGCGCAATTTGCGCGGGACTGCTCGACATTGGGCAGGCATGCACCATCTTGACCGCCATGACAGACCGCGCCCGCCCAGTTCCGTCTTCTGCTTTTGCGCGCAGCCTGCGTGTGGGCGGCATGGCGGGTGGTTTGGCGGGCGCGACGCTTGGCGCTTTGGCCGGGCAGGTCATGCGCGGGCAGGGAGCCGATCTGGGGCGCGCGGCGCTCACGCCGGCCAATGCATTGCGTGTGGCGGGCGGGCTGTCCAACCTGCGCGGGGCCGCGATGAAGCTGGGGCAGATGCTGTCCATGGATAGCGGCCTTGCCCTGCCGCCGGAATTCAGCGCGCCTTTGGCGCAGTTGCAGGCCAATGCGCCGCCCATGCCGCCCGCGCAGCTCAAGCAGGTTCTGGCGCAGGCATGGGGCCCGGATTGGTTCGCACGGTTCCGCCGGTTCGATGTGCGCCCCATCGCCGCTGCCTCTATCGGGCAGGTGCACAGGGCTATCACCCGCGACGGGCGCGATCTGGCGATCAAGGTGCAATTCCCGGGAATCGCGCGCAGCATCGACAGCGACATTGCTACGCTGGGCCGTGTTCTGCGATTGCCGGGTGTCTTGCCGCGCGATCTGGATATCGCGCCGTTCTTGCAAGCGGCGCGCGCGCAACTGCATGACGAGGCCGATTATGCGCGCGAAGCCCGCGCATTGGGCCGGTTCCGCGCCGCACTGGGAGATGGCTTCATAATTCCTGCCGTGGCTGACGATCTGACCGTACCGCAGGTTCTGGCGATGGAGTATATCGACAGCCAGCCCATCGACGCCTTGGCCGATCACCCCCAGGCGACCCGCGATGCCGCGATGGTGCAGCTTGTGTCGCTCACGCTGCGCGAGTTGTTCAAGTTGGGCCAGATGCAGACGGACCCGAATTTCGCCAATTACCGCCTGTCGCCCGATGGCCGGATCGTCCTGCTGGATTTTGGCGCAACGCGCGACATCGCGCCAGAGGATGCCAGCGCTTACCGTGCTTTGCTACGGGCCATTCTGGCGTCGGACCGTGATGCAATGGCCCAGCAAATGGCGCGGATCGGCTATTTCCGCGGCGACGTGCCAGCCGCGCGGCGTGACCTGATCCTTGATTTGGCGCTGCGCGCAAGCGCGCCCTTGCGACAAGAAGCGCCCTATGACTTCGGCAACGCAACATTGGTCGAAGATGTCTTGCGCGACGGGCAGGAACTGGGGCAGACGCGGGATTTCTGGCATGTTCCGCCCGCAGAGATGTTGTTCTTGCACCGCAAGATCGCGGGCATGTATCTGCTGGGTCAACGCCTGCGCGCGCGAGTGGCCCTGCGCCCATTGGTCGAACCCTACGCTTAGGACGCCAGACGCCGCGCGGCGACCCAGCTTGCCAGCGCCATGATCCCGGCAGTGGCCAGACATAGGGCCAGCCCGCCCAGCTGATAGCTTGCCCCGGACAGAAACGTGCCCACAAGCCGCCCGCTGGCATTGGCCATATAGTAGAACCCGACATCGCGGGTGATCCGTTCGGCCGCGCCAAAGGCGAGGATCAGGTAAGAGTGCACCGAGGAATTCACCGCAAAGATGAATCCGAATAGCAGCAGTCCGGCCACCAGCGTCGCCGTCAGCCACGGCGCGGGACCGCCAGCCAGAACCACGGCAAGCGCCAGCAGGAACGGGATGGGCACCAGCAGCCCGGCCCAGAAGATCGCCTTGGCGGTGATGGCCTGTTCCGACTGGGCAGGACCGCCCAGCAGGCGCGGGGCAAACGCCTGCACCGCGCCGTAACCGATGATCCAGAGCGCCATGAAGCCGCCGACCAGAAAGAACGCCTCGCGCCGTCCTTCCGCCGTGCCGTCCGACAGCACGGCCTGAAAATAGATCGGGATGCCGACGACAAACCACACATCGCGTGCGCCGAACAGGAACATCCGCGCCAGCGACAGCTTGTTGACGCGCGGGTCCGAGGATCGCCAGCCGCCCCAGCCTTCGGCGGATTTCATCCGCCCCGGCAGGCCCGCGGGCAAAAACAGGATGATGGCGATCAGGATGACGGCAAGCACGGCCGCCATGGACCAGACCGCTGTCTGGAACCCCGACAGCGCCAGAAGCGCCGCGCCAAGGAAAAAGCCCAAGCCCTTGACCGCGTTCTTGGACCCGGTCAGCGCCGCGACCCAGCGAAACAACCCGTTGTTTTCGGACGGTGCCAGCAGTTTGACCGCCGATTTGGACGACATCTTCGACAGGTCCTTGGCGACGCCCGACGCGCCCTGCACGAGCATGACGAACAGAACCGAAAGGGCGATCGTCCAGTTCGGATCAAGCTGCGCCAGCGCCGCCAGCGCTACGATTTGCAGCCCAAGGCCCGCATAGAGCGTGGCGGCCAGCCCGAAGCGCGCGGCCAGCCAGCCAGCGGCCAGATTGGTGACGATCCCCGCGACTTCATACAGCAGAAACAGCCATGCAAGCTGCACGGGCGAGAAGCCCAAGCTGTTGAAATGCAACAGCACCAGCATCCGCAACGCCCCGTCCGAGAGCATGAAAGCCCAATAGGCCGCCGTAACAGCGGCATAGGCGCGCAATGGGTTCGCAGTTCGGGTCATGTCGGCACCTTATGGCAGGCGGAGCCGGGGGCTTTGCCCCCGTCGCGCGTGCCGCGCGACTCCCCCAGGATATTTTTGCAAGGATGAACGGGTCAGAGGCTTTGGGCCACCATCCGGGTGATGTCGCTCAGGCGGCAGGCATAGCCCCATTCATTGTCATACCATGCGTAGAGTTTGACCTGCGTGCCGTTGATGACCATGGTCGAGAGCGCGTCGATGATGGAAGAGCGCGGATCGTTGAGGTAGTCGGACGATACCAGCGGCCGGTCCTCGTAGCCGAGGATACCGTGCAGCGCGCCGTCGGCGGCGGCTTTCAGCAGCGCATTGACCTCTGTGACGGTTGTGGAGCGTTCCACTTCAAACACGCAATCGGTCAGCGACGCGTTCAGCAGCGGCACGCGCACGGCATGGCCGTTCAACCGCCCTTCAAGTTCGGGGTATATGAGCGTGATCGCCGTGGCGCTGCCCGTTGTGGTGGGGATGAGATTGGTCATGGCCGAGCGCGCGCGCCGCATATCTTTGTCGGGTCGGTCGACAATGGTTTGCGTATTGGTCACATCATGGATGGTGGTGATCGACCCGTGACGGATGCCAAGGTTTTCGTGGATAACCTTGACCACCGGGGCAAGGCAGTTGGTCGTGCAGCTTGCCGCCGTGATGATGCGATGCTCTGCCGCATCATAAAGGTGATGGTTCACGCCATAGACCAGGTTGAGGGCGCCGCCATCCTTGACGGGGGCGCTGACCACGACCTTTTTCACGCCTGCCGCGAAATAGGGGGCGAGTTTCGCCTCTGTCTTGAATACGCCGGTGCAGTCGATCACCAGGTCAACACCCAGTTCCGCGAGCGGCAGGGCGTCGAGTGTCTTTTCATGCGTAAGCCGGATCGCCTGATCCCCGAAGGTCAGGCTGTCCGGCCCATGCGATACCGGCGTCGGCCAACGCCCGTGCACAGAGTCGAACTCCATCAATAGCGCATGCTGTTCTGCATCACCCACGGGATCGTTCACCAAAACGATCTCGCCGCCCGCGCCGGTGTCGATCAGGTCGCGCAGGGCAAGTTTTCCGATCCGGCCAAGGCCGTTCAGAGCGATTCGTGTCATTGGGCTTTGTCCTTCAGGTCGGCATCTGTTCCGATGGCATCGACCCGTGCTTGCAGCGACAGGCGCGACAGGCTTTCGACCGGCAAGGCAACAAACGCCTCTATACGGCGGCGCAGCGCGCCATAGGTCTGGGCAAAGACCAGCGCACGTTCGGCGTCGGTGCCGGTGGCCTTGACCGGGTCGGGCAACCCCCAATGGCCGGTAATCGGCTGGCCGGGCCAGGGCGGGCATTCTTCCGCCGCAGAGGTGTCGCAGACGGTAAAGACGAAATCCATCACCGGGGCGTCGGGCGTCTGAAATTCGGAGATACCCTTGGAGCGCATCGCCTCGGTTGGGTGGTTGTTGCGCGCCAGCACTTCGAGCGCGAAGGGGTTGAGCTGAGAATTCGGGTGCATCCCGGCGGAATAGGCCGTGAACTTGCCATTTCCGAGATCGCGCATCAGCGCCTCGGCAAAGATGGAGCGGGCGGAATTGCCCGAGCAGATGAACAGCACGTTGAACGCGGTATCGGACATGGTTTTGGTCCTTTCAGGCAGGGTCAGACTATCTGGAAGCAGGTCGGGGCGGGCGCGGCCCAGATCCAGCGCAAGATATGAGATCAGGGCATGGGCGCGCGACAGGTCGACCGCATAGTAAAGCGACCGCCCCTCGCGCCGCTGGGTGACCAGACCGCAGGCGGTAAGGTCGGACAGGTAATGCGACAGGGTGTTGGGTTTCAGGCCCAGTGATTGCGCCATTTCTGTCGGGCGCACGCCCTGCGGGGCAAAGCGCATAAGCAGGCGAAAAACCGCCAGACGGCCGGTTTGGCCGAGTGTTGCGAAAGACTGGATGGCGCGATTATTTTCCATACTTCATGAATAAGGGAAATAACAACGCAAGTCGAATGAAGTTTTGATGACAGCCGCGAAGCCGGAGGTTCAGGTGCCGTCATCCCACAATTCGGGCTGCCACAGCGCCGGCGTGCCGCAGATTGCGGGGTCGGGCGGGTCTATGCTGGATTTGCCCTCATACGGGATTTGCCCAAGGATATGTTGCAGCACTGCCAGGCGGGCGCGGTATTTATCCTCTGAGCGGATGACCGTCCAAGGGGCCGCAGCGGTATGGCTACGCTCGAATGTTTCGGCAATGGCATGGGTGTAGCTGTCCCATTTGCCCAAACCCTTCACGTCTATGCCCGACAGCTTCCAGTGTTTCATCGGGTCGCCCTCGCGCGCCAGCAGGCGGCGCAATTGCTCGGCGCGGCTGACATTCAGCCAGATCTTGATGAAGTGGATGCCATCCTGCACGAGCAAGTTCTCGAACGCTGGTAACTGGTCGAAAAACGCGGCGCGCTGGGCAGGGGTGCAAAAGCCGAACACGTCTTCGACGATGGCGCGGTTATACCAGCTACGGTCGAACAGCACCATTTCCCCGCCCGCAGGCAGGCGGGTGACATAGCGCTGGAAATACCATTCGCGGGCCTCTCGGTCGGTGGGTTTCGGCAGGGCTTGGACCTTCAGGATGCGGTGGCTCATCACATCTGCGATGCGGTTGATCGCGCCGCCTTTGCCAGCAGTATCGCGCCCCTCGAACACCACCACCACGCGCGCGCCGCTGGTGGTTAGCCAGTGTTGCAGCTTCATCAGTTCCAGTTGCAGGGGTTTCAGCGCGTCCTTGTAGTCGTCTTTATCCATCCAGCGCGGATACGGGAAATCGCCCGCCAGCGTGTCGCGTTTGCGCGCATCCTCGACCGTTTCGCGCAGGGCCTTTGGGGCAGATTCCTCCAGAAACTCTGTGACCCGACCGGCCAATGGCATGGGAATATCGGACATGGGGCGCGCCTTTCACTCGTTAGGACACCAGCAAATGCCGAACGGGCGCGATTGGCAAGGGGGGGTGGAGCGGGCGACGGGAATCGAACCCGTATCATCAGCTTGGAAGGCTGAGGTCTTACCATTACACAACGCCCGCTTCGCGTGTGTGGTTAGCGCAAGGGGCGCGTATGGTCAAGCGGGCCAAAGCTCAATCGCGGCGCCGTCGCTTGGCGCGTGCCCACGCCCAACCAAGCCCACCCCAGACGCACCCGGCCAAGAATAACACCGCGCCGGACAACATGATCCGCCCGGCGACTGTGCCGTGAAACAGCCAGTTTGCCTGCATTTCGGGGGTCGGATCTTGGTAAGGAAGGCCTGCAAACCGGGCATCATACAGGAACCCCAGAAGGAAGACGGCTATACCGACGATGACGATCGAGCTGGGATGGGGAGCGGTCATTGGCCCTAGGCTATTGTGTGCGCGAAAAACAGGTCGGTATGCTAAACCGACCCGATGCAAAATGCCACGGACCTTGCATGGATTACGAAAGCGACCACGGTCAGCATTGCGCTTAGCCCAACCAATGCAACTAGATCCCTGCGTGACAATGCGTGCCGCGCGTTCGACGGCAGCAGACCCCAGAGCAGCAGCAACAGCATGGCAATTGCTGTGATGGCGCAAAGGGCATAACCCGCAAAGCCAATCCAACAGCCAAGGTCGCCTGTAGGGCTGCCAAGATATGTGACTGTAAGCGCAACCGCTGCAAGGCCGATCTGCGCAAGGGACAGTCCTGTCAGGCTGTGAGAGATGCCAGCCCTACCCGCGCGCAGCGCGTGTCGTGACATCAGCAAGCTGCAAAACCAAGCGCGGTCAGCAGCGCCAGCAGAACCCCGCCGGATGTGAGAATCAGGGTTTTCATTTCACACGGTCCAATCGTTGATGGCGGTCGACTATTGCGCCATTCCACGGCGTCAGATGGTCTTTGTTTGCGGTTGCAACCCTAGATATCCCGGTCCGTGCAGCAATAAAAAAGGGCGGCCCGGAAGGGACCGCCCTGATATTTGGATCAGACTGTTGCGATTACATCGGCGCGATGCTGAAGAACATGGTTTCGCCCGAGTGGTCATCGACACCGTCATTGTCGGTCGAAACCCACATCGTGCCGTCCGCCGCGATGGCTAGCCCTTCGACCTTGTCCAGCACATATCCGCCGGTCGAGGTCAGCACGGGCAGCAGATCGACCACCAGTTCCTTTTCCAGAACATTTGGGGTTTCGTCCAGTGCGACCATCTCCACGCTGTCCAGTGCAACACGGGTGATCTGCTTGGTCACCGCGGCGGTTGCGTGCTGGTTGTCGCGTTCCACGAAATACAGGAACCCGTCATGCGCCACGATTTCCGACAGGCCGACCCAGCCGGTGGCCGGTTCGGTCAGCGGGTAATGGGCGAACGACCATTCCTCTGTGTCCAGATTGTAGCCCAGAACCTTGGCGTGGTTGGCCGGATCGTCCCGCCATTCGCGCTGCACGGCGATATAGAGCATGTCATCCACGCGGGTGATACCTTCGAACCCGAACCGGCGCTCGACCGCCAGCAATGCGTCGGGCAGAGCGATGTAGTCCTCGATCGCGCCATCGGCCCCGATATGGTAGATCGCGTGCGGCACAAGGCGGTCCGACCGCCCTTCAGATGCCACCCAGAAACCGCCATTGCCGTCCAGCGTGATGCCTTCCATGTCCATCAACTGCGCAGGCGCACCTTCGCGCGTGACGCGGATCGCGTCGACAATGCGCGCGGGCGTCTGGCTTGGGTCGATGTGGAAGATGGTCGGCTGCATGCCGTAGAAGCTGTCATTGACAGCAAAGATGGTGCCATCTTCGGCCATGACCTGACCGGAAATCGCGCCCCAGCCGATCAGCTCATCCGTGCCTGCGCTGGTCAGATGCGGGTAGACAGCCGGTGCGTCCTGATATTCGAACAGCATGACATGCGACGGGGCTGCACCATCTTCGCGGCCGTCATATTCGTTGGCGACAACCAGAAGGTTGCGGTCGGGGATCGCGATAGCGCCTTCCGGGGCCGTGCCCGAGGGCAGCAGTTGCGCCAAGGCCGGCGCGGCGGGGTTGGTCATGTCATACACACCAACGACCGAGGAGCGTTCGGCCAGCAAGAACATCATGGGTGTGCCGTTGATGGTGGCGAATTCCATGCCTTCGGGTTCAACACCCTTGTTGCCGGACCGCTCTTCCGGATAGTGGCCGATTTCGACAATCGCATGTTCAAACGACGTGCCAGCTTCGAAAACTTCGGTGCCGTCGCGGTGGAACACGGTAAACCCACGGCTGCCACCATCCATGTCGCCTTCATTGGCGATGACCATGTGGTCGGTGTCGATCCATTGCACGGCGTCTGGTTCGCGCGGAACATCGGACAGGCTTTCGGTGAACAGAAGCGCGCCTTCCTCGGTGGTGTCGATGTTGTCCAGATCAACCGCACCGGCCGAGAAATGGCTCAGCACCTCGCCAGCGGCGGAGACGACTACCATGTGGTTGTTTTCCTGAAGCGTGACGACGATGTCGCCATTTGCGTTCACATCCACGAATTCGGGCTCGGGGTCTTCGCCGGCCACATCAGCCAGACCGGTCAGGTCCACGCGGATTTGCGCGTCGCACTCCATGCTGCCACCGTCGCCCAAGGGCTGGATGACCAGATAACCGGCGGGCATCTGCGGCACGCGGCCATCGCCAAGGTCTTCGTCGCGTTCGTTTTCAATGGCAACGGTGATGAAGCTGCCATCGGGGGCAACGGCGGTGCTGTCAGGCTGGCCGCCCAGATCGCAAGACGCGATCACGTCGCGCGAGGCAGCATCAACGGCATGCAGTACGCCCGACGTGTCGGTGTAGCTGGCTGCGGTGTTCTCGGCAACGAACACGGTCTGGCCCAAGGCGGACACGGCGGTCGGTTCGCCATTCGGCAGCACGAAAGTGCCAGCCGCTTGCGGGTTCGCGGGGTCGGTGATGTCGATGAACCCGATCACGCCTGCAGGGCTGTCGGAATAGACCAGCGTCATGCCGTCGCCGGTGGCGGCGATGATCTCTGCCGAGGTTTCTTCGGCATCAGGGTTGTTCAGCGCGACCGGGAAAGACGCTATACGGTTGAAGTTCATTTCTGCCATTGCGGGGGCGGCGAGCGCCCCTGTGGCAAGAAGTGCTAGGAAGGATACACGCATTAAGAAAGCCTCCATCAGGTTGGTGATGGAGGCTTGGGTAGTGACTCGATGTAACGCGCTTGTGACGTGCGTTTTAGTAGCGGTAGTGTTCCGGCTTGAACGGGCCTTCGACGGTCACGCCGATATAGTCAGCCTGTTCGGGCGCAAGTTCTGTCAGCTTCACGCCAATGCGTTCCAGATGCAGGCGCGCGACCTTTTCGTCCAGATGCTTGGGCAGCAGGTAGACGCCGGGCTGATATTCCTCGCCCTTGGTCCACAATTCGATCTGCGCCAGAACCTGGTTGGTGAAGGATGCCGACATCACGAAGGACGGATGGCCGGTGGCGTTGCCAAGGTTCAGCAGGCGGCCTTGGGACAGCAAGATCATGCGGTTGCCCGATGGCATTTCGATCATGTCCACCTGGTCCTTGATGTTGGTCCATTTGTGGTTTTTCAGGGCGGCGACCTGAATTTCATTGTCGAAATGGCCGATATTGCCGACGATCGCCATGTCCTTCATCTCGCGCATATGCTCAATGCGGATAACGTCCTTGTTGCCGGTGGTGGTGATGAAGATGTCCGCCGATTTGACCACGTCTTCCAGCGTCGTCACCTCGAACCCGTCCATCGCGGCTTGCAGCGCGCAGATGGGGTCGATTTCCGTCACTTTCACGCGGGCACCTGCGCCACGAAGCGACGCGGCAGAGCCTTTGCCCACATCGCCATAACCGCAAACCACGGCGACCTTGCCCGCCATCATGGTGTCGGTCGCACGGCGAATGCCGTCGACCAGCGATTCCTTACAGCCATATTTGTTGTCGAATTTCGACTTGGTGACAGAGTCGTTCACGTTGATCGCGGGGAAAGGAAGCTGGCCCTGCTTGTGCAGGTCATACAGGCGGTGCACGCCGGTGGTGGTTTCTTCCGACACACCCTTGATCGCGTCGCGCGTCTTGGTGAACCAGCCGGGGCTTTGTTCCATGCGCTTGGCGATCTGCGCCTTGATAACGGCCTCTTCCTCAGACTGCGGGACGGGGATGATCTCTTCACCCGCTTCGGCGCGCGCACCCAGCAGGACATAGAGCGTGGCGTCGCCACCATCATCAAGGATCATGTTCGCGCCTTCCGGGAACATGAAGGATTTGTCCAGATAATCCCAATGCTCTTCCAGCGTCTGGCCCTTGATGGCGAACACCGGGGTGCCGCCCGCGGCAATTGCCGCCGCCGCGTGGTCCTGCGTGGAATAGATGTTGCACGACGCCCAACGCACATCGGCGCCCAGCGCGGTCAGTGTTTCGATCAGAACGGCGGTCTGGATCGTCATGTGCAGGCTGCCCACGATGCGCGCGCCGGTCAGCGGTTTGGCTTCGCCGAACTCTTCGCGCAATGCCATCAGGCCCGGCATTTCGGTTTCGGCAATGTCCAGTTCCTTGCGGCCATATTCGGCCAATGCGATGTCGCGAACGATGTAGTCTTGCGCCATATGCCCAAGCTCCTTGAATAAAACGAGGTCTTCCTTGTGCGCGACTTAGCACTCTGGGCCCTACGCGACAATAGCGCGGCCAAGGCCCTTCCGCCGCAGCCTATCACGCACGGGTTCGTGACGTGGTTTCCGAGTTTCGAGTTGTCGGACCAAGCCTGATCTGCGACACTTGCCGCAAGTTGGAAAGGTACTTCGCACCGCGATGGGCGTCTTTATCATTGGTAAAACTGGCATTTCCGCGCGATCTCTGTTGCGTGCGGGCGCGGCTTTCGCGGTTTCCTGCGCCCTGTCTGCGCCTGCCAGCGCGCTTGATTCGTTTGAATTTCGCCTGAATGGTGGGCCGGACAGTTTGGAGAGCGCGTTGCAGCGAGCCTCTTTGCTGGCGCAAGCAAATGCCCAAGATGTAGGCGATCCGCTGGAGCTGTTCTCGACAGCGCGGGCAGAATACGGCCGTCTTATCGGTGTGTTCTACGAGGCGGGCTACTACGCACCTCAGATATCAGTGCGCATTGACGGGCGCGAGGCGGCAGAAATCTCGCCGCTGGAGCCGCCGACGCGGATCGGTGAAATTGTTGTCAGCATGGTGCCCGGCCCGGCATTTCAGTTCGCGCAAGCGCAGATCGCGCCATTGGCGGATGACACCGACCTGCCTGCCGGTTTCGCAACCGGACAGCCTGCCCGCAGCACCGTCATCCGCGAGGCAACCGGGGTTGCGCTGGACCGTTGGCGCGCGCAGGGCCACGCCAAGGCAGAACCTTCCGGGCAGGCCATTTCCGCCCGCCACCCCGAGCAAGCACTTGATGTCGCGATCACGCTGGATCCGGGGCCACGCCTGCGGTTCGGCAATCTGCGCCCCGAGGGGCAGCAGGCCGTCCGGCCCGCCCGCATTGTCGAGATTGCGGGCCTGCCCACGGGCGAGCAGTACGACCCCGAAGATATCGACCGCGCGACCACGCGGTTGCGCAGCACGGGGACATTTTCGTCGGTCGCGCTGCGCGAGGCAGAAACGGCAAACCCCGATGGCACGTTGGACATATCGGCCGCGGTGGTCGAAGCCCCGCCGCGCCGCATTGGGGCCGGGGTGGAATATGACACCGAACGCGGCGCAAAGCTGACCGGGTTCTGGCTGCACCGTAACCTGTTGGGCGGGGCAGAGCGGTTCCGCATAGAGGGCATGATCGACGGTCTGGGCGCAAATGTCGGAGGCCTTGATTACAGTCTGGAACTGGAATTCGCGCGCCCCGCGACCTTCACACCCGACACAACCTTTACCTTGGGGGCGGTCATAGAGACCGAGTCCGAAGCCGACTTCGACGCGCGCCGATTGCAGGTCGATGCAAAACTGGTTCACCGCTACAGTGACAACCTGACCTTTTCCGGCGGTATCGGGTTTCTGGCAGAGCGCGCAGATTTCGGACCCGCCCGCACCATCCAGCGTGATTACAGGTTGGTCCTGCTGCCGCTAGAGGCCACATACGAGCGCCGCGACGACATAACCAACCCCACGAGCGGATTTTATGTCAACGCCACAATGACGCCATTTTACGGCTTGTCGGGCACGGGTGCCGGGGTGCGGGCCACGGCCGATTTGCGTGGTTATTATCCGCTGGGTGACAGGATCGTTTTGGCCGGGCGCGCGCAGATCGGCGCGGTCTATGGCCCCGCTTTGGGCGATACCCCGCGTGATTTCCTGTTTTATTCGGGGGGCGGCGGCACAGTGCGGGGGCAACCCTATCGCAGCCTTGGCGTGGTGTCGGGCGGCGTGACCTCTGGCGGGAAGGGCTTTGCCGCGACCTCGGTAGAACTGCGTTTGCGCGCGAGCGACAAGATCGGACTCGCGGCCTTTGCCGATGCGGGATATGTCAGCGCGGGTAGTTTTTCGGGCATGTCGGACTGGCATGCCGGGGCAGGGCTGGGGCTGCGCTATGACACCGTCATCGGGCCCTTGCGGCTGGATGTCGGCCTTCCTATCGGCGGCAATACCGGAAATGGCGCGCAGCTTTATCTGGGAATCGGGCAGGCATTCTAATGCGCAGATGGTTCCTCGCCGCCCTTGCCGTGTTCGGTCTTGGCCTGTCTGCGCTGGCGCAGGATGCCGGATTGCCGGACCCCGATGAAAGCGATGTCGGGTTCCTGACACGCATCTTGCAAGACAGCCTGTCCGACCGTGGGCGTGCGGTGCGCATCAGCGGGTTCGAAGGGGCGCTGTCCTCGCGCGCCACCTTCGACGAAATGACGATCGCCGACAATGAAGGCGTCTGGCTGCGTATCAGCGGTGGGGCTTTGCAGTGGAATCGCGCTGCCCTGTTCCAGCGCCGTATCGAAATCTCGGAAATATCTGCCACCCTGGTTGAGGTGTTGCGCGCCCCTGTTGCGCCGCCCTCGGAGGAACTGGTGCCCGCGCGCCGGTTCGAACTGCCCGATTTGCCCGTATCGGTAGAGCTGGGGCAGTTGGCGCTGGCCGAGGTGACACTGGCGCCCGAATTGCTGGGCCAGGCGGTCCGCGCCGGTGTCAGCGGCCGGGCGGATCTGGCAGCGGGCGCGGGTTCAGCGACCCTGTCGCTGGAACGCTTGGACGCGGTGGACGGCAGCTTCACGCTGGATGCCGCCTTTTCCAACGAAACGCGCATTCTGTCGCTCGTTCTGGACGCGGTCGAAGCCGAGGGTGGCATTGCCGTGTCGAAGCTCGGGGTTCCAGGCCGTCCGTCGGCGCAGTTGCGCATAGAGGGCGAAGGCCCGATAGACGCGTTCGCGGCAGAAATCGACCTTGCGACCGACGGAGCGCCGCGCGTGCAAGGGCAATTTGAACTGCAAACCGCGCAACCCGGTGTGCAACAGGCCATCGCGCTGGACCTTACGGGCGATTTGCGACCGCTGATCGACGCGGCCTATCATCCGTTCTTCGGTGACGAGAGCAGCTTGACCACCCGTGTTCGTCGCTTTGACGATGGCCGGGTGTCGCTTGATGCGCTTAGCGTTCGGACGCAAACCCTGTCGGTTGAGGGGCGCGCGCGCGTCGGGGCAGAGGGCCTGCCCGAGCTGATTGACCTGAACGGCACGCTGGCCGACCCTGCGGGCGGGCGTGTGCTTTTGCCCTTGGCGGGTGCCGATACCAGTGTGCAAAGTGCCGATCTGAAACTGGCCTTTGACGCCGCGCAAAGCGATGACTGGGATCTGGTTCTGGACCTGACCGGCTTTGACAATGGCGATTTCGCGGTCGAGTCCGTCTTTGTAAACGGGCTTGGGCGGATCACGTCCGAAGCCTTTGGCGAGACGCGCAACACCGTTGATGCGTTGGTCGATGTGTCGACCATGGGGCTCACCGCGCGCGACCCAAATATCGGCGCGGCGCTGGGCCAGTCGGTAAACGCCTCTATCGCGTTTATCTGGCGCGACGGGCAGCCGTTTCTGCTACCCGGTTTCCTGCTGGAAGGGCGCGACTACGTTCTGCAAGGCCGCGCCCGGCTGGACCAAGGCGTGATCGACGGTGATATCAGAGCGGAGTATACCGATATTGCGCGGCTTTCCGGTCTGGCAGGGCGGGATCTGTCCGGCGGCCTGAATGCCCGGCTGGAGGGGACTTGGGGCCCCGAGCGCGACCAGTTCGACCTGAGCGGCACGCTGACAGGCCGTGACCTGGCGCTGGACCAAGCGCAACTGGATGCGCTGCTGGCTGGTGAAAGTACCATAACACTGGCCGCCAGCGGTGCGGACGGGCAAATTACCCTGCGCGAGTTGCAAGCGCGGGCGCAAACATTGACGGCGGATATCTCCGGGCAGGTCCGTTCCGCGCTTGTAGACCTGTCAGGGCGTCTGGATGTCACCGATCTGTCAGTGCTTGGCGCGCAATACGGGGGCAGCCTGCGGGCCGACCTGTCCGTGTCAGGCCCGCTAGAACAGGCACAGGTCGATCTGACCGCCTTGGGGCGCGACATGGCGATTGGTCAGGCCGATCTGGATCGCGCCCTGCGCGGCGAGACGCGGCTGACGCTGTCCGGCCAGCGCGATGGCGCGGCGTTTGATCTGGCCAATCTGGATCTGAACAATCCGGCGCTTCGGGCGCAGGCGCAAGGCCGTGTCGACCCCGGAAGCTCGGCGCTTGAGAGCACATTCGCGGTGCCGGATCTTGCCGCTGTCCGCCCCGGTTTTCGCGGCGCAATCAGTGGAACCGCGACGCTTCGCGAGGATGGCGATTCGCGCCGTGTGACGCTGGATGCAAATGCGCGCGATTTGTCCTTCGGGGCAGAGGCCGCTGACCGTGTTCTGGCGTGGCGGCATGTGCTTCAGGCGCAAGCCATGATCACGCCCGACGCGGTGTTGCTGGAGCAGCTGAATCTGGATGGTCCGGCATTGAATGCCCGCGTTTCGGGACAGCTTCGTGATGGACGGCCCGACCTGACGCTAGAGGCCCGCCTTGCCGACCTTGCGCTCGCAGCGCCCGGCATTACGGGTGCGGTTACGCTGTCGGGACAGGCGCGCGATACGGGCGATGCCTATGCCGTCAATCTTGGCGTGACAGGCCCCGCGCAGTTGAATGCGCGCGCAACCGGCAGTCTGTCCAAAAGCCTGCAAGCCAATCTGCAACTGTCCGGCAGCACCGACATTGCGCTGGTCAATCCGCGCATTGAACCGCGATCCGTGCAAGGCCCTGCGCGGTTCGATCTGACGCTGCAAGGTCCGTTACAGCTTGCGTCCCTGTCCGGCAGCGCCACGGCGGACGGGGTGAGCGTGGTTGATCCGCGTCGCGGGCTGCGACTGACCGGGGTGCAGGCGCGTGCCGACCTGTCGGGCGGGCGCGCGGTGATTGATGTGTCGGGGCAATCGGCTCAGGGCGGCGCGCTTGCGCTGGACGGCGCAATCACGCTTGCCCCGCCATTTGACGGTAATTTGCGCGCCCGCCTGGATGCGCTGCGGGTTGTGGACCCGCAACTCTTTGAGGCGACAATCACGGGCGATCTGAACATTTCCGGCCCGCTGACACGCGGCCCCGCCGTATCCGGTCGGCTGGGGTTGGACAGCATGGAACTGCGCATTCCCCGTGTCGGGCTGACCGGCGCGGCCTATATTCCGCCCGGCATCCGCCATGTGGGCGAATCGGGCAATGCCCAGACCACCCGCGCCCGCGCCGGTATCTTCGCGGGAGAGACGTTCGGGCGCGAGCGGAACCCATCTAGCCTTGATCTGACCATAGACGCGCCCAACCGCATTTTCATTCGCGGACGCGGTCTGGATGCAGAATTGGGCGGCAGCTTGCGGCTGACCGGCAATACGGCCGATGTTATCCCCATCGGACAGTTCAACCTGATACGCGGGCGGCTGGATCTGTTGGGGAACCGCTTTGCGCTGAATGAAGGGTTTGCCAGTCTGCAAGGGGATTTCATGCCTTTCGTGCGGCTGATCGCGTCAACCGAGCGCGAGGGCGTCAGCGCGCGTATCGTCTTGCAGGGTCGCGCCGACGAGCCGGAACTTGTGTTTGAATCCAGCCCCGAACTGCCGCAGGAAGAGATCGTCTCGCTGCTGCTATTCGGACGCGGCTTTGAAACGCTCAGCCTGTTTCAGGCGGCGCAGCTTGCCTCGTCGCTGGCCACGTTATCGGGCCAGTCCGAAGGTATTCTGGAAAAACTGCGCCGCAATGTCGGGTTGGATGATCTGGATGTTCGCACCGACGAAGATGGTGACACGTCTGTCCGGATGGGGCGTTATCTGACCGAAAACGTGTATACGGATCTGGAAGTGAACCCACAGGGCGACAGCGAGGTGTCGATCAATATTGACCTGTCGCCATCGCTGACTGCGCGCGGGCGGGTCAATAACGACGGGCGCTCCTCTGTGGGGCTGTTCTTCGAGCGGGACTACTAATGGAGGGGCCATGCCCGTTGATCTGACATCGCTGCGCGGCAAATCGGTTCTGATAACCGGGGCGAGCCGCGGAATCGGGGCTGCCGCTGTGCATGAATTTGTGCAGGCCGGTGCGAAAGTGGGCATGATCGCGCGCAGCGCCGACGCCCTTGACGCGCTGGCGCAGGAAACCGGGGCATTGGCCATCGGGTGCGATATGGCCGACTATGCCAATGTGGCACAGGCCGTGGCCCAGATGCGCGCGCAGTTCGGCGGGCTGGATGTCTTGATCAACAATGCGGGGGTTATCGACCCGATTGCGCCGTTGGCACAGGCCGATCCCGACGAATTCGGACGGCTGATCGACATCAACCTGAAAGGCGTGTTTCACGGTCTGCGCGCGGCCATGCCCGAAATGGCACCGGGCGGCACGATCATCACTGTCGGGTCCGGCGCTGCGTATAACCCGCTCGAAGGGTGGGGGGCCTATTGCAGTTCCAAGGCCGCCGCGTGGATGCTGACGCGGGTGGCGGCGGTGGAAGCGCCCGCGTTGCGCATCATGAGCCTGTCGCCCGGAACCGTGGCCACGGACATGCAGCGCACAATTCGCGACAGCGGCATCAACGCCGTCAGCCGGTTGGATTGGGACGCCCACATTCCGGCGGAATGGCCCGCACGCGCGCTGGCGTGGATGTGCACCGCCGATGCGGATGACTGGGTCGGGCGCGAGGTCTCGTTGCGCGACGAAAGCGTCCGCACCCGTTTGGGGCTGGGCGCATGATCGCGCTGGAGCAGACGCCGGATCTGTGGACCATAACCCTTGACCGCGCCGACAAGGCGAATTCACTGACCGAAGCGATGCTGGAAGAACTGTGCGCCATCACATCGCGCGATGATTTGCCAAATGCGCTTGTGCTGACCGGCGCGGGGCGCGTGTTCAGCGCCGGTGCCGATCTGGATGCGGCGCGCGCGGGGCTTGCGACCTCTCCCTTGTGGGAGCGGCTGTCGGGCCAAATCGCGGGCTTGCCGTGTCTGACCATCGCCGCGCTGAACGGCACATTGGCGGGCGGCGCGTTCGGTATGGCGCTGGCTTGCGATATTCGGCTGGCAGTGCCGGGGGCAAAGTTCTTCTACCCGGTGATGAAGCTTGGCTTTCTACCGCAACCCTCGGACCCTGCGCGGCTTTGTGCGCTGGTCGGGCCTGCCCGTGCAAAGATGATCCTGATGGCAGGCACCAAGATAGAGGCCGACGAAGCGTTGGCCTGGGGGCTGGTCGACCGCATCGCGGCGCCCGACAGCTTGCTCGACGATGCCCGCGCCTTGACCGCCGATTCCTGCGCCGCGACGCAAGCGCATGTGGCTGCGATCAAGCGACTTGTCGCACCCGAATAGGCTAGGCGGCTGCGCGATTTGCCGATAAACAGAACGTAATGCGACACCTGATCTCTCTTGCGACCCCGTTTGCGCTGGCCCTTGTGCTGGCGGTCGGGTCCGTGGGGTTTGCCGCGTCACACCAGACCGGCGCGGGGGCTGACAAATATGTCATCTGCACCGGATACGGGCTTGTCACCATCACGGTGGACGAGCACGGCAACCGCGTGGCAGAGGGCGTGCCGTGCCCGGACAGCATGGCCCTGTCAGGAGCCTTGCCGGTGGCGCTGCCGGTTGCGACGTTCCAGCGCATTACCGTCGCGCGCTTTGTTCCAAGCGGGTCGCAGCGTGTTGACTATAACCAGAATTCCGATGCATGGCGCGATGCCCGTGCGCCGCCTGTCCTCGTTTTTGGCTGATCTGACAAAATCAACGCAAAATCAAGGATATGACATGAAACGTTTTGCATTCGTGGCGGCAACCGCTGCACTTTTCGCCCTGCCTGCTTTGGCAGATACCATCACCATCAATGACGCCTATGCGCGCGTGGCATCACCCATGGCGCAGTCCGGCGCGGCCTTTATGGGCATTCAGAACACCGGCATGGAAGATGACCGGCTTGTGTCGGCTCGCTCTGACGTGGCGCAGCGGGTCGAGCTGCACACCCATATCGCAGATGGCGACGTGATGCGCATGGTCGAGGTTGAGGAAGGCTTCGAGATTCCGGCGGGTGACATGCATATGCTGGAACGCGGCGGCCACCATGTGATGTTCATGGGGTTGAACCGCAAGCTGGCCCATGGGGACGAGGTCGCGGTCACGCTGGTTTTTGAGAAAGCGGGCGAGATGGACGTGGTAATTCCCGTCGATCTGGAGCGCAATGACGTGACCGGCGAAATGGGCGGCATGAAAATGATGGATCATGGCGATGGCCACGGCCACAAGCATTGATGCAAAAAGGGCGCGGGGGTTTTCCCCGCGCCCGTTTGACCAACGGCCCATGTCGCGGCAATAGCGCCCGCCTCAGCGCCCTGCGCAGTATTGCTCGGCTGTTGAACCGAAGGCGCGATAGCGATCCCAAAACTCGTTGTCGCGGGCGCTTTTGGACATACGCACTTGCTGCGCGCGGTCCGGGTCTGAAAAGAAGCTGGCGGCCCGACGCTGTTCCGAACGTGTCAGCGCGGTTTGCGCAACACTGTCGATACAGCGGCACATCGCACGGGTGGCTTGTGCACGATCAGATCGCAGACACGCGTTTTCAATAGGGCCCGCGAAAGCGGATTGCGGCCCGACAAGGAACAACCCCGTCACCGCGGCGGATAGAATTTTCTTCATATGACCTCTGCCGATGTTGTGTCATGCGCTGCCGCCGATACTGATGACCGAAGGTAAATTTACTGACAACGCTGACTGCCTGACCACATAAGCATACCAGAAACGCCAATATTTTCTATTGAAAACGGCCTTTCGGGCATTCTGTCGCGGCTTCTCCGAAGGCTGGGCAGATGTTGCAGGCCGGTGGTTTTCTGCCACCAGCCCTAGCTGTATCAGGCTGGGCTTAGGCCGGCGTCATCGGCCCAAAGCTCGACCGCGGTGACAAAGGCCGCCCCTAGAATAACGAATCGCCCCTTCAGGACCGCATCGGGGCGAAAGCCTGCAATGGGCGCGGTCACACTGGCGTCAAATCGCTGGTTGGCAAGATCGACCGACAGGCACAGGTCGTGAAATCCGAGCATCTGTCGGCTGACCTGATATTGCGCCTTGTAGACAGCTTCCTTCGCGCTGAAGATCAGCTTGGCGAAATGGCCGCGCTGTGACGGCCCAAGGCTTGCCAGCCAGTGCATTTCGGACATCGTGCAAATCTCTGGCCACAGCGCGGATTCGAGCGGTGTGGCCGCTTCCATATCCAGCCCCAGCGCGCAGATATCTGGCGCATCGGTGACAACCGCCATGCAGTCGCGTCCGGTATGGGTAATGGACCCTGTCAGGCCTTTGGGCCAGACCGGCGCGCGGTCTTCGCCTTGCAGCACGGGGCGCGGAGGTTGGCCAAGGTCGCCCATCGCCTCTCGGGCAGCAGCGCGCCCTGCGCCGAATTCGCGCGCGCGGGCCGGGCTGACCTGTTCGACCGCCAAAACCTCGTCGCCGATCAGGCGGGGCATGGGCGCGGTGGGGTCGGCCCAAGCCATCGCGACAAAATCGCTGAACAAGGGGCGCGCGAATTCCGCGTATGAGAACCGTTGCTGTATCATTTGGTACCTGCCCTTCTGTCGCGCATCGCGCGGCGGCGTGCCATGGCGTCCATGCGGTCGGTTGGTGCTGCCGGTGTGTCCGCTGTCGGGTGCAAAGGCTGCACTGTTGCCGCAGGGGCGGGGCGTTGCTTTGCGTCCAGATGGCGCGCCAGATCGCCCAGCACCGGGAAGCGGAAAATATCGGTAATCGACAAGCCCGGCATGTTCAGCCGCGCGCGCAATTCGCGATGGGCCTGCACCGCCAGCAACGAATGGCCGCCAAGGTTGAAGAAATTATCCGACCCGGCCACTTGTGCGATGCCCAACACGTCTTGCCAGACCTGCGCGATGGTGGCTTGCGTGCCCTCGGCGGCAGGGGCCGCATCGGATGCGGGTTGCGTGGTTGCGGCGGGTGCCTGCGTCGGCGCGGGCAATGCCTTGCGGTCAATTTTCTTGTTCGGGGTCAGCGGCAAAGCTGCCATCGGCACGAAATGCGAAGGCAGCATATGCGCGGGCAGCCGGTCTGCAAGGCTGCTGCGCAGGTCGCCTGCAGGGGTGCCGGTGTAATAGGCCACAAGCCGCAGATCGCCGGGTTGGTCCTCGCGCGCGATGACCACCGATTGGGTAATCCCTGCCACCGCGTCGAGCGCGCTCTCGATCTCTCCCAGTTCGATGCGGTGCCCGCGTAGCTTGACCTGATTGTCCACGCGCCCAAGGAAATCAATGCCACCCGCAGGGTTGCGGCGCACCAGATCGCCCGTGCGGTAAAGCCGTCCTGCGCCGAATGGATTGGGGATGAAGCGGTCCGCCGTCATCTCTGCCCGGTTCCAGTAACCGCGCGTCACGCCGTCGCCGCCGATGTAAAGCTCGCCCTCGGTGCCCAGCGGTACGGGCCGTTGAGTCTCGTCCAGAACATGCAGGGACGTGTTGGCAATCGGCGCACCGATGCCGACCACGCCCGCATTACCACGGGTTGTCGTGCTGGACGACCAGATTGTCGTTTCCGTCGGCCCATACATGTTGCGAAGGGGCTGGCCAGTCAGGCCCGAAATCTCTTGTGCCAAAGCGCCCGGCAGCGCTTCGCCGCCGACCAGCACATTCGGTACGGTGGCCAGTGCCGCGCGTGCCTCGTCGCTCATGCACAGCATACGCGCCATGGACGGGGTGCATTGCAGATGCGTGACCTTGTGGCGCAGGATTTGCGCAGACAGCGAGAAGTCATCATCCGGCAGGTGCAGCCCGGCATTCGAGCGTTTGACCACTTCGGCCAGCGGGTAAAGCCCTTCCAGCACCTGTTCGGTGGCGATGCCGTAGTCGATCAGGCAGGCCACTTCATTGACGCCGATGGCTTTGAGTTGCTCCACCCGCTCAAGGCAATCCTCGACCGTGCCGAACAGCCCCGAATCCTCGAAATAACGGTTGAACGCGTAGTCCAGAATGCCCTCGACCTCGTCGTCGGACAGGGTGGACAGGTCGATATCCATCGGGTTCTTCGCGCCTTCGGGTTTCTTGAAAGCGGGGAAGGCCCAGGCATATTGCTTGACCAGCGCCGCCGCGGCCTTGAGGTAGCTTTTCATCGGGCCGCGCGCCACTTCGCGGGCGTGTTCACGGTCGCGGGCGACGAACGTGTGCAGCATCAGCGTGACGGTGTAATCCGCCGGATCGCGGCCGGTTTCGCGCAGTGCCTCGTGGTAGATCTTGATCTTGCCTTCCACCTCTGCGACCGACTGGCCCAGAAGGTGGGTCAGCACATGCGCGCCCAAGCGCCCGGCCTCGCGCCATGTCTCGGGGTTGCCCGCCGTGGTCAGCCAGATGTTCAATTCAGACGACACGGGGCGCGGCAGGGTCTGGATCGGCACCATGCCGTCGCCCTTGTCGAATTCCACCGTCTCGCCGCGCCACAGTTTGCGCAGGGTTTCCAGCGTTTCGAACATGGCCGCCTTGTTATTGGGCGGGCGGTTTTCGGGGCGAAGAACGAAATCCACCGGGTGCCAGCCCGACGCGATACCGATTCCGGTGCGCCCGTTGGTCAGGTTGTCGATCATGGCCCATTCTTCGGCAATGCGAATGGGCGAGTGCAGCGGTGCCACGCAAGAGCCTGCGCGCACGGCGATGTTCTGGGTTACGGCGGCCACAGCAGCCCCCGACACGGACGGGTTGGCGAAGGGACCGCCGAAAGCGTGGAAATGACGCTCCGGCGTCCAGACCGCGCAGAAGCCGTGGCTGTCGGCGAATTTCGCGCCCTCCAGCAAAAGGTGATATTTCTGAGGGCCTTGGCCGTCATCATTGCCCCAATACATGAGGCTGAAATCCATATGCCCTTCGGACACGCGGACGGGTCCCTTGGCGACCATGGCGCGATCCTCGTCGCCCATCAGCACCACCTTGAAGCCGCGCGCCAGCGTCCAGAACAGTTCCAGCACGGAAATGTCAAAGCTGAGCGACGTGACCGCCAGCCACACGCCCGGCGGGTCATGGCGGATGCAGTCATCCATACCGGCAAAGAAATTGGCGACGTTGCCGTGTTCGACCATCACGCCCTTGGGGGTGCCGGTCGAACCCGATGTATAGATCAGATAGGCCAGATTATCGGGCGTCACCGCGCTGTCGGGGTTTGTGTCGGGTGCGGCGTCCAGCCGCGTGTCGGTGTCCAGTTGCAGCATCTCGGCGCTGTGGTCCGGCAGCATGTCCAGCAATGCGTGCTCGGTCACAATAAATGGCGCTCCGGAATCACTCAGGTAATGCGCCAGCCGGTCCGCCGGATAGGCAGGGTCCAGCGGTACATAGGCGCCGCCCGCTTTCAGAATGCCCAGCGCGCCCACCAACAGGTTTGGCCCGCGTTTTGCGCAGAGTGCGACGGGCGTGTCGGGGCGCAAACCCATACCCAGCAGCACATGCGCCACGCGGTTGGCGCGGGCGTTCAACTCGGCATAGGTCAGGCTTTGGTTCTCAAAGCTCAGTGCCTCGGCATCGGGGGTTTTGGCCACCTGATGCTCGAACGCATGATGGATGCAGGCGCGGTCATAGGGCCGCGCCGTGTCATCCGCTTTGATGTCGGGCGCTGTAACCTGTGCGGCAAGCGGCATATCGGCCAGCTTCGGGGCCAACGCTTCGATGGTGGTTTTCAACGTCGCGGCCAGCTCTGCCGACAGGCAGGCGGGATCATAGCGCAGGGCGGGGCCGGACAGGTCCAGCACCAGTGCGGCATCGCTTGGGCTGCCATCGGTCACGGCCAGTTCCGGCGGCGCGATCGGGCCAAGCGACGGGTCGCGGGCTGGCAAGTCGCGGGCCAGCGCAGGGGCGTGGGCGGCACGTTTCATCTGGTTTTGCAGGCTGCTCAGCGGGCCGGTATCGTCCATCGACACCAGAAGCGGTGCCCAGCCCAACAAGAAATCGGGGGCTTGTGCCGCCAGTTCAGCGCCCGCACGGGTGACATGGGCCATGCGCAGCGCCGTGCGCCCGAACGCTGCGCCAAGGGCGGCGGCGAAGGCCGCGATGCTGGCATCCGTGGTGGCGCCACCCAGATCCAGAGGCAGCATTTCGCTTTCCGTGCCTTGGCCAAGACCAGGATCGCCCGCGCCGCGCAGCGCGTCGCGATAGGCAGGTTCGGCATTGGCAATCTGCACCAGAACGTCATGCAAGCGCGTATCCGGCGCGCCCAGCTTGTCGCCTGCAGCAACCAGAGCGGCAGGCATGACCGGCTTGCCTTGCTGGCAGATCAGGCCGAACAGGCGCAGTGCACCATCGGCGCACGCAACCGTCACGCTATCTTCGGACACGTCCAGAATGGTGCCTGCGGGCGCGTGGCCGTCGGCCATGTCGGCTTGGCCCACGCAAACCACCGTCTGACCCAAACGCAGCTTTGGTGTGGTCAGCGGGTTCCAGTAAGGGCCGTGATCCATGGCGCGCACAAGGCGCAGGATGTCGGTCGTGGTCTGGCGCGGGTCAATCTGGCCGCCCAATCCGGGCCGGTCGGCGCGTGTATGCACCGAGCGTGCAGTCATGTCCTGCGGCTGGCGGGCGAGTTGCCCCGCGGCCAGCATATCCAGAACCTGCGCAAAGCTGTCCAGACCTGCGCTAAAGCACTTCGTGTTCAGCGTCAGGGCGGTATCTTCGGGCGAAATATCAAATTCCGCACTGACCAGCACATCGCCGGTATCGACACCGTCCTCGATGACATGCCATGCGATGCCGTGTCGGGCCTCGCCCTCTAGCAGCGCCCAGACCGGCGCGTTCAGCCCGGCATGGCGCGGCAACGGGCCGTCATGAAAGTTGATTGCACCAAGCGCTGGCAGGTCCAGCACGTTGCGCGGCAGCATACGCAGCCCGGCGATGTTGAACAGCCAATCCGCCTGCAAACCCGCCAAACGCGCGGCAAGCCCGGCGCCGGGGGCGAGCACGTTCAGGCCAGCACCCGCCGCCCAGTCAGCCACGCGCGGGTTGTCTGTGACAACCGCACCAATACGGTGCCCGCGCGCCAAAAGCTGTGCGCCGCATTCTGCGGTGAGCGTTTCGTCGCCAATGAGGATGCTGTTAAACTGCGTCATACCAAACCCCTATCGGGCCGCTTCGCGTGCCCCTTTACTGCCCCGAGAGGCCGTCGCGCCCGGCATCAGGTATCTGATCGTGTGTGACATCAGATCGCGCAGAAAATGTGGCGCAATGCGGTCATCTTTGCGTTCGATCAGGCGTCGGACGGTCCAGATGCTGGCACCGGCCAGAAAGGCCAGTGTCGTCAGCAATACATACCCTCGCCCGCCGCGGTTAGAGAAATACAACAGGCGCGAGTCAAACCAGTAGCCCGGTTTGCGCGCCAGTCCCGTCACCCCGGTAGAGGCCCCGCCGACATGCACCACCCGGCTATCGGGCAGGTAGATCCCGTGCCAGCCCGCATCGGCCATCCGGTGGCATAGGTCTGTTTCCTCGAAATACAGAAAGAACCGTTCATCGAACAGGCCCACCCGGTCAAGCGCGCTCTGGCGAAACATCACGCTTGCGCCTGCGCACCAGTCCACCCGCGTGGGGTTTTGGGGGACGCCCATGGGCACGATATGTTTTCTGAGCACCCGAGAGACGAGGCCGGTATTGGCAGCGGTTTCGAACTCTGACCACGCCGAATGGAAGCGGAAGGCGGTGACATGGTCGCCCCCGTCCTCGCCGACAATATGGCTGCCCGCAAAGCTGCAATCGGGATGGGCTGTCAGGTAGTCGCGAAGCTGCGCAATGGCGTCGGGGTCGGGAAATGCGTCGGAATTCAGCAGGTAGACGAAATCGGGCTTGGACCCGTCGGCCATGCCAGCACGTATTCCGACATTGTTGCCCGCACCATACCCGCCATTCACGCCCGACTGGATGACCCGTGTGCGCGGCCAGCCGTGGGTGCCTGCGCGTAACTGCTCTTCTGACCCGTCATTGCTGTCATTGTCGACAATCACGATTTCCCCGGCCAACCTTTCCATCGCAACACGGGCGGCCTGCGCGGCGCGCAAGCACATCTCGGCAGTGCGGTAATTCAGGATTACCGTCAGGACACGCGCGCTCATTCCGCCGCCTCCTTGCAACACGGGCTGTCGGGCAGCAGGGTTTGCAGTTTGCCGGCCAGCACGCGGACATTGGGTTCCAGAACCATGCTGTCATGGTCGCCTGGCACTTCATACACCTCCAGCGCCGGGGCAAAGCCGGTCCAGTCATTGTCGGGGAAGACATATTCCCGCTCACGGCTGACCCAGTTGCCGCCTGTCACCTTCCAGTGGCGGTCCAGCGGCGGACGGAACAGCACCAGCCGCCCGTCCCACGGCTGCACGGTGTAGTCGGCCACGGCGCGGCGGAAGGCGGATTCGATCGCGGCATTGTGGAACGCGTCTTCGGTGTCAGTGGCCGGGCCTTCGGCCTTGCGGCGCTTCCACGCGCTGCGGGCCTGCCACCATTCCGACAGGTAGGACGGGCCTTTGCGCTTCAGTTCCGCCAGCTTTATCAAGGCTTTGTCGGGTGCAGTCAGTTCCGGGCGCACGGGCAACGGTGTGTCGAGCATGACAACCAGCTCGACCACCTCTCCGGCGGCTTCCAACTGGCGGGCCATTTCATAGGCCGTGATGCCCCCGCCAGAGAACCCGCCAAGGCTGTAGGGGCCATGCGGCTGCACTTGCCGGATCTCTGCGATATAGTCTGCGGCAGCGTCCTCTATACGGTCATGCGGGGCTTCGCCCCCGAACAACCCACGCGCCTGTAGCCCGTAGAATGGCCGGTCGCGACCCGCAAGCGTGGCAAGGTGGCGCAAGTTCAGCACATTGCCGAACATGCCCGCCACAAGGAAGAAGGGCGGCTTGGACCCGCCTTCGCCATCATGCATGGGAACAAGATGCTTGAAGCGGCGGCGCTTGGGCAGCTGCACCACATTGTCGGTGCCGGTGTCGTCCAGCGACGCGCCCGTTTGCTCTGCGATCATGGCGGCGCAGGCGGCGATGGTGGGCGCCTCGAACAGCACAGAGATGGGGAAATCCACCCCGTAGGCTTTCTTGACCTGCGCAAACAGGCGCACCGCGATCAGCGAATGGCCGCCAAGGTCGAAGAAACTGTCCTCGGCACCGATCCGGTCAATCCCGAGCAGGCTTTGCCAGATGCCGGTCAGCGTGCGTTCCACGTCATTGCGCGGGGCGATGTAGTCGGTGCCCAGATCGGGGCGCTCAAACCCGCCATCGGGTGTCGGGGCGCTGGCTTCGGCCGAGACTTGGGCGATCAGCGCCTTGGGGTCGATTGACGACACGATAATGGGCGAAACACCCAAGGCCAAGGCGCGCAGGAAGGCTTGCGCACCCTCTGCCGGTGTAATCCCCAGGGCCAACAAGTCGCGCAACCGCTCTTCTGCGGGCGAAAGGGTGGCGTTGGCGGTCGCGTCGCGCATGACTTCGGTGGCGCGGATCGGGGGCGCATCGGCAAAACTGCCATGTGCCAGCCGCTTGATGGTGAAGCGCGTGATCTCTGCCACCACGTCGCCTTGTGGCGTGGCCAGCGTAATGTCGAAGCTTGCGAACCCCGGATCGCTGTCGCGGCGCAGGCGGGCATGGCTGACAATGTGCTGCGGCAGATCGGCCCAGACCCGGACCGCGCCATAGGACAGGGGCACCCACAAATGCGCACCGCTATAGCCGGGGATCAGCCCCATGGCCCACCCGGTGGCAAGGTCCATCAACGCGGGGTGCAGGATATGGCCCGCGTCCAGATCGGCGGTGAACGCATCCGGCAGTGACAGATCTGCGATCCCCTCATCCGTGCCATAGGCGGTGCGGGTCAGCACGCGCCAACGCGGACCAAAGGCCAGATGCGCCTCTTGCGGGCTGGCAAGGCCGGACCCCTCTGTGACATCGGGGCAGCGTGCCGCGATGTCCGCGGGGGCAATTGGCGCCGGGCGGGTAATCCCGTCCAGCAGCGCGATTTGCGTTTGGGCGTTCAGCACGAACCCTTCGGACCCGCCATGCATGACATCGCTGCGCAGGGAAAATTCATACCCTTCGGGCGAGCGTTCCAGCGTGGCGCGCAGTTTGCGCGACGACCCGTCCGGCACGGTCAGCGCACGGAAGAAATACAAGTCACGCAATTCGAACGGGGCGGTTTCGCCTTGGGCCCGCAACGCCTGCGCCGCAAGGTCCAGATAGCCGGTGCCCGGCAGGATCGCAGCGCCGTCGCGGGTGCGGTGCTGGTCCACGATCCAGTTTTCAGACGAAAGTTGCGTGCTCAGACGCCGGTTTCCGGCCGGGTCGAACCCCATGTCGTCATAGAGAGGTTGGGCGCATGGGCTGGCGGGCGGTTTGGGCGCATGGCCCAGCCGCTCGGCCATTGCATCGGCGGCCATGCCTGCCTCTGCCCAGATGCCCCAGTCCAGCGCGATGACACGGGTTTTGCCACCGACCCGCGCGCGGGCAAAGGCATTCAGGTATTCGTTGGCGGCCACATAATCGACCTGCCCCACCGGCGCAGTCAGCGTGGAGGTGGACGAGAACAGCACCATCACCTGCAACGCCCCGTCGGGCAGCAGGCTGTCAAGCACGCGCAACCCGTGCAGCTTGGGTGCGAATACCTCTTCCACGTCGCCCGTGGATTTCGCCAACAGGGGCGCATCCGCAATATGCCCCGCCGCATGGATCAACCCGTAAGGTGTGCCATGCGATTTGGTCGCCGCCTTCAGGGCGTCGCGCATCTGGTCAATATTGCAGACATCCGCACCCGCGACATGAACATGCCCGCCAAGGGCTTCCAGCCGCTCTACGGCCAGCAGGCGGCGTGTGGTCGGGTCGGCGGGGCCGTGATGGGCCTTCCAGTCGTCCCAGTCGGCGCGGTCGGGCAGCGCCGTGCGGGCAATCAGCGTGATCTTTGCGTTGAAACGTGTGATCAGGTCTTCGGCCAAGGTCAGGCCAATGCCACCAAACCCGCCGGTTATGATCCAATGCGCGCCGTCAGGCATATCGGGCAGGGCATCCGGCAACGCGGCAGGGCGCAGAACCTGCCCATACCGCTTGCCTGCCCGCACAAGTGCAGTGCTGTTGGCGGGTGTTGCGCAAAGCTCTTCCAGCAGCGTGTCGGGCGCGGCACTTGCGTCAATGTCCAGCGTCGCGCAGGTCAGGCCCGCAATCTCGCGCGGGGCGACCCGGGCTGGACCGGCGATCATGGCCTTTTCGGGGTGGCGCAGGGCCTCACCCTCCAGTGCCTGCGCGCCATTCGTGAAAACGACCATATGCACGGGCTGCGGCAGCGTTTCGCTCTGCATCGCCTGCGCAAGGAACATCAGCGCGTAGAAGCCCTGTTCAATATTGCGGTGCAAAAAGCTGGAGCCGGGGCGGAACCGCTCGCGGCCCGTGACCAGCCAGAAATGTGCAATGCGCGTGGGCGCGGTGCCGCTGGCAATCAGATCGGCCAGCAGGCGGGCATAGGCTTCGCGCCCATGTTCCGGCGCAAGGGTAAAGGACGTGTCGGATTTGCGCGCATAGGTATCGCCCGCGCGGACCTCAATGACCTTGTGGCCCGCGCGACGAAGCCGGTCCATGACCGGGGCGGCGGTGCCGTCCTCGTCGGCAAAGACCAGCCATGTCTGCGGATCAGTGCCCAGATCGGTCGCCACGTCGATCTCGCAATCGGCATAGGCGGGTTTCCACGCGATCTTGCTGCCCCAGGCAGAGATATCATCCAGCCGGTCCAGCGCGGGGGCGCTGTCGGTCTGCACCGTGCCCGGCTCTATGAAATATCGCGCGCGCTGAAAGGCGTAGGTCGGCAATTCGACGCGGTGGCGTTTGGCGTCGCCCCAGATTTGCGCCCAATCAAAACTGCCGCCCAGCGCCCAGATGCGCGCCAGAACACCCAGATGATACAGGTCGTCCGCAATCTCTTCTTCCGGGTGGCGCAGGGCCGCCAGCACCTGTTGCCCCGGCACAGCGCCGTGCATGCGGGTCAGCGAAGACAGCGCCTTGCCCGGCCCCATTTCAAGGTAAATCCGGTTCGGGACGGTGCCAAGCGTGCCAACGCAATCGGCAAAGCGCACCGTGTTGCGCAGGTGTTGCACCCAATAGTCGGGGTCGGTGGCCTGCGCGTCGGTCAGCGCCTCTCCGGTGAAGTTCGAGATGATCGGCAGCCGCGGCGCATGCAGCGGAATGGACCGCAGATAGGCGCCGAATTCCGACAGGATCGGGTCCAGCATCCGGCTATGCGCGGCAATGTCGATGGCGATGCGGGTCGCGTCCACCTCATCTGCTGCCAGCTTGGCTTGCAGCCGGTCCAGCGCGGCTTGCGGGCCGGAAATGACGGTCAGTTCCGGCGCGTTGATGGATGCGATATCGTGGTCACCGTCCAGATAGGGTTGCAGCGCGTCCAGCGACAGGGGCACCGACAGCATACCGCCCGCAGGCACCGTGTCGAACAGCCGTCCGCGCAGGTGGACAAGGCCGATGCAATCTTCGAACGACATGACGCCCGCCAGACAGGCGGCGGCGTTCTCGCCCATCGAATGGCCGACCAGCACCTGCGGCTCCACGCCCCAGCCCATGAACATCTGCGCCAGCGCGTATTCGGTAATCATGATCAGTGGCAGTTGCACCGAGGGACGGGTAAGTTGGGCATTCGCCGCCGCCTCAGACCCTTTTTCGGGCAACCACAGCGCGCGGATGTCGTAATCCAGCTTGGGTTGCAAATGGTCCAGACCACGGTCCATCCATTCGGCAAAGACCGGCTCTGTTTCATAGAGCTCGCGCGCCATGCCCGCATATTGCGCGCCGCCGCCGGGGAACATGAACACCATGTCCGTGCGGTCCAGCGCGGTATGCGTGAACACGCGGCGCGGGTTGTCCTGGTCCAGCAGGTCGGCGCCCTCTGCATGCGTTTCGGCCACGACCACGCGGCGCTGGTCCAGCGCGGTGCGCCCTTCCTTCAAGGTAAAGGCCACATCGGCCAAGGGCTGGTCGGGATGGGTGCGCAGATGCGCGGCGAGGTTGTTCGCATTGGCTGCAAGCGCGGTTTTGGATTTTGCCGACAGTGTCAGGATCTGGAACGGCCAATCGCTGTCGTCAGACGCGCTGCGCGCGGGCGCTTCTTCCAGCACCACATGCGCGTTCGTTCCGCCCACGCCAAGCGAGTTCACGCCCGCGCGCAATGGCCCATCCGCTTGCCACGGGGTGAGCTGGTCATTCACCACGAAGGGCGAATGTTCGAAATCAATCGCGGGGTTCGGGGCCTCATACCCCAAGGACGGCGGCAATTCGCGGTGGTGCAGCGCTTGCGCGACCTTGATGATGCTGGCCACACCCGCCGCCGTGTCCAGATGCCCGATATTGGTTTTCACCGACCCGATGCGACAAAACCCGGTCTTGTCGCTGGCGAAGGCTTCGGTCAGCGCGGCAACCTCTATCGGGTCGCCCAAATAGGTGCCAGTGCCGTGGCACTCGACATAGGAAATGCTGTCGGACGCAACGCCTGCGATCTGGTGGGCATCCGCAATCGCGGCGGCCTGCCCTTCGACCGACGGGGCCAGATAGCCCGCCTTCTGCGCGCCGTCATTGTTGATGGCACTGCCCTTGACGACGGCGATGATCCGGTCGCCATCGGCCATGGCATCAGCCAGCCTGCGCAGCACCACCGCGCCCGCGCCCGACCCGAACACCGTCCCTTGGGCACGGTGGTCGAACGCGTGGCATTCGCCATCGGGCGACAGGATCTCGTTTTCCTTGTGCAGGTAGCCGCGCCCTTGCGGCAACTCGATGGTAACACCGCCCGCCAGCGCCATGTCGCATTCGCCCGTCAACAGCCCGTTGACCGCGTAATGCACTGCCACAAGCGAGGTCGAGCAGGCTGTCTGCACATTTACCGAAGGGCCGTGCAGGTCCAGAATATGGCTGACACGAGTGGTCAGGAAATCCTTGTCATTGCCGGTATGGCGCAGCAAAAACATGCCCACGTCATCGACCAGATGCGGGTTCGAGCACAGGTTGAAATAGAAATAGCTGCCCATGCCGCAGCCGGAAAACACGCCCACGGTGCCTTTTTCGCCGCGCGGCGGGTGGCCGGCGTTTTCAAACGCTTCCCACGCGACCTCTAGGAACTGGCGGTGCTGGGGGTCCAGAATGGCGGCTTCTTTCGGCGAAAAACCAAACAGGTCGGGGTCGAACTCTGCAAACCCGTCAAGCGGGGCGGCAAAGGGCACATAGTTTGGCTTGCGCAACATCGCGGCGGATTCGCCCGCGTCCAGCAATTCCTGCTCTGACAGGCGGCGGATGGACGACCGTCCGGCGCGCAGATTGTCCCAGAATTCCGCCACAGAGGATGCTCCGGGCAAATGTGCGGCCATGCCGATGATGGCAATGTCGTTTTCGCTGAAAATCTGCTCGTTACTCATAACATCTGGTCCTGTTCGGAATGTAGGGGCGCAGGTCTGCGTTTGGGTTGGGCGGTGGCCAGCAGCGTGCGGCGCGTGCCCAATGCCTGAAGTCTGTCCAGTTTTGCGGCATGGGCCCGGTTTGCCACCAATTCGGCGTGGCCCAGCAGCGCGCCCGCAAGCAGCCATGTGAAGGGAATAAGCGTGGCGTTCGGCAACAGGTCGACAAGGTTCGCACCAAGGATCAGCGCCAGCAACCCGACCTGACCGGGGATCTGGGCGTTGTCGACCTGACGATACCGCCACCACAGCGCAAAGATCGGCAGGCACAGCAGGCCGAATGTCGCGATATAGCCCAGCCAGCCCGACTGCCCGATGGTGATAATCCATTGCCCATCGGAAATGGTCAGCGCCTCGCCGGTTTCGGGATCATACACAAGATTGCGGCCCCAAGCGCCCCAGCCGAACAGCGGCTTGTCGGCGGCGCGTTCCAGCAAGATATCCTCGTTCGTGAAACGGTAGGCGAGAGATTCCGCGCGGTCGGGGCTTAGCCCTGCGATGAACCGCACCAGCGCCTCGGCCGGCACAACGCCGGAGCCGCGCAAAAGCGGATAGGCCAGTGCGGTCAGCGCCATCAGCGCTGCCATCCGCAACTGCATGCGCGGGCCGAAAAACAGCACCAGCGGCGCGACCACCAGTGTCAGGGCCAAAGGCCCGACGCTGCGGCACAATACCAACGAAATGCCCAGCCAGATCGCGATCACCACGGTGCGCGTGCGTTCTGCTGCATCGGCTTTCCGGGCCTGCAACAGCGCAGAGGTGAAGCACATCATTGCAAAGAATGCGACCCACAGCCCGTGCGGCATGAACACATAGGGACGGAACCCGCCAAAGCGGATCGCTTGGCCGTAATCATGCTGGATATAGCCGTAAAACAGCCGGTGAAGCTCCGGCCCGGTGATGTTCTCGATCAGCATGGGAACCGAATAGATCAGCCCGGCCACAACCAGTGCGCGCGGCACTTCTGCCAGCGCACGCTCATGCGCCAGCAGGCTGCGCGCCAGAAAGAAGGGCAGCATAAAGATGATCTGCGCGGCCACGACCGAGACGGAATCGTAGAGCCGCAGGCCGGGGATAGTGGCATTCGCGGGCGAAAAGATGCCCATCCACGTGGTGTGATCAGAAGTCACAAGCCCGAATTGCAGCGGTTCTGTATTGGTAAAGACGGTGAATGCGGGTGACAGGATGAACAGCATCAACAGTAACCGTGCCAGCAGGTTTTGCGGCACAACCGCAACCCGCGCCCGCACCAGCGCCAGACAGACCATAAAAGCCGTGACATTGGGGATAAGCACCTTGTCCAGATCGGGCAGCAGCGGCAGGTTTACCTGCGTCAGTTGCGGCAACAGCATGTAGCCGCCCAGGATGGACCAGATAAACGCGCGCTCCGGGGCCATGCGGCGGAACATGACCAGAATGGCCAGGGGCCATGTCAGAAGCACAAGATATGCAATGGCATTTCCCATGACGCCTGCCTCACCCGCCCAATGTCATCATGACAAGGGCAAGCCCCGTCAGCAAAACCAGCGCACCACCTGCGGCCCAGCCGACGCCGCGGCGCCTGCGTTCTGCGGGCAGTTCCAGTTTGGGGATGGTCAGAACCGGCTGCATACCCAGTTCACGCTCCACTTGTGCGGCGCTGCGCAGGGCCGGGTTTAACCATTCCATCGCATAGGACAGCATAAGCCCCAGAAACAGGCCGCCGATAAGCCCCATCACGACCATCGAAGCGCGCGACCGCGACGACGGGTAATCGGCGGGCAACGCGGCCTCCAGCATTTCGAATCGTTCGAAATTCTGGTCATCATCCAATTGTTCGCCCAGAGAGGCGTTCAGGCGGCGTTCGGCGATGTCGTTGGCCTGTTCGCGAAGCTGGAATTCGCGACGCTCCAGGGCTTCCAGCTCGAACGCGACTTGCGGGGCAGCGCGGGCCAGCCGTTCCAGTTCGGCAGATTGTTGACGCAACTGGTCCTGCTCGCGCTGCACGGCCGCCAGTTCGTCCTGCGCTGCGTTCAGGCGGCGCTGTTCGGTGGCGCGCAGCCGGCTTTGGTTCTCCAGCGTCGCGATCTCGTTCTCAAGAGCCGCGATTTCGCGGTTGGCACGCAACAGGTCCTCGCGGATCGAGATTTGTTCCTCGCGACGGTCTTCCATCGCCTCGGGCAGCAAGTCGAAATTCTCGGATTTGAACGCGACAATCTCGGCCGCGACGGATTCGATTTCCTGACGAATGCGCTCTTCCTGCCGTGCGAAGAAATCAATCGCCTCGCGGACGTTGCCTGCGACGGTAGAGGCATTTTCCTGCACGATGGCATCGGCCAGTTCATTGGCCAGATCTGCGGCCACTTGCGGATCGCCTGCTTCCGTCATGACCCGCACCAGCGACACGATGGCATCGGTCGCGAACGCCTCTGTCACGCTGACGGTCAGGGTGCGCGAGCGGTTTTCGCTGGTGACATCGGTTCCAAGCGCGGCGCGTTCACGAATTGCAGCGACCACCTCGAACCGGATCGATTCGCGCATGCCCAGCACACGCTCTTGCGGGGTCATGCCGGGGAACATGTCGTATCGGTTGGCAAGATCCAGCAAGTTGCCGCGCGACATCAGCCGCTGTTCGACAGAGGCCAGCCGCCGCGCGGCGCTGGACGGCACCGCACCTGCGGTTACGTCGCTGCTTACGCTCGGCCCCTCGACCTGAATGACGGCCTGACTGTCATACGTATGATCGGTCGACAGCGCGAAAAAGATCGCACCAATGGTCGCGATAAAGGCCACGGCGGCGATAAGCGCCGCACGGCGCGCCAGAAATCCGCGAAGTTCGTCAAGTGTCTGGATCGGTCCCATGGTCGCTTCCGTCCGTTAGCTGCGCTTGGCGGCGTTACGCGCCGCGCCGCTGTTTTGGTTCAGGATCACACCCAGAAAATCACTTTTTTCAGCCAAAAGGCGTTCGCATTGGGCAATATCGGCGGCGGTGGTTCGGGCGCTGTCGGCAACCAGCAAGGTCGCGCCCATTTGCGGCAGGATGGTCATGGCCGCGTCCCCGTCCAGCAGGGGCGGCAGGTCGCAGATCAGCAGTTCGGGCGCAAATTCGGCGGTCAATTCGTCCAGCATCTCTGCCAGTTCCTGCGCAGAGATCGCGCTGGTCAGCAGATCGGGCGTTTCTGTCGGCGCGCCAAGGCCGACGGCCACGCGGCTGGTTATCTTGACCAGATGGTCATGCGGGCTGGCCGCGCCGGAAATCAGCGCGTCAATCGGGCGAGGGCTGTCGAGTTCGAAAAACCGGTGCAACGCAGGTGCCGTGACATTCAGGTCCAGCCCAAGCACACGCTGCTCGTTGCGCCGCGCGAAACTGGCGAGCAGGCCCGCCGTGACAAAACTGGTGCCGCAACCGCTGGCGGGCGCGGTGATTGCCAAAGTGCGGACACGCCGCTCGGCGAAGGTCTGGGCAAGCTGGGTGCGCAACACGTCAAACAGCGCAACCACGTCGGGTGCGCGGGCCTGCTTGTTGAATTGCGTGATCTTGCTGTCCGGCGACGGGTCGCGCTTGAACGCCTGCAAGCTATCCCACTGCGCTTCTACCTGAGCTTTGCGCTGCGGTGACAGCGCCCTGGCCGCGCCGTCGCGCCGCATATCGCGATGGCCCGACAACGCAAGATTGCGGGCTGCGGGCATATTGGAACTGCCCGCGCGCTTCGTGCTGGGGTCGGCCACGCGGCCCAATAGCTTTTCTAGCCGTGTCGTATCCACCATGGCGGTGCGCGCCTCGCTGCTTGTCGGACGGAATATTGTTTCCGTTTCGAACTTATTAACAGCTATTCAAGCGGTTTGACGACGATATTGCGGCGAAACGAAGGCGCGATGCCTTCACGAATCGAGCTTTGGCGCAGGTTCAGGCGTTTCAGCCGGGTGCTTTTGCGCTTTGGCCCGCCGCATGAAGGGCCGCATTCAGCACGTCGCGTGACCCGATGTGATTGACCAGAATCAGCACAAGACGCGCCGTCAGCGCATCGCTTTCGTCTTTGCTCAGGCCCTCATGCGCGGCCAGCAGGTCGGCATAGACCCCGTCGGGATCGCTCAGGTTGCGGTGCAGGATCAGATCAGCCATGGGCCACCTCCGATTGTGACAGGGCGCGCGACAGGGCAGCGGTCAGCGGCGCGGTTTCAGGGGCGGTCCAGCGCGCGGCAATGTGCTGGTCGGGGCGCAGCAAATAGGCTGCGCGCGGTGCATCGCCCAGATAGCGTTTGGCCAGGACCGGCGCCGTGGCAGGGTCGATATGCAGCACACGCACCGGAACTGCCGTTTTGGGCAACGGTGGTGGTGCCGCCCCGTTCACCCAGAGCAGACAGAAATCGCCGCCGGTCTGGTCCAACAGCCAGCCATCCGGCACAGGCGCATCCGGCATGGGTGCACCGGGGCGGCACATGTCCGGCAGGCCATCGGGATCGGCGGCCGTCAGCCAGCTATCCTCATAGGCGCTGGGCGTGGACAAGCGCCCGGAATTCACAAGGGGCCGGGCAAAATCATGCCGTTCGGCCAAGGCCAGCGCGGCATCGCGGAACAGGCGGCTTGTTTCGCTTTTGGGGGTTATGAACTCTGTCGCGCGGGTGGAATGGAGGATGTTCTCATCTGCCGCGTAAACCCGTTCGAAATCATAGCTGTCCAGCAACGCCTCTGGCGCGTGCCCCTGCACCACCGCGGCCAGCTTCCAAGCCAGATTGTCGGCATCCTGAATGCCCGAATTCGCCCCGCGTGCGCCGAACGGGCTGACCTGATGCGCCGAATCGCCCGCAAAGATCACGCGGTTATGCCGGAATTTCTCCATCCGGCGGCACTGGAACGTGTAGATCGACACCCATTCAAGGCTGAACTCCACATCCGGCCCCAACATGGCTTGCAGACGGGGGATGACGCGCTCGGGCCGCTTTTCAGCCTCTCGGTCAATGTCCCAGCCCAGTTGCAGGTCTATGCGCCAGACATTGTCGGGCTGGCGGTGCAACAGCGCCGATTGACCCTTGTTAAAGGGCGGGTCGAACCAGAACCACCGCTCTGTCGGGAAATCGGCCTGCATGACCACATCGGCAATCAGGAAGTTGTCCTCGAACACACGGCCCACGAAATCGAGGCCCATCATCCGCCTTGTGGGCGAATTCGCCCCATCGCAGGCAATCAGCCAGTCGGCGTGCAGCTCATAATCACCTTCCGGGGTGGCGATGTTCAGGCGCACATGATCGTCATGCGTGCCAATGGTTTCGACGCGGTTGCGCCCGCGTATCTGCAAGGGCGCGCCCTGCGCCATCAATTCTTGCGCGCGTTGCACCATGATGTGTTCAACGTGATACTGTTGCAGGTTCACGAAAGCAGGGTGCTTGTGATCGTCCTCTTCCAGCAGGTTGAAGCCGTAAACCTCGCCCTCGCCATGAAACACGCGTCCTGTATTCCACGTCACACCCATCTTTGTGGCGGAACCACACCCAAGACGGTCCAGAACCTCTAACGTCCGCTTGGCGAAACAGATGGCGCGTGACCCGAAGCTGACGCGGTCATTGTCGTCCAGCACCACGACCGGCACATCGCGGCTGGCCAGATCGATCGCTGCTGCCAACCCCACCGGCCCCGCGCCAACAATGACCACCGGATAGCGGGCAGGGGTGTCCTGATCGCGGTCCTGATCGGCATGGCGCGTGTAGGGATACAGCGGAATGTCAAAAATCTTGGTCATTTGTTGCTTCCTTCGCGCCACAGTATCCAGCCCGACCACAGCGCCGAGCCACCAAAGAACAGGCCCGCCACTGCGCCCACTTCCACCCAAGCAAACCCTGTCATGCGGCCCGATGCGATGATCCAGATCAAGACCGCCAGCCCGAGCAGCGACACGGCCAGCCGGACGCGGTGTTCTGTCCTGTCGGGTCCAAGGCTCATCCTTGCAGGTCGTCCCACATCTGCATGTCGCGCTCGGCGGTCCAGATGCGGGGGTGCGCGATGCCGCGCGCTTCATCATAGGCGCGGGCCACGTTGAAGGGCAGGCAATGCTCGTAAATCGCGTAATCGGCGAATTTCGGGTCGCATTCGGCGCGCACGGCGTCCCATGCGTCCTTGAGCGTGCCGCCGCGCGCGGCCACCCGAGCTGCCGGGCGGTAGGTGGAATGCACGAAATCGCGTGTATTCTCGATGGCGGTATTGACCATGTCTTGACCCATCAGCGCATCGCCGCGCCCCGGTGCAATGGCGTCGACGCCATACGACTTGATCGCGTCGAGCGTGCCGCCCCAATCGGCAAAATACCCGTCACCGCAGTAGCAGGCGGAATGGTATTCGACGATATCGCCCGTGAACATGACGTTTTCATCGGGCACATGGATGACGATGTCGCCGGCCGTGTGCGCGCGGCCCAATTGCATCAGGTCCACCCGGCGATTGCCAAGGAACACCGACATGCGGCCCGTGAAACTGGTGGTCGGCCATGTCAGGCCGGGAATGCTCTCATGCCCCTGAAACAGGCGCGGGAAGCGCTGGAATTCGCTGTCCCAGTCCTCTTGCCCCCGCTCTGCCACCATGCCGCGCGCAGCGTCGGACATCAGTATCTGGCCCGCGCCATAGGCGGACGCGCCCAGCACGCGCACCGCGTGGTAATGCGTCAACGCCAGATGGGTGATCGGTTTATCGGTCACTTGGCGGATGCAGTCGATCACCTTTTGCGCCAGCCGGGGCGTGGCTTGGGCTTCAACCACCATCACGCTGTCATCCCCAATGATAACACCCGAATTCGGGTCGCCTTCGGCGGTGAAGGCGTACAAATCGCGCCCCACCTCGGTGAAGCTGATCTGTTTGTCCGTCATGTCGCCTTGCGAGGCGAAGGCTTTGGCCATGGGGTTCGTCCTTCTGTCGTTGTGCCGGGTGCTATCAGTGCGCCTCCGGCGGGAGTATTTGGGGCAAGATGAAATCAGGGAGCGTAGGGGTTTGGAAGTGCCGGCAAAATTGTTCCGTCGCAGGGACCGAAACCGATGCGGTAATCGGGTGCAATGGCCGCGCCGTGGAAGATGACGGTGTCGCCATCATCCAGAAAAGCGCGGGGGGTGCCGTTAAGGTTAATGGGGGTTTGTCCGCCCCACGATAGTTCCAGCATGGACCCGCGACTGTCCGGAGTTGCGCCAGAGATGGTCCCGGACCCCAGCAGATCGCCCATGCGCATGGGGCAACCGCTTGTGCTGTGGTGCGCCAGTTGTTGAGCAGGGGAATAGTAAAGCTCGCGCGTATTGGTGCGGGTGATGGTCTGCGCTTTGCCGCCCTTGGGGGAGAGCGCGACTTCCAGTGCGATATCGTGAAAGTCATCGCCGCTATCGGCCAGATGCGGCAGAAGCGGGATGTCGCGGTTCGGCGGGGGTGCGCGGAACGGGTCGAGGGCGGCGCGCATGACGATCCACGGGCTGATCGTGGTGGCGGTGGCCTTGGACTGGAACGGGCCGAGCGGTTGGTATTCCCAAGCCTGAATGTCGCGCGCGGACCAATCGTTCAGCAGCACATAGCCAAAGATCATGTCATTCGCCTGCGCCACACTGACCGGGCCTGTCGAGGATTGGCCGACGATTGCGCCCAGTTCCAGTTCGAAATCGAACCGCTGCGAAGGGGTGAAGCGGGGGACGCTCTCATCCGGGGTTTTCACCTGCCCCCAAGGGCGGCGCACGGGCGTGCCAGAGACGACGACCGACGACGCGCGGCCATTATACCCGATGGGGATATGCAGCCAGTTGGCGGGCAGCGCGTTGTCTGCCCCGCGAAACATGGTGCCAACATTGGTGGCATGGTGGCGGCCTGCGTAGAAATCTGTGAATTCGCTGACCGTAAAGGGCAGGTGCAAAGTTGCGCCCTGTATTGCGTGCAGATGCGGTGCGGTTTGGGCGCGCTTTGGCGCACCTTCGTGCAAAAGCGCGGTTATCTGGTTGCGGAAATCGGCCCATATGTCAGGGCCAGCGGCCATCAGGGCATTCCATGAGGGATGGGTAAGCAGAGGCGCGCCAAGGTCGAGCAGCCCAATTGCTTCGAGCGTCGCTGCATCCGCGATCTGGTCGCCAATCGCCACGCCGCAGCGGGGGCCTTGGTCGGTATCGAACACGCCAAGCGCAAGGTTGTTCAAAGGGAAATCACATCCCGGTTCATTGGCGCTTTCAACCCAGCTTGGCAACAATCCCATTGTGTGCCCCCTAGAATTCGACCGTCAGCCCGTCATGGGCCAGCGTGAACGCGCCATGCCAATGCCCGGCAATGGCGGCCTGCCAGTCGGGCAGGCCAAAGGCCGGGTCATCGGCCGGGATAATGTGGTAAAACACCAGATGCTTGACACCTGCGCGCGTTGCGATCTGCGCGGCTTTGTCTGCGGTCGTGTGGCTATTGGCCAGATGCGCGCGCAGCTTGTCGCCCATGCCGGTCTTGGCGATGATTGCTTCGACCCCTTGGGGCAGCATGGCTTCGTGCAATAGGACATCCGCCCCGCGGGCCAGTTCGGCCATTGGCGGGAAATAGGCGGTGTCAGAGGACAGGCACAGGGATGTGCCCTCGGCATCGAGGCGCAGGGCGAAGCAATCCTCGACCGGCGGGTGCGGCACGCGCAGTGCTTGGGCGCGCACTGGGCCGATGCTAAATGCGCCTTCCTCCAGCACATGAAGCTGCACAAGGTCGCCAAGCGGCGGCCGCCCTTCATCCGCCACGCGCAGGTTGCAGTCGAAGGCCATGGACGCCAAGAACCCGTCCCAATAGGCGCGCAAACCCTGTGGCCCCCAGACATGCACCGGGGTTTTCAGTCCCGTGGTCCAAGCCGTGTGGATCAGCGGCCCCAGTTCCAGCACATGATCAGAATGCAGGTGCGTGATGACGATATGCGACAGGCCGCGCAGGTCGACCCCGGCCTGCACCAGCCCACGCGCTACGCCCAGACCACAATCTACCACGATCTGCGCGCCACCCATCTGCACCAGCAGCGACGTGGGCATCGCCCCGTCCTTGCGCACGGCGGGGCCGCCCTTGGCCCCAAGGATCGTGACGCTTGCCATGGTTACTTGCGCCCCGGTGTGCCGTCGAATTTCTTGTCCAGACTGTCCCAGCAGTCGATATAATCGTCCTGAAGCGGGGCTTCCTGCGCGGCGAAGCGGGTCAGGTGCTGCGGGAATCGGGTTTCGAACATGAAGGACATGGTGTTGTCCAGCTTGTCGGGTCCCAGATTGGCATTCGACGCTTTTTCGAACGCGTCGCGGTCGGGGCCGTGCGGCAGCATCATGTTGTGCAGGCTCATCCCGCCGGGAACAAAACCTTGGGGTTTGGCGTCATACTGGCCATAGATATTGCCCATCAGTTCCGACATGATGTTCTTATGATACCATGGCGGGCGGAAGGTGTTTTCCGCCACCATCCAACGCTCGCGGAACAGAACGAAGTCGATATTCGCGGTGCCGGGCACGCCCGAGGGCGCGGTCAGCACGGTGAAGATGGACGGGTCCGGGTGGTCGAACAGGATCGCGCCGACCGGGCAATAGGTGCTCAGGTCGTATTTGTAGGGCGCGTAATTGCCGTGCCACGCGACCACATCCAGCGGGCTTTGCGCGATCTGTGTTTCGTGGAACTGCCCGCACCATTTTATCGTCAGGGTGGACGGTACCTCGCGATCCTCATAGGCCGCGACAGGGGCCTTGAAATCGCGCGGGTTGGCCATGCAATTGGCACCGATCGGGCCGCGGCCCGGCATTTCAAACTTCTGGCCGTAATTTTCGCACACGAACCCGCGGCAGGGGCCGTCCAGAACCTCGACCCGGTAAACCAACCCGCGCGGGATGATGGCGATTTCCTTGGGGTCTACGTCAATAATCCCAAGCTCGGTGCAAAAGCGCAAACGCCCTTCCTGCGGCACGACCAAGAGTTCGCTATCGGCAGAGTAGAAATAGGCATCCTCCATCGAGTCCGTCACAAGATAAATATGGCTGGCCATGCCGGTTTGCGTATTCACGTCGCCCGCCGTGGTCATGGTGCGCATGCCCGTCAGCCATGTCAGGCCAGTTTCGGCATGCGGCACCGGATTCCAGCGGTATTGGCCGAGCGAAATGACATCCGGGTCCACACAAGGCGCGGATTTCCAATAGGGCAGGTCGATTTTCACATACCGCGCCGAATGCTTGACCGAGGGGCGAATGCGGTAGGTCCATGTGCGTTCGGGCGGATTGGCGGTGAACGCCGTGCCCGATAGCTGCTCGCCATACAGTCCGTAATCGCATTTCTGTGGGCTGTTCATGCCCTGAGGCAAGGCGCCGGGCAGGGCTTCAGTCTCGAAATCATTGGCCCAGCCGGGCATATAACCTTCATGTGGGACGGTATGCGACGGCGCGCGCACCATGCCTTGCGGCAGATCGTGACGGGTCATGACAGCCCCTCCTTGCTGAATGCCTCTGTTATTTGTTGCAAATGCAACTATGTCAAGGCTATCGTGCAGACCGGATACATCAATAGGACTGCCGATGCGCGACACGCCCCGCCCGGAATTCGAACTCGACGCGTTCATGCCCTATCTGCTGAATCAGGCAGCGGAGCATGTCAGTCTTGGATTTGCCGCGACCTACAAGGCAGAGTATGGTTTGACGCGCACGCAATGGCGCGTGATGGCCAATCTGGGCCGGTTCGGCGCCATGAGCGCGGTCGAGATATGTCGTATCAGCCATATTGAAAAGACCCGCGTCTCTCGGGCTGTGGGGGTGCTGGAAAGAGACGGGTATCTGACCCGCACCCGCGCCAGCGATGACCGCCGCCGCGAAGATCTTGCATTGACGGAGGCCGGTCGTGCTGTGTTCGCAGCCTTGTGCGCGCGCGGTCAGGCCTATCAGGCAGAGATGGCGGCGCGGATCGGACCGCAGAACTTTGCGGCTCTGGAACAAGGCTTGCGCGCTTTGATCGTGGCTTATGGCGAAACCGTCGCGACCGACGATTGATTGCGACGGGACGCGCGGGCATAAGCACGGTCATGCGCCTGCCGATTGACGACATTCTGCCCGATTTGAAAGCCGCGCTGGCTGCCCATGGCCGCGCCGTGCTGCAAGCGCCGCCCGGTGCGGGCAAGACCACGCGCGTGCCCTTGGCTTTGTTGGACCAGACGACTGGCCGGATTGTCATGCTGGAACCCCGCCGAATTGCCGCGCGCGCTGCCGCCGAACAGATGGCACGGCTGCTGGGCGAAGATGTGGGCGCAACCGTTGGCTACCGCATTCGCGGAGAGGCTGTCGTGTCGCGCGCCACCCGGATAGAGGTCGTGACCGAGGGTATCCTGACGCGGATGCTGCAATCCGACCCGGAGCTGACCGGCGTGGGCGCGGTCATCTTTGACGAATTCCATGAGCGGTCGCTGAATGCCGATCTGGGGCTGGCCCTGACCTATGAGGTGCGCGCGGCACTGCGCCCCGATCTGGCGGTGCTGGTCATGTCCGCCACGTTGGATGCCGAGCCCGTGGCGGCGTTGCTTGATAGCGCGCCCATTCTGACCGCCGAAGGCCGCGCCTTTCCGGTGGAAACGCGCTGGCTGGACCGGCCCCGCCGCAAGGACGAACGGTTCGAGCGTGCGGCGGCGACGCTTGTGGCCGAGGCTGCGTCACAGACCGATGGCGCGATCCTAGTTTTTCTGCCGGGCGAAGGCGAGATTCGGCGCGTCGCCAATCTGCTGGACGGGCATGTGCCGGGTTGCGTGAGCCGCCCGCTTTACGGCGCGCTGCCCACCAGCGCGCAGCGCGCGGCGATTGCCCCCGATGCGACGGCGCGCAAGATCGTGCTGGCGACCGCGATTGCCGAAACCTCGCTGACCATCGAAGATGTGCGCGTCGTGGTCGATTGCGGGTTGGCGCGGCGCGCGCGGTTCGATCCGGGCACCGGCATGTCGCGACTGGTGACAGAACGTGTCACCCGCGCCGAGGCCACGCAACGCCAGGGCCGCGCGGGCCGCGTGGCCAAAGGCGTGTGTTTCCGCATGTGGGCAAAGGCGGAAGAAGGCGCGCTTGCGGCCTATGCTCCGCCCGAGATAGAACGCGCCGATCTGGCTGGGCTGGCGCTGGAGCTGGCGGCTTGGGGCGGGGCAGACGACCTGCGCTTCTTGACGCCCCCGCCAGAGGGCGCGCTGGCAGAGGCGCGCGCACTTCTGGCGGAACTGGGCGCGCTGGACGGCGCGGGCCGCATATCCGCGCATGGACGCGCGATGGCGGCGCTGCCGTTGCACCCGCGCCTAGCACATATGATATTGCATGCGGGCCGCGATGCCGCGCCCCTTGCCGCGCTCTTGTCCGAAGGCGACCTGCTGCGCGGTGCGCCGGTGGACCTGTCGCTGCGGTTGTCGGCGTTGCGCGACACCAAGGCGTTCACGGACCGCCACCCGTTCGACCTGCACCGCCCGACGCTGGAGCGCGCGCGCGACGCGCTGCGGCGGATCAAACGGCACGTTGGTGACGGCGCAGGGGCCAGCCATGCCGAGATGGCGGCGCTCGCCTATCCCGACCGCATCGGCCTGCGCCGCAAGGGCGAGGCTCCGCGCTACATTCTGTCGGGGGGCAAAGGCGCAGCACTTCCCGAAGCTGACCCGCTGGCGCAGACCCGTTTGCTGGTCGTGACCGACACCGACGGTGATCCGCGCGAGGCCCGCATTCGTCAAGCGATCCCGATATCCGAGCGTGAATTGCGCGGGTTGTTCGGGGACCGTTTTCAATGGCAACGGGTTTGCGCATGGTCGAAACGCGAGCGCCGGATCATTGCCAGCGAACGCGAGTGTTTCGGCGCGCTGGTTCTGTCGGAGCGGCATTGGCGCGCACCGGATGAGCAGGCGCTGGTCGCTGCGGCGTGCGAGGGCTTGCGTGATCTTGGACTGCCGCTGTCGGACCCTTCACGCCGTTTCATCGCACGTGTGGAACTTCTGCGCAGCCAAGGCGCGGACCTGCCGGATATGTCCGAGGCGGCGCTGCTGGGCACGCTGGAAGACTGGCTTGGCCCGCATCTGGGCCGTGCCCGCAGCGCCGAAGACCTGCGCGGGATTGACCTGTTGCCCGCTTTGCGCGCGCGGCTGGACTGGGGGCAGATGCAAAGGCTGGACGACCAAGCCCCCGCGCATTTTGTCACCCCGTTGGGCAACCGCACCCCGATTGACTATTCGGGCGAAGTGCCAGAGGTGCAGCTACGCCTGCAAGAACTGTTCGGCCAGACCACGCACCCCACCATCGGGCCGGGGCGGGTGCCGTTGCGGCTGGTCCTGCTATCGCCCGCGCGCAGACCTGTGCAGGTGACAACCGACCTGCCCGGGTTCTGGGCCAACAGTTACGCCGAGGTGCGCAAGGACATGCGCGGTCAATACCCCAAGCACCCATGGCCCGAAGACCCGTTGCAGGCAGACCCGACCTTGCGGGCCAAACCGCGCAAGGGCTAGCGGGGCGCTTCTGGCTGCCGTGGTGACGTGAGTATTTTTGGCAAGATGAAATCAGGCTTAGCGAAGACGGATATGCGCCGTAACAGGGCTGTCAGGTGCGATCCGCGCGATGGTGTCTTGCAGGGGTTCATAGGCCACTGACATGCTGTGTGCGTTGGCGTGCAAAATGGTTTCGGGGTTTGAAACCCAAGCCACATGCCCGCGCCAGAACAAGAGATCGCCACGCTTCGGCGGCGTGCCGGGCGGCAAACCATGGGGCGCAAAGGCGTGTTCCTGCAGATCGCTATCGGCCGGGCAGGGGCGGTTGCAGGCGTGCAGGGCCACTTGCACAAGCCCTGAACAGTCAATCCCCGCATGGCTGTTGCCGCCCCACAGGTAGGGGGTGCCAAGAAACTGCTCGGCAATGGCAACGGGATCGCTTGCCGGTGCGTCACATGGCGCTGCGTGCTGGCTGGGCAGGAATCGTCCGCACTCGGTTTGCAGGAAGGCGCCCTGTGCCCCCGTGACGACGATTCGCGCGTTCAGGGACAAGGCCGCGACCTCTGGGCTTTTCAGGTCCGGTGCGGTGTAGAGGTGGGTTGCCGCAGCGCTGACGCGATGTGTGGGCGTGCTGGCAGGGCCAAGCGCATCGGCGCGGACCCATCCGCAATACCCGTCCCACAACATGTAGGCCATCTGCCCGGCCCGGTCGATGACCGTGACCCGCGCCCCGCGCAGAATCTGGCGGTCGCGCGGACCGCCGGGGTGGCGAAGCAGGTCGGTCAGCGGTGCACTGACGCTGGCGGCTGTGCCCGCAGTGAACGCGGGCGCGTCGCGCCGCCCGCGCAGGCTGTCATGGGCGACGCGGCCTGAAAACGGGGTCAGGCGCGGATCGCTCACAGGTCCAAAACGCCCGGTAGCGCCGCAAATAGCGCGCGTGCGCCTTGGCCTGCGCCGCCATTGGGCCGTGCCGGTGCGCTGGTTGGCTGATGTCCGTAGATGTCGAAATGGGCGTAGCGGTCCACCCCTTCGACAAAGCGGTCGAGAAAGAGCGCGGCGGTGATAGATCCCGCCATGCCACCCGCAGGGGCGTTGTCGAGATCGGCGATTGCCGGTTCGATCATGGGCGCATAGGCGGGGTGCAGCGGCATCTGCCAGAGCGGGTCGCGCACGCGGGCGCTGGCGGCTGTGAGCGCCTGTGCGAGCGCGCCGTCATGGGTGTAAAAGGGCGCGACATCGGGGCCAAGCGCGACGCGCGCGGCGCCTGTCAGCGTGGCCATGCAGATCAGCGCGTCGGGCGATTCCTCGCAGGCTAGGGCCAGTGCGTCGGCCAGCACAAGCCGGCCTTCGGCGTCGGTATTGTTCACCTCGACCGTCAGGCCCTTGCGCGAGGTCAGCACGTCGCCCGGTCGCATGGCGCTGCCCGAAACCGCGTTTTCGACCGCCGGGATCAACACGCGCAGCTGGACCTGCCAGCCCGAGGCCATAATCATCTGTGCCAGCCCCAGCACGGTCGCGGCGCCGCCCATATCCTTTTTCATCAAGCCCATGGAGCCGCCGGGTTTCAGGTTCAGACCGCCGGTATCGAAGCACACGCCTTTGCCAACCAGTGTCAGTTTTGGCCCGGCGCGCCCCCAGCGCATGTCGAGCAGGCGGGGGCTGCGGTCAGCGGCCCGTCCCACAGCATGGATCAGCGGCAGGTTCTGGTAGAGCAGGTCGTCGCCATAAGTCACGGACATGTCGCCGCCAAACCGGTTGGCGAGGGCCATGACGGCTTGTTCCAGTTCTTCGGGGCCAAGCTGCGAGGCCGGTGTGTTGATCAGATCGCGGGTCAACGCCTCTGCTTCGGCGATGGTCTGAAGGTGCTGTGCATCTACGCCAGCGGGCGCGACGAGCGTCGCCATGTCGGCGGGTGTGCTGGTCTTGAACGCGCGAAAGCTATAGCCCCCGAGCAACCACCCGAGGGTTTCCTCGTTCAACGCATCTTGGTCCAGCGTGTGGTGCAGCGCATAGCGCGCGGGTGGCAGCTTTCGCCGCACACCGCCCAGCAGGAAGCGGTCGCGCTTGCGGTCATGTGCGGTGCCGTGGCCCACCACGGCGCCGGCCAACCCGCCATCGGGGTCAGGGATAAGCGCGACCTCGCCCAGCTTGGCAGCAAAGCCCGTCGCGGCCAGCCAAGCGCGCACCCGTCGCGATTGGGTTTCAAGCCAGCCCTCATGCGCTTCGACCGTGACGAGGTGCAGATCTTTTGTGCCATGTCCTTCGGGGGCGAAGCTGTAGGGCGACGGGGTGTTCATTCCGGGGTGTCCTTCCATAATGTATGGCGGACACTACCCCAGGCGTGCGCGGATTTGCAGCGCTTTTTCGACTGATCCTACATGCGCAACTGTGGCATATCCCAGAGCCGCACCAAGGACAGGTCGCCAATGCGCTTTACCCTGTTCCAGAGTGCTGGCACCGCGGCATGGTTGCCCGCCGTTTCTGCCTGCGCAACTGCGGTCAGGGTATGAGCCAGCGAGGTCAGCCCTATTTCGGTCGCCAACCCCGATAACATGCGGGCGGTTTCGGCAATCGGGGCGCATCCGGGGGTGCCGATAGCGGCATCCAGCGCGGCGATCCTGTCGGTAATCTGTTCAACATGCCCCATGAGCACATCCTCTGCAAGCAGGCTGCCATGCGTGCGAAACAGGGTGGCGACGGCAGAGCAATCCACAGCAATGGATTCAGACGGTTCCAGACGGGTGATTGCGGCCATTAGCATGTCCTACTGTATATAATAACGCCGCCAGTTTCGCAGCATTTCTTTAAGAACCGGTTTACGGCAGCCGCAGGGGGCTGGCCGGACGTATCCGGTTCTGTAGTGCACGATTGCATTTATTTTAAGGCATCACGCTGCGGCGGAATTCACGATTTCGCGGCAGCGGCGGGCGATCCTGTCATCTTGACAAGCCGCGCTGACGGGCAAAGAAGCCTTGTGTCACTAGTGGAGACATCATGCCCCAATCCCCCGCCCCCGGCCTGATCGAAGACCTGCGCCCGATGAGCCTGACAGCTTTCCGCGACGGGTATTCCCTGCGTGATTTGCGGGCCGATGCCTTGGCTGGCCTGACCGTCGCGATTGTAGCACTGCCCTTGTCCATGGCAATTGCCATCGCATCGGGCGTCGGGCCGGAACGGGGGTTGTATACGGCTATTGTCGGCGGGTTCCTTGTGTCGCTCATGGGCGGGTCGCGCTACCAGATTGGCGGCCCGGCTGGTGCGTTCATCGTGCTGGTCGCCGGCACGGTCCTGCAAATCGGGGTCGAGGGGTTGATCCTCGCCACCTTCCTGTCGGGCATCATGCTGATGCTGGTCGGGCTGTTGCGGCTTGGCGACTACATAAAGTTCATCCCGTTTCCGGTGACTGTCGGGTTCACATCCGGCATCGCGCTGATCATTGCGGCCAGTCAGATTGCCGATTTCTTCGGCTTGCGGCTGGAACAGGCCGCCCCGCCGGAATTTCTGCACAAGCTGGCGGTTATCTGGCAGGCGCGCGGCACGGTGGACCTGACGACAACGCTTGTCGCGGTGGGCACCGTGGCCGCTATCCTTGGCTTGCGCCGGTATCGGCCCGGCTGGCCCGGCATGTTGATCGCGATTGTTGTCGGCGGGGTGCTGGCTTGGGGTGGCCTGCCGGTCGAAACCATCGGGGACCGCTTCGGAGACCTGCCGCGCGCGTTGCCTGCGCCGCAACTGCCCGGGTTCGGCATGGCAGAAATTCTGGCCGCGTTACCCTTTGCCGTGGCCTTCACTCTGCTGGGCGCGATCGAATCGCTTTTATCTGCGGTGGTGGCCGACGGGATGAGCGGGCAGCGCCACCGCTCCAACGCCGAATTGCTGGGGCAGGGCGTGGCCAATATGGGGTCTGCGCTGTTCGGCGGCTTTTGCGTGACCGGCACGATTGCGCGCACGGCGACCAATGTGCGCGCGGGCAGTCAGGGGCCGATGTCGGGCATGTTGCACGCGGTCTTCGTGGCGCTTGTGCTGCTCCTGGCTGCGCCTTTGGCGGTGCATATCCCGCTGGCAGGGCTGGCCGGTGTGCTGATCGTGGTGGCGTGGAACATGTTCGAGAAGGAAGAATTCCTGAGCCTGTTGCGCGTCAGCCGCGCCGATGCGGCGGTGCTGCTGATCACCTTCCTGCTGGTGGTGTTCCGCGACCTGACCGAAGGCATCATTGCAGGCACGGCGCTGGGCGGCGCGGTGTTTATCCGCCGCATGTCAGAGGCCGCCCGGCTGGAACCTGTGACCCCGACCGATGCCGTCCCGCGCGAGCAGACGGAAAACGTGGTCGTCTACAGCCTGCGGGGGGCCTATTTCTTTGGCGCGGCAGCCACGATGGGCCGGGTGCTGGACCGCATTTCCGACCTGCCGCGTATGCTTGTGCTGGACCTGTCGCGCGTGCCGTTCGTGGACACATCGGGCGCGCAATCCATGGTCGGACTGGCGCGCAAGCTGGAACGGCAGGGCGGATGCCTTGCACTGGTGGGCGCCACGCCAGAGGTGGCCAAGGTGCTGCGCAGCCAGTTCGGTCACCATGCCAGCCCGAAATTCTTTGACCGGATGGAAGACGCGATGCAAGAAAGCTGCGCCAACCGTCAGGGCTGATCGGGCATGGTCGAGGAGTGATGCTCGATGATCTTCCACGCGTCATCGAGCAGCTTGTAGACAAACGTGAACCGGCAGATCAGGTCATAGGGCGCACCATCGTCCCGGTGCAGGCGGAAGGTGTAGATACCGGAATTGATGGCGATCGTGTCAAATATACGCGAATGCACCTCGTTGAATCGCGCAGAAGGCCCCATCTGCATCATATTGCGGAAATACCGCCGTATCTGTGCCGGGTCGAGGCGGATCTGGTAAGAGATCGTTGGCAACAAAACGGCGTCGGGCGCGTACAGATCGGTGATCCGTGTAGGGTCGCAGGATTGCAGCGCGGCGCTCCAATCATCCAGAAGTGCGGTGATTTTTTCGGTCGGCATCGGCGTGTTCTGTCCTGTCAGATGTTGTCGGGCGCGGCGGCGGTCTTAGAACTAGCAACAGTTTACGCTTTTGGTGCCTGTTTCGCCATGCCCGATGTCGACGACCCTATCTGCCCGCTATGCGACCGACCGATTCCCCCGGATGTGCCGCAAAGCCTGCACCACCTTGTGCCCAAGCTGCGCGGCGGCAAGGGCGGTCGGGTGGTGCTGCTACACCATATCTGTCACAGAGAAATTCACGCCACCTTGTCGGAAACCGAACTGGCGCGGGCGTTCAATACGGTCGCGGCCCTGCGTGCGCATCCGCGGCTGGCGAAGTTTCTGGCTTGGGTGGCCAAGCGTCCGCCCGAGTTTTCGTCGAAAGTACCGGGCGCGCGGCGGCGCGGCGGTAACAAACTGTAAAGGGGTCAACGTATACTCTGCCACGGACGATATCTGGCAGGGGGCTGTGATGAGCACGCAACACAAGCAGGGGGTAGACCGGCGGCGGCAGGAAAGCCTGGTCGCTCGGCAGGCCCGTGTGGGCATTGTGGCCAATTCGCATAGTATGACGCCGCAAGCGCCCACGCCCCGCGATGTCTGGACGCGGTGGCCCGATCTGCGCTCTGTGAACCGCCGCAAGGCCCGCGAAGCGGCGGGCGGTGCAGACCCATCCGATCAGGAGGTGTTGAACGCCTTTGTGCGCAGCGTCCGCCGAGCAGGCCCCGCCCCCGACACTGTTGAAGAGCAGGGCTTCGATCCTCCCGCACCGTCATGGCTGCGATGGCTGCTCTTGCGTCTGGCCCTTGGTGGAGTCGCGCTTGTTGCGGCATTCTATGCGTGGCGCATTGTGTGGTCGGGTGATTAGGCGGGCCTCGGCCCGCGCATGTGCTGCGCTGCTGTGCATAAACGAACAGCTACGGCGCTCTCGTCGCGGGTTGCAAGTAGGACAGAATGGCCGATCTTTTGAGGCAGACACGTTTTGAGAGGGAAATGCCATGTCCATCCGCCCCACCATTGACATCCGTCACGCGCAACCGACCCTTGAAGGCGCGGGCGTGCACTTGCACCGTGCGTTTGGGTTCCAAGACCCGTCAGAACTGGACCCGTTCCTGTTGTTCGACGATTTTCGCAACGAAATCCCCGAACACTACCTGCGCGGATTTCCGTGGCACCCGCACCGGGGCATTGAAACCATCACCTATGTCCTCGCGGGCGAGGTGGATCATGGCGACAGCCTTGGCAATACCGGCACCTTGGGCGCGGGAGACGTGCAATGGATGACAGCAGGGTCCGGCATTTTGCATCAGGAAATGCCGCGCGGAAACCAGAGCGGGCAGATGCATGGCTTCCAGCTTTGGGCCAACCTGCCCGGCGCACTGAAAATGACCACGCCGCGCTACCAAGATGTGCAATCGGGCGATATTCCAGAGGTGATCGACGATGACGGCACAAAGGTGCGCGTGATCGTGGGCGATTTCTGGGGCAAACGCGGCCCGGTTGACGGGATCGCGGCCGACCCGCAATATTTGGACATCTCTGTCCCGCCGGGTCGGCGCAAAACCTTCAAGGTGGACACCTACCGCCGTGCTTTCGCCTATGTCTTTGCAGGTGCGGGCGTATTTTCGGATGCGTCGAAACCGTCCGGCATTTTGCTGGAAAAAGAGGTGATGGGCCAAGAGGTCAACATCCGTGACATGTCGGGCGACCGCACGCTGATCCGTTTTGGCACCGGTGACGAGGTTACGGTGCAGGCGGGCGAAGAGGGTATCCGCTTTCTGCTGATTTCCGGCGCGCCGTTGCAAGAGCCCGTCGCGTGGCACGGCCCGATCGTGATGAACACCCAAGAGGAAATTCGTCAGGCGAAGCGCGACCTGCGCAACGGCACGTTCATCCAGCCTGCGCATTGATGCGGGGGCATCACGCCCCGACCGTCGCGGCGGTTGATCCGCTGGTGTTCGAGTATTTTTGGCAAGATGAAGCGGGGGCTGTTCGCAGGCGGCCCCGCTTCTTATATGCAGGACAGCAAGAAAAACGAGGTGACTATGACAGAGCGCGCGATCATCCGTGTTTCGGGCGACGATCCGGCGGGGTTTTTGCAGGGTCTGGTCAGCAACGATACGCGACAGCTTGAGGAAAACGGGATCGTCTATGCCGCGCTTTTGACGCCGCAAGGCAAGTATCTGGCCGATTTCTTTCTGGTGGCGCGCGGCGACGATGTTTTGGTGGATGTTGCTGCACCGCTGGCCGATGACCTGTTCAAACGGCTAAGCATGTATAAGCTGCGCGCTCCTGTGCAGTTGGCGCGTGAGGACATGACTGTGCGCCGGGGCACCGGCGACGCACCCGAAGGTGCTGTCGCGGACCCGCGCCATCCGGCGCTGGGGTGGCGGCTGTATGGCGCGGACCCGGTCGAGGATGGCACCGATTGGGATGCCGTCCGTGTGGCGCATTGCATTCCCGAAAGCGGGGTCGAACTGGTGCCAAATGACAGCTTTGTTCTGGAAGTGGGCCTGGACCGCCTGAATGGCGTGGATTTTCGCAAAGGGTGCTATGTCGGGCAGGAAGTGACAGCGCGGATGCATCACAAGACCGCGCTGCGCAAAGGTTTGGCGACCGTCACGGTTGACGGGCACGCCCCTGTTGGCACCGAGATCACGGCGAATGGCAAGGCCGTGGGCACGCTGTTTACGCAAAGCGGCGGGGAAGCCATTGCCTATTTACGCTTTGATCGGGTCACGGATGCCATGCAAGCAGGCGATGCCACGATCTTTGCGGCGGACATGGCGCGCAGCAGTTGAATCGCGCGGCAGTGCCATGGTAGCGGTATCAGGGTCGCTGTCTGAGAGGGTGCCATGTCGCTTGGGTTATCGTCGCGTTTTGCCGGTCCCGGGCTGGCTCTTTTGGCATTTGCGCTGTTTTCATCGCATGATGTGATCGTGAAATCGCTGGGCGGCAGCTATAGCCCCGTCCAGATCGTGTTTTTCAGCGTGCTTCTGGGGTTGCCGCTGGCGACGTTGATGCTGATGCGCGACCGCACTGACGGAAATTTGCGACCGCGCTATCCGGGATGGACGGCGCTGCGCACTGGCGCATCCGTCATGACTGGGGTCTGTGTGTTTTACGCATTCTCGGTCCTGCCGATGGCGCAAACCTACGCCATTTTGTTCGCCACACCATTACTGATAACGCTTTTGTCCGTGCCCGTGCTGGGCGAGCGCGTCGGTTGGCGGCGGGGTGCTGCCGTTCTGGTCGGGCTTGCCGGTGTTCTTGTCGTGCTGCGACCGGGACAGGGGGCAGAGTTGGGGCTTGGGCATCTGGCCGCTCTTGTGGGGGCGTTTGCGAACGCGACGGCCTCTATCATTGTGCACAAGATCGGTGCGGAAGAGCGCAACGTGGTCTTGCTGCTGTATCCCATGATGGCCAATCTGGTGGTGATGGGGCTGATGCTGCCCTTTGTCTACCGCCCGATGCCGCTGGCCGATTTCGGCGCTTTGGCCGCAATGGCGGTGCTGGCGCTGATTGCCAGCCTATGCGTGATCGCGGCCTACAAGCGCGCGCCCGCGTTTCAGGTCGCGCCCATGCAATATTCGCAAATGATCTGGGCGGTTCTGTTCGGGGCGCTGTTTTTCGCTGAATCCGTCGATTTGTTCACGATCCTTGGGGCCGCGATCATCATCGCAAGCGGAATTTTCATTCTGATCCGCGAAGATACGGCCAATGTTTCCGAGAACCGTCCGGTTCTGGAGACGCGCACCCGGACCGATACGGGGACATATCCGCGTGTCAGCGGGCTGCAATCGGCACAGTCCGAGGAGGCGGAGTAAACCCATCCGCTGAAATCTGGGCGGCGCGACAAGAGTTTGCGCCAGCAATGCGGTTGCATCGGGCGCGCGGCACAAGTGCAACGCGCATGTTCGCCGGACGGTCTGCGTTGCATTGCGTTCTGGTCCTGCGCCCCGCGCGGCGCTAAGACGTGGTCGACAAGACCCAGAGGACAGACCATGCCCCACCAGATCCGCCCACAACCCGGCATTATGGATATCGCGCTTTACCAGGGCGGCACCGCCAAGATTGCGGGCCGCGAGGACGCGTTGAAGCTGTCATCCAACGAAAACCCGTTCGGTGCCGGGGAGTTGGCCCGCGAAGCTTATCGGCGCGCGGGGCATGACCTGCACCGCTATCCTTCGACCGACCATGCCGGGTTGCGCGCCGCACTTGCGGCAAGCTACGGGCTGGATGCCGCGCGCATAATTTGCGGTGTCGGCTCTGACGAGGTGATCACGTTCCTGTGTCAGGGGTTTGCCGGTCCAGGGGATGAGGTTCTGTATTCGCAGCACGGCTTTCTGATGTATCCGATCAGTGCCATGGCGGCAGGTGCGACGCCGGTCAAGGCACCCGAGCGTGACCGGACCACGGATATCGACGCGCTTCTGGACGCCGTGACCGACCGCACCAAGCTGGTTTTTGTCGCCAACCCCAACAACCCGACCGGCACGTTCGTGCCGTTGTCGGAACTGGAACGGCTGGCCGACAGTCTGCCACCGCAGACCCTGTTGGTGTTGGACGGGGCCTATGCCGAATATGTCGACGGTTATGACGGCGGCGCGGCGCTGGTCGACACCCGCGAGAATGTGGTGATGACGCGCACTTTCTCGAAGCTGCATGGGCTGGGTGGCCTGCGCATTGGCTGGGGTTATGGCCCGGCGCATGTGATGGATGTGCTCAACCGTCTGCGCGGTCCATTCAACCTGTCCAACACGCAGCTTGACGTGGCAGAGGCCGCGCTGGGCGACGCCGCGCATATCACCCGGTCGTTGTCGGAAAACGCGCGCCTGCGCGGCTGGCTGGCCGAAAAGCTGAGCGCTGCGGGCGTGGCCACGGACCAGTCCTTTGCAAATTTCGTGCTCGCACGTTTTGACACGCCTGCGCAAGCCACGGCTTGCAACGCGGCGCTGTTGGCCGATGGGCTGATTGTGCGGCAAGTGTCCAGCTACGGCTTGCCCGAAGCATTGCGGATCACCGTTGGCGACGAATCCGCGTGCCGCCGCGTGGCGCATAGCATCACCCGCTTCATGGAGGGGAAGGGATGACCCAACTCTACCAGCGTGTGGCGTTTGTCGGGTTGGGGCTGATCGCGTCGTCGATGGCGCTGGCCATGCGGCGGGGCGGGCTGGTTGCGGAAACCACCGGCACCGCGCGCTCCGCCGAAACCCGTGCGATCGCCACCGAGATTGCACTGGTGGACCGCGTGACCGACACGGCCGCCCAAGCCGTTCAAGGCGCCGATCTGGTGGTGCTCTGCGTGCCGGTCGGCGCGATGGCCGCTGTCGCTGCAGAGATCGCGCCTCATCTTGCGCGTGGTGCGACCGTCACCGATGTCGGGTCCGTCAAACAGGCTGTGAACGACGCGGTTGGCCCCCATATGCCCGATCATGTCCATTTTATCCCCGGACACCCGTTGGCGGGAACAGAGCATTCCGGCCCCCGCGCGGGGTTTGCCGAACTGTTTGACAACCGCTGGACCATCCTGACCCCGCCCGATGGCACCGATGCCGACGCGCTCGACCGGCTGACCCGCGTGTGGCAGGGCATCGGCGCGCAGGTTGATGTGATGGACCCGGCCCATCACGATCTTGTTCTGGCCGTGACCAGCCACACCCCGCACCTGATTGCCTATACCATGGTGGGTGTGGCCGATGACCTGCGCCGCGTGACCGATAGCGAAGTCATCAAGTATTCCGCCGCGGGCTTTCGCGATTTCACGCGTATCGCCGCCAGCGATCCGACCATGTGGCGCGACGTGTTCCTGACCAACAAGGACGCGACGCTCGAGATCCTCGGCCGCTTCACAGAAGAATTGTTCGCGCTGCAACGCGCCATTCGGCGTGGCGATGGCGATCATCTGCACGCGTATTTTACCCGCACCCGCGCCATTCGCCGTGGTATTATTGATGCGGGGCAAGACACAGACGCCCCCGATTTCGGACGCTCCAACCGATAGGACCGCTATGAAGCACCCGCTTGTTGCCATTCTGGCTACCGTGACGGCTGTGGCCGCGTGTTCCAGCGGCGGGCCGCGCGGCGACAGCAATGTGGGCCGACTGATCGGACGGGTGGTGCCCTTCATGGGCGATACCGCGTCACGCGCCAGCCATTCGGCCGGTCAGCTATGCGGTGTCGCGGGACTACAGGGCAAGCCGGTCGCGCCGATCACATCCGCAACAAATGGCTGTGGCGTGGCGGCTCCGGTGCAGGTCACACATGTCGACGGGGTAAAACTGTCACAACCGGCCACGCTGGATTGCCCGACCGCAACGGCGCTGCACCGTTGGGTCACCGAAGCCATGCGCCCCGCGCTGGGACGTGCCAGCGCCAGTGTGACCGAATTGCGAGTGCCAGCGCATTATGTCTGCCGCACGCGCAACCATCGGGCCGGCGCACGTATCTCGGAACACGGCAAGGGACGTGCGATCGACATCAGCGCCATTCTTTTGGCGAATGGCGAAACCATTACCGTCGCCGGGGATTGGTCGGACTCCAAATACAGCCGCGCACTGCGCGAGATGCACACCAATGCCTGCGGGATCTTCGGCACCACGCTGGGTCCGGGCTCCGATGGCATGCACGAGAATCACTTCCACTACGATACCGCGCAATATCGGGGCGGACCGTATTGCCGTTAACGCAACCACGGTAAATAATATATTGATTACAGTATGTTAAACCTTATCCACAGGAATTTCGCGATCCTCTGTCTTTTCCTGTTGCGTGTATTGTTTGGATTGCCTAGATAGCGCTTCACCGGCGGCGGGGACGTTGCTGGTTGGCTGGGACGGTTCGAGATTGGGCTGTTTTGGTTATCATGGTGGGAGATGAGGTTGCA
>NZ_UIHC01000182.1 GCF_900499075.1 Roseinatronobacter ekhonensis | reverse complement strand
GAGCTATGCCCGAAAGTTGGTGACGGCGTGATTAGGCGGCTTTTTGAAGTTGCTTGATCCCGTCCTTGAATTCAATCCCCTGGATGATCTCAGGCATGCGGCTTGCGCCGTCGAGTTTGCGCCATTTGGTCTGGGCTGACATCATCAGCTTGAACGCCATGGCAAGGCCCGTTTTGCGGCTGAGGCAACCTTTGGTTTTGCCGGTGCGATGCCGAACCGTGGCGAACGTGCTTTCGATGGGGTTAGTGGTTCTGATGTGTTTCCAATGCTCAGCCGGGAAATCATAGAATGCCAGCAGCACGTCGCGGTCTTTGGTCAATTTGGCGACGGCCTTGTCGTATTTCACACCATATGTCGTGACGAAGAAGTCGAATGCAGCCTCAGCGTCGACACGGGTTTCAGCCTGCCAGATGTCGTGCAGATGGCCCTTTGCCTTGACCTGAACCGACTTCGGCATCGCGTTCAGCACGTTGCCCGTTTTGTGGAACCAGCAGCGCTGCTCTTTCGTTGCGCCAAAGACCTCGCGCAGGGCATTCCAGAAGCCCAGGGCACCATCGCCAATGGCCAGGTCAGGCGCATGGGTGAGCCCGCGTCGTTGCAAATCAAGGAGCAATTCGCGCCAGCTTTGGGTGCTTTCACGATAGCCGTCGGCCAAGCCGATGATCTCTTTGCGGCCCCATTCATCTGCCCCGATCAGCACCAGCACGCATTGCTTTTCCTCGGCCATTCGGGGCCGAAAATAGACGCCGTCCGCCCAGATGTAGACGAAGCGACGCGCACTCAGATCGCGCCGTTGCCAACGG
>NZ_UIHC01000078.1 GCF_900499075.1 Roseinatronobacter ekhonensis | reverse complement strand
TGATCAGAGCTTGAAGCTCAGCACGGTCGGCGGGGCCAAGGTAAAGGCAAATGTCATTGCGTCTCATGTCCCGAATATAGCACATCAGGCCCTCAATGGGAATCCTGTGTCAGGTGGGGAACACTAGGTTGACATAAAACACCGTACCGGGCCGCGCGAGCAGTGGCAGCAACCGTTCCCCCTTGCCGGGAGAGGCCGGAGCAACCCGCAGATCGGCCTGCCCGAAAGCGGGTGCGCTCGCGATCTCTGCCAGAAGTGCGACAGTCAGATTGCCATCCAGCGCGATCATCCCGCGCCACGGGGCCCCATCGCTGGCCAAACGCCCGTCGCGCAGCGGGGCAAGAACCTTGGGCCCCGCCATTTCCAGCGAATGCACATCGGCAATGGCGGCGATCAGTCCGCCCGCGCCCTCTATGGCCATGTAGGTGTCGGTGGGCAGGTCCGGCGCGCGGTAAATATGGGCCACGCCCACACCCCGCGCCGCCATTTCTGTCAGCAGCGCATCGCCCGCCGTGTCGCGGCCCACAGCCGCCAGCACGTCGGGGCGGGCGCCCGCGCGCACCAGCGCCATCGCAATATTCAGCGCCACACCGCCGGGAATACGGGTGATCCGCCCGGCCACGTCCGACCCCACGCGCATGGGCGCGGGCGTGCGGCCGATGATGTCCCAAAGCGCGGCGCCAATGCACAGAATGTCGGTCGGTCGTTCCATTCGCAAGGTGATGGTCGAAACCTGCTGTCTTGGCAAGCCCGCGCGCACCGCATAGGCAAAGGCATGCAGATGGATGATCCCGAACGCTGGCTGTGCCATTATGTGGGCGGAGCGTGGCGTGTGCCCTTCAGCACGCGCATGGCCGCCGTGCGCGACGACCGTGGTGCAATTCTCGGGCAGGTGGTGCTGGCCACGGCTGAAGATGTCGCGCGGTCGGAACGTTACTTGCGCCCCGCATCCGCGCAGGATGACCGGCTGTATCAGGGGCTACTGTTCCAGATGTCGGGTGTGCCGGTTCCGCGCCGCGCGCCGCCGAACGGCATCTTGCACGGCGCGGTCTACCTCGCGCTGTCGAATGACGCGGTTTTCGCCATTGAACTGGCCAACCGCGTAGCCCGCGCCGGGCTTCCACCCGGCGCCTTCGCTTTGCTGTTTCAGGCGTAAAAACGGCTGCCGAAAACGCGCGTTGCCGCGTCTTGCCGCGTTGTACCCTGTGCCGCCAGTTCCGCATCGGTAACGTGGCTCAGCGCCGCGACGCGCCGATAAGTCGGAGAGAGCTGCGCCATGCGTTCCAATACGCGCACCAGCGCGTCCGAAAACGGCTCTGCCGCCGCGCCGTTTTGCTCTATGTTGGTTGTTACACTTGCCATGTCATAGTCCTTTCCCAGAGACGATACGCCTCCCTTGGGGTCAAGTTAGGTCAGGGTAGCTGCCCTTACCACGCCCAAAACGGAATGCCCGCCTTGCATCCTGTGCAAGCCTCCGCACGAAAAGGGTTTCTTAACCATTGCCTGCCAATATCGTGCCATTCATTAATCATAAAGTTCTCGCTTTGTGCTTATGTATCGTGTAGAACATGTCGGGAACAAACGGGCGATTGCCGCAACCGGCGCGCTGTGAAATAAGGGGCGAAACAATGGCTGTAGCGGACCTGCTGAACATGACCGACAAAAAAGCGGCGGAAAAACAAAAGGCGCTCGATTCGGCGCTGGCCCAGATCGAACGGCAGTTCGGCAAAGGGTCTATTATGAAGCTTGGGGGCGAAAATGTCCTCAAGGATATAGAGGCGACCTCGACCGGCTCGCTCGGACTCGATATTGCGCTGGGGATCGGTGGCCTGCCCAAAGGCCGGATCGTCGAGATTTATGGACCGGAATCCTCTGGCAAGACGACATTGACGCTGCATGTCGTGGCAGAAGAGCAGAAAAAAGGCGGCGTTTGCGCCTTTGTCGATGCCGAACACGCACTTGACCCGCAATATGCCCGCAAGCTGGGTGTTGATCTGGATGAATTGCTCATCTCTCAGCCGGACACGGGTGAACAGGCGCTGGAGATCGTCGATACGCTCGTGCGTTCTGGCGCCGTATCGCTGGTGGTGGTCGACTCGGTTGCGGCGCTGACGCCGAAGTCAGAGCTGGAGGGCGATATGGGCGACAGTTCGGTCGGCGTCCATGCCCGCCTGATGAGCCAGGCCATGCGCAAGTTGACCGGCTCTATCAGCCGTTCGAACTGCATGGTGGTGTTCATCAACCAGATCCGCATGAAAATCGGTGTCATGTTTGGCAGCCCCGAAACCACGACCGGCGGCAACGCTCTGAAATTCTACTCGTCTGTGCGTCTGGACATTCGCCGCATCGGCTCCATCAAGGACCGCGATGAAGTGGTTGGCAACCAGACCCGCGTGAAGGTCGTCAAGAACAAGGTCGCGCCGCCTTTCAAACAGGTTGAATTCGACATCATGTATGGCGAGGGCATCTCGAAAACAGGCGAATTGCTGGATCTGGGCGTCAAGGCCGGCGTGGTCGAGAAATCTGGCGCGTGGTATTCCTACGGTGATGAACGCATCGGGCAGGGGCGTGAAAATGCCAAAGGGTTCCTGCGCGAAAATCCGCATCGCGCGCTGGAGATCGAGGATAAAATCCGCGCGGCGCACGGGCTCGATTTTCACATGGCCGAAGGTGACGCGGACCTGACCGAAGATTAGAACAGGGGCCATACAGGATTTCGGCGCGGGGTGTGGACAGCCCCTGCGCCGGGGGCTACACCGTGCCATCAAGACAGCACGCGCAAGCGCCCGGAGTGTGACATGGCCAGCCTCAACGATATCCGCTCGACCTTTCTCGATTTCTTCGCCCGCAACGGCCATCAGGTGGTCGACAGCTCACCGCTTGTGCCGCGAAACGACCCGACGCTGATGTTCACCAACTCGGGCATGGTGCAGTTCAAGAACCTGTTCACCGGGGTAGAGCATCGCGACTACCAACGGGCGACCACCAGCCAGAAATGCGTGCGCGCGGGCGGCAAACACAACGACCTCGACAATGTCGGCTATACCGCGCGCCACCACACGTTTTTTGAAATGCTCGGCAATTTCAGCTTCGGCGATTATTTCAAGTCCGAAGCGATCCCCTTCGCTTGGGACTTGCTGACAAAAGACTTCGACATTCCGAAAGACCGCCTGCTCGTCACCGTCTACCACACCGATGACGAGGCCGCGGATATGTGGAAAAAGGTCGCTGGACTGACCGATGACCGCATTATCCGCATTCCCACCGACGACAATTTCTGGCGCATGGGGCCGACCGGCCCCTGCGGCCCCTGCACAGAGATTTTCTTCGACCACGGCCCCGATATCTGGGGCGGTCCTCCGGGCAGCCCGGACGAAGACGGCGACCGGTTCATCGAGATCTGGAACCTTGTTTTCATGCAGAACGAACAGCATGATGACGGGCGTTTGACCGAATTGCCCAACCAGTCCATCGACACCGGCATGGGTCTGGAACGCATCGGCGCGCTGTTGCAGGGCAAGCATGACAATTACGACACCGACCTGATGCGCGCGCTGATCGAGGCGTCTGCAAACGCCACGTCTTCGGACCCCGATGGTCCCGGCAAGACCCATCACCGCGTGATAGCGGACCATTTGCGCGCCACGTCTTTCCTGATTGCCGATGGCGTGTTGCCGTCCAATGACGGGCGCGGCTATGTGTTGCGCCGGATCATGCGCCGCGCGATGCGGCACGCGCATATGCTGGGCACGCAAGATCCGGTCATGCACCGGCTTGTGCCCGCGCTGGTCACGCAAATGGGCGCCCATTTCACCGAGTTGCGCGAGGCGCAGGCACTGATCACCGAAACCCTGCGCGCCGAGGAAACCCGTTTCCGCCAGACGCTCGACCGTGGTCTGAAACTGCTCGATGCAGAACTGGCCGATCTGTCGGATGACCAGAATCTACCCGGTGCGACGGCGTTCAAGCTGTATGACACATTCGGCTTCCCGCTCGATCTGACGCAAGATGCACTGCGCGAACGCGGTCGCAAGGTCGATGTGGACGGGTTCGATGCCGCGATGGACGAGCAAAAGGCCCGTGCGCGGGCCGCGTGGTCCGGCTCTGGTGAGGCCGCGGACGCAACCATCTGGTTCGACATTGCCGACCGCAAAGGCACTACGGAATTTCTGGGCTACAAGACAGAGACAGCCGAAGGGCAGATCCTGTCGATTGTGGCAGACGGGGCGGAGACGGACCGCGCCGACGGAACGGTGCAGGTCATTACCAACCAGACCCCATTCTACGGTGAATCGGGTGGGCAGGTCGGCGATAGCGGCTTCATCCGGACGGCAACCGGCCTTGCCAGAGTGAGCGATACGCGCAAGGCGGCGGGGCTGCACATCCATATTGCCGAGGTGACAGAGGGCCATATCGCCACGGGCCAGCCCGCCAAGATGGAACTGGACCATGACCGCCGCAGCGCCATCCGCGCCAACCACTCGGCGACCCATCTGCTGCACGAGGCCCTGCGCCGTGCCTTGGGCGAGCATGTCGCGCAGCGTGGCTCGCTCAATGCGCCGGACCGACTGCGTTTCGATTTCAGCCATGGCGCGGCCCTGAGCCCCGAGCAGATCAAGCAGGTTGAGGCCGAGGTGAACGCGTTCATCCGCCAGAACAGCCCGGTCGACACGCGGATCATGACCCCGGACGACGCGCGCGCGCTTGGGGCGCAGGCGCTCTTTGGGGAAAAATACGGCGACGAGGTGCGCGTCGTGTCGATGGGGACGCTTACAGGGTCCGGCAAGGGCGCAGAGGGTGACACCTATTCGCTGGAGCTTTGCGGCGGCACCCATGTCACGCGCACCGGCGATATCGGCGCTTTCGTGGTGCTGGGCGATAGCGCCAGTTCCGCCGGGGTCCGCCGGGTCGAGGCGCTGAGCGGGCAGCCTGCGCTGGATTATCTGCGCGCCCAGGATCACCGCTTGGCCGATGTGGCGCTTGCGCTGAAAACATCCGGTGCCGATGTCCCCGCCCGTGTTCGCGCGCTAATGGACGAACGCCGCGCGCTGCAAAACGAGGTGGCACAACTCAAGCGCCAGATCGCCATGGGCGGCGGCGCGGCAGAGGACGCGCCGCAGGATGTGGGCGGCATCAAGCTGATCGCGCGCGTCATGCAAGGGGTCGGCGGCAAGGATTTGCCCGCGCTGATCGACGCGATGAAGGACAAGATGGGCAGCGGCGTCGTGGTGCTGGTGGCCGATACCGGCGCCAAACCCGCCGTAGCCGCAGGCGTGACCGCCGATCTGACCGACCGTATCTCTGCGGTCGATCTGGTGCGCGCTGCCGTGACCGAATTGGGCGGCAAGGGTGGCGGTGGCCGTCCCGACATGGCTCAGGGCGGCGGCGCCGATATCGCCGGGGCAGAGGCCGCGCTCAAGGCCGCAACAGATCATATAGCAGGAGTATCCGCATGAGTGCGCTCTGGATTGCCCATGTCACCGTCACAGATGCTGACGCCTATGCCCAATACGCCAGCCGCGCGACCACGGCGATCGCCGATCATGGCGGTGTGTTCCTTGCGCGTGCGGGCCGCGCCGTCCAGCTTGAAGGGCAGGGACACCCGCGCAACGTGGTCGCGCGTTTCCCTTCGGTCGATGCGGCGGTCGCTTGCTACAATTCTCCCGCCTACCAAGAGGCGTTGAGCTTTGCCAAGAATGCCGCCACCCGCGAATTGGTCGTGGTGGAAGAGGTCGACTGAACTTTTCATCCTTGTTCAAATATCCTCGGGGGGGTCGCCATTGGGCTATGGCCAATGGCGGCGGGGGCAGACAGCCCCCGGACGCATCGGGTCACACGAACGGATCGGTCGGGTAGCTGACCCCGGTCAGGCACAGCCCGTCAGGCGGGCTGACAGGGCCGCAGGCGGTTCTGTCCCGCGCCTCCAGAGCCGTTTTCACATCCTCGGGCGCCCATGCGCCCGCACCAACCCGCTCCAGCGTGCCGACAATGCTGCGCACTTGATTGTGTAGGAATGATCTTGCGCGCAGGTGGAAGCTGTATTCCTGCCCGCCGGGTACATCCCGCGCCTCTATGTCCAGACCATCCAGTGTTTTAAAGGGGGAGTGCGCCTGACACTGGCTGGCGCGGAAGGTTGTGAAATCGTGCTGCCCAAGCAGATGGGTCGCACCGGCCTGCATGGCGCGCAGGTCAAGCGCGTGTCGGACATGCCAGACAAAGCCTGCCTTTAGCGCGGGCGGCGGGCGGCGCGACAGCAGCCGGAACGTATAGCGCCGTTCGCGTGCCGAGAAGCGGGCGTGAAAATCGTCGGTCACTTGCGCGCAGGCCAGTATCGCAACGGGCCGCGGTTTCAGGTGATGGTTCAGCGCCTCCATCAGGCGGAACGCGTCCCAGTCGCGGGCCGTGTCGCAATGCGCGACCTGCCCGGTCGCGTGCACGCCGGTATCTGTGCGCCCGGCGGCGGCGATGCCGGGAACATCCGGTTCCAGACGGGCGAGCGCGGTCTCTATCGCGCCCTGTACCGACGGCAGGTCGCGCTGGCGCTGCCAGCCGCAGAATGGGCGGCCATCATACTCGATTTTCAGGGCGTAGCGGGGCATGGCGCTTCGGTTAGCGCCAAGTGCCGCGCAATGCAATTACCCTTCCGCATCCAATATTGCGCGCAGGCCGGTTCGGTAATCGGGGTAGTGCGGCTGCCAGCCCAGTTCGCGCTTGATCCGGTCATTGCGCACGCGCTTGCTTTCGGAATAGAAACTGCGCGCCATGGGCGACAGGTCGGCGTCCTCGAAAGCGATCTCGGGGGGGGGCGTCATCCCCAGCAACTCTGCGGCATGTGCGATCACGTCTTGCGGCGGGGCGGGGTCATCATCGCACAGGTTATACACCGCCGAGCCCTTATCCGACTGAATGCTGGCCAGAAGCGCTGCGCCGATATCGTCGCGGTGGATGCGGGAAAACACCTGTCCCGGCTTTATAATCCGTTGCGCGGTGCCATTGCGCAGCTTGGCAAACGGGCCGCGACCGGGGCCATAAATCCCCGCCAGCCGCAGGATGTGCAGGCGCGCGGGCGTCACCTCTTGCCAAGCGGCTTCGGCAGCGACGCGTGCGCGCCCGCGGGCTGTGCCGGGTGTCAGCGCGGTGTCCTCATCGACCCAGCCGCCATTATGGTCGCCATAGACGCCGATGGTCGAAAGATAGCCGACCCAGTCCAGATGCGTGGCGGCGGCAATTTGCGCCCCGTGCGCGGCCAGAACGGGATCGCCCTCTGCCCCCGGCGCGACCGAGGTCAGAAGATGCGTCGCGCGGTCCAGCGGAAGGGGGGTGCCCGGCCAGATCAGCGGCTCTACCCCGTGTCGTGCCATCTCGGCGGCGCGCGCGTCGCTGCGGGTGGTTCCGATCACCTGCCAGCCCAGCGGCAACAACCGCTCTGCCAGTGCCTGTGCGCTATAGCCATGCCCGATGGAAAGGAGTGTTTTGGTCATACTCTCAATATCGGTCCGCTGCCCTGCCAAGACAAGCGCCGATTGAGGTATGTCAAAGACAGGTTTCGCGGATTTCGCTAGAATGGAGCATCAGATTTCAGACAGGATAGTGCCGATGAAAGATGCCGATGCCCAAGCGAACCCCGCCGCACCAGATTTCGTGGTAGAGCCTGCCGAAACCACTGACCCAGTCCGCCTGAAAACCGCGCCCGCGAAATACAACTGGATGCCGGACCCCGCCAAGCTGACGCATGACGAGATCCGCAAGTTTTTCGAATCCGACCGCTACCCCTATCGCTACAAGATGGCGCGCGCGCCCTACGAGGCCGAGAAGGCACGCCTTCAGGCAGAGCTTTTGAAGGTCCAGAAATGGGCGATAGAGACGGGCGAGCGCTTTGTTTTCTTGTTCGAGGGGCGGGACGCCGCCGGCAAGGGTGGCACGATCAAGCGGTTCAACGAGCATCTGAACCCGCGTTTCGCGCGTGTGGTGGCGTTGAACAAGCCGTCTGAAAGCGAATTGGGCCAATGGTATTTTCAGCGTTATATCGAGCATCTGCCGACCAGCGGCGAAATGGTGTTTTATGACCGGTCTTGGTACAATCGCGCCGGTGTCGAGCGGGTGATGGGGTTTTGCACGCCAACCGATTATCTGGAATTCATGCGCCAGGCGCCGGAATTTGAGCGGATGCTGGTGCGCTCGGGAATCAGATTGTTCAAGTTCTGGTTCTCTGTCACGCCCGAAGAGCAGCGGCGCCGTTTTTCCGCGCGCGAGACCGACCCGTTGAAACGCTGGAAGCTGTCGCCCATCGACAAGGCCAGCCTTGGCAAATGGGATGAATATATACTCCGAGTCCTGCAGAAGCCGAATTTGTTGACTTGACTGCTGGGTTTGGAACGATTCAGCTATTGCTTATGATCCGCCCTGACTTTCTTTCCTCACCAGCCCGCCTCGAGCTTGAGGCTTGCG
>NZ_UIHC01000097.1 GCF_900499075.1 Roseinatronobacter ekhonensis | reverse complement strand
ATGGCCCTGCAATGCGCCGCCAGCAGCCAGAACAAGGTCGCCAGCCGCATGGGCCGGTCTGCCGCCTTGGTCAGTCAGGTGCTGCGCAACAAGTATCCGGGCGATCTGCACGCGGTTGAGGAGCTGTTTCGCGGCCACTTCATGGCCGAGACCGTGCGGTGCCCCGAGCTGGGCGCGCTACCCCTGCACGAGTGCCATGACTGGATGGCCAAGGCCCGGCATTTCCAATCCACCAACACGCTGCGGGTGCGCATGTATCGCGCCTGCAAGCGGTGCCCCCGTTTCACGAAAGGAGAGGCTGATGTCCAAGACGCCTAGAACCAACCCACCGCTCGACCCGTTGCTGGTCAATCGGTATGTCGCCGAGCTTATCCATCGCACGCATGAAAACGAGATGGTCGGTGCCATTCTCGTGGTCGCCGCCCGGATCACTGCGGCGGGTGCGCTGGATGATCAGGCCAAGTTCGACAAGGCGCTTGCAGAGTTCCGCTCGGAGGCCATTGTCGCGCGCTCCAATATGCGCGCCGCCGTGCAGACCAAAGCAATCATTGAGAAAGCGCGCGGGGGTGGCCATGCCCATTGATCGCTGGACCGTTCCCCAGATGGCCGAACGCGCCGCGCGCGGGCTTGGCAAAGTCGACCAGCTCGGCCCGCGTGGCGCAACCATGGTCAGCCGTGACGAGGTCGAGGCCATGGCGGGCATGCTGGCGCTGCTTGGCATGACCCCGATCTACCCCGGAAACCCCACGCCCGCAGGCGATCTGTTCCCGCGCCAAGAGGCGCTGCAAATCATCGAAACGAAAGGACCGACCGATGTCTGAATTCACCCCCATGCCGATCCCCGATGGACGCGTCGAGGCCAATGGCAAGATCTACATGCCCGACGCCAAGGGCAACCTTGTGCCGGTCGAGATGATCGCACCCGCCGACCAGCTTGAAGACGAGACGGTGCGCAGGATCATCGGCTACGCCATGGCGTTGTCCGACCGGATCGCGCGCTTCAAGGCGCATACGTTCGAAGACCTTGGCGCGTTGGAAGCCCTTTTGCGGCAGGAATACGGGGTCACGAAGGGCGGTGCCAAGGGCAACAAGACCTTCATGAGCCATGACGGGCTGTTCAAGGTGCAGGTGCAGGTCGCCGATCACATCGATTTCGGCCCGCAATTGCAGATCGCCAAAGAGCTGGTCGATGAGTGCCTGAACGAATGGGCGGCAGATGCGCGCGCCGAAATCCGCGCCATCGTGACCCGTGCCTTCAACACCGACAAGGCGGGCCAGATCAACCGCTCCGAGATCTTCATGTTGTTGCGGTTGGAGATTGAGGACCCTCGCTGGCAGGAAGCGATGCGCGCGATCCGCGATGCGATGCGGGTGGTCGGGTCGAAGGTCTATGTGCGCTGCCAGCACCGCCCGACGCCCGATGCGCGTTGGGAGACCGTGACCATCGATCTGGCGAAGGCGTGAGCGTCATGGAGCAACCTTCCGATGAAGACATGGTCGCCGTCAATGAGATGGCAAAGCAACTGATCATTATGGCCCAGAGCACTCCACAACTTGCTCTGGCCCTCATGTTTGCGTCCTCGAATGTTCAAGCTGCTGCGGCGGCGGCGTGTCCAAACACCCCGTCGAAGTCGCTTAAAAGCGCCTTACGATATTACGAAAAGAATACGCGGGCTGCGTTCCAACGCTTTGTTGCAAAAGGGCCAAACGGGGGCAAGTTTGATGCCTGATGGCACCGAAACCATCGAGATCACCCTGACCCCCGGCATCATGCTGCTGGTGGCAGAGATCGTCCGCCATGAACGGGGCGCGCCACTGCGCTGCCCCGAACAGGCCAAGCGCGTAGTGGCCGATGCGCTGTTGCGCCTGTCCAACCCAGAGAATGGAGAGCTTCATGCCTGAACAGATTGCCCTGATCGAGGCGGCGCTGATCGACGCATCCGACCGCAAGAGCCTGTCGATGGTGCACGATATTGGCGAAGGCGAAGTGCTTGGCCGTCCCGCGAAGTTTCGATTGACCGTGCAGGCGCATCAGATCGAAGTTTGGGTGGACCGCCGGGTTTACACGATCAGCCTGCGGGAGTTGCTGGAGCAAGCGCTCTTGGCCATCGAAGGCGACATGCGCGCCAAGGTGAAAGCCCGCGCGCTGGCCGTGCATGGCAGCCCGGCCGAGACGGACGCGACACGTGTGGCCCGCGCTCTGTTCGGCGGTGTGGAGGCAGGCCAGTGACCGCCCGCGCCCTGCAACGCAAGGTCCATATGGGCTGCCGCGCGCTGGGGCTGGATGCCGAGACCCGGCGCGCGCTGCAAGAGCAGGTGACCGGAAAGGCCAGCATGCGCGACATGTCCGAGGCCGATTTGAAGGCGGTTTTAACGGCCCTTAAAAACCAAGGTTACACGCCGCCGAAAAACCCCAACTGGAAGCCCCGCGCGGATCGGCCCGACCTGCGCTATGTCCACGCGCTTTGGGGCAAGCTGGCGCGGGCAGGACATGTGACGTCGGGACGCCGCGCGCTCAACACGTTCATCCGGGCGCGGTTCGAGAGCGCTTGGGGGCATGTGCCGGTTGACGTGGACGCGCTGCGCGAGGCCGACCAGATCGCCGCCGTGCTGGAGGCCCTGAAAGCCATGTGCCGCCGCCACGGCCTGTCGGTGACCAAATGAAGCACCCGCGCACCCCCGTGACCGACCATGCCGTGCTGCGCTACCTGGAGCGCGTGCAGGGCATCGATGTCGAGCATGTCCGCCGCACCATCGGCCACCGGGTGGACCATGCCGCCGGGCTGGGTGCCTGCGGCGTGACGGTGGACGGGATCAACTACAAGATCGAGGGCGGCTTTGTTGTGACGGTGCTGATCGCCAGCCGCCCCGATATTCGCACCGGGCGCAAGCGGCGGGGGCGCGCGCGGCAATGACGCAACTGCCCGGCATCGCTGGCGAGATCGAGCGCGTGATCGGGCTGGACTTGGCCGTGCGCTTGCTGCAACGGCGCGGCGGGTGCGAGCTGCATATCCCGCGCCGGGCACGGGGGTCATTTCTGGCTGAAATCGTGGGCGAGGATGCCGCCGCCAAGTTGGCCGAGGCCATCGGCCCCGGCAAGATCGTGCTGCCCTGCGCGCATCTGCGCGGGCAGTTCGCGCGGCGTGAAGAGGCCAAGGCGATGCTGCGCGACGGCGCATCGTTGCAACAGGTCGCACTGGCCTGCGACATGCACACGCGCACGGTGTCGCGCCTGCGCGCCGAGATTGAGGCAGAGGCCGGATCGCGGCAGCCAAAACTGCCCTTTGACAGGCCATAGGTCTGTCTGCCACAGTGCCCGCACGCGGCGGACAAACCGCGCCCCCCTGACATCTGTCGAGGCTTAAGCCCCGCGCCCGATTTGCGAATGTGCCCCCAAGCGACATTGGGGGTTTTTTCATGCAAACGAGCGCACCGGGCGTCACCTTTCTGGAGCGGCACGAAGGGGTGGTTCTGAAAGCCTACCGTTGCCCGGCGGGTATCTGGACCATCGGCGCGGGGCTGACCGCGGCGTCCGGTGTGGTCAAGCCGCGCGCGGGGATGGTGATCAGCCGCGCCGAGGCGACGGGCCTGTTGCAAAAGGCGCTGCGCCAGAATTATGAGCCCGCCGTGAAGCGCACCATGCCGGGCGCGAAGCAGCACGAATTCGACGCAGGCGTCAGCTTTCATTTCAACACCGGCGCGATTGGCCGCGCGTCTTGGGTGCAGCATTGGATCGACCGGAATTGGGGTCGGGTCGAGCATAATTTGGCCGCTTGGAACAAGGGCGGCGGGCGCGTGCTGCCCGGCCTGACCCGACGCCGCGCTGAGGAATACGACCTTCTCGCGGATGGTGACTATGGCACTGGCCCTGCGCGGGTCGAGGCGGGTTTGGCCACGATGGTGGTCGAGCTGGACCGCGCCGAACTGGACGCCGCCCACGCCGGGTTCAAGGCTTTGGGCTACAATGTCGGGGACAGTGATCTGGGCTTCACGATTGGGGGTGTCCGCGCCTTCCAGCGCGACCATGATCTGACCGTTGACGGCATCGTGGGCCGCGCCACCCTCTCGACCCTGCAGCGGATGCTGGACGCGCGCGCCAAGGCCAAGCAGCCCGCCGCCGCTGCCGCCGTGGGCGGCACCGAGAGCACCGTGCAGGCCGGGGCCGAGATTGACCCGGCACTGGCTTGGGTTGGCCCCGCCATCCTGACCTTTGCTGCCCTGTTCGCGCTGTGGCTGGCGTGGCGCTATCGCGACGCGATTGCCGCAAAGCTCGCCCCCCGTTTTCCCAAACTTGCCCGTTACCTCTGGAGCATCTGATGAATGCCGTTCTTGCCCTTGCCGCCCAGATCGGCGTGCCCCTGATCAAACAGGTCCTGTCGGGCCGCATTGGCGCGCCCAATGCCGACCTTGCGGGCGACGTGGTCGAAGCTATCGCGCGGCGCGCGGGCGTTGGCGTGGGCGAGTTGCCCGACCTGATCGACCGCGACCAACCGCGCGCGGTCGATGCCCTGCGCGCGACCGAAGCCGCGATGCCCGAAATGCTGGCGCTCTATGCGCAAGGGTTGGAAGGCCAGTTCGCGCTGTTGCAGGCCGAGCAAAAGGGCCACTGGCTGGGCTGGGCATGGCGTCCGGCCATGATGTGGCTGCTGGCGTTCCTGTGGCTGTGGCAGTTGGTGATCCTTCACGTTGCCAATGCCATCTGGAAGGTCGCCCTGCCGCCCGCCGACAGCACCACGCTGCTGGGTCTGACCAGCGTTTACATGGCCCTTTATATGGGCGGTCACACCCTGAAGGACGCGATGCGCGTGGTCCGGGGGCGCGCATGACATCGACCATCGATTTCAGCCAGATTGTCGTCGTGGCGGCGGGCATCATGACGCTTTTGAACCTTGGTGCCATGGTCTGGACTATCTTCACCGGTCCCGCCCGCAA
>NZ_UIHC01000192.1 GCF_900499075.1 Roseinatronobacter ekhonensis | reverse complement strand
GCAAGCCTCAAGCTCGAGGCGGGCTGGTGAGGAAAGAAAGTCAGGGCGGATCATAAGCAATAGCTGAATCGTTCCAAACCCAGCAGTCAAGTCAACAAATTCGGCTTCTGCAGGACTCGGAGTATACGTAAAAAAATTCGAAGACGCCGCAGCCGCGCTACTGACGATCACACCCACCGTGGACAGCGTCAATGACCTGCTAACCGAAGAGGATGAAGCGGCCTTCATCAAAGCCTTCCGAGACGTAATCAGGGTCAAGAACGTACTGGAGTGCTTTTCTCAGTTCGACGCCAGCACGCTGCCTCTCGATGAGCAGACGTTCGCAGACTACCGTAGTAAATACCTCGATCTTTACGACAAAGTGCGTAGCGAAACGGCAAAGGAGAAGGTTTCCATCCTCGATGACCTCGATTTTGAGATCGAGCTCATTAGCCGTGACAAGATCAATGTCAGCTACATCATCACCCTGCTACGCAACATGCAAAGCAAGACCCCTGAAGAAAGGGCTAAGACACACAAGACCATCATGGATGTGTGAAGTGGTCCGGCAAATTTGGACAGCGTGCTAAGATGTATCCAACGCGCACGAATGGATACGAGAATGACAAAGCGACGGAACTTTTCAGACAAGTTTAAAGCTGCTGTGGCGCTTGAGGCGC
>NZ_UIHC01000075.1 GCF_900499075.1 Roseinatronobacter ekhonensis | reverse complement strand
GCAGCGCCTCAAGCGCCACAGCAGCTTTAAACTTGTCTGAAAAGTTCCGTCGCTTTGTCATTCTCGTATCCATTCGTGCGCGTTGGATACATCTTAGCACGCTGTCCAAATTTGCCGGACCACTTCAGACATCATGAAGTCAGCATTCTCTTCGCCAGGCACGCCGTAAATACGGGTTATGCCTTCTACCTCGAGGCAACGAATAAACAGGTCGGATGCTTTCATACAATTTTCCTTTCATTGCTTGGTCGCGTGGTCATGGAGTGGTGGTAGGGTGTTCAAGCCAATTGAAACCTTCAGACGACGCTCAAACGCTTTAGTCCCGCCAAAACCGTCGGCAACAGTTCGGCCACGGTTGGATGGATGGGCAGGGCCTGCTGCAGGACCCGGTAGCTGGATTTCGTTGCCATGAAGTTGGTAATGACGGCAATCACCTCGTCAGCCGAAATGCCAATTATCGACGCCCCCAGTATCTGCTCGGTCTCACCATCGACGATCAGTCGGATCAGCCCGGCGGTCTCACCCTCTTCCTTTGCGCGGGCGACGTCCGACATCATGCGCTCTGCGGTCAGAATATGTTGCCCATTTTTGGCCGCCAGACATGCATCGGCAAGGTTCATCCCCACCCGACCAAGCGGTGGATCAGTGAACATGGCGTAAGTTGTGGGCCGTTCGTCGGCGTCCCGCCATTGATGCAGTGAACCTACGTTTTGGGCCGAGTTTGCAAGGACAATCTGGTGGTCGTGATAGCTAGTATGGGTAAAGGCGCCGCGCTTGTTGATGTCACCTAAGGCCCAGATGCCATTGACGTTTGTCTGCAACTGCGCATCAGTTTCGATAAAGCCATTGTCGTCAGTATTCACCCCAACATTGTCAAGATTTAGCCTGTCACTGTTTGGCACTCTGCCAGTGGCAAAAAGCAGATGTGTTCCTTCGATGCGTTGATTGTCGTCGAGAATAACTGCGACGCCGCTGTCCAATTTTTCGACACAGGTTATCTCGACATTGTTCATGACACGAATATCTTCGTTCTCGACAAACTCCTGAATGATGGCAGACACATCTTCATCCTCGCGGGAGGCCAGTCGGGCGCTGCTGTTGAGTATGGTCACCTGCGCCCCGAGGCGGCGGAAAATCTGCCCCATTTCCAGCCCGATGTAGCTACCCCCGACGACAATCAAATGCGCCGGGCATTCGGTCAGTTCCAAGAGGCTGACATTATCCAGGTAGGGCACGGCCTCCACGCCCTTGATTGATGGAATCGAGGCGCGCGTGCCGGTGTTGATGTAGACCTTGTCGGCCGTGACAGTCTGATCGCCAATCTGCAGGGTAAACCTACCGTTATCGTGACCAGCGAACGCGCCCCATCCGCGCAGGATCTCTACGTTTTCCGAACCCTCAAGCCCGCTCTCGAGCCCCGCACGGGAGGTCTGAACCCGGTCACGCATGCGCGCCATCGCCGCCGCGAAATCGACCGTCACGTCACCCACGCCAATTCCAAAATCGGCCGCCCGCCGTGCCAAATGCGCGACCCGCGCCGACTTGCGCAATGTTTTGGTCGGCGTACATCCATAATTGACGCAAGATCCACCCATCAGATTGCCTTCGACCATGGCAACAGATTCCCCGCCATCAGCGAGAAACATTGCCAAGGCTGGCCCAGCTTGGCCTGCTCCAATAATTGCGGTATCAAAATGCTTGGGCATGATTGGTCCTCACTTCTGTTTGTTGTCTGGTCGGCTTTCCCCAAGTTTTTCGGCATCGAAACGTGCAATTTGGGTAGGTGCAATCATGTCCTGCCGCTGAAACTTTGTCGTTCAATCAGGTGCCGTCGGTACGATGCTGTTGGGCACCTGTTCAAAAATGGCTTTTGACTGGCGTTTTGTTCCGTACACCAGTGCCAAGACGAAATGGCTAAAACCAACTGATCTTAGTGGGTTGGCACCGGCGATACTGTGGCACATTTGACCATGCCGGACGATTGCGAGAAATATCGTTAGCTCAGGGTCGGCACCACCTAAACTCCAAGATCCCTACGGCAAGTTTCGCGAACGGGTGCTGATCCGTGTTAGTCTCCGGCGGCCTCATTTCCGATCAGATGAAAACACAATAGTCGCATCTGACCGCCAGCAGGATTTCACCGGAGGGTCCGCTGATTTGGATCAGAGCGCTACTGTCTGGAAACCGGTACTGTTGTTAAACGTAGGGCACCCTCTGAAGAACCTGAGAAGCGTCGCAGTAAAGTGAGCTGCATAGCCTCTTTTATAACGCCTGAACGCAGAATGCTATTGATCGGGTTTGCCAAGAGATCGTGGACGCGAGCGCGGGCATGGTACCGGTTTCTATAGCAAAGGCGCAGCAGGCGATATGACCCTGATAGGGGCGCTCAAACTGAGTTTTGTTGGGCATGATCGACATCAGTGCAGAGTGTGGACGGCGTGTTACTTTCAGGAATTCCCATAAGTAGGAGTCATGATAGGCGCGCATTGGTGCTCAAGCCGATATCAGCAAGGAGACAAATACATGATTAATTCAGAAGCTCAATTTGAGAAATTTGAAAGCCAACTCGCCGAATGGAAGGCTCAAGTCGCACAGCTTGAAGCTAAGGCTGCGGGTGCCGCCGCGGAGGCAAAGCCCGCTTATCTGCGCGAAGTCGAAGAGCTGAAGGAAAAATTCGCAAAGAGCCAGAAGCAATATGACGATGTCCGCAAAGCACAAGAAAACGGGGCAACCGATGACCTGAGTGGACTGCAATCTACTTGGCATGATCTTGGTGTTGCGGTTGGCAAGGCGATGGGTCGTTTCGGTTAATTAATCTGCCTACCCAAGCAAATTTGGTAACAAAGGACTGAACCCAATGACCAAAAGCAATACCAGCAAGAGCATCGAGAACCTTCAAACCGCGCTGTCGATGGAACTGACAGCGATCCAGCAATATCTTCTGCACACCCATGTTTTGGACGACTGGGGGCTTGATCGATTGGCCAAAAGAATGCGCGAAGAAATGAGCGAGGAACTGGGCCATGCCGGTCGTTTTATCGATCGAATTCTTTATCTTGAGGGAATGCCCAAAGTAGAAGCCGCCAAGGCACCGATCCAGGCAAAAGGACTCGACGCGCTGTTTCGCGCTGATCTTGGCGAGGAACGCGGTGCGGTGCAGTTCTACACGCAGGCAGCACGAGACGCGGCTAATGACAGTGACATCGGCACCAGTCGCCTGTTTGAGGACATAGCGATCGAAGAAGAATGTCACGTTGATTGGCTGACCCGCCAGATGAGTTTGCTCGAGAAAATGGGCGAACCTACCTACATGCTTTCCCAGATGGAAGATCCCCAGGCGGCTTGACCAAAAACAGTCGTTTCAATGCTGGGCGGAATACAAACGATTAATACGAGGTCAAGACCACGGTTAGTTTACCGTAGCGTCCCATCTTTTCAACAATTGGCGGGGCCATGCGTTTTGGCTGCTGCAGGAAGGACATCGAAAAATGACAGAATTCGTATCGAAAACCGCAAACAACGCTGCAGATACCCCAGGGTCTCCGGTTCTATTCGCAATGACCGATATGCTGCGTCACAAGGCCTCCGCAAAGGACGTGCGTTTCCCAATTAAGGAAATTTTCTTTGATGCAGGGCAGGGCCTCTTGCAATTTGTCGCTCTCGACGTCGGCGGGTGGTTCGATGATCTCGAGGTGGTAGTTTCAACGCGTTTGATGGGCGAACCTGACGAAAGCAATCGTGAGTGGCCAGTTGAAATCAGTCCCGACGCCATCAAAGCCGCGCCAGAATGGTCCGACCCTAAAGTCTTCGGGCACACGGCGATGGCGGAGATGCCGCCGATCATGGTTGGTCCATTGGGCGGGGGCTACGCTGGTTTCGCCACTCTCAATTGGCATGAGACACAAGACGGTCCAGAGATCCCCGGAAATCGGAAAGTGGACGGATTTGCGCGCCTTAGTGACTGGGTGGGCTTGCCGGTCTTTGGTCATGACGACGAAGTCGGTACCGTGATCGATATCTTGTTCGATCCTAAGACTGGATCCCTATCGCATCTGGTGATCGACACCGGTGGGGCGATTTCTGCACAGCAGATGGTTGTTCCATATGATCGGCTGCTTCATCTGGCCAAGGGCGGCAGTCATGTGGTGATGAACGTTACTGAGAAACTGCTACGCGAAGCGCCGGCGCTCGAGCACTTTGATATGCTCAACCGTTCATGGCTGGACACGCTGCGGGCTTACTATCAGCTGGCACCAAGGCTTTGAATAGCGGGTCCTAATAGTCCTGACTAACGTTGTGATTTTCATGGTGATCGGCACACCATGGATTTTAGTTGGTGGGTAATTTACATAAACTCAACAGTGTCCCGCTGGTTCGTCTAGGTTACAATCCGATGGTCGACCTCGGCCATACCAGCCGCGCCATTATCGGCCTAACCGGACCGAAGCTGTATTTTTGGGCGTCTTAAAGAACAAGTCGGCAACATCTTGGGTTAGCTGATGGTGTGGATGGCTCCTGCTCCAACCGACGTCGCAATGCGTCATACTGCAGATGTCACAACCTGCAAATGAGAGAAGCCACCCCATGCAAGTTACCACAATCGGCCTTGATCTGGCCAAGAACATTTTTCAAGTTCACGGGATCACCAAAGACGACGAGGTCGCCTTCAATCGACCTTTGAGACGGGCGCAGTTGTTGTCTTTCTTCTCCAAGCTTGAGCCCTGCTTGATTGGTATGGAGGCTTGCAGCAGCGCGCATCATTGGGCACGCGAGCTGACTAAATTCGGGCATGACGTTCGGTTGATCCCACCGATATACGTGAAGCCATATGTGAAACGCGGCAAGTCTGACGCCATCGATGCGGAAGCCATTTGTGAAGCAGTTACCCGACCTACAATGCGTTTTGTGGCGATCAAGACCGTCGAACAACAATCCCTATTGTCGGTCCATCGTGCGCGGAGCCTCTTGGTTCGCCAGCGGACCCAACTCATCAATGGTCTACGCGGAATGGTCGCCGAATTTGGTGTGTATATCGCGCGAGGTCTCGCACGGGTCATCAGTTTTTCCGAGGACATACTGGCTGGTGAGGTTTTGGATCTGCCTGATATCGCGAACGACGTGATCCACAATCTGTGCGAGCAGCTCACGGCATTGCATACTCGTCTGCGCTGGTACGAGGAGCGCCTGAAGCAGATTGCCAAGGAAGACGCGCGTGTGCGGTTGTTGCGTACCATCCCAGGCGTTGGTGCTGTGACGGCGTCCGCGATCATCGCCAGCATTGGAGATGGGCATCAGTTCAGCAATGGCCGCGAGTTTGCAGCATGGCTTGGTTTGACGCCTGCGAATAAATCCAGCGGCGGTAAAGAGAAGCTGGGCCACATTACAAAAATGGGTGATCAATACTTACGATCATTGTTGGTCGTTGGCATGACATCACTTGTCCGACAGACCAAATCGCACCCGGAGCGCGCAAGTAAGTGGCTGATATCGCTGCTGGAGCGAAAACCCGCGCGCTTGGCGACTGTCGCTATGGCCAACAAAACGGCAAGGATCGTCTGGACAGTTCTAACTCGCAACCAACCTTACACCCCACACAAGGCCTAAAGGAGAAAGAACAAAGAGTTAGCAAGACCCGCGAGATGATGGTGCATAAGTCTGCCGCCAAAACCGAGACACCCCGTCGAAGGTCCCGGGCGCAATTGCCCGCTAAGCTGTAAGGGACTTGGTTTGCGGAACCCATCAGGGCCAGCGGTCAAAACCGCGCAAACAGGCCGGACACATGACTGCTTCTGACAAATGCACAAATCGGATCAAAAATGTCTTGCTATGCAGGAGCCATCCACACATGACCTTCGCCGCAGAGCGCGCGAACTGTTTGATTCGGACTTTTATGCCATTCAGCAGATGTCCATGCTTTGAAAATTCAGTTAATTATCCAGCTTACATCACAGCGTGGGAGTGCTGGAGCATTCCCGACTCCATGGGCCAATTGATTGTGCAAGGCCTGTCCATGCAGATTTACATTGGCCAGACGATCAACAACAGCGGAATACTGACGACGACCACGATAACCTCGACCAGAAGTCCCAACCGCCAATAATCACCGAACCGGAAACCACCGGGGCCAAGGATGAGCGTGTTGTTCTGATGCCCGATTGGCGTGAGAAAGGCGCAGGACGCGCCAATCGCGACAGCCATCAGGAAGCTGTCAGGATTGACGCCAAGTGTTGCGGCAATGCCAAGGGCGATGGGACACAAGATGGCCGCAGTAGCGGCGTTGTTCATCACGTCTGACAGGAACATGGTGGTGATCAACACCACTGCCAACGCGGCGACAGGGTTACCCTGCGCGATGGTTTCGACCAGAAACCGCGCCAGTTGATCGGCGGCCCCAGTCGTCTGCATCGCCCCCGCAACTGGGATCAGGGCTGCTAGCAACACGATGATCGGCCAGTCGATAGAGGTATAAATCCGCCGCAAAGGTACAGTGCGCAAAAGCATCGAGGCCAGAACCCCAAGCGCAAAAGCCACGGCGGCAGGCAGCAGTCCCAGCGTCACAATACCGACCGCACCGAACGTGATCACCCCGGCGATGACTGCCATACGCTTGTCAGGGATGCGCAATTCGCGCTCGCCCAGCGGCACGCAGCCCGTATCTTTAATGAATTCAGCAATCATCTCGACCGGGCCTTGGATGAGCAGCAGATCGCCGGATTTCAACTTCAGATTGCGAAGCCGCGCCTGCGGCGGGCGCCCTTCGCGCGAAACGGCTAACAGATTGAGCCCATAGCGAGTCCGCAGCCACAGGTCACTGGACGAACGCCCGACAATGGTCGAGCCTGGCAGAACGGCCAGTTCTCGCAGCACAATATCCTCATCGCGATCATCGCTCTCGTCTGTGTCCTCGGCCTTGTCATCCTTTTTTGTAGCCGTTTCCGCTTTGGCCGCTTGCGATGTCTTTTTGGACGCGCCGTCTGTCTTCTCGCCTTCTCCGTCCGATGACGTTTTCTCCTCTTCCAGCTTAATGCCGAAGACCGACAGCGCCTCGGCCAGCGCGTCGACATTGGCCTGCAGCGCCAGAATGTCACCCGCGTGAATACGACGCCCGCCATGTGGCGCTGTTATGCGCACCTCATTGCGCACCAGACCGATGATCTGTGCACCACTGTCCTCTATTTCGGCCTCGAAGTCTCGCAAGGTCAGGCCGACTGCCTTGCCTTTCTCGGGTATGCGCACCTCGGTCAGATAGGCACCGGTGTCAAAACCGTCACCAACGTCAGATTTGCGCGCAGGCACCAGCCGCCAGCCAATGACAGCGACGAAGAGAACGCCCAAGGCCGCAACGACCACGCCCACAGGGGCGAAGTCGAACATGGCGAATTGGCCCAGCCCGGCCTCTTCCCGAAAGCCCGAAACGATAAGGTTAGGCGGCGTGCCCACCAGCGTGGTCATGCCCCCCAGAATTGTGCCGAAGGCAAGTGGCATCAGCACCTGTCCAGGCGTTAGATCCAGCCGTCCCGACAGCTGCACTGCGATTGGCATCAAAAGCGCCATCGCCCCCACGTTGTTCATGAAGCCTGACAGCGCCGCGCCCAGCCCAATCAGCGCCAGCATAGTTGTCATCCGCCCTGCATCGCGCGGCAGGATGCTGCGCGCCAGCCAATCCACAGCACCGGTATTTCGCAACCCCTGGCTGAGCACCAACACACAGGCCACCGTGATCACCGCAGGGTGGCTGAAGCCCGCAAATGCCACGCCCGCCGGAACTAATCCTGTGATGACGCAGGTCAGGAGTGCCGCCAACGCCACCACGTCATGGCGGAACCGCCCCCACAAAAACAGCGCCATCATAGCCGCGAGAATGGTGAAAATCAGGAGTTGGGAGCCGGTCATGGAAATAGCTTTCTTGCTCGGGTTGCCCTGCAAGAGTCAGAACAAGGCTGTTGATTCAAAGGCGCGTTTAAAAGGCGGGGCACGCCAGAAGCCGCCAAAATTGTTTCAGGCATGGCCAGCACGAAAAGTGCAATGACCCGGATCGCCACTGCAGCCATGACGATGATTTTACAGGCTGCAAGGTTGTAAACTCGTTAGCACCGAACTTTTCCTTTCGGATCATATGCGTGGTTCCGATCCCGGCGAATATAGTGGTGGCCGAATGGAAGGCTTTGAAGTGAAGCATCGGGCTGGTGATCCGCATCGAGGATGTCGTTGAGATATTTGACCTGCAGAGTCTTGATGTCCCGTCCCGCTTTTGTGAGTTTCAGGATCACGTTCAGGCTCTGTAAGCCAGCCAGATTGTGGCTGCATTTATCAATGAAACCGCGCTCTGGAACGCCACTTCCTGCAATTGCACGCTCGAAGAACCGCTGAGTGGCGACCGTAACGCAGAGCTCAGCGGGGAGAACTTTACCACTCGACGGCTCACGATGCATGACTCCTCCTGCCAAAGGAGAAACGCGCGAAAGTTGGTGATGCCCTGAGGGGCGGCATATCATGGCGGTGTTCAGACGCCGTCAATTCTCAGTCGAGAAAGGGATATGCCACATGCCAGAGACTACCATCACTGAACTGCCCGA
>NZ_UIHC01000048.1 GCF_900499075.1 Roseinatronobacter ekhonensis | reverse complement strand
CGCAAGCCTCAAGCTCGAGGCGGGCTGGTGAGGAAAGAAAGTCAGGGCGGATCATAAGCAATAGCTGAATCGTTCCAAACCCAGCAGTCAAGTCAACAAATTCGGCTTCTGCAGGACTCGGAGTATAACCGCGCTGTGGGTGCGCGCAATCTAAAGATGCAGTTAGATCGCCTTATGGATGAGTGATCCGAAGAACCCGTCACCGCCATCCAATGGCGTCAGGTTGAGAGTGTTGCTTGGGCTTCTGCCGCCGATCGTCGTGGCGAAACACGCCACGGCCAGATCGTTTTCCACATCCAGCAGAGAGCATGTCGCATAGGCAAGGCAGCCGCCGGGCCGCACATGTGCCCACGCTTTCGCAAGGATCTCTTGTTGCAATGTGCGAAGCTGTGCCAAGCGGTCCGGGGTCAGCGCCCATTTGCCTTCGGGCGCGCGCCGCCATGCGCCGCTGCCGGAACATGGCACATCTGCAAGAACGAGGTCGAAAACACCCTCGGGGCGGGCACAACACGCGATTTGCACGCCGGCGCGGGCTGCGCGCTCGGGCAGGTCTTTCATTCGGGCCGCGTCGGCGTCATGAGCGGTGACGTCTGCCCCGCGCGCGGCCATCGCCAGCGCCTTGCCACCGCCGCCCGCGCAATAGTCCAGCACCTTTGCGCCGGATATGTCGGGTAGCGCAGCGATCACAGCCTGCGAGGCGGCGTCCTGCAATTCGATCAACCCGTCGGCAAACGCAGCGGACTGGCGTACGCGCCGCGCTTGCGCCGTGACCTCCAACGCGGTGTTTGCCAGGGGCACGGGCCGGGTTTCGATCCCGTCTGCCGCGAGCAGGGCTGCGGCCTGCTCGCGTGTGGCGCGGGCCTCGTTCACCCGCAAGAACACCGGCGCACGATGCCGCATGGCCAAAAGCACCTGGTCAGTGTTGGCGCCCAAACTGCGGTCAAGCTCTGGCAGCAGCCAATCCGGGCAATCGAGCGCGACCGCACGCGGCATCGGGGCCGGATCGGGCATATCGTCTTGCGCAAGTTTGCGCGGGCCATAGCCTTCGCCCGTGAACAGCGTTTCCGGGTCGGTGCCCGCATCGCGCAACAGGCCCAGCACCAGCCCCCGCCCGTCGGTGCGGCCACCCAGATGCGCGAAGGACCGTTTGCAGCGGATGCAATCAAACACATGATCGCGGATTGCCGCGCGGTCTTTTGACCCGGCAAACCGGTGGCCGCGGGCCCAGTTGGTCAGGGCTTGTTCGGCGGGTTGCCGCGCAAGAATTCGGTCAAGGATCTCTATGGCCGATTGCAGCCTTGCGCCCGGCGTCATTCGCGCAGCCTAGCGGCAACCGGCGGTCAGTTGCTCATACCGCGCGACAAGCCAGTTGGGTGCGTCAGATGGCACGGCCTCATTCAGGTTGCCGGAAAGCTGGCTGAACACGGCCGCCGAGCGCGAATTTTCCACCATCTCTACCGAGCCGGGCGGCACAGCGCGGTCAAAGACCAGCAGTGCCACGGCGACCAGCAGAATGCCGCGCACAACCCCAAAGAAGAACCCCAAGCCCTGGTCAATGCCGCCCAGTGCCGAATTGCGAATGAAAGATGAAAACAGCGGCGTAAAGAGTGACGCCAGAACAAGCGCCAGCGCGAACACGGCGGCAAAGGCCGCGATCACGGTCAATTCGCAGCTATCGCCCAGAAAATCGCCCACATACGGGATTTCGCGGATCAGGGGCTGGGCGGCAGGGGCCAGCATGAAGGCAAGGACGGCGGCCACGATCCAGCCGATGATCGCCAGTGTTTCGCGCACGAAACCGCGCGAATAGGCCAGAATGCCCGACACGATGATAACAACGGCAACCCCGGCATCGACAAGTGTAAACGCGTCCATGACCTAACTCCTGTTTGGCGGGTCATCCCGCGCCGAATACTTGTCCAACAACCTGCGCCAAATCGGGCATCTGATTCAGCCGCATTCCGCCCAAGTCGATTGGTTTGGCAAGGCTTGGGCCGATAGCTGCGCTAAAACCAAGTTTTTGGGCTTCTTTCAACCTGTTTTCGGTCTGAACCACCGGACGCAATGCCCCGGACAGGCTGATTTCGCCAAAAACCACGGTTTCGGGCGGCAATGCATGATCTTCGCGCGCCGAGAGTAGCGCGCAGGCCAGTGCCAGATCGGCGGCGGGTTCCATGACCCGCATGCCGCCCGCGACGTTCAGGAACACGTCCATCCCGGCAAACGGAATGCCGCAGCGCGCTTCCAGCACGGCCATGACGGTGGACAGTCGTGCGCTGTCCAGCCCGACCACGGTGCGGCGCGGGGTGCCAAGTGGCGAGGGCGCGACAAGCGCTTGAATTTCGGTCAGAACGGGCCGTGTGCCCTCCATGCCGGCAAAAACAACCGAGCCGGGGGCGGGCGTGCCGCGTTCGGACAGGAACAGGGCCGAGGGGTTCGCCACCTCTGCCAACCCGCTGCCCGTCATCTCGAACACGCCAATTTCGTCTGCCGGGCCAAAGCGGTTCTTGACTGCGCGCAGGATGCGGAACTGGTGCCCGCGCTCGCCTTCGAAATAGAGCACCGTGTCGACCATGTGTTCGACCACGCGGGGGCCCGCGATCTGGCCCTCCTTGGTGACATGTCCGACGATCACCACCGACACGCCGCGCCGTTTGGCGAAGCTGACCAGCTCATGCGACGCCGCGCGCACCTGTGCAACGGACCCGGGCGCGCTGTCCACGGTATCCAGCCACATGGTCTGGATCGAATCGATCACCACAAGGTCGGGGCGTTCTGCGTCCAGCGTGGTCAGGATGTCGCGCAGATGGGTTTCGGCCCCAAGCTGCACCGGCGCATCCGACAGGCCCAGGCGGGCGGCGCGCAGCCGCACCTGCGCTGCTGCTTCCTCGCCAGAGATATACATGCAGCGTGCGCCCGCGCGGGCGAATGCCGCCGTGGCCTGCAACAAAAGCGTTGATTTGCCGATGCCCGGATCGCCGCCAACAAGGATGGCAGACGCCGCGACCAAGCCGCCGCCCAGCACGCGGTCCAGCTCGTTCATGCCAGAGGTCTGGCGCGGCGGAGGGGCCTCTGAATCTGCCAGTGACCCCAGCGTGATGGTCTTGCCCTTCATGGCGCGCGCGCCCGGGCCGCGCGACAGCGGCGCTTCCTCGACAATCGTGTTCCAGCCGCCGCATGCCTCGCATTGGCCCGCCCATTTGCGATGGGACGCGCCGCAGGCAGTGCATGTAAACTGGGCTTGGGCTTTGGCCATGATCGGGGTTATGGCTTGCGCGCTCTAGCCATGCAAGCCCGACGGAGCGTCCTTTGGCGGCGCGTCAACTTGCCCGCCAGAGTGCCGATGCAGGCTGAGTGCGCGCAATTCCGGCAGGGTCTGGCGCAAGGTAGCGGTCAACTCTGCTTCGGTGGCGGCATGATCGGCTGTGGCCTGCAGGCTGGCCAGAAGCTCAACATGCAACCCGTCTTGCAGATAGCCAAGCTGAACGCGCGCGACCTTGGCGACCATCGGGTGTGATTGTGCCAAAGTCAGGATCATACCTTCGATCTCGCCGCGCAAGGGCGCTTCGGTTGCGCCGAACCCGTCGAAATGGCCCGCCGGTTCGACATGGATGATCAGGTCTTCAAGCGCGTCGATTCGGTCCAAAGCATCGGCGCGCGCGGCTTCGGCGATGCGGTGGCCTTCGGTGACGGTGATATGCGGGTCCACCATGACGGACACATCTGCAACGGCACGCGCACCGTGCTGGCGCATGCGCAGGTCGCGCAGCCCTTCGACGCCCGGCGTGCGGGTCAGGCTGTCTTGCAGATCGGCGCGTAGCCCGTCGGGGGCTTGTGTGTCGACCAGTTCATCCACAGCGCCTTTGCCGAAATCCCATGCCACGCGGCCCAGCATGGCAGCAATGATGATGGCGGCAAGCGGGTCGCCCCAGCCCCAGCCAAGTTGCGCCGCGCCGACACCCGCCAGTGCGACGACAGAGGACAGCGCATCGGTCCTGTGGTGCCACGCATTGGCGATGATCATGCGCGAGCCGGTCTGCGCGCCAACCGCACTAGTGTAATGGTAAAGCGCTTCTTTCGCCACGATGGACAGCGCAATCACGGCAAGTGCCCAAAGGCCCGGCGCGCCGATCGTTCCGGCCAGAAGCCGCGCGCCCGCATCCCATGCAATGCCGACCCCCGTCAGCGCCAGCACCGCTGCCAAGGCCAGCGTGGCCAGTGTTTCGAACCGCCCGTGGCCGTAGGGATGGTCCGCGTCCGGCGCAAGCCCGGAATGACGCAGGGCCCATAGGACCAGCACGTCCGACACAAGGTCGGACAACGAATGCACCCCGTCCGCCACCAGCGCGGGGCTGGCCAGCGCCGCACCTGCCGTGATCTTGGCCACGGACAGCACGATATTGACCATGGCACCAACAAGCGTGACACGGGTTTTGGCGGTAGACTTGGGCGTGGTCATGAGGCGGCCTTATGCGCTGGCGTTCAAGCTTACCAAGCCAGTCTGTCAAGCGAAAGCCCCGTCGCCGCGCGTAACCTCTGTCAGCAGCCAGTCGCGAAAGGCCGCCGTGGCGGGGTTGGGCCGCGCGGATTTCGGCGTCATCAACCAATATCCCGCGCCATTGGCCCATGCAGGACCAAGTGGCAGCAGCTCGCCGCGCGCCATTTCCGGCTGGAACAGGAACCCCGGCAACAGCGCGACACCAAGGCCGGATATGCAGGCCTGACCCAAGGTCGAGAAGTGTTCAAAGACCATCTGCGGCGCGCCGTGGTCTGGCACGTCATGAGCTGCGCACCAATCGGCCCATTCACGCGGCCGCGACGCCAGCGCCAGCCGCGGGCGACGTGCGATCTGGGCCGGAGTTTCGGTCGCACCCGATGGAGCCGCACAGGGCAGCACGCGATCATCCATCAACAAGGTCGCATCGGCCCCCGGCCAATCCGGGCGGCCTGCATGAATTGCGGCGTCCAGCCCCTGCGCAGCAAGGTCTATCTGCCCGATCCGCGTTGCGAAATGCACCGTAATGTCCGGGTGGCGGCGCAAAAAGCGCGGCAGGCGCGGCATCAGCCAGCGGGTGCCGAAGGTGGGCAATATGGCCAGCGTCAACTGGTTGGGGCTGGACCGAAGCGCCAGCGCGGCGTGCCGCAACTGGCCCAAAGCCGCACGCACGGCGTTAGCGTAATCCGCGCCTTCCGGCGTGGGCACCACATCGCGCGGGCTGCGCTGCAAAAGAGCCACGCCAAGCTGACGCTCCAGCGCTGCGACCTGCCGCGACACAGCCGATTGCGTCAGCGACAGTTCCTGTGCTGCGGCGGTAAAGCTGCCAAGGCGGGCCACAGCCTCGAAGGCTTGCAGCGTCGGGGTGGCGGGCAGATCGCGGCGGGGCGCAGGGGAAGCGGGTTGCGGCATTAGTATTCCATTTTGGAATGGTAGCTTTCCGATATATCCATTTATTGTGAGCTCTATGCAAGATATACCATGCGAAACCAGTCTGACACCGGAGGATGCGATGCCGTTGGATAAGCCAACCCTGAAACCCAAAGACGCTGCCGAACTGGGGGCATTCACGTGGGATGACCCGCTTCGGCTGGAAGCCCAACTGTCTGAAGATGAGCGCATGCTGCGCGACGCGGCGCATGATTTTGCGCAAACCAAGCTGCAACCTCGCGTGATCGACGCCTACCGCGAAGAGACGGTTGCGCCAGAGTTGTTCCCCTTGATGGGGCAGGCAGGGTTGCTGGGTGCGACACTGCCCGAAGAGTATGGTGGGCTGGGGGCCAATTACGTCACCTACGGCCTGATCGCGCGCGAGATTGAGCGCGTCGATTCCGGCTATCGCAGCATGATGTCGGTGCAATCTTCGCTCGTGATTTACCCGATCTATGCCTATGGCTCGGAAGAGCAGCGGCAGAAATACCTGCCCGGCCTGTGTTCGGGCGACCTGATCGGCTGTTTCGGCCTGACAGAACCTGACGCCGGGTCTGACCCCGCCGGCATGAAGACCCGCGCCGAGAAAACTGCCAACGGCTACAAGCTAACCGGCGCGAAGATATGGATTTCCAACAGCCCCTTTGCCGATGTCTTCGTGGTCTGGGCCAAGTCCGACGCGCATGGCGGTCGCATTCGCGGGTTCATTCTGGAAAAGGGCATGACTGGGCTGAGTGCGCCCAAGATCGGCGGCAAGCTGAGCTTGCGCGCCTCGACCACCGGCGAGATCGTGATGGATGGGGTCGAGGTCGGCGAAGACGCGCTTTTACCCTATGTCGAAGGGCTGAAAGGCCCGTTCGGCTGCCTGAACCGCGCGCGCTACGGGATTGCTTGGGGTGTCATGGGCGCCGCCGAATTCTGCTGGCACGGCGCGCGACAATACGGGCTGGACCGCAAGCAGTTCGACAAGCCGCTGGCGGGCACGCAACTGTTCCAGAAGAAACTGGCCGATATGCAGACCGAAATCGCCTTGGGCCTGCAAGCCGCGCTACAGGTAGGACGCCTGATGGATACGGCGCAAGCCGCGCCGGAAATGATCAGCCTGATCAAACGCAACAATTGCGGCAAGGCGCTGGATGTTGCGCGGCAGGCCCGTGACATGCATGGCGGCAATGGCATTTCAGAGGAATATCAGGTCATGCGCCATATGGTGAACCTGGAAACGGTGAACACCTATGAGGGCACGCATGACGTGCATGCGCTGATCTTGGGGCGCGCGCAGACCGGGCTTCAGGCATTTTTCTAAGCGCCGCTTGGGCCGACACGTCGCGCCGCCGGGCTGTCGCCCGGCGGTGTGAGTATTTGGGGCAAGATGAAGTTGGAACGCGGCTTTGCTTGACCACCTTGGCGCGGCATCTATGCTGCGCGCGACCTCTTTTTCGGAGCATTTCATGCCTTTGACCAACACGCTTCCCACAGCGGACCTACAGGCGCTGGACGCAGCCCACCATATGCACCCGTTTACCGCGAACGGGGCCTTGGCGGAAAAGGGCGCGCGGATCATCACGCGCGCTGACGGCGTCCGGCTGACCGATAGCGAGGGCGTGGAACTGATTGACGGTATGGCCGGGCTGTGGTGCGTCAATATCGGCTATGGCCGCCATGAACTGGCAGAGGCCGCCGCGCGCCAGATGCGGGAATTGCCCTTTTACAACACGTTCTTCCAGACCAGCCATGTGCCGGCCATCACGCTTGCGGCCAAATTGGCAGAGCTGGCACCGGACAATCTGAACCATGTGTTCTTTGCCGGGTCCGGCTCTGAAGCGAATGACACCAATATTCGCCTTGTGCGCCAGTATTGGGCGTTGAAGGGGCAACCCGAGCGCCGCACAATCATCGCGCGTCGCAACGCCTATCACGGGTCCACGATGGGCGGCGGGTCTTTGGGTGGAATGGCCGCGATGCACGCGCAGGGCGGCATGCCGATCCCCGGTATCGTGCATATCGACCAGCCCTATTGGTGGGGCGAGGGGGGCGATACGACGCCGGAGGCGTTCGGGCTGGAGCGCGCAGGCCAGCTAGAGGCGAAAATTCTGGAGCTGGGGCCCGAAAACGTGGCCGCATTTATTGCGGAACCGGTGCAGGGCGCGGGCGGTGTCATCATCCCGCCCGAGAGCTACTGGCCCGAAGTGCAAAGGATTGTGGACCAGTATGGCATCCTTCTGATCGCAGACGAGGTGATTACCGGCTTCGGGCGGTTGGGCCATTGGTTCGGATCGCAAAGCTACGGCATTCGCCCGCATATCATGACGGTGGCCAAGGGGCTGTCCTCTGGCTATCAGCCGATTGGCGGTTCGATTGTCTGCGACGAAGTCGCACAGGTTGTCGCGCAGGATGAATTCAACCACGGCTATACCTATTCCGGCCATCCGGTCGCGGCGGCGGTTGCGCTGGAAAACCTGCGCATTCTGGCCGAAGAGCGGATTGTAGACCGCGTGCGCGAGACCACAGCGCCCTATCTTGCGCAGGCTTGGAGCAGCCTGTCCGACCATCCGCTTGTCGGAGAGGCGGTCAGTCGCGGGTTGATGGCAAGCCTTGCACTGACGCCTGACAAGGCCAGCCGCGCGGGCTTTGCCATGGAGCCCGGGACCGCAGGATATATCTGCCGCGAGTATTGTTTTGCCAACAACCTGGTGATGCGCCATGTGGGCGACCGGATGATTATTGCACCACCGTTGGTCATCACGAATGTCGATATCGACATGCTTATCGACCGCGCTCGCCGTGCGCTGGACCAGACCTTGGCGCATTTGCACCGCGACGGGTTGATGATGGCGCGCTAGGGGCAGCGCAAGCGGTCAGTTGAACATCGCGGTTTGCCCGCGATTAAGGCAGATGGCGAACCCGGGGCGTTTTAGACAAGCGCCGACCGCAAGATGACTTGGCCTATGCCGGCGGCAGCGTGCCGCGACTATCGCGGTGGCAAGGTGACTTGGCGCGCACGGCACACGCGTTCCAAGACATCCGGGGTGCAGTCGCGCGGGGCCATGTCAGATGTCAGGCACAGGCGCAATTCCTGCAAATTTCCGTCGCGACAGGTGGCGATCACCATATCCGCGCCGAATTCCGGATTGGCGTTGCGAAAGGCGCTTTCAATCGCGTCCGGCGCCGCGCGGGTCGCGCGGTTGATGTCGGTCAGCGCATCGGGCCAGCGCAATCGCTCGAACGCGGCGCGGGTATTGTCGAAATACGTCTCGGCGCTCATTCCGCTGCATCGGCCGTGCTTTTTCCACTGATACCATGCCAGACCGCCATCGCCCATGATATCGGCCATTGCGCGTGTTTGCGCGCGGCTGGGGTCGCGCGCGTCGGTTTCGCAAAATTCGGGCCAACCGCCTGCAGCAAATTGCGGCCATAACCCGTGCACCTGCCATCCCGTGCCATTGGCGCATTGGGGGGCATCGCGCGCCTCGCCTTCGGCTTCGCACCAGCTTGGTGCCCAACTGAGCGCCAACAGGAAATAATCGCCCCGCTCGGAACTGTCGGCTTGTTCGCCTATCAGGTAAAAACCGGCCATGACAAGCACCGCCAGCGCGCCCAATCCCTTGCGTAACAGGTGTTGCATTTGCCCTTCCCCTTGCAGTCCGACTTGGCTATAACCCGATCATCCCCCGATAGCGAGGAGAGGCAGGGTCCCCTGCAGCCGGTTCCCGGCACATGATAACCCATGCGCGCGCGTCAAGCGTGCCGCCACACCAGATACAGGAGCGCCGCTCATGTCGAAACCGCTTATGGCCAAGGCCACCGCCGTGTGGCTGGTGGACAACACCACGCTCAGCTTCAAACAGATTGCCGATTTCTGCGGTCTGCACGAGTTGGAAGTGCAGGGCATTGCCGATGGCGATGTTGCGGGTGGCGTGAAGGGCTTTGACCCCGTCGCCAACAACCAGCTTGACGCCATCGAAATTGAGCGCGGCGAGAAAGACCCCCGCTACGCGCTGAAGCTGAAATACAACCCTGCCGCCGAGGGCGAGGAAAAACGCCGAGGCCCGCGCTATACGCCTTTGTCCAAGCGGCAGGATCGTCCGGCCTCTATCTTGTGGCTGGTCAAGTTCCACCCGGAATTGGCCGATGCGCAGATCCGCCGCCTTGTCGGCACGACGAATTCCACGATTGCCGCGATCCGCGAGCGCACGCATTGGAATATTTCCAATCTGCAACCGATCGACCCGGTTGCGCTTGGCCTGTGCCGCCAGTCGGAGCTGGACAAGGAAGTTCAGAAAGCTGCCGACAAGCAGGCGAAAGAGGGTCGTGTCATGTCCGATGACGAACGCCGCAAGCTGGTCTCGACCGAACAGTCGCTGGAGATGGACGCAGACTCGAAAATGCCCGCAGGCATTGCAGAGCTTGAGAACTTCTCTGTCAGCGACATGAAAACCGAGGAAGAAGAAGACCAGAAATCTTCGGCGGATTATTCGGATGCCGACAGCTTCTTCAACCTGCCCGAGGACGAGGATGACGACAAGGCCGAGGACACTGACGACAGCGCATCGCGCTGAGCAGCTTTTCCCCGCCCCCGTTTCGCGCTAGGCGGAGGCGGTAACAGACCAACAGGCCGGAGACGGACACATGAAATTCACCATGTCTTGGTTGAAGGACCATCTGGACACCACCGCCACACTGGATGACGTGCTATATGCGCTGACCGATCTGGGGCTGGAAGTGGAGGGCGTGAGTGATCCCGCCGCCAGCCTGGGCGCGTTTACCATCGCGCGGGTGATAGAGGCCGTGCAGCACCCCGATGCCGACCGCTTGCGTCTGTGCCGTGTCGAAGCATGGCCGAACGGCCCCGACAGCCCCTCGGAAGAGGTTCAGGTCGTCTGCGGCGCACCGAATGCGCGCACCGGTCTGGTGGGTGTCTTTGCCCCCGTGGGCACGCATGTGCCGGGCACGGGTGTGGACCTGAAACCGGGGGTCATTCGCGGTCAGGCCAGCAACGGCATGCTGTGTTCTGAACGCGAGTTGGAATTGTCCGAAGACCACGACGGGATCATCGACCTGCCTGCCGATGCGCCTTTGGGCGCGCGCTACATTGATTACGCAGGTGCGAACGACCCGGTCATCGAAATCGCGATCACGCCCAACCGCCCGGATGCGCTGGGCGTGCGCGGCATCGCCCGCGATCTGGCGGCGCGCGGTCTTGGCACGTTGAAGCCCTTGGACGTAGAGCCGGTGACGGGCGAATTTCGCTGCCCCATCGGCGTGCAGATTGCGCCGGAACTGATCGAAAAGGGCTGCCCGTTTTTTGCCGGTCGCCTTGTGCGCGGTGTCCAAAACGGGCCATCGCCCGACTGGCTGCAAAAGCGCCTGCGTGCGATTGGGCTGCGGCCCATCTCGGCGCTGGTGGATATTACCAATTTTTTCACGTTCGATCTGAACCGCCCGTTGCACGTGTTCGATGCGGCCAAGGTTTCGGGCGATTTGCGCGTTCATCCCGCTCAGGGCGGCGAAGGGATCGTCGCTTTGGATGACAAGACCTACACGCTTGGCGCGGGCCAGATGGTCATTTCCGACGACCACGGACCAGAAAGCATTGCCGGCGTTATGGGCGGCGCGGCCTCTGGCTGTTCCGAGGAGACCGTCGATGTCTTCATCGAGTCGGCCTATTGGGATCCGATTACGATCGCCGCCACGGGCCGCGCACTGAAGATCAATTCGGACGCGCGCTACCGGTTCGAGCGGGGCGTGGACCCTGCGTTCACGCGCGATGGGCTGGAACTGGCGACCCGTATGGTGCTGGACCTGTGCGGCGGCGCGGCGTCCGAAGTCGTTTTCGACGGTGCGGTGCCCGACACCACCCGCAGCTACACGTTCGACCCTGCGCGCGTTGGCTCGTTGGTCGGCATGGACATTCCCGAAGCAGAGCAGCGTGCAACGCTGGAAGCGCTGGGCTTCACGCTGGATGGGGCCATGGCCACACCGCCCAGCTGGCGGCCCGACGTGCTCGGTTCGGCAGATTTGATTGAGGAAATTGCGCGTGTCGCGTCCTTGACCAAGCTGGAAGGCAAGCCCCTGCCGCGCCCGCAAGCGGGTGTGCCGCGCGCCATTCTGACACCGCTGCAAACCCGCGAGCGTGCTGCGCGGCGGATGCTGGCCGGGTTGGGCTATAACGAATGCGTCACCTATAGCTTCATTGACGGCGATAGTGCCGCGCTGTTCGGTGGTGGCGCGGATGCCACGCGCCTGCAAAACCCGATCAGTTCGGAAATGACCCATATGCGCCCCGACCTTTTGCCGGGGCTGTTGCAAGCGGCAGCGCGCAATCAGGCCCGTGGCGCAATGGACTTGGCCTTGTTCGAGGTTGGACCCGCCTTCTCTGGTGGCGAACCGGGCGAACAGCATATGCAGGCCGCCGCAATTCTGGTCGGGGCGAATGCAGACCGCGACCCGCATGGCAGCCGCCGCGCGGTCGACCTGTATGACGCCAAGGCCGATGCCGAGGCCGTTCTGTCGGCCATCGGCGCGCCCGCAAAATTCCAGATCAACCGCAATCTGCCGGGGTGGTTCCATCCGGGGCGCGCGGGCATTATTTCGCTGGGCCCGAAATTGCCCATGGCGATGTTCGGAGAGGTGCACCCGCGCATCATCCGCCATTACGGCTTGAAAGGCGCGGTTATGGCGCTGACCGTGTTGGTGGAAAACCCGCCCCAGCCCAAAGCCCGCAAGACCGCGCGCGGTGCATTGTCGGGCAATCGCCTGCAGTCGGTCGAACGCGATTTCGCTTTCGTGCTGGATGCGGGCGTAGAGGCCGCGCAAGTGGTCAATGCCGCGATGGGCGCCGATAAGGCGTTGATCGCCGATGTGCAGGTCTTCGACGAGTTTGCTGGCGACAAAGCCGCCGCACAGCTTGGCGAGGGGCGCAAATCGCTGGCCATCGCGGTGCGTTTGCAGCCCGGCGCGCGCACTTTGACCGACGAAGAGATTGACGCGGTGGGCGAAAAACTGGTGGCGAAGGTTACGAAAGCAACAGGCGGCACGCTGCGCGGCTAGAGGGGCGCTTCTAGCTCTCGACATACGGGGTGGTCGGCATTAGCAAAGTGCCAATCCAGTTTGCCAGAGGCCCCCATGACCGAGATCACCGCAACCGCACTGCCAGAGGTCAAGGTCATAACCCCGCGCCGCTTTGGTGATGCGCGGGGCTGGTTCAGCGAAAGCTGGAACCGCAAGACCTTGCGCGCCGCAGGTCTGGACCTGCCGGAATTCGTGCAGGACAACCATTCGATGTCGGCAGAGGTCGGCACGTTGCGGGGGCTGCATTTTCAAAGCCCACCCCACGCACAGGGTAAACTTGTACGCTGCGCCCGAGGGGCGATGCGGGATGTCGCAGTCGATGCGCGGCGCGGCTCTCCGCGCTACGGGAAGTGGGTGGCAGAAGAGTTGACCGAGGAAAACGGGCGCCAGCTTTGGGTGCCCCCCGGTTTTTTGCACGGCTTCGTCACGCTTTTGCGAGATACCGAGATTAACTACAAATGCACCGATCATTACGCGCCGGAATGCGATGGCGCGGTGTTGTGGAACAGTCTGGGTATTGATTGGGGTGTTGAAGCCCCGGTCCTGTCCGACAAGGATGCCGCCGCGACGCCCTTTGACGCATTCGAGACGCCATTTGAGTATGAAGGGTAATCGCGGGTCATGAAGCTATTGGTAACAGGTGGCGCGGGGTTCATCGGCTCTGCGGTGGTGCGCCAAGCGGTCGCGCGCGGCTTTGACGTGGTCAATCTGGATGCGCTGACCTACGCGGCCTGTCTGGACAATGTCTCCACTGTGTCGGACAGCCCGCTTTACAGCTTTGAGCAGGCCGATATCCGTGACCGCGCGGCGATTGACCGCATTCTGGCGCAACACCGGCCCGACGCGATCATGCATCTGGCGGCCGAGTCCCATGTGGACCGCTCGATCGATGGGCCGGGGACGTTTATCGACACCAATATCACCGGCACCTACACGCTTCTGGAAGCGGCCCGCGCCTATTGGGTGGCGAAGGGCCGCCCCGAAAGTTTCCGCTTTCACCACATCAGCACGGATGAAGTGTTCGGCTCGCTGGGCCCCGAGGGCCAGTTCACCGAAGAGACCTCTTACGACCCGCGCAGCCCCTATTCGGCCAGCAAGGCGGCGAGCGACCATCTGGTGCAGGCTTGGCATCATACCTACGGTTTGCCGGTGGTGCTGACAAACTGCTCGAACAATTATGGTCCCTACCATTTCCCCGAAAAGCTGATCCCGGTCATCATCCTGAACGCGCTGGCAGGCAAGCCGCTGCCGATTTATGGCGACGGGTCCAACGTACGCGACTGGCTGTATGTGGAGGACCACGCCGATGCGCTGCTACTCGTAGTGCAGAAAGGCGCGCTGGGGCGCAGCTACAATATCGGCGGCGAGAACGAGCGCAGCAACCTGCAACTGGTGCAGACGCTGTGTTCGATACTTGATGAATTGCGTCCCAAACCGCAGGGCAGCTACAGCGACCAGATCACTTTTGTGCCCGACCGCCCCGGCCATGATGCGCGCTACGCCATCGACCCGACACGCATCCGCGAGGAATTGGGCTGGCGCCCGTCCGTGACAGTGGAACAAGGGCTGGCCCGCACTGTGGAATGGTATCTGGCCAATGAGGATTGGTGGCGCGCGCTGCAAAACCGCGCAGGCGTCGGTGAACGGCTTGGGGTCACGGCATGATCCTTGTGTTCGGGAAGACTGGTCAGGTGGCGACAGAGATCGCTCGACAAGCGCAAGATGCGCAATGCGTGGGCCGTGACCGTGCCGATCTGGCCGATCCGGAGGCGTGTCGCGATCTAATCCTGGATATGGAACCGGCAGGGATTATCAATGCCGCTGCCTACACGGCGGTGGACCGTGCCGAAGACGACGAGGAACTGGCAACCCGCATCAACGGCGACGCCCCTGCTGCGATGGCGCAAGCAGCCGCGCGGTTGGGCATCCCGTTGGTTCATATCTCGACCGATTATGTCTTTGACGGCTCGGGCACGCAGCCCTTTGCACCGGGCCACGCAACTGCGCCGCTGGGTGCCTACGGGCGGTCAAAACTGCTTGGTGAGCAGGGTGTGTCTGCCGCCGGTGGCACCACGGCCATCCTGCGCACCTCTTGGGTGTTTTCGGCCCATGGCACCAATTTTCTGAAAACCATGCGTCGTTTGGGCGGCGAGCGTGCAGAGTTGAACGTCGTGGCTGACCAGATCGGCGGGCCAACGCCTGCGCGTGACATTGCGGCGGCTTGCCTGACCATGTTGCACGGGTTGCGCGCCGACCCGTCGAAGGCGGGCATCTACCATTTCGCGGGCGCGCCCGATTCAAGCTGGGCGGATTTCGCGCGCGAGATCATGGCCCAGGCTGGGTTGGATTGCACTGTGCATGATATCCCGACCAGTGCCTATCCGACCCCGGCGCGCCGCCCGCTGAATTCCCGACTTGATTGCACGACACTGGACCGGTTCGGCCTGACCCGCCCTGACTGGCGCGCCGGTGTTGCGCATGTATTGGCAGAGCTTGGAGCACAGACATGACCAACCGCAAGGGCATTATTCTGGCCGGTGGCACAGGTTCTCGGTTGTGGCCGATTACGCAAGGCGTGTCGAAACAGCTTATGCCCGTCTATGACAAGCCGATGATCTATTATCCACTGTCAGTGCTGATGTTGGCCGGAATCCGCGAGATCGCGATGATCACGACATCCGAGGATCAGGCGCAGTTTCAGCGACTGTTGGGCGATGGCAGCCAGTGGGGGATCACGCTGGAATGGATCGTGCAGCCCAAGCCCGAAGGGCTGGCGCAGGCATATGTTCTGGCAGAGTCGTTTCTGGACGGGTGCGCGTCTGCCATGGTGCTGGGGGACAATATTTTTTACGGGCACGGGCTGCCCACGCAGATGGCGCAGGCCGATGTGCGCGCCGGCGGCACCGTATTCGGCTACCGCGTCAGCGACCCGGAACGCTACGGCGTTGTCGATTTCGCGCCGGACGGGACGGTGAAAGAGATTGTAGAGAAACCTGCCAAAGCGCCGTCCAACTATGCGGTGACGGGGCTTTATTTTCTGGACGAAACCGCGCCCGCCCGCGCCGCCGCCGTGCAACCGTCGGCGCGCGGAGAGCTGGAGATTGCCGATCTGCTGGAATCCTACCGCCATGACGGCGCGCTGAATGTCGAACTGATGGGGCGCGGCTACGCGTGGTTGGACACTGGAACGCATGGAAGCCTGCTGGATGCGGGTAACTTTGTGCGCACATTGCAGGACCGCCAGGGCACTCAGGTCGGTTGCCCCGAAGAGATTGCCTTTGAACAAGGCTGGCTGACTGTCGAAGGTCTGGAAGCGCGCGCGGCGATTTACGCAAAGACCGGCTATGGCGCCTATCTGCTGGGGTTGATCCCGCGTTAGGATGCTTACCAGTCGGGGGCGCTGAACTGCCCGATAAGGAAATCCAGCATCGCGCGCAAGCGCGGTTGCAGATTGCGGCCCGGCAGGAAAACTGCGTGGAACGCCGCGTCGTCTTGTGCCGTGTGATCCTCTAGCAGCGGCACAAGTTCGCCCCGTGCGATGGCCGGTTTGGCCAGATGTTCGGCGCAGCGCATGATGCCCACGCCGTTCACGCACATCTGAAACAGCACCAGCCCTGCATTGCTGCGAAAACGGCCCGTTGCCTCGAACCGTTCGGGGCCTTGGGGGGGGGTGAAATCCCACTGGTTCAAATGCGCGCGCGCGCCGTCCCAGCACAGGCATGGAAAGCGGGCCAGATCGGCGGGCGTATCGGGGCGGCCATGGTGCGCAACCAGCGCAGGCGCGGCCACCACGATGCGGCGCAGGCCGCAGAGCCGTCGCGCACGAAGGCTGGAATCGGTCAGTGTGCCCATGCGCACGGCCAGGTCGATGCGGTCCTCGACAAGGTTCACACTGTCGTCGGTCAGGACAAGGTCCAGTTCCAGCTTCGGGTGCTGCGCCAGGAATTCCGGCAATAGCGGCGAGATGCGGTCCAGCCCAAAGGCCAGCGGTGCCGACACACGCAGGGTGCCTGCGACCTGCTCCGCGCTGGTCTGCAAGGCGGCTTCCGCTTGTTCAACGCCGTCAATCGCGCTTCGGCAGCCGTCCAGATAAAGCTGTCCTTCTGCCGTCAGCGCATGGCCGCGCGTGGTCCGGTGCAGCAAGCTGACGCCCAGCCGGTCTTCCAGCCGCGCGATGGTCTGGCTGACAAAGGGCTGGCTGACGCCAAGCGCCTGCGCTGCCGCTGTGAACCCGCCTGTTTCGGCCACGGCGGAAAATACCCGCATGGCCAGCAATCGGTCGTCTTTCATGCGCGTCCCCTCGTGGCGGCGATAAGTGTCATTGCGGATGTATCATTGACCCGTTGCCGCCATGCCAATGATACTGTCGGAATAATTTTCGCCAACCCATCCGAAAGGGGCTGTCATGCTTGACCTTGGAAACCGTGTCTCGATCTACCAACCCGAGCAGGAAGGGCTGATCTTCCCTGAATTGCCGGAATTCGCCTCTGTCGAGGACGAGCGCCGCCACCGCAAGGAACGCTTGGTGGCAAGCTGTCGCGCCTTTGCACAGGCTGGGTTCGATTATGGGTTCGCAGGCCATCTGACCGTGCGCGACCCCGAGCACCCGGACCTGTATTGGACCAACCCGATGTGCGTCCATTTTGCCAAGGTGAAGATGTCGAACCTGATCCTTGTGGACCATGACGGCAAGGTGATCGAGGGCAACTACGCCGTGAACCGTGCAGGGTTCGTGTTGCACGCCAATGTGCATGACGAACACCCCGACATCATTTCGATGTGCCATGCCCACACTGTTTACGGCACCGCATGGTGCGCGACCGGACGCCCGATAGAGCCCATCACCCAGGATGCATGCGCGTTCTTCGAGGATCATGTGATTATCGGCGACGAGGCCGGTGCGGTCGCGGTGGAAAACCACGCGGGCAGTAATGTGGCCAAGGCGTTCAAGGGCGTGAAAGCGGCGCTGCACCAGAATCACGGGCTGCTGACGGCCAGCCGCCACAGCATAGAATCGGCGGCCTTCTGGTTCATGGCGTTGGAACGGTGCTGCCAGCAACAGCTTGATATTGCCGCGTCGGGTATTCAGCCGACCTATATTCCGGCTGACCGCGCGCGGTATTCGCGCGAGCATGTGGGCAGCGACTATATCGGGTGGCTACATTTCCAGACCATCTGGAACCAGTTGGTCGAAGACCAGCCCGATATGTTTGACTGACGGTCGCCATGACGCGAAGGGAGGAGAAGTTTCCCTTTGCCGCCCCTGTTGGAATGAGCGTGCGCAAGGTCAGGCCCGACCGGGCTGGCGTGCTCGGCGACGTGGAAGCCAGCTTGGAAAAACAGGAAATGATGGAGATACACATCCACATGCCAAGGTTGCACAGGCTCAATTTCGACGTCAAGGAAGGCAATATCACCGTCATGATGGGCTTGTCGGGCTCGGGCAAGTCACCCCTGATTTTGTCACCTGAACTGACTGATCCGACCCACAGATGGAGCATCCATTGTATCCTGCGCGGCCGTCAAGGTGCGACATGTAAAGGGGCGGATCCGCGATCTTGCCGACCGGGCGTTGCTGCGTCTGCCGGTTGTCGGACGGTTGATCCGGCTTTCCGCGGCGTTGCAATATCTGCAGACGCTCGCACTTGTGATATCCAGCCGCCAGACGGCGCTGGATGCTGTGGCAAACGCTGCTCGGGTTCTGGCGCAACAGCATTTCAGGGCCGAGGCCGGGCAGGTCACGCAGGCGATCCAGCGTGGGGAGAGCTTGAGCATGGCAATGCGGCATCTGTCCATGATCCCGCCGGTCTGTCGTCAGCTTATCAGCGCCGGGGAGCAATCGGCGCGCGTGGGCAAAATGACCGACAGAGCGGCGCGATTGGTGGATTCCTGGCTCGAGAATGACCGCAAGCGCATTGCAGCGCTGCTTGACCCGTTGCTCATGATGGTTGTCGGCGGTTTCGTTCTTGTGGTGGTGCTGGCGATCTTGCTGCCCATTTTCGATCTTCAGTCGATGGTTTCGACCCGCCCCTAAACGCGCGCGGCGATCGCGGCCCGGTTGGTTGGGCGACCAGCAATGTGGAAAAGCACCCAAATATGCCAAGAGCCGCGAACCGTTTCACGCGCGCCGCCACATGAACACCACCCGGCCAAGTGCCACGCGGCCAAGGTCAACGGGGCGCGGTGCCCAAATGCGCGGCTCAATTCTCGCGCGACATCGGCGCTCTGTCCGGCTGCACGGCATACCCCACCGATGCTTCCAGGGCATGATCAAGCTGCGACCGTATATATTCAATATTGTGCGGCAGCCGGTCTATGGCATGGGCGCGCCGCGTCTCGGTCACGGGGCGTCTCTCAAAGATGTAGTCCGGTGTCTTGAACGGGCGTTTTTCCGTCAGGCCGAAACCCGCAGCAATCCGGCTCGCGTAGCCCTGCGGATCACGCTGGAACACTTCGTGCCGCATAATCGCGATATTGACGCCGCGGTTCAACAGGCCCAACCAACTGCGCATCTTGACCGTTCGCATCTCGAACACAGTCCGGTAGGTTCGCCCCTCTATGATGTGGCGATCCGGCTGAAGCACCTGGTTTTTATACAGACGCGGCTCCAACCCGTGCGGTTCCGGCGCGTTCATGACCGACAGCCAGGGTGCGCGGATGAAGGTATCGAAATCGTATGACCTGACCTCCTCGTTGGCATGGTAGGGTTTGGCATACATGCTGACGCACCAATCGAACGCATCCCGCAACGACACGACAAAAAGACTGCGCGCACTTGCGGCAAAAAACGACGGGGCACCGTGCTTCCAGCCATAGGCCTTGGTCGGCCGCAGCCCATAGACATCGCGTATGACCTTTTTGTTCACATTCGTTCCCGAAGAGCGTTCCCCGTAGACAACAAACTCTTCTATCGGGGCAGCGGTCGCGCGGTGGCAGAGAAATCCATCGGTTTCCAAATCAGACAACAAGATATCATGGACCTGTCACGGTTTGATGCCGCCCCTTTGATAGCATTTACTGCAGCAAAGGAGATGAACTATGGGACTGAAACGGACGGACGAATTTCGCCAAGATGCGGTGCGTATCGCGCTGACCAGCGGGC
>NZ_UIHC01000074.1 GCF_900499075.1 Roseinatronobacter ekhonensis | reverse complement strand
CTGATCCAGGGCGAGCCGGTCCGCGACCGCGAGCGGCTCGTCTGGACCGTGGATCTGAGGCCGACATGAAGCTGAAACTCGACGTCACGCCCGACCTCGCTTCGTTGATGGCCGCCGAGATCAAGGCCGGCGAGCGGGCGGTGACCACGGCCATGCGTGAGGCCGGCGGGCAGCTCAAGGCCGACTGGCGCCGCCAGATCATCGGCGCGGGGCTGGGTCAGCGGCTCGCCAAGAGCATCCGCGCGGAGACCTGGCCCAAGGGCACCACCAGCATCGGCGCGGCGGCGCTGGTCTGGTCGAAGGCGCCCGCCATCGTCGGCGCCCACGACACCGGCCCGTTGATCCGCTCGAAGGCCGGGTTCTGGCTCGCGATCCCGACGCCCGCCGCCGGCCGCGGATTGCGCGGCGGAAAGATCACCCCCGACGAATGGGAACGCCGCCGCGGTCTGCGCCTGCGGTTCGTCTATCGCCGCCGCGGCCCGAGCCTGCTCGTCGCGGATCGGGCCCGGATCAACACGCGGGGCACCGCGGTGGCCTCACGCGCCAAGACGGGGCGCAACCAGGTCACCGCGCCGATCTTCTTGCTGGTCCCGCAGGTCAAGCTGCCGAAGCGGCTCGATCTCGACCGGGACGCCGAGCGCGCGCGTGACAGCGTGCCCGGGTTGATCGTGGCGAACTGGGTGGAGGGGCGGCTTTGATCATGTCGGATCGCCAAACGCCGCAGAAGTTTCGAGGCTGTTGGATCGGCTCAACCAGCACAGCAAGACAGCTTCGCGACATCCATGTCGAAGGTCTGAGCGGCGAGCTTCAGGCCCTCGACTGTGGTCAGATAGGGAAAGATCGTCTCGCCGAGCGCCTTCGTCGTCATGCCGAACTTCAGCGCCATGGCCAGCGTCTGAACGCTGTCGGCCCCTTCCGGCGCCATGATCACGCCGCCCAGCAGGCGGTCCGTCTGCGCATCTGCGACCAGCTTGATCCGCCCCCGCGTGTCGCGGGCGGCGAGCGCGCGGGGCACGTTGTCGAGGTCAAGCACGCTTGTCTTCACGTCATGGCCGGCGTCGCGCGCGTCCGCCTCGGTCAGGCCAACGCCCGCGACCTGCGGATCGGTGAATACCACCCACGGCATCGCCGCGTTGTCGTAGCGCTCGGCGCCGTCCAGCACGGCGTTGCGGGCCGCGAGCTTTGCGCCGTAGGCCGCCATGTAGACGAACTGGTCGCGGTCCGCGACGTCGCCTGCCGCATAGATGCCGGGGCGTGTCGTGGCCATGTCGTCGCCGACCCTGATCGTGCCGCGCGCGTCGGTCTCGACGCCCATTTCGGCCAGGCCCAGCCCCTCGGTGTTGGGCGCGCGTCCCGTGGTCAGGACGAGATGGTCGGCCGTCAGTTCGCGGACGGTCCCGTTCCGCGTGACCGACAGGAGCGCGCCGTCATCCACCTCTCGTGCAGCCTCGTAGCGAACGCCGTCGAGGATCGTCAGACCCTCTTCCCGCAAGACCTCCGTGAGCGCCTCGGACACCTCCGGCTCGGTGCGCGGCAGCAGGCGCGACCGGCAGACGATGGTCACGCGGACGCCCATCCGCGCCATCATCTGCGCCAGTTCCACGCCGATATAGCCGCCGCCGAGGAAGATCAGGCTCTCGGGCAGCCGCTCCAGTTCCATCAGCGAGGTGCTGTCGAGCGTCGGCACATCCGCAATGCCGGGGATGTCGGGCACTGCGGGCCGCCCGCCGGTTGCGACGATCACCCTTGGCGCGGCGATCCTGCGCCCGCCGACCTCGACGCCGCCATCCACGAGCCGCGCCGGCCCCTCGTCGACATAGGTGACACCGTCGTACTCGGGCAGCAGCTCGGCATATTTCTTCTGTCGCAGGCTTGCGACAAGGTCGTCCTTTGCGCCGATCAGGGCCGCCCAGTCGGTCACCTGCGAGTCGCCCGACAGTCCGGGGAAACGGCGCGCGGCCTTCGCGCCATGCATGGCCTCGGCCGCGCGGATCATCGTCTTGGAGGGCACGCAGCCCACGTTCACGCAGGTCCCGCCGATCGTGCCGTGGCCGATCAGCGCGACGCGCTTGCCGCCCTCGACGGCCGTGATCGCGGCCGAGAAGCCGGCCGAGCCCGCACCGATGACGGCGAGGTCATAGTCACCCTTGGGCGTGCAGCAATCGTCTTTCATCAAGTCATCCATCCGTTCGAGTGGTCTGGCGCCGCTGCCGCCGCCAGACGGCATACACCGTCAGCACGACGAAAAAGGCGAGTGCGGGCAGCAGCACATAGTCGAGCCAGCCCAGCCAGGCCGACAGTCCCACGGCGCCGAGAAGCACGACCAGGATCGGCGTGAAGCAGCAGAGCGCCACGATGACGGTGCCGACGATCCCTGTCGCGATCAGCTTGCGGTCGGTCTGCTCGGTCATCCCGTCAGCCCGCGACCCGCGCCGGGTAGCCCGCATTGGCCGAGGCCGCCGCGATGGCGTCGGCACTGGTCGCGGCGGAGTCGTAGATCACCGTGGCGGTGCGTGCCTCGAAGTCGATCTCGACAGTGCGCACGCCCGCGACGCCCTCCATCGCACGCTTCACAGTGATCGGGCAGAGCGCGCAGGTCATGTTGTCGACCGCGAACGTGATAGTCTGCTCCGCGGCGACGGACTGCGCGACCGCAGAAGTGGCGGTCATCGGGGCGACGGCTGTCAGGCCGAACAGTGCAAGGGCAAGGAACTTCTTCATGAGGGTGTCCTTCCGGGATCAGTAGAGAAGCGGGGCCCACCAGTCGATGGTGAGTGCTGCGACAACGAGGATCAGCGAGGCCCAGAGTGCGGTCTTGGTGATGCGCGCCGATGCTGGCCTTGCGCAGTAGGAACCGGGTTCGCAGACGGTCGGCTTGCGGAAATAGACCTGCCGGAATCCCGCCCCGACGAAGCCGAGCGCGATCACGGCGAAGATCGGCTTGTAAGGCTCCAGCGCCGTCAGGTTGCCGATCCAGGCGCCCGAGATGCCGAGGGTCAAAAGCACCAGCGGCCCGATGCAGCAGGCCGAGGCGAGAAAGGCGCCCAGCACACCGCCTGCCGCAAGCCAGCCCTTTCGGGCGGGGCGATCCGCGCCCGTGCTGTCCGTTCGGTCGTCCGTCAGCGCCATGTCGCGCACCTCTCGTCTGTGATTTAGGAGAGGTGTAGGGTCTGTAGCAACTACAGGCTCAAGAGGAAACTTGCCCATGACCGATCACGAGCGCGAGAGCGGTTTCACACGCGGCGACCTGGCCCGGGCGACCGGCTGCAACATCGAGACGATCCGCTATTACGAGAAGACCGGCCTTTTGCCCGACCCGCCCCGGACCGACGCCGGCTACCGCATCTATTCCACCGCGCACGCCACACGTCTGCGCTTCATCCTGCGCGCCCGCGAACTCGGGTTCTCGATGGAGGACATCCGCGGACTGATGGGGCTCGAAGACGGCGCCGCGCCGACCTGCGCAGAGGTCAAGGAGCGGACGGAGCGCCACCTTGCCGATGTCCGCGCGAGGATCGCGGATCTCCGGCGTATCGAAACCGTCCTCGCTGCAACCGCATCCAGGTGTTCGGGCGCCGAAGTCCCCGACTGTCCGGTGCTCGACGCGATTTCCAACCCGGCCGACCCATGACACCTCGCGAAACCATCCTCGCCGCGCTGAACGCGCGGCTCTCGGCGCTTCCCGCCACCGCTTTGCGCAGCGAGGTGCTGCCCGAGCGCGTCCCGGCCGATGGATTACTGATCCTGCGCGACGGCGAGCCGGGGGAGCCGGAGGTGACGTTTTCGCCGCTGCGTTATCACTACCAGCACCGCGCCGAGATCGAGGCGGTGGTTCAGGGCGCCGACCGTGATGCCGCCTTCGACACGCTGACCGCCAGCATTGGCACGGCGCTCGCCGCCGACCGCACGCTGAGCGGGCTCTGTGACTGGGTAGTCGTGGAGCTTTTCTGACTGGGTGTCGGTCGAATATTGCGGATGCTCTGTCGCCGTGCGCACATATAGCGCCGCCCGAAGCTCGGTAATCTCACTATTTTCGCCCAACTCAGCCTCCACAGTCCAATTCTTTCCAGCCGGACGTTTGCGTGGGTAAGGGTTGGTATCAAGTCGATACTTCTGGATAGTTGTATTCTATCAATGGCTTGATCGTTACTCTGTTGACATGATGCCCACCCGAGTGTGGCGCTTTGTTCCGCTTATTCGCTTGTCTTTGTTCGACTTTGAGCGATATATGGGTGCAAAGTTTCAAGAGGGCGCAAGATGACGGTTCACGATCCTGGCACAACATGGTTTTTAGCGCAGCTGAAGCCGAACTGCGCCACGATCGCGGATAAGAACCTCGCGCGGCAGGGCTTCAAGACGTTCCTGCCCCTCGAAGAGGAAACGCGCCAGCGCAACGGCAAGTTCATCAGCGCGATGCGGCCGCTATTCCCGGGCTACATCTTCGTGGCCCTTGATGTGACGCGCGGCCTTTGGCGCTGCGTCAACTCGACCTACGGCATCACGCGACTGGTGAGCTTTGGCAAAGAACCAGCACCAGTGCCTCTTGATCTCGTGTCCCAGATCATGCTGCGCTGCGACGCTGATGGCAAAGTGCTGCCGCCCAAGCTACTTAAGTCCGGCGATCAGGTCGCATTAAACACAGGGCCGTTCGCCAACTTCGTGGCCGAGGTGGAGAGGATCGCTCCCGATCGGCGCGTCTGGGTGTTGATGGAGATCATGGGCGGGCAGACCCGTGTTGCGGTTGGGGCAGACCAGCTGCGAGCGGTTTGACGCTGCCTCTGACAGGTTTTTATCTGCAGTGAAATCAATCTTGAGTTCCAAGGGGCCAACGTGTGACAAGGCTCTTGAAAATGTGTAGCTCAGAGGCTACATGGAGTTATGTTCGTAATCAGGCAAACAGACATCTTTTCTTCCTGGCTGCGCAATTTGCGTGACCAGCGGGCGAAGCAAAAAATCACCAGTCGGTTGCAGCGACTGAAGTTCGGGCATTTTGGCGATGTTGAACCTGTAGGTCATGGCGTGAGTGAGGTGCGCATCCATGAGGGAAAAGGCTACCGCGTCTATTTTCGCCAGCAAGGGGATGAGATCATCTTTCTGCTGTGCGGAGGTGACAAGAAAAGCCAACAGCGAGACATCACGAAGGCGCAGCGCATCTGGAAGGAACTTGGAAATGAAACATGAAATCAACGATTTCGATCCGGCTGAGTATCTCGACAACGATGAAATGATCGCCGGCTACCTATCGGATGCGCTTGAAACGCAAGATCCCGCATTCATCGCTGATGCGATCGGTGTTGTTGCGCGAGCTAAAGGGATGAAGCGCGTCGCTGAAGATGCAGGTGTTAGCCGCGAGAGCCTCTATCGTGCGCTGAGCGCCAACGGGAACCCTGAGTTCGGTACCGTGCTCAAGGTATTGGCCTCGCTCAACATAAAGCTGATTGCGCAGCCTGATAGTGTCAAGCCGCATAACACGGCGGCGTGAGATAAGTCCCGTGACGCGATGAGTGTGAACGGCACGCCGCCAGCCCCACTTGCTGTCGGAAGGAACACCAGTCAGGCGTTCAGACGGTGAATTGTGTTCGCGTCGCGGGCATTGCTTCGCATAAGGCCAAGTATCCTGTTTCCGCCACGCGCGTGCCGGACGGGAAGGGCTACAAGTTCACCGCTGAGAACGTAGCGCTGCACCTGAAGGCGGCGAGGAAGGATATGTCGCCGAAGGGTGAAGGGATGATACCGTGAAAAACGGCTAGTCGGACATCCCTGTCTTTGTGCCATTTTATTACCATCGCTAAGCCACTGGGTCAAAGCGGATACTTAATCTTAAGGAACGTCTGAAAAACCTCCTCCTTTCGGCGTGATCTGGTAGACTTGGGGAACCCTCCAAGGAGCCTGTCCGATGCCAAAGCAGCCAGCCTTCCCCGGTCTTCGTGATGCGATGAAGAAGAAGCAGACGCGGCGGGAGCTGTTCCTGGCGGGTCTTGTCAAAGGAACTCAGCTTGCGGGTGGAGTGTACACCCCCTACCCTGCCCGGATGGAAAAACGAGACCCTTTCAAGTACTTCAAAACCAGCCGGGAAATCATCCGCTTGGCGGTGATGCTGTACGTCCGGTTCCCGCTGTCGCTCCGCAACGTCGAAGATCTGCTCCACGAACGTGGCATCGATGTCACCCATGAGGCAGTGCGGTATTGGTGGCACCGGTTCGGTCCGATGTTCGCTGCCGAGATCAAAAAGCACCGCATCGCTGGAATGAAATCCAGCCGCTGGCGCTGGCATCTGGATGAGGTGTTCGTGAAGATCAACGGCGAGAGACATTACCTTTGGCGCGCCGTGGATCACGAGGGCGAGGTCTTGGAAAGCTTTGTAACAAAGTCGCGCGACAAGAAGGCCGCATTGAAATTCCTCAAGAAAGCAATGCGTAAGCACGGTCGACCAGAGGTTATCGTCACAGATAAGCTACGCTCCTACGGCGCGGCGCTGAAAGAGATCGGCGCGGCCGACCGCCAGGAAACCAGTCGCTGGCTGAACAACAGGGCGGAGAATTCGCACCTGCCGTTTCGACGACGTGAGAGAGCCATGCTGCGCTTCAGGCGGATGCGAAGTTTGCAGAAGTTCGCCTCAGTCCACGCCTCAGTTTACAACCTCTTCAATCAGGAACGCAGCCTCTCGAGCAGACAGAATTTCAAGCGAAACCGCGCCGCCGCCCTCGCCGAGTGGCGCGGTCTCTGCACAGCATAAGCGTCAGCGTCTCTGTCCAAATGGAGACGAGTTCGAATTCGTCTGGCAGCACCATCGTAGTAGCTGCCCTCGCTTGGCAGCAGCACCTGAAGCCGTTCCTTCACGGTCAACCCCGGCGCCACGATGAACACGGCGCGGCTGAAATCCTTGTTCCGCTTCGGATAGGTCAGCGCGTTCAGCACCTGCCAAGTGATGATCATCGCCATCACCGTGGTCTTGCCCGCGCCCGTGGCCATCTTGTTGCACAGGCGCTCCCACGTTCCGCCATCGCCGGGGATCGCGATACCCTGCTTGAACGCTTCGGCCCCTTCGACCCACCAAATCAGCGTTTCGATCGCCTCCAGCTGGCAGAAATAGAACGGGTACTGCCGAGCATCGCGGTCATGCCAATGCTCCAGCAGCTTGCGCGTCACGATGGTCACGCCGGGCCAGCCCGCCTCGCGCCAGGCATCGACGCGGGTGCGGATCGTGTTCACCAGACCCAGCACCTCGGTCCGCTTGGTGTTGTTGCGCGCGTCGAACACCTCGTAGCTCGCCGGTCGCCGCTCTGGCTTGATCTCCAGCTTGCCGCCCTTGGCCTCGATCCAATGCTGGGCGGGGCAGACGAAGGGCGTATTGATGATGAGGGACATGGGCCTACCCCTCCAGCGGCATGATCTTGAGGGACTCGATCCCGCGATCATCGACGATCTTCACCGCAACCCGCTTGTTGTCTCCGGCCTCGAACGGCAGCGACACGGTGCCGTGGAACTGCTCCAGCAGGTCCTCGTCCAATTCCGCGCGGATCGTCTTGCGCAGCCGGTTCCAGCCGCCCTTGGCGTCGGCCATGGGAAAGAACACCTGATGCGGCATCAGGGACCGCTGGTCGTAATCCACATCCAGCGACCACATGGCGATCTGGTTCTTGCCACCCGACACCAAGTCGCCCGCCTTGGGATCGAAATAGTCAAAACCGTTGACCTCGACCTCCCACATCCCGTCCTTGCGTTTGCGCAGGTCCACATCCGGTTGGCCCATCAGCCAGAACGACTGGTTCGAGGCGCGCTTCTTCTTCAGATCCTCGGTCAGCAGGTCGGTGTTCATCTGCGCCTTGAGCAGGGTCACGCCGGGCCAGTTCACCTCGTCGATGTCCTTCGCGGCCTCAGGATCGAAGGTGAAGGCGCAGAACAGGATGAATTTGGGCGAAGGGCGTAAGGTTTCGGCCTCGGTCAGGGCAAGTTCGACCTGGCGCTGTTCCAGGCTGGCGTGTTGGGGGCCAAAGCTGACGACGATGCGCTCGCCGGTGTCGGCCAATGATCCGCTGGCATGGATGTGTTTCAGCCCCGGCAGGGTTTCGAACTCGGCAAACCGCAGCATCGCGCCGCCCTTGCCGCGCACGCCGGTTTTCAGCAACTCGTCGCGCCACAGCGATTGGCGCGAGGTCTCGCCGGATCGGGCAACGGTTTCATCCGCCTCTTGCGGCGGCACACTTTCGTCGAGCGACAGGACGGTGGGCGCAGGCACGGCCTCGACGCTGAATGGGCCGGTGATGCGCAGGCGCTTGCGGTCGATGCGGGGCTTGTCATACAGCGTTTCCTGTTCGGCGTGGTCGCTGATGGACTGGTCCATGCGGCGCTGCATCGCCTGCCGGGCGGTGTGGAACGCTTTGAACGGTTGCTGGGCCGTGGCAGGCCAATCGTCGGGCAGGTCGAACGGCACCTCCCACTCAAACAGCGTCGCGCCCTTGGCCAAGTCCACCGGCTTGCCCTTGCGCACGCCCATGCTGGGTTTGAGGGGCTTTGGCGGGGTGGCGGTCAGGGCGGTGTTGAGCGTGGTCAGCGCCGCCGTGATCTTGGGGTGATCCTCGTCATAGATCGTGTCGATATCGGGGTTGTTGGCAATGCTTTTCAGCGTGATATGCGGCACGGTTTCATAGTCAAAGCCGCCGCCCAGCCCCTCATGCGGATAGCGCAGGGCGTAATAGTCGAAAGAGGCGGTCATCAGCCGCTGTTTGGCCAGCGTGATCGCCACGCGCGAGGTGTCGCAGGTGATCCAGCGCCGCCCCCATTTTTCGGCAGCAAAAGCTGTGGTGCCTGAACCACAGGTCGGATCGAGGACAAGATCACCGGGATCGGTGGTCATTAGAAGGCAGCGCTCGATGACTGCTTCAGAGGTATTCACCACATATGTCCCTTCGCGCGCACCGACCGTATCGGTCCATGCGGTCGAGATTTTCCGCAATGGGTAATCTGCAAGGAAGTAGCAATAGCGAAGGTTTTTGTCCCCTTGAACGCCGATCCGATTTGCACTGCGAAGGCGGGAAAGCGCTTTTTCGTTTGTAATCCACGATGACCCTGTTTTTGGCTCGAATGTCTTTCCTCTAAAATCAAATGGGTAAACGTCTTTTGCTGAATAGGACGGCGGATACAATGAAACTTCTGAGTAGACCTTAAACCCTTCGGGCGGTACTTCTTGGCCCTTGCGCTCTGCAGTCGACTTTTTGCGCCTCTCCCCAGTCGGAAGCTCGATATCGACCCAAGGGCACCTCGATTTTTGACCGCTTTTGCTGGCGCGTAGTGCTTTCAGCCGCTTGAATTCGCAAATGACGCCATCCGCAGCGCCCTGGTCGCGCCCGTCGGTCATGGTCAGGGGTCGCTGAAGTGCA
>NZ_UIHC01000157.1 GCF_900499075.1 Roseinatronobacter ekhonensis | reverse complement strand
GTGTTCCTTTCAATGGAAGTAATCAGCGCCACGGATGTTGGGGTGGTTGATGGCAGGCTCGTCCGTGGCGCGGGTGCGGGGCCTGTTCTCGAGCCCATTCTTGAGAATGGACAGGAGTGACGAATAGGATCTGGCATTGATCTCAAGCGCGCGGCTGCAGGCCGCATCAAGTCGGTCGCGGCCAAACTTGTCGGCCAGCCGGATCACCCCAAGACATGTCCGATATCCCTGTTCCGGGTGCTTGCGATCACGCATGACGACCTCGACGAAGGTGGCCACGTTTGGTCCAACGCGGGTCGCACGTGCTGTGATGCGTTCTGGCGTCCAGTCATCGCGGAATTGGTGATGCGCTGGCATGTGATCGCGCAGCGTCGAGTGCTTTCCGTTGCTGGAGGTACGCACATGAGAGGCGACACGCTGCCCGACATGGAAGACTTCGATGGTGCGGTCAGTGATCCGCGCCCATAGATCCTTCTTCAGCAGCTGATAGGGCACAGAGTAATAATGCTTGTCGATTGCGACGTGGTAATCGAGCCCGGCGCGGCACTTCTTCCATTCGGCATAAACATACGGGGCCACCGGCAGCGGCTTCAAGGCGGGTTTGTCCAGCTGATCAAAAAGCTGTCTGCGGCTGGCACCCAGGTGACGGGAAACCTTGTGGTTGAGCCTATCAAGCAGAGGTTGGATGGCCGTGTTTACCTCGGTGAGACTGAAGAACTGACGGTTGCGCAACCGTGCCAGTATCCAGCGCTCGGCCAGAAGCACCCCGGCTTCGGCCTTCGCCTTATCCTTTGGTTTGTACGGTCTGGCTGGCACAACGGCCGTGTCGTAATGCGCGGCCATATCTGCGTAGGTCCGGTTGATCTGTGGGTCATAAAAGCAGGCTTTGGTGACCCCTGCCTTCAGGTTATCCGAGACGATCTGGGCGGTCACACCGTCAAAGAAGTTCAAAGCGCGAACATGACTTGCGATCCAATCCGGCAGCGATTGCGTCCAGGTTGCCTCGACAAACGTGTAATTTGATGCCCCCAGAACGGCGACAAACACTTGTGTCGTGCGCACCTCCCCGGTCTCGGGGTCAATCACATCGATCGTGTGGCCGGCGTAATCAACAAACAGCCGCTCACCCGCAGGATGACGCTGGCGCATCACCGGCGACAGCTTGCCTTCCCAGCGTGTGTAAAGTTCGCAGAACCGGGAGTAGCCATACCCATCAGGATGATCTGCGCGGTACTCTTCCCACAGGAGCATCAACGTCACGCCCTTGCGGCGCAACTCACGGTGAATATACGCCCAATCAGGCTCGGTTGCGCGGTTCGCAATATCGCGCGCCGTGCGTGGGTAAATTAGGCGTTCAAGGTCGGTGTCAGACATCTCTGGCGGTAGTGGCCAGGACAGATTTACCTCGGCAGCGCGATCCAGATATGCCTGAACCGTTGTCCGCCCAATCGTCAG
>NZ_UIHC01000073.1 GCF_900499075.1 Roseinatronobacter ekhonensis | reverse complement strand
GCGCTCGACAAACGCACCCCAGACGCGGCATACTTCGAGCAAGCAGAGATACGAAAAGCGGCATGAACATAAATCTGATGCATCTTAGACAAGCCGCAAACCTGTCCTAAAAAGCAGGACCACTTCAAACAGATGGCCTTTGACCGGCTTGGGGGCGACGCGCCGAGATCCACGCTGGTGGCCACGGGGACCGGTTCGGGCAAGACGGAAAGCTACCTCTGGCCGATCCTCGACATGTGCCGACGGCACAAGACGGAACCGGGGGTGAAGGCAATCCTAATCTACCCGATGAACGCCCTGGCGCAGGACCAGGCCCGTCGGATCGCGAAGGCCATCCACCGGACACCGGAACTGGCTGGCGTGCGCGCCGGGATCTACGCCGATGCACGGCCGAAAGATCCGGTGGTCCGGATGACGGAGGAGAGCATCATCACATCGCGCGAGGCGATGGTGGAGGCCCCCCCTGATATCCTGCTGACCAACTACAAGATGCTCGACTACCTGCTGATCCGCGGCCGAGACCGGGGCTTGTGGGCAAACAATCTGCCCGAGACGCTGCGCTTCCTCGTAGTGGACGAGATCCACACCTTTGACGGCGCACAAGGCGCCGACCTCGCCATGCTGATCCGCCGGGTGAAGGCGCGGCTGAAGACCCCCGCCGGGCACCTGGCCTGCGTCGGATCGTCGGCAACCTTGGGGGACGGCGAAGACGCCTCGGTCGCTCTGCGGAAATACGCGGGCGACTTGTTCGGGGAAGCGTTCGACGCGCATTCAGTGATCCGGGAGCACCGGCTGACCCCGGACGACGTCTTCGCCAGCAATCTTATCTACGATGAGCGCCCCGATGCGGGGAAGGTTAAGGCCGCCATGGAGCGCGCCCGCGAAATGGACCAAGCCGGGGCTGCCGTCGAGATTGCCATGGCCCTGTGGCCGGACATGGAGCGGCCGGAGGACGCCAGCGACATCGGCTGGCGCCGCGACCTGTCCGCGCGTCTCAGACAGACAGACATGGCAAAGCGCGTCTACGCCGCGCTTGGTGCGGCAGGTCCGGCGGCCTCCTTGCCCGACGCAGCCGAGGCGCTGCGCGAGAACTCGTACTCGATCAAGAAAGCCTATTCCGAAGAAGACGCGGCGCTGGTCATCTCGGCCGTCGTGTCGGTGACCGCGTGGGCGCGTGACGATCAGCGCACAGCTCGCGTGGAACCGTTTCTGACGCTTCGGGTGCAGAACTGGGCGCGCGAACTGCGCCGGATGGTCGCCACCCTGCCCCGCATCGACGGGACCGGCACGCTGACCACACCCGAGCTGCTCCATTTCGACGACATCGACGAAGAAACTGCCCGAAGCGCATTGCCCATCGTCCGCTGCGACAACTGCTTCACCGCAGGATACCTTGGACGCCTCGGTCAAAACAACATGTCTCTCTGGGCCGATCCGAAAACTCTCTACGACTCCTGGTTCGAGGGCTCGACACGCTTGCGGATAATCTATCACGATCCACTGGAAATCTCGGTCGGGTCGGAGAAACGCGCCGTTGCCAAGGGACAGGTCTGTGCGGATCAGATCACCTTCTCATTCATGGAAACCGCTACGGACACACCTGAAGCCGGACCACAGACACCGTGCTGGATCTTTGATCCGTCCAGCGAGAAGGGCAAGGTCAAGCGTGAGTGCCCGCACTGCGGTGCCCGTGACGCCCTCTACATTCTCGGAATGCGGTCCGCCCGTCTCAGCTCTGCTCTCGCTGGAACCTTGTTTGCATCGCGCTTCCACGAGGAAAAGGACGAAGCCAAGCCGCGGATGCTGATGTTCTCGGACTCGGTCCAAGATGCTACTCAACGCGCCGCCGTCACCGAGAGCCGGCACGCGCGGTGGACGCAGGCCCGCGCACTGTGGCGCAGCATCGACGACAGCCCAGACAGGGCTTTGACGTTGAAGAGCTTGTTCGAGGACTTTCCCCGTCAGCTGCGAGATACGCTTGGGGACGAGACATTCGTTGCGCGGTTCATTTCGGGCGAGATGACGTGGCGCGATGGCTACAAGAAACTCGTGGCGACCGGCGGCCTCGGGGATCCCTTCATCGCGGAAGATGTCGAGGCGCGCCTCTCATGGGATGTCTTCAGCGACCTGACCTGGCAGGCACGCCGGACGATGTCACTTCCCGGCACTCGGCTGGTGGCAATCGGCTTCGAACCCGAGGCGATTGCTGTCGCAGCGGAAAAACTCCCCGACTTGCTTGCGCGCGAGGGTTTGCAACCTGTTGCTCGAGATACATCGGATGCCGTCTTCTTGCTGTGGGGGACTTTGCTCGAGTTGGTTTCGCGCGGTGCGGTCGACCATCCCTACGTCCGAGCAGCCCAAGCTGTCTCCAACCGGGGCGGCCCCAACTGGTTCGGTGGCCTTATGGCAGTCGATTCCGGGTTCTATGCCCGCCGAGTTCTACCTGTTTTCCGCGACAGTTCCAGGCGAGCCCTTGGGCAACCACGCATTCCGACGCTGCGATTGATTGCGCATGGCTATGAGCGGATGGCGGCGGATTCCCCGTCCAATTGGTATCGAGGTTGGTTCCGGCGCTTCCTTGGCCGCTCCGACGACGCGCAGAAACTCGACAGATTGCAGAGCATCCTCGGCTGCACGATGAAGCTCCTCCAGGCTGAAGGCATGGTCGCAGAGATACGTGGAGCAGATAACGCTTCGCCGACCGCATGGTTGGTCCGTCCCGAAGCAATCTCGGTATCGACTGATGTGACCCACCTCGCCTGCGACCGGTGCTCGAAGAAAATCGCGGCCCTGCCTGGGCAGGGTGAGGGATCACCTTGCCTGCGACCGTCCTGCACTGGCACGCTGCATACAGACACAGACGAAGAGGGGTACGATCACCTTCGCTGGTTCTACCGCCACGGCAGGGATCATCGCGTGGTCGCGCGAGAACATACCGGCCTGCTCGATACTGAAACCCGTAAGGCATTGGAAAAAGGATTCATCGACGGCGAGGCGACATGGGATCCGAACACAATCTCGGCAACCAGTACATTGGAAATGGGGATCGACATCGGGGACCTCTCGACGATGTTGCTTTGTACAGTACCGCCGAAGCCTGCGAACTTCGTGCAGCGCGCTGGCCGAACCGGGCGTCGCGATGGCAATGCCTTGAACATCACCACGGTCAGCGCGCGCCAACATGACCTGCAATTCTGGTCCCGTCCGGATGCCATGCTTGCAGGCAAAGTGGACGCCCCCGGCGTTTACCTGAAAGCCCCAGAGGTTCTGAAACGCCAGGCAGCCGCATTCACCTTGGATCGCTTTGTCGAAAACGCGCATGACAAGGTGGATTTTGGCAACGTCAAACCAGTCATCGACGCCATGGATTCCAACGCGCCAGGAGGTGCGCTTTTCCTTTGGTTGAAACACGTAGATCAGAACGGGCTCGATCTGGCGGACGCTTTCCTCGCCCTGCTACCTGACGAAGCCCGTGCGGTCGATCGGATCACAGACGCGGTGACGGCTTACTTGACCGAGCAGGATGGCTTGCGCAGCCATGTCGCGAAGACCTTCGAGTCGGTCATCACCGATCGCAAACGCCTGCGCGACCTCGAGTCAGACTACGACGTGCAGATCAGGAAGTTGAAGGCGCAGAAGCCGCCGCCGGATGACCGCGACAAGATTGAGGCGGAACTCAAGCTTGAAAAAGCCGTCGTAAAGAAGATGATCTCCGAGACCATCGACAAGGTAACTGTTTTGCAGCACCTGACTGACAGCGGCGTGCTTCCGAACTATGCTTTCCCGGAAGTCGGAGTGAAGCTCAAGAGCTTCATCCAGAAGGGCGGAGGTGACCGCAAAAAAGAACGCGATCCAACGGATATCCGTAGCGCCGAGTACCTGCGCCCCCCTTCTTCCGGTCTTTCCGAGCTGGCGCCAGGACAGATATTCTACGTCGATGGACGACAGCTGAAAATCGAACAGCTCGACATCGGCCCGGATGACATTGCATCGGTCCGCTTCTGCCCGTCCTGCGCTTGGACCGAGCCGGAGGTCGAAGCGACCAAGTTGGCGGACTGCCCGAGATGCGGCTCGGCAGCATGGAAAGACGTCTCGGGTAAAGCCGAGGTTATCGACCTGAAATCGGTGATCGTCTTTACCGATGAAGCCAAGGCAGCCATCAGGGATACAGATGAACGCGATGCGACGATGCATGATCGCATGATCCTGCCGCGCTACGACCAAAAACAGATCGAAGCAGCCTGGACGACGGAAGACGTCTCGCCACCGTTCGGCTACGAGTTCATCGATGCCTGCGAAATGCATGACATAAACTTCGGCGAACGCAAGGCGTCGCCGACCGACAGGTCGATTGCCGGTCGCCAACTGGCCTCCTTTCCGTTTTTGGTCTGCCGCCACTGCGGGAAGGCTCAGATCCCCACGAACGACGACGAAGCGCACGGTGAACATAGCCGCAGGTGCCCAGCGGTTGACGGAAAGCAGCCTCGCGAGCAATGGATGAAAAAGGTTTTCCTGCGACGAAAGTGGCGGACCGAGGCATTGCGCCTTGTTCTGCCCGTCGCAGGAGACACCACCGACGATGAGATGAAGAGCTTCACAGCTGCAGTCGACCTCGGGTTGAAGGCCTTCTTCAAGGGAGCCGTTGATCATATCCGCAGCACGTCTCTATCTGAGACGATCAAGGGAACCACGGTCAGGAGCCTTTATCTGTACGACGCTGTCCCAGGTGGTTCCAGCTACCTCAGGGAACTCGCCACGGATCGCGCCAGCCTGCGGCAGGTCTTCAGCCTCGCACAGTCGACCCTCGATGAATGCTCATGCAAGAGCCTTGAGCACAGCGATGGCTGCCATGCCTGCGTGCGCTCTTACCGCGCTCAGTTCGGGCCTGGCGTAGCAAGCCGCAGCCTCGCGCTGAAACTGGTCAACCGGGTCCTCGCGAGTTGGGACCACCTCGTGGAAGCCCAAGGGTCCATCAATGGACCAATCTCGGGGCCCATGGGAGACAGCGCCCTTGAGGACCGCTTCTACCAGGAACTCAGGGAGAGGCTTGGGACGCCAGACAGTCCTCTTGAGATGAAAGAGATCGTGACGGCGAATGCCAAGCGAGCCTGGCAATTCAAGGTGACTGCGGCCGATGGCAAGGAGTACCTCTGGCGGCTTGAAACGCAGGTGCAAATCAACAAGGCCTTCCCGGGACAACCCGTCAAGCGCGTTGATTGCCTCCTGCGACCACCGGCGTCCACGAAAGCTTTGCCCATCGTTGTCGAACTCGACGGTTGGGAACACCACGGTCCGAACATTGCGCAGGATCTGAAGGATCGTCTATCGATGATCAGGTCGGGTGAGCTTCGCTTGGTGACACTGATTTGGGCTGATTTCGACGAGAAGGCCGCGACCCAGCCGCCTCTCGTAGCCAAAAATGTTGCCGCTTCCGCCGCCATGGTCGAGCGTCTGCAACATTTTCCGACGGAGCAACGCCCTGCCCTTCTCGATCTTCTTAGGTTGCTCTCATCAAAAGACGAAGACAGCTCGCGGTCCCTGAAGTTCCTACTGTTTCTGCTGCGCAATCCTGATGCACCTATTGATGTTCTTTCAGGAAACGCATGTTTTGCCCTGTTCCAGCAAGGCGACCCGGCGATCATTCCCTCCGAACTCTCTTCAGAAAGCAAGGGTTTCATCGACTTCGACAAGTATAGCCGCCAGTTCACTCAACCCAGCATCCGGACATTTATCGGATTGCCCGCAGAAGCGCGTGCCCCAGCCGGGCTTCATCTTACGCGCGTCATGATCCATTCGACGCTGCCAGACAGCGTTCCCGATGCCTCCTCCAACACCTTGCCACGAAAAGACTGGTGGCACCTTTGGACCACGGTCACGCTAATGCAAGGGTTGGATCTTCACGTCTCATCCCCGGAAGGCCATGGATTGGCCCCCCCCGAGCCCTCGAAAGCGAGTAGCAACGATTGGGACAATCTGGAAGACGTGGATGATTGCCTTGAAGCGCTCATCGAACTGCTGAGGAAAAAGATCCCGTCGCCGGATGCCGTCGGATTGGACCTCATCGAAGGTAAAACGGTTGTCGGTAACGCCGAGCTTGCCTGGACGAAGCGCAAGATCGCAATCACCCTTGAACCCTTTAGTGCTGACGGTTGGACCTTGATCAATCAGAACCCTGATCTGGCAGACCCGGCAGCCCTTGCTGCCATCGCCACAAAAATCATCGACCACTTCGTGGCGGAGACCACCACATGACCAACTTATCCGAAACACTGAACCTGTCCATCGACATCAGCTGCAACCTCGCTCTGGAAAAGGTCCCCGCTTCCGTTCGTAAGCAGTTCTGGAAACTCGTCCAGAAAATGCACGCGCATCCCGAGGCCAACGGAAACAACCTGGAACGTGTGAAAGGCGGGTCCGACAAGCGTATGCGCTCCATCAGGATCGATCAGGGTTATCGGGCCATTGCGCTTCAGGAAGGTGATGACCTCCTCCTCGTTCACGTCGACGAACATGACAAGGCCTATGCCTGGGCAGAACGCCGACGTGCTCTCGTCGATGACATCACACGATCGGTACGCTTCGTCGTGGCTGTCTCGGAGGAGACTGAAGCGCCAGCAATTCCGCCCGTCAAGCAGGAGCCCCGACCAGGCCTGTTCGATGCCTGGACGGATGATGAACTGATTTCGGTCGGCGTCCTCATGGACCATCTGCCCACTGTCCGTGCCATCGTCGACGAAGATACGATCACGGCTGCACCCGAGTTGGACGAAGTGGCGCAGCTTTCCCTGACAGGTCTTGCCGCAGGCCTCACCTTGGACGAGGTCCGTGACGAAATCGGCTTGGCGGATGCGCCAACAACCACAGTCACCTTCAGCGAAGCACTCCGTTCCAATATTGCCCAGCGTCGCATTCGCGTCCTCGACGACAAGGATCTCGAAGCCTTTGTCGAGCGCGACATGGCGGCGTGGCGGATCTTCCTTCACCCGATGCAGCGCCGGCTTGCCGAGGGGCGCAAGTCCACCACGCTGGTTCGTGGCGGCGCGGGCACGGGCAAGACAGTGGTCGCAATGCACCGCGCCCGCTGGCTGGCAGACCAGATACGCAAAGACTCATCCCGCAAGGGTCGCAAGGTGCTTGTAACAACATTCACGCGGAACCTCGCTTCGGACATCCGCGAGAATCTTCGTAACCTCTGTCCCGAGAACCTGTCCAAGGCGGGACCAGTCATCGAAGTGATGAATCTTGACGCATGGGTGTCGGAGTTCCTCAGAGCGCGGAACTTCGAGAAAACTATTGTCTTCGGCGACCACAAGACCCTGAAGGCAATTTGGGATGAGGCCTTTGATCGTTTTCCGGTACCGGAGGGCCTCAGCCGAGCCTTCGTGATGGACGAATGGCGGCAGATCATCCAGGCGCAGGGTCTCGAACAGAAGAACGAGTATTTCCGGGCCCAGAGAATTGGGCGCGGATCGCCGTTGAGCCGTCAAATGCGCAAGGAACTCTGGGCGATCTACGAGTATGTCCGTGCGCGCATGGTCGAAGAAGGCCTCGCGGAGCCAGATGATGGCTACCGAGCGGTCCGTGCCATTTTGGATGCCGGATCAATCACCTTGCCGTTCGACCACATCATAGTTGATGAAACTCAGGACATGGGCGAACAGGCCATCCGCCTCCTTCGCGCCATGGTACCCGAACGTGAGAATGACCTGTTCCTTGTTGGAGACGCTCACCAGAGGATCTACCCGCGCAAAGCTTCCATGGCGGCTTGCGGCGTGAATGTTCGTGGTCGCCGGTCCAACATCCTGCGCATCAACTACCGAACAACCGAGGAAATCCGGCGCTGGGCGGTATCCGTCATGACCAGACAGGTGGTTGATGACATGAACGAATCCACCGAATCCGCCAAGGGCTATCGCAGCCTGATGCATGGACCTGAACCGTTGGTGGCCGAGGCAGTGAGCAAATCCGACGAGCTTGCGCAGCTTGTGGAGTGGCTGAAAACCATCGATCTGGAAACCTGTACAGTCGGGATCTGCACGCACACACGGCGACAGAGGGATTTGATCAACGATCACCTTGCTTCCCAAGCCATAAAGCCCGAAATCCTCGAACGCGAGAGTGACGACTCATATCATTCCGGAATCAAGCTTTTGACGATGCACAGATCAAAGGGACTCGAGTTCGACGCGGTATGCCTAATGTTCCTGGGCGCTCAGGACTTTCCACCGCACTGGTTGTTCATGTCAGACGCATTTCCTGATGATGCTGCCCGTGAGGACGAACTTCAGCGGCTGAGGTCCCTGATCCACGTCGCGGCAACGCGGGCGCGGGGCGTTCTAAGAGTTTCGCTGACGGGCCACTTCTCGAAAGAGCTTTTTGATGGGACGATTACGTAGCGCGAAATGCATACCTTCTTGGGCTGATCCATGCTCCGAATTCCGTTGCGAAAATACTTATGTGCTTGGAAGCCTTGGAACAGTGAAAATACCAAGGCAGATGTCGGCCAAAGGATGCGAAGGCGACGCGCGATGCTAAGATTCTTGACGCGCCGTACGGCTGCATGCGATGATTTTCCGTCAGGCCGTTTCCGGTTCGCTGCGATCTACGTCGAAACCGCCAATAACGACCACGCCAGTATTTGCCAGATCGGTGTCGCTTGCGTCCTACTCGACAATTCCATCGAGACTTGGACGACTTACGTCGATCCTTGCACGTCCACATGGGCCTTCACCGGGCTTCACGGGATTGACGCATCGACTGTCAGGGGCGCTCCGAAATTTGCGCAAGCCCTTTCGATCCTCGAAGTCCCGCTGGGCGAGATCACTGTCTATCAACATTCGGGCTTCGATCGAAGCGCCTTCCGAGCCGCATGTACGGCTCTCCGACGTGACGAACCAATTTGGGACTGGCAGAATAGTGTGACGGTTGCGCGCAGAACCTGGCCTGAGTTGAAGGGAAACGACGGGCATGGGCTGTCTTCGCTGAAGAAGCACCTTCGGCTGATGCGAGAGCCAGTCAAAAGGCTATTTTCGCTATTGCAGGCGCCCAGCCGATCGAAGACCAATGGTCTACAGAGGGCCGACCGCTGCGAGGTTACCAAGAAGAACAAGGTGGTCACTCGGTAATCCCCCCATTTTTAGCGGGGTGCATCCGTAGAACTTATGCGGCCATTTTCAGTTTCTGGGCGGGTGTGATGCCGCCGATGCCCATGTTCGGACGGTCGTTGTTGTAAGTCCATAGCCATTGCGTTGCGTGGTCTTGGGCCTCCTCGATGCTTTCGATGATGTATTGGTCGAGCCATTCGTGCGTATTCCGGAGGATCCGGCCACCTATTCCGACAACATCCGGCCACCTGTTCCGGGGTATCCGGCCACCTGTGACGCGTTGCCGTGAGGCAGCGTATTTTGGTTATCAGTCTTGAGGGGTTTCGT
>NZ_UIHC01000061.1 GCF_900499075.1 Roseinatronobacter ekhonensis | reverse complement strand
CTCAATCCAATTGAACGTCTTTGGGCGGTCTTGCACCATTATGTCACCCACAATCGCTACTACCGAAGTCAGAAGCAATTCGCCGACGCCATCCTTGCATTCATGCGTGAGACCATCCCGCAGGAATGGAAGAAATTCCGCGACAAGGTGTCAGATAACTTCCGCGTCATAACACACGAGAACTTTCGGGTTTTGGAGTAGAAGAAGTATAGCGCAGGAACATGATGTCCTCGGGGTCGTCGATGATGTCTGCATCAACGAACTTCCGACCGACTGCCAGCAACACGGTGCGCAACCGCGCATTTGTGCCCTGGTCGATATAGAAGTGGTGGTCCGGGGTCAGCGGATTCATCTTCAGGGACCCGTCGAGTGCCGCCTTGAGTTTGTCGCGCGCCTCGCCTTCGACACCTTCCATACACTCCGCTATGGCCGCGTTCAGATCTTCTTCGACACCCCGGAGCGTCGCCGGGAAGTCGTAGTCGGTCAGCAGGTAGCCACGGACCGCCTCGATCGCAGGGGCCGGATTCTCGATCCAAAGCGGGAACATGGTCTCATGCGACCACAGCGCCTTGTGGCCGAACTCTTCCAGATAAGGATCGATCTGTTCCGATATCAGTTTGCGTCCCTCATCCGAACTCCGAAGCGCCTCCATGACGCCAGAGGCGGTTTCAGCTTCGAACGCCGCTTTGAGAGTGTCGGAGCCCTTGATGATCTCTTTCATCTGCCAAAGCGCCTCGACCGAGTCCCAGTTTCGATCCTTCACCGAGCTCTGTAGACGGCCTTTGAGGTCGGGCTTTGCATCGGGCTTGAATTCGTCAATCGCGCCGTTCAGCGTCAGCGTCGACGAGAACTGCGAAAAATTGAGCATCCAGTGAATTTTCCAGTGGCGATCGTGGATGTCGATCATGTCCTCAAGCAATACGGCGAGTGCTGTCAGACTTGCGCCATCCTTGTCGAACCCGTCGATGTAAGCAAAATTGCGCTTTATCTCTGGCAAGATGCGGTCATTCCACCAGTCAAGGAAGTTCTCGGCGTAATGCGGCAGAACGGCGCCCATGTATGGCCCGATCTTCTCTGCATAGTCGGCGTTGCGCGGCACCCGTGGCACATACCGGCTCTGATACTCCGTCGCCTCGGCGTGCAAGCCGGCCCTGGCCGGCAACGCAGCAGTATACAAATAGCCATTCACATTCTTTGCCACCCAGTCAGACGCGAAAGGCGTGCCGAACCGGCGGAACATGTGATCGCAGGTAAGCCACCAGCCACCGATATCGAAGAACATCGGCGAGAGCGGATTGGGGCAATGCAGGTCGTCAAGAATCCAGAACAGGTCGGCTTCGCCGTCTTCCCACTCTACGGGGAATTCCTCAGACCCCAGATTCTGACCAAGCGCCTTAGGTGCATCCAAGCTCATCTTATTCCTCCCTGATGTGAGCAGCGGCCTCCCCGCTTTTGTTAATTTAGGCTAGCGACGCGAAATCTACCTGTCAAGCGATAATCGATAATCTTTAATAAGGCAAAAAAGCGACTGGTTGGGGCCGGTCACTTGGCAACGCCACCTAGCTCCATTTCGGCAGAATCTTGACTTTAGAGGGTTCCGGATTCGCCTCGGAAATCGAACGAAATCTCTTCGTCGTCGAGGTGAAGGTTGACCGCCTCAACCCAGCCGGGCTCACCCGGATCAGGCAGGCCCAGGGCGCCAGTAACAATCGCCCTCAGAACCGGCGAGTGGGTCACACAGGCGACAACCAGCCTATCTTCGGACCGGCCGGCGAAGCTTTTCGCAAACTGAAGTACACGACGTGCAACATCTGCCGCGGTTTCACCCGGCGGAGACACATGGCGCAGCCAGTATCCGATCCGGTCGTTGGCATTGAGGAAGCCACCGAAGAACGGATGCGCGAGGACCGCCGCTTCCTCTACCGCTAGCGCGTCAACTTGCGAGGCGATGAACGCTGCCGTCGACCCCATTTCGACGCGCGACCCGGCAAGGTAGAGATCCGGGTTTCGGAGTCCCCACGCGGCGCAGACCTCCGGGGAGCCCGGCTCAATTGCACGTCGCAGTGCCTCGGCAGTTTCGCGCGATCGGTTGGTTCGGGTGCTCAGAAAGAGGTAGCGTGCGGCACCGTCCCCAAGGGCTCTGAGCCGCGGGACGGCTGCATCTATGTCGGAATACGCATCCTCTGTGAGCGGCATGTCGCCTTTATGAGACGGCACTTTCGCGTGGCGCAAGAATGAAAGCGTGATCTGGCTCATGACCCAGTTCCTTGACGGATGGTGAGATTATATCATTTTAACAGACTGTTAATCTGCCGAGGCGGCAGGCGCGTCCGACTTATTGACCACCCGATCGACCATCGGCGCCGCGTCCTCTTCAAGCCTTGGCAGAGCTACCGCACGCTCATCAGAGAGAATGTCATGCATCACGTCGCCAAACTCCACGACATGATTGCGCATCGCCTCACCGCATTTTTCCGGGTCTCCGGCATGCAACGCGTCGATGATTGGACGATGCCGCGCCGCAAGGTCGGTTTCGGGGTAGATGTGGATCAGGTTGCTGAGGGTGACGAATGTGCGCGCCTCAATCATCAGAGAATCCCACGAATCTATCAAAATCTGATTGCCTGAGCTCTTGACGATGGCCCGGTGAAAGCAAGCGTCCCAATGCGCCATCTTATGGGCGTCGCGGGCTTTGAAGGCGCGCTTCATCAGCGCAAGCGAATCTTCCAGCTCGTTAAAACAATCGGCCTTGTTCTGGACCGCAAGTTTTCCCGCCAATTCTTCGAGGGCCGCACGAACCGGGTAGATCTCGAGGATTTCACGCCTTTGTATCAGGCGCACCCGCGCACCCTTGTGCGGCTCCACCTCTACGAACCTCATCGCCACTAGGTCACGCAACGCCTCTCGCACCGGCGACTGGCTCATGCCCATGCGTTTTGCGATCTGTGACTCGACAAGTCGGTCGCCGGGTTTCACGCGACCTGACAGAATGTCGTCGAGGAGTTCTTCCTTAACCTGTTCGCTGAGCACTACTCGCTGGATCACCTTCGTCCCTTTCCTGCATTCTGCGGCGAACTTAGGGCGCGCCTGCGATAATGCATCAGGGTATACCTTCACTGCGAACCCGTTTGCAACCTGTAACAGGTATGGGAATTTGATGTCAACGATTATCGATAATGACACGCCCTTGGATTTTCGCTAGTATCGCCCTGCCGGAGCCGCCCGTTCGCCGAATCGCGGGGCACCGGTTGAGCTGAACACTCCGCGCCGTAACAGCGGGGCCATACCGTAAAGTAAGGACACTGCCATGATCGTTCTCGTTGCAAAATATCACGTCAAACCCGGCCAGATGGACGCCGTCATCGGCCATCTGAAGACGATGGCACCTCTGGTCAAGGCCAACGAGCCGGGCTGCGCGTATTACACGGCGTCGCGGGCGCGGGACGACGAGAACCTGCTGATGCTGGTCGAACATTATACCGACGAGGATGCACTCGCCCAGCACCGTGAAATGCCGCATTTCAAAGACATCATCGAAGGCAAGGTCGTGCCGCTTCTCGAGAAACGAGAGCGTGAACTTTTCGACCTGACGGTCGGGTGAGCGGGCCATGCGACTAGTCTCTTTCCTGCGGCACGGATTCGAATGGACCGGCCCCCGCACCGGCGCGCAGATCGGTGAAAACACGCTCGATCTTCAGCATGCGACCACACTCAGGCTTGTCGAAACCGAGCACCTTACCGGCGATACCGCACGGCGGCTGGCCGATGTTCTGTCGCCTACAGATATGACCGAACTGGTCGCGGGCGGGCAAGTCACGCTTGACGCCATACGCGCAACCCACGAATGGGCGCGCGCGGACAGTGATCGGGCATCGTCGGCGTTGCTGGGTGACAGCGAGATAACGCTGCTTCCAGTGCTTCCAAAACCGCCGCTGATCCGCGATTTTATGGCGTTTGAGCAGCACCTGCAGAACATCTTCCCCCGCCTTGGTCGCGAAATACCGCCTGAATGGTACAACATTCCGGTTTACTACAAGGGCAACCCGTCGGCGGTCGGAGCCCACGGCGATGACGTCACCATTCCGTCCGATTGCAAAGAAATGGATTTTGAGTTCGAACTGGCCGCGGTGATTGGGCGGGGCGGGTCGGACATAGCGCGCGAAGACGCGATGGCGCACATCTTTGGCTTTACGGTCTACAACGACCTCAGCGCGCGCGACCTTCAACAACAGGAAATGTCGGTCGGCCTTGGGCCAGCCAAGGGCAAGGACTTTGCACGCGCGCATGTCTTCGGCCCCTGCCTGGTGACCATTGACGAGATCGGCGACATCTATTCCAAGTCGGCCGAGGCCTTCGTGAACGGCAAGTCCTGGTGCAAAGGCAATGTCGGCGACATGCACTGGAAATTCGAAGACATGATCGCCCATGCGTCTCGACACGAAGAACTTGTGCCAGGAGAGATATTCGGCTCCGGCACCTTCGGTGGCGGCTCGGCAATGGAACAGGGCAAATTCCTGTCTGCGGGCGATACACTTGATCTAAAAATTCAAGGGATAGGCACACTGCACAATCGCCTCGTCTCTGCGATGTAAAGGCACCGACGCCCGGCAACAACACTTCGCCGGGCGCCGGAAGTCTGCCGTCATCTTCATTTTAGGCCGAGCACGGCCTCGTGACGCTTGGTGCCAGTCCACACGCCACCATCCCGGAAAAATTGGGCGCTTCCTGCCGCAATCCTCCACGCCCTTTGGCCAATCCAAAAGGAAACAGATATGATCGGATCCATCAACCCGACCAACGGCGCAGTTCTGGCCGAATATGACCTGCACGATCCGGGAGAGGTGGACGCGGCTTTGAATAGTGCAGCGATCGCGCAAGCCGCGTGGCGAAAAAAACCTGTGGAAAAACGGGTTGAACTGCTTTCCGCGATGGCACGCGAATTGCGCGCCGGAAAAGACCACTTCGCCCAGCTCATCACCGAGGAAATGGGCAAGCCGGTTACCGAGGCCGCGGGCGAGATTGAGAAATGCGCCGTGACGTGTGAGTACTATAATGAGGCCGCGCCGCGGTTTCTGGCAGAAGAGACCATTGCGTCGAACGCCACACATTCAGGGGTCGTTTTCGACCCGCTGGGCGTGGTGCTCGCGATCATGCCATGGAACTATCCGTTCTGGCAGTTTTTCCGATTTGCCGCACCTGCACTGGCCGCCGGCAACGGCGTGATCCTCAAGCACGCGTCGAACGTTCCAGCCTGTGCAGAGGCGATCGAGGCCCTGATGACCCGCGCTGGCTGCCCGGAGGGCCTGATGCGCAATCTGCGGGTCTCGGTGCCCAAGGTCGCCGACCTTATCGCAGATGACAGGATCGCGGCAGTTACCCTTACCGGGTCAACTGAGGTGGGCCAGACTGTCGCAGCGCAGGCCGGAGCCTCTCTGAAAAAGCAGGTTCTGGAACTCGGCGGATCCGACCCTTTCATTGTGCTTGCAGATGCCGACCTTGGTGCCGCGGCTGAAACCGCGGTCAAAGCTCGCTTCATCAACGTTGGCCAGTCCTGTGTGAACGCCAAAAGGTTCATTGTAGAAAAAAGCGTGGCCGAAGAATTCACCAAATTGTTCGCGGCGGGCATTGCCCGGCTGAAGGTCGGGAACCCGATGGACGCGGAAACTCAGATCGGGCCGATGGCGCGCGCCAATCTTCGCGCTGAACTCCACGATCAAGTGGAGCGTTCGGTCGCCGCCGGCGCAAGGATCGTGATGGGGGGGGCTCCGATCGACGGGCCCGGATACTTCTATGCCCCCACTTTGCTTGACAAGGTGACGCCCGGACAAGCCGCTTTCGGTGAAGAGCTATTTGGGCCTGTTGCCTCGATAATAGAGGCGGCCGATGCGCAAGAGGCAGTGATGCTCGCGAACGCATCAGAATTTGGACTCGGTGCGGCGGTCTGGACCAGAGATCTCGGGCGCGCCCGGGACATCGCCCGGGCGATTGATGCCGGGGCTGTTTTTATAAACGGCATGGTGGCCTCGGATGCACGCCTTCCCTTCGGCGGCATAAAGAAGTCCGGTTACGGGCGTGAACTGGGCTCGTATGGGATCCGTGAATTCACCAATATCAAGACTTTGTGGATTGGCCCGGCCAAGGCATAAGCTGAGGGTGAGTTGCTGCCCGATCGTTGGACAGGATCTGGCGTAATTTAAACTACGCTTTGCACCTGCTGATCGGGTTGGGTTTCATCATTTCTACCCCGGCATTCCACGGCTGGTGGTCTGCCGCCAAGGGCCAAGTGTGGCCGTTTCCGGTTGTAGAGGGTCTTCCATTTTCGGATGCCCGCTTTCGCGTCTGATCCAGTCTCCCAAGCGTGCAGATAGGCTTATGCGTATTTCGCTTTGCGGACCTTCGGTTCGGCGTTCGTCACAGCCGCTCGATGAAGATATTGTCGAGGGCGACCTGCGGGTGCAGGCTGCAAAAAAGGTGTTGTGGCAGAGACAAAGCGCATGTTGGCCGGAAACGCACAGCCTTTCCGGCCGCTGGCGAGATCAATTTGCGCGTGGCTGACACGCAAGTGTTTATCCAGCGTATTGAGTCCGACTATGCACCCGATACTCAGCCGCGCGACGACATGGACGACCTGTCGCAGGATTTGGGGGCTTGGCACCTTAACATGCGCTACTCCAACACCGAACCGATGCCGGGCCTAGACCTAGAAGCGCGCGGTCACCGCGGGCTTCTAAACAGCCAGCTTGCCCGGTTGAGGGGCCCTATTGACGGGTAAGCGCCAGTATCCCCAGACCGCACACATGCTGCCCGAGCCGGTTGCGCGCAGGCTCGGGAACGCGGTAGCCGCCCTAGTCGGTGTCGACGATGCTGCGCACCTGCAACAGGCCGGTCAGCGGTGTGACCAGCGCGCCGACCGTGTCGTTCCAGCGCGTGATCGGGTCATTGGTGACAAAGACAATATCCAACGGTGCCATCTTGAAATCGGTGGCCAGCACAAGCGCCGTCGCCGAATGCAGGTTGAACTGGAACACGTCGAACCCGTCCGGGGTTTTGGGCGTCCGGCGGAACACGAATATCCCGCGCGAATCCGCGCGGATACGGTCGATCCCGCCAACTTCGGCAAGCACTTCGGTCAGTGACACCGGCACATCGGTTTCCAGCGGTATTTCCCGCGTGGAGATTTCGCCAAAGGTGAAGATCTTGTTGTCGCGCATAGGCGGCACATTGATGATGTCGCCGGGCAGAATGATCGGGTTCTGGCGCGCCTCGCCATGGTCGATAAACGCTTTTAGGTTGACATTGTGGGGCGTACCGCGGCGGCGCACCAACACGTTGGACAGATCGCCTTCAGCGGCTGTGCCGGCCGTGTTCAGCACATCTAGCAGGCGTTGCGGCACATTGGTAATGGTCACTGGCCCCGGCGCGCCAACCACCCCGGTGACCGTTGCCTGATGCGCGTTGAAGTTCAGAACCGACACTTCCACCTGCGGATCGGCGATGAAATTGCGCAATTGGTCGGTCAGATCCGCCCGGATCTGGCTGGTGCTGCGCCCCGACGCGCGCACGGCCCCTACGAACGGATAGAAGAACCGGCCCTGTTCATTGACAATAATGCCGCGCTCGGTATCCGACCCGCTTGTTCCAGCGGCCTGAGTGCGCTCGGGGTCTGACCAGACCATGACGCGCAGCTCGTCGCCTGGTCCGACGCGGTAGGTATAGGGGCTGGGATTGGCGGGCGGATTGGTCGCCTGCGCCCGATTGGTGCGGTAGGTCGGCGTGCGGTATTGCGCGATATTCTCGGTCGTGATCCGCACGACATTGATATTTTGCTTGGCCAGCGCGTCCTGCGCTTCTTGCGAGACCGGGAACCGCATTTGCCCGGCACAACCCGCCAGTGCTAAAGTCGCTGCCGCAAGCACCAGTGTCGCACCGCCACTCCGAGGCCATTTCCGCATTCTATCATCCGTTTCTTCAGATCCGAAATGCCCGCATGGGGCAAACTACCGCGTTTATGATTTTGTGTCGTATGTGCGTTATGGGATATCCCAAGCCCGAAATCCAGAGGCCAGTTGGCACCCAAGTTGTCTTTTGGCTCGGTGATGCAAAACAGTATCAAGATAGTGAAAAAGTCTGAAGTCGACGGTGATGGACCCCCGGACCCCGACCAGCCAGCTTCGGCGCTCCGCGATTGCGCTTAGGCGGCGGGGCGCCATCGGTTAACTAGTCGGACGCATATTTGTAGTTATAAGCGCCGTAGTGATACTCGCCATACTGTCCGTAGCGGCTTTTCTTCACGTCATACTGATTGATGATAACGCCAGATGGTGTAATCCCGGCAACTTTCAGGCTTTTCAATGCAGATTGCAATTCGGGCTTAGTGGTCACAAGATGGCACACCAGCATGAACGAAATGTCTGTTTTCTGCCCGATGATCGCGGCATCGGTGACTGCCAGAGTGGGCGGCGCATCGACATCATGTTCGGCGGACTCAAGAACTGGTGGTTATTTGCAAACAGATGCGGCCGTTGTCCCAAGGTATGCTTTTCCGCCATCGCTCTAGCCGCAACCGGCATATATTGGCTATGAATGCTGAGCTTAGAAGATGCCCGCGTGTGATAAATACCCAACAGAAAGACGTCTGATATGCCTCATGATGTTCATCCGCTCTTGCTTTGCGGCGGCAGCGGAACGCGGTTATGGCCCCTATCGCGCAAGAGCTATCCCAAGCAATTTACCAAGCTGACGGGCGATGAAAGCCTGTTCCAGGCGTCAGCCCGGCGTTTGTCGGGGCCGGGATTTGCAGCGCCTTGTGTGATTACCGGTGCAGATTACCGCTTCATCGTGACCGAACAACTGGCGGCTATCGAAATCGCGGCCGCAGCTACCTTGATCGAACCGCAGGCGCGCAACACCGGGCCCGCGATCCTTGCGGCAACATTGGAATTGCACGCGCGCGCGCCGGGAGCTTTAATGCTGGTTGCCCCGTCAGACCATGTGATCCCCGATGCTGCGTCCTTTCGGGCCGCCGTGCAGGCGGCGATTCCGGCAGCGGAGGCTGGACAACTGGTCACATTCGGAATTCGTCCTGATCGGGCAGAGACAGGCTACGGCTGGCTTGCGCTGAGTGAAAAGCCGAATGCGGATTTTGCGCCAGTTGCGCAACCGCTCAAAAGCTTTGTCGAAAAGCCGGATGCGCCCACGGCCCGGGACATGCTTGACGGTGGAACGCATCTCTGGAACGCGGGCATTTTCCTGTTCTCTACCAATGCAATGATGGCCGCGTTCGAGGCGTATCAGCCAGAGATGCTGCGCCTTGTGACCGAAGCGGTCGAGGCGGCTGAGAAAGACCTTGGCTTCCTGAGGCTGGCGGCCGACCCTTGGGCGGAATGCGATGATATTTCTATCGACTATGCGGTGATGGAAAAGGCGGACAACCTGACCGTCGTCCCCTATGGCGGCGTGTGGTCGGATCTCGGCGGCTGGGATGCAGTCTGGCGTGAAAGCGGACCAGATGAGGCCGGTGTCGTCACCTCCGGCCCAAGCACGGCTATTGAGTGTACGGGCAGCCTTTTGCGGGCCGAGGACGGGCAACAGGCGCTTGTCGGGATCGGTCTGACCGACATCATCGCGGTGGCAATGCCCGATGCCGTTCTGGTCGCCCACAAGGATCGCGCGCAGGACGTAAAACTGGCCGTCGCGGCCCTACGCCAGCAAGGTGCCGTGCAGGCTGAAACACTGCCACGCGATTACCGGCCCTGGGGTTGGTATGAAAGCCTGGTTGTCGGAGGGCGTTTTCAGGTGAAACGAATTCATGTCCATCCAGAAGCCGCGCTCAGCCTGCAAAGCCACCACCACCGCTCGGAACACTGGATCGTGGTCGAAGGCACGGCCCGCGTGACCGTTGACGACGAGGTCAAACTGGTGACGGAAAACCAGTCTGTCTACATTCCCTTGGGCGCGGTGCACCGCATGGAAAACCCCGGCAAGGTTCCGATGGTGCTGATCGAGGTGCAGACGGGCAGCTACTTGGGCGAAGATGACATCATCCGCTATGAAGACCTCTACGCACGCGGTCGGGGCGCGAAAGGATGAAGGCACACGCGTTTTCGGCGCGCGTTCCGCACGCCCATTACAAGTTCAAGGCAGGGGTAGACTTGATCGTTTCCGACAGGCTTACGGATGAGATTTCCGACGTCGAAGACAAAGTCTTTGCGCGTGATTTGTTCGGGGCGGACTGATATGACCCTAACCTGTTTCAAAGCCTATGATATCCGTGGGCGCCTTGGCATAGACCTTGATCCGCAGATTTCTTTCCGGATTGGTCGCGGTTTCGCGCGGGCGCTCGGCGCGCAACGCATTGTGCTGGGACGTGATTGTCGCGCGTCCTCGCAAGAGCTTGGGGAGTCGGTGACGCAGGCCCTGCTGGCCGAGGGGGTAGAAGTTCTGGATCTGGGCCTCAGCGGGACCGAGGAAATGTACTTTGCCACGTCCCATTTCGGGGCCGATGGCGGGATCTGCATCACGGCGTCGCATAACCCGATGGATTGGAATGGCATGAAAATGGTCCGCGCCGGGTCTGCGCCACTCGACGCGGCTACAGGGCTGACCGACATTCGCCGCCTGGCCGAACAGGATACGTTCGGACCCACCAAATCCGGCGGGCGCCATGTGGATGTCGCCCATGACGCGCGGGCCGCCTATGTTGAGCGTGTGTTGTCCTTTGTCGATCTGGCCGCTCTGAGACCGCTCAAGATACTCGTCAATGCGGGCAATGGCGCGGCTGGGCCTACTTTCGATGCCATCGCCTCGAAATTGTCTGACCGTGGGGCCCCCCTTACGTTCGAGCGGTTGCATCACGACCCTGACGGGCGATTTCCAAACGGCATCCCAAATCCGCTATTGCCAGAGAACCGCCCCGCCACAGCAGATGCCGTACTGGCTTGCGACGCTGATTTCGGCGTTGCGTGGGATGGTGATTTTGATCGCTGCTTTTTCTTCGACGGGAGCGGAGCCTTTGTCGATGGAGAATACGTCGTCGGGCTTCTAGCTGAAGCATTCCTTACAAAGAACCCCGGCGCGACCATAATCCACGATCCACGGATCATCTGGAACACGCAGGATATCGTCGCGCAGGCGGGCGGTCGCGCGGTTCAGACGCGCACCGGCCATGCTTTCATCAAACAAGCGATGCGCGACGAAAATGCGGTTTACGGGGGCGAGATGTCGGCCCATCATTATTTCCGTGATTTCGTCCATTGCGATAGCGGGATGATCCCGTGGTTGCTTGTGGCCGAACTTGTCAGCCAAAGCGGGCCACTTTCGAAGCTTATCGCAGATCGCAGGGCGGCCTTTCCCTCCTCTGGGGAAATCAACTTCACGCTGGACGACCCGAAGAGCGCAATCGCACGGGTGCGGGCCGAGTTCGAACCACTGGCAGTGCGACTCGACCAGATGGACGGGCTGGGGTTCGATTTTGGTGACTGGCGCTTTAATCTGCGCAGTTCCAACACCGAGCCGGTTGTGCGGCTGAATGTCGAAGCCCGCGCAAACCCCGATGCGGTGACAAGAGGTATCGACCGCGTCAAACACCTGTTGCGCCCCTGATCCACGCCTCTGGGCCCAGAACCAGGTCACTGGCCAGCTTGCGCATGAAAAGAGGATTCCGTGTTAGTTGTTGAAACTAATTAATTATGTGGGGGAAGGAAGCTATGGCGGAGAGACAGGGACAATCCACCAAAACCGTAAGTCATTGACTTAACTGGACATACAAGAGCGAAGGTTGCTTGTGTGTCTCACTGTATGTCCCAGTTTATAGCCCGGATTTTAGGAGGAAGTCAAAGGTATCTGTGTAGGCAACCAGAGACGGTGTTATTTATGGTTTCAGTGTAAGGATTTGAAAGGTAATAATATTCTTGAATGTAGGTGAGTATGATATTGTTCTTGGCTTGCTTTGCTCGAAGCTAGTTGCATCCGAGATGATATAAGGCAGGTTCGGAGTCGGTTTTGAATATGGTATTTAAGATATTGAAAACATAGTATAAAATGTGGATGAAGAAAGGTCGTTAGGGATAAGCGATTGATATATAATGGGAATAACCATTGTCATGGAGACAGACAGATACTCATTTTTGGCTAAGTTATTGTATTTCATAAATAATCTCACCATATTCCCCGCGTCTAGTCCTATAGGTAGGGCGATAGATTTATTCATTAAAAACAAGCGGATAATCCAAGGGGCGCAAGATTGCCCGACCACGTTCTACCCTATAGGTGGCGCGAGTGGTTTCCGTGGACGGGCTTTCTCTGTCTATATGTGAGGAAAAGCCCCCGGCCTGACGCCCCGCTGCTATGTGCGCGGGAAAGGGAAGCCTATGGAAAACAGACAGATATCGCATGAGAGAAGCCGCCAATGCTTCGCCAAGGCGCAGGGGCAGGCCCTTGGGCATGAGGGGCCATGGGGGAAGTCGCGGCCTTGCCAGTGTAGAGATGCCCGCTCGGAAAAATGTGTCACTTGTGCTTGCTGATGTCGGCTAATCGGGCACCCGTGCCTCAAGGGCTTGCAACCTTTCTTCTAGTGTTCCCCACCTGACACAGGATTCCCATTGAGGGCCTGATGTGCTATATTCGGGACATGAGACGCAATGACATTTGCCTTTACCTTGGCCCCGCCGACCGTGCTGAGCTTCAAGCTCTGATCA
>NZ_UIHC01000089.1 GCF_900499075.1 Roseinatronobacter ekhonensis | reverse complement strand
GCGCTCGACAAACGCACCCCAGACGCGGCATACTTCGAGCAAGCAGAGATACGAAAAGCGGCATGAACATAAATCTGATGCATCTTAGACAAGCCGCAAACCTGTCCTAAAAAGCAGGACCACTTCAATGCAAACCGCTGACCCACTTGCGATCTTGCGCAGCACTCAGGGGCCCGGATTGCCGGTTTTTCGCACAAGCCCCGATGACCCAGATAGTGAAAATACCTTGGCGACCGCGCTGCTGGACCTGCATCCAGACCATATCGCGCTGACAGTGTTGGACCAGTCCGGTGCGCGCCTGGCCCTGCGCGTTGATAAAGATGCAACGGCATAGCGCAGACCGGGTTCTGTGCTGACTCGTCCCGAATTCGACAAGTGTGCGTTGACAAAGATATCTGCACATACCGGAAGAGGGCGGGCAATCTAGGAAGAACGCGGATAGGGGCGCTTTTTCAGGGGGTTGTGGGGCGTCGGGCGCTTGGCGCGGCGCGTGCGCGTTGTTTGCACGAAATGCGGAAAACGGCTTCGTGGCCGTCTATCGGGCGGTGGTGGCCCGTGCTTGAATGCAGCGTTGAAGCCTTGTTTAAAAGGGGTTTTCAACAGATAGGTGCCGATGCGGACCTATTGGAACCTCGAACTGTGCTTCTAAGTTCCGACATGACTTCTAAGTTAGGGAATATGATAATCTTTTCAGTGCTTTAGAGAATTTGGAAAGTGCCGAATTGTTTGAGCGAACCTAGAACTGATTTCAGTGTTGATTTGGTCGCTTGATCTGAGCGCTTGTAAGTTGCCTAGTCCAACACAGGCACTCCATTCGGTCGCAGCCCACGAGCGGTATTTCGTGACCTTGTTCGACCGCCCTTACCAATTTATCCTTTTCAAGAGCGACGCGACAGGAGCATTCTTCCGGTCCAACCCTGAATTCCGCCCAAGGAAGCGCCCGCTTGGAGCGGTGCATCCTGTTTCTTTGAGCTGATAAATTCAGAGCGCGCTTAGCCATACTGATCGTCATTCGATGCGGGTGTTTTTTCTTCAACGCGTGCCCAGAAAGCAGCTGATCCAAGTCGCCTATCAGGTCCTCAGGCGTCAGCGCTTCAACTTTGCGCCAACGGATTGCCCACTCTATCGCGGCCATTCGCTGGCTTCTGGTGGCGTATAGATCGTTCATCAAGCCAGAAAAATGAGGAGGCCTCGGACGCCCATCGGAACCGATTTCAATCTCCGGAAGGCTCCGATCTTCTGCACTCTTCTCTTTCTTTTGCCACCCAAACATTGATGCTCCTAAATCAGTCCGACGACCTATTCAAAAGCCGAACGAATAATCGGCTCCACGCGCTCATTTTCGCCCATCGTCCCAACCTGATAAGAGTAGGCCCAATATTGACGACCCGATCTTTCAAGGCGCTCCTCGATACCTGTGTCGAAGTCAGTGCCCACCAGCCACCAGAATTGGATCCGCACCACGTTCTGGCTGTGAACAGCGGTCAGCCTTCCCCAGCCGTCGTTGGCAATAAAACAGCCCTCGCCTTGGATGCGTCGGGCGACGGCTTCAATGTCGTTCTCCACCACTGATCTTCGTCCGAAAATCAGATGGTCCGGGTTCGGGCAAAGGACGAACCCAGTGACGCCGGGTGACATGTCGCGGACGTATACCATTGGGTTTGTGTCATCGTTCCGCACAATCTCTCGGACGCCGGGAATTGCTCCGTCGACAAACTCATGTTGTGCAAGCGCGGGCACGGCCAAAAAGCCATAAATACACAAAGCCAGAATGTTCAATTTACGCATTTCAAAGACCCCTCAAATCAGAACTCAGGCCCAATTATGCCCTGACCAGACGATCTGGCCAAGGATGTGTTGGCTGACGTGGTTCATCGCGTCACCGACGCGGTGGTCAGGGGCGTGCTTTGGGTTGTCGGAGCGCAGGATCAGGGCGGTGTCGGGGATCACCTCGATCCGCTTGATGCGCAGCGCGTCACCGTCGCGGAAGGCGTAAATTTTGCCAGACCGGATACGGGTCTTGCGCTCGTCAATCATGACCAGGTCGCCGTGGTAGATGGCGGGTTCCATACTGTCGCCGCGCACGGTGATCAGGTAGCTGTCGCCGGGGCTGATGCCCTGGCTGGCCAACCAGCGTTTCGAGAATGCCAGGTGATCGACCGGGTCGCCCTCGGGGTTGATCATGCCGTCCCCCGCCGCCGCTGACACATCGAAGCGCCGGATCGTGTCGAATTCTGCCCCATTGATCAGGGTGGTCGGCACGGGTGAACGGGGCGCTCCCACATAAAACTCTAGGCCGAGCGCTTTGGCGATTTCGGCCGCTTTTTCAACATTTGGAATGGCTCTTTTACTGTCTGTGCGCACAACGCCGCGAATATAGCCTTGCGGAAAGCCCGCGCGGACTTCGGCCTGATTTACGTTCAACTCGAGCTGTTCCAGCCGGTGGATGATTTCAGCAGCAAAGTCCATGAGCCCCCCAGCTCTACTGTTTGGGATATTGCCCTACTTTTTCCTTGTTGACAATTGGGCAAAAGCCTAAGTATAAGTTTAGGCAATAGCCCAATAGGTGAAAGAATGCAGGCAACCCAGTTATTGAAGCTCGCGGAAACCTTGGCCGCCCATACTGACAAGAAGGTCACCACGCTCGGTGTCTACTCGGTCAACGATGGGAAGTTCTTTGAGCGCATTAAAAGGGGCGGCGGTTGCACGCTAAAAACCGCTTCTCGGGTCACAGAGTGGTTCGCCGAGAACTGGCCAGATGACCTGACATGGCCCAGCGATATCCCCCGCCCCGAGGCGGCATCCAAATCCAAAACATCAAGGAGGGTCGCGTGATGGACGACGCGCAAGACGACAAACCGCTGCTGTTTCCCCGCCGCGCGTGGGACGAGCTTGACGGGGAGACGAAAGCGTGCCTGCGCGCGCTTGATGATGAGATGTCAGCGGCGCTTGTCGAGAAACGCCACCTCCGCCGCCTGGAACGCGCGCATGAGGTTCTGGAGATCGCCGAGTTGATCCGGGACCACGGCGTGCCTGTAGCTGGCGATCCTGCCCGCGATGACCTCGCGCAGCGCATTGCGCGCGTCCTCTTCGGATAGTTCCATGAGTGTGATCATCACAAATTCTTGCAGAAGCGCCAGCCTGTCCGTGAGCATGCGGTTATCGGCTTCGAGCTGGGCGACGCGCTCGGAAAGATCGTTCATTAGGTTCCTCCATCGGTTTGTTGGCACGGTCGATGGTAGGGAGCGCCCGGCGCGGGAGGAAGAGAAAACCACCCCGCGCCGGGATCGCGATCCGAAGGGCGGTGCGTGATGGGCCGCGCGAAGCCCGCGTTGGGCTATCCAAGCCGATTGGCCGCGTGCCGTGCGCTACAGGCGCAAGGCCTGTCGACGAAGCAGATTGCGGCTGAGTTCGCCCGTGCGGGCGAGGCGATCAGCGAGAGTAACGTGAACACGACGCTGTGCAACGGTCGCCGCCGCGAATTCGGGACATTCGAGATGGGCCTGCGCCACTTCGACCAACTGCTACCCCATGCCCATGCGCGCGGTGTTGCGCCGCGCGAGTTGGCGACGCGCTTGCTGGCCACGGTGATCGAGGCTGGTCTGATCGATGCGGTGCTTGATGACCGAGACGAGATTTCACCCGAGAAGGAGGTTTGACATGGGGCAGTATTCGCGCCCGCCACGCGCGCGTGGCCGCTTGATCCGGGGCATGGCCCGCCTGAACGACCATTGGGTCGGTGACGTGATCGGGGCGGTTTGTCTTGGTCTGACAATCGTTCTGGGCGTGATCGCTGCGGGGGTGCTGTCATGAGCGCGGGTCCGGCAGTCGCCCCCGCCGTGAGCGTTGAAGAACGGTTTGCGCGGGTGCGCGAAACGATCAGTTTTCTGCGGCGTCCGGGTGTTTCTGGCTTGGGCGTGGCGGTTCTGCGCAATCGTCTGGTTGATGACCTGACCGAGCTTGAGGAACTGGGCGCGCTGGAGCATTGCGCCGAGATGCTGGCCATCACCTATGGGGGGCGGGCATGACACGCGATTACAGAGTGGCAAAGACACGCGGCGCGTTCGTGGTGATCAATTCGGATGGCGAGCGGGTCAGCCCGTTCTGGGCAAATGAACTGTCGGCAGAGCGCGAGCGCAAACGCCTGCAGGACGCACTGGATGCGCGCAAGCGTGCGGAGTTCCGTGCCTGCCTGTGCTGCGCAGCGACCTTCTGGAGCCACGGCATCCACAACCGGCTGTGCGACGGGTGCCGTGGGCACGCGAACCGGCTTGGCCGGGATATGGCGGGGTGACGGTTATGGCAGAGAAAAAAGCCCCCCGCCTGATGCAGATCGACCGTGTTGCGGTCGCCGAGATTGAGATTTCGAACCGGCTGCGCCCGGTGTCGGAAGCTGGTGTCGAGAGCATCATGGCGTCCATTGAAGAGACCGGCGTGATGAAAGACGCGGTGCACCTGCGCCAGAAAAAGGGCGGCAAGCTCGTATTGATCGCGGGCGGGCACCGTCTGGAAGCCGCAAAGCGCCTTGGTTGGTCTGAGATCGAGGCCAAGGTCTGGGCCGATGTGACCGACGATTGGGCGCGGTTGATGGAGATCGACGACAATATCGCCGGTGCGGAATTGTCGCCCTTGGACACGGCGGTGTTCCTGGCCGCGCGCAAGCGGATTTATGAAAAGCTGCACCCGGAGACCCGCCATGCTGTCGGTTCTGCACTCGCGGCTAAACGGTGGGATGCGGCGGAACTCGGTTCCGTCGCATTCGCCACGGCCACTGCCGAAAAGTTCGGAATGACCGACCGGCAGGTGCGCAAGATCGTGGCCGCTGGCGGCTGCCTTGATCCGCGCGATATCATGATGCTGCGCCAAGCGCCCAAGGCTGTCACCCTGAAAGACTTGACCGAGATCGCCAAGATCAGCGAGACGGTCGAGCGCTATGACGTGGTTGCGGCGCTGTCCGAAGGCCGCGCGAAATCGGTGGCAGATGCACGCCGCCAGCGCAACGCGGCGAGCGGCGACACCCCGGTTGAAGACCCCGTTGAAACAGCCTTCAAAGGGCTCGATAAAGCATGGGCGCGCGCGCCGATGGCCGCGAAAAAGCGGTTCCTGTTCGAGCGTGCCAGCGAGGTCTGGGAGGCGCAGAACAAGGGTGCGGCGCTGAATAAGCATGCCGAGGCTGACCGCGACACGCCCGCGCCTGAGAGTGCTGCGCCCGCCTTCACGTCACGCCGGGGGGCCGCATGACCGAGCTTGCCCCCGATCAGGTCTGGTGGACCGCGCAAGAGCTTGCGGATGCGGGCCTGCCTGACATGGCCGGAACCCGGCAGAATGTCGAGGCGTGGGTCAAGCGCATCAACCTGCGCGCCCATCCCAGCTATGCGCGCAAGCGGGCCGGTCGCGGGGGCGGCTGGGAATACCATTGGAAGGCACTGCCTGCGCGGGCGCAGCGCGCGCTCTTGGCCAAGGCCAGCGCGCCCGAGCCCACCACGCCCGCTGTGGACCGCGACACGGCATGGGCGTGGTTCGAGGGGTTGCCAGAGGCCGCGCAGGACAAGGCTCGCGTCCGGTTGCGGATCATCCAGTCAGTAGACGCGCTGGAGGATCAGTTGGGGCG
>NZ_UIHC01000023.1 GCF_900499075.1 Roseinatronobacter ekhonensis | reverse complement strand
CTGCGGCCTGCGCGCCTTGGCACACGTCAGCTATCTGGAGAGCACCCGCGCCAAGGCGCAGCTAAACCGCGACCAAGCTGATCAATTTTACACCGGGAACTTGGCCAATTTTGCTCCGGGATTGACAGAACGGGGCGACGCTCCAGAACACCACGGCATTCGCGATCGGCACGAGCGTCATGGCATAGTTGAAAACGCTGATTTGAGCGGCGATGAGCGCCCCGATAATGACCGTGTCCTTCACGTTGCCGCGGGGAAACCTTAGAGGTCGCCCGGTCGTTTGCGGGATGGACAGTGCCAGGAACGCGGCGGCAAAGCTCAGCGCGTAGAAGTTCAGCGTCTGGATCGGGATCGCATCCCCGGTCAGCTTGACGAAGACGCCGATTGTCGCCTCGGAGGCGGTGATCAAGGCGAGCAGAAGAAAGATGCGCATGTTACGTTTTCCGAGCGTGTGGAGAGCTCCCGCGCCCTTGCGAACGCGCCGCCCAGCACATGTCGCACATGGTGTCCCCGTGCGACAGTGTCCGGCGGCGGCGATAATGGCTGCGCTTTCCGTCTCCGGCGATCAGATCCGCACCCGGCCAGTCGTAGGTGCACCAACTCTGGCGGAATGCTTCGAGCGTGTCGGGGTCGTCCTCGGTCTCGGCCACCCGGCGCACGAAGCTCTGTGGCGGGCAGCATGTGAAATGTGTGAGGATGTCGTCGCCGTCGCGCCAAGTCTCCACCGCATAGCCGGGCGCCCCCGGGGCATGGAACGGGAAAACGAGGAGTGCGCGGATTGTCCAACGCAGCCGCCGCCCCGGATCGCGCGTCACCAGGCGGGCGGGCAGCGAACTCAGCCGCAGCATCCGGCGATAGACGTCCCATCCGAGATCGGCCACCACGCGGTGCGCTGTCTTGGGCGTCACGCCGAGATGGCGCAAGCTGCGGTCGGCGGCTGTGCTCCACGCGGCCAGTTCGACCATCACCGCGTTGCCAAAGCCGGGGAGCGCGTCCAAATCCGCCTGCGACCGCAGGCGGCATACCTCGCCGTCCATCGCCTTGAGGAACCGGTCGATCTCGGGATCGAGCCAGCGGGTCTGCGTGCCGTCCGAATATGTCAGGAGATTGTTGGCCAGCCCTCTGCGGGCGGCCTGTCTGATGACGCGCCGGATGATCCGCCGCGCAAGTCTAAGCCGAATCGATGGCGCCGATTGGGTCGCAGGACCGTTCATGTCGCCGTCCTTTCGGCGGTCGGCGTACGGGTGATGTCGATCGTTTCGGCGCCGCTTTCATCGAGACAACGGTCCTCGACCTGCAAGGTCACGAAGAAGAAGCCGAAGCGGTCACGCAGCATCCCGTATGCAGCCTTTAGCACTTCCTGTGGGTCGGCGCCCTCTTGCACGCGCAGGTGACCGGAAAATACGTGCTTCCCGCTGGTCAGCGCCCAGGCGTGAACGTGGTGGGCGTAGGCCACGCCGCCGAGGGCTTCGAGCCTACGCGTGACCTCCGGAAGGCTGACATCGGCCGGCGTGCCCTCCATCAAAAGATGCATGGAGTCGCGCAGGATACCCCAGCTTGCCCAGAGCAGCACGAAGCCGAACGCCATGCCGAGGATCGGGTCGATGAGCAGGAAGCCTGTGAACTTGATCACCAATGCGGTGACGATGATCAGCAGGCTGCCGACGAAGGTCTGGATGATATGCCAGAGCGCGCCCTTCACGTTGAGGTCGCTCTTGCTCTGCTTCCAGATCAGTCCCAGCGATATGAACTCGGTCACCAGCCCGCCGGCAGCGGCCAGCAGCATCGGGCCGGTCGGCAACGCGATCGGGTCCGACAGGCGCATGGCCGCCATCACGATGACGACCAGGGCCATGCCGAGCAGGAAGCCGCCGTTGACCAGCGCACCGATGATTTCGGCGCGATACCAGCCGAAGCTGCGGTCCTCGTCGGCGGGACGCCGGGCCAGACGCGCGGCGACGATGGCCACAAGCACGCCGCCGACGGCGGAGAAGGTGTGGAACGCGTCCGAGATCACCGCGATCGACCCGGTCCAGAGGCCGATGCCCATCTCGATCACGAAGTAAACCCCCGTCAGCCAGGCGGAGATCGCCATTCCGCGGCCGCTCGACGGCATGTGCCCGTGATGCCCGTTGGCCATGGATGTTCTCCTTTCGATCAGAGCCGGACGCGGCGAAGCCGCAGCGCGTTCGAGATCACCGAGACCGACGAGAGGCTCATCGCCGCCGCGGCGATCATCGGTGACAGCAGCAGCCCCACGACCGGATAGAGGACCCCGGCGGCGATCGGCACGCCCGCCGCGTTATAGGCGAAGGCGAAGAACAGGTTCTGCCGGATGTTGCGCAGCGTCGCCACGGCCAGCTTGCGCGCCCGCACGAGCCCCACCAGATCGCCGCGCATCAGCGTGATGCCGGCGCTTTCCACCGCCACGTCGGCGCCCGTGCTCATGGCGATGCCCACGTCCGCCGCCGCCAGCGCCGGGGCGTCGTTCACCCCGTCGCCGGCCATCGCCACCGACGCGCCCTTGGCGCGCAGTTCCTCGACCAGCTTCTGCTTATCTTCGGGCAGAACCCCGGCGCGCACCTCGTCGATGCCGAGTTGCCGCGCGACAGCCTCGGCCGTGCGCTGGTTGTCGCCGGTCGCCATGATGATGGTCAGACCGAGCGCATGCAGATCGCGGATCGCCCCTTCGGTGCTTTGCTTGATCGGATCGGCCACGGCGACGATCCCGGCCAGCGCGCCATCGACGGCCACGAACATCGCTGTCTTGCCATCCGCGCGGAGCGTGTCGGCCCGCGCCTCGGCTTTTCCGGTCTCAAGGCCGAAATCCTGCATCATCGCCGGGTTGCCGAGCGCCACGCGGCGTCCATCGACGGTGCCGCGCACGCCCTTGCCTGTTACCGCTTCGAAATCGGCCGCGCTGCCGGGCGACAGACCGCGATCCCGCGCGCCCGCGACAATCGCCTCGGCGAGCGGGTGCTCGGAGCCGCGCTCCAACGCAGCGGCAAGGCCCAGCACCTCCGCCTCGTCGCCCTGCAGCGCCACGACATCGGTGAGCGTGGGCTTGCCCTCGGTCAACGTGCCGGTCTTGTCCACGATCACGGTATCGACGCGAGCCATGCGTTCCAGCGCCTCGGCGTCCTTGATCAGCACGCCCGCTTGTGCGCCGCGTCCTGCGGCGGTTGTGATCGAGATCGGCGTTGCGAGGCCGAGAGCACAGGGACAGGCGATGATCAGGACAGAGACGGCCGAGGCGATGGCGAAGGCCAGCGCCGGTTCGGGACCGAAGGCAAGCCAGGCGAAGAACGCCGCGATGGCCACCGCGACGACCGTCGGTACGAAGATCGACGAGACCCGGTCGGCCAACCCCTGGATTGGCGCGCGGGAGCGCCGGGCGCCGGCGACCATCTCGACGATCTGGGCCAGCACGGTGTCAGCTCCGACCTGCGTCGCCCGGATCGCCAGCGTCCCGTTCTTGTTGATCGTGCCGCCCGTGACCCGGTCGCCCTCGGTCTTCTCCACGGGTACAGGTTCGCCCGTAATCATGCTTTCGTCGACGGAGGACCGGCCCTCGACCACCTCGCCATCGACCGGCACGCTGTCGCCTGGTCGCACACGCAGCATGTCGCCTTCTACGATGTTCTCGAGCGGCGCATCGTATTCCGAGCCGTCCGGCAGGATGCGGCGCGCGGTCTTGGGCGCGAGATCCATCAGCGCGCGGATCGCGTCGCCGGTGCGTTCCCGCGCGCGAAGCTCCAGCACCTGACCCACGAAGACCAGTGCGACGATCACGACAGCTGCTTCGAAATAAGTGCCGACCCCATCGCCCATGCGATACTGCTCGGGAAAAACGCCGGGCGCGAATGTGGCGAAGAGCGAGTAGATATAGGCCGCTCCGACGCCCAACGAGATCAGCGTCCACATGTTGGGCGACAGGTTGCGGAAAGAGTCGATGCCGCGCCTGAAGAACGGAAGCGCCGCCCAGAGGATGACGGGCGTGGCGAGGACGAACTCGACGTAGACCGACAGTTGATGCCCAAGCCAGTCGCGGACCGGCAGGCCGACCAGTTCGCCCATCGTGAGGATGACCAGTGGCACGGCCGCCGCCGCGCTGATCCACATTCGGCGGGTGAAGTCCGTCAGCTCCTCGCTGGGCTCGTCCGATGGCACCATCGGCTCCAGCGCCATGCCGCAGATCGGGCAGCTTCCGGGTTCGTCGCGCACGATCTCGGGGTGCATGGGGCAGGTGTACTGGACGTCCGCGGGGGCGGCCTTCTTCTTCCCTGCGGCGCGGCCCGACGCGTAGTGCCACGGGTCGGCCTTGAACTTGGTCTGGCATTTCTCGGAGCAGAAATGGAAGGTCTCGCCCCGGAACTCCGCGTGCCGCCCGTCCGGCTTGACCGCGACACTCATCCCGCAGACCGGGTCCTTCGCCGTCTCGGTTCCTGCGGGTATGTCGGACGCCGCGTGATGATGATCGTGGTCCATGCTGTGCGCACCTTTCTGGTTCGGTCGCAGTGTCACGCCTCCAGCGACTGGAAGCTCAAGTCACTTTTGATGGTGGTCGGGATGGCCTTCTGTGATCGGATTGCGCGCAAGAAAGACCAGCTCGAACAGGAACACCAACGCCATGCCGGTCGCGCCAAGTACGACGATCAACGGATCGGACTGCCACTTCATCGCGGCGAAGGCGGCCAGCACCACCATGTCGAGCACGATCGCCGTCAGCAGCACCCAGCCGCGCGCGCCGATCTCCCGGCGGAGATGCCGGAACACGCCCAAGTGAACGATGATGTCCATCACCAGGTAGAAGAAGACGCCCAGCGACGCGATCCGGCCGAGGTCGAAAAACACGGTCAGCGCCGAGCCGATGACGACGGTGTAGATCAGCATGTGGCGCTGGATCCCGCCCGACATGCCGAAATGGCTGTGAGGGATCATCTTCATGTCGGTCAGCATAGCCAGCATGCGCGACACCGCAAAGATGCTCGCCAGCAGCCCCGAAGCAGTTGCCACCGCCGCGAGAAGCACCGTGAGCAGGAACCCCGCCTGCCCGAGCGCGGGTTCGGCCGCCTCGGCCAGGGAATAGTCGCGCGCTTCGATGATACGGTCGATGGTCAGGCTCGACCCGACACCGAAGGCGACCAGCAGGTATACGACGACGCAGAGCGTGATCGAGATCGTGATCGCCCGGCCCACATTGTGGTGCGGGTCAGTGATCTCGGCGCCGCTGTTGGTGATCGTGGTAAAGCCCTTGAAGGCCAGAATGGCCAGCGCCACGGAGGCGACAAAGCCGGTCGCGGTGAACTCGTGGCCGACCTCGGAGGCGGCGGAAAAGCCGACGCCGCTCGACCACAGGGCCGCAATTCCGAAGATCGCGATGCCGCCGATCTTGATCAAGGCCATCACCAGCGAGAAGAGCCCGACCGACCGGTTGCCGGCAACGTTCACGAAGAAGGCAAACAGGATCACTGCGACGGCGATGACCGGTACCAGCGGCCCCTCCGTGATGTCGAAGGGTCGCAGAACATAGGTCGCGAAGGTTCGCGCCACGAGACTCTCGGCGATCACCATCGACAGCGCCATCAGCATCGCGGCGCCCGCCGCGATCGCCGTCGGCCCGTAGGCTTTCGTCAGGATCATCCCGATGCCGCCCGCGGACGGAAAGGCGTTCGACATCTTGGCGTAGGTGTAGGCGCTGAACGCGGTCACGATTGCACCGACGATAAAAGACAGCGGGAAGAGCGGCCCGGCAAGCTCGGCGATCTGCCCGGTCAGCGCGAAGATGCCCGCGCCGATCATGACCCCGGTGCCCATGGCCACTGCGCCGGGCAAGGTGATGCTGTTTTTCCGATATTCGGAACTCATGACACGTCTTCCTTTTGATCGGTTTCAGGTGCGTCGGCATTCCCGGGTGTGCCACGGCGGAGCGCGAGGACGACCAGGGGAACCGCCGTCGCGAGCCCGAGCCCGAGCACGACCCATTCGGCACTGCCAAAATCGCCGTCCATCGCGGCGCTGCCGAAATGCGCCAGCAGGAAGCTGGCCGGCAGGATCCCGGCCATCGTTGCCAGACCGAAGCGCCAGAAATGAAGACGGCTCAGCCCGGCCGTATAGCTCATCGCGTCGAAGGACACGAAGGGCAGAAGACGGCTGACGAACACGGTGAGCGTCAGCGCGTTCTGCGAGCCAAGCAGCCCGTAATCGGCCTTGTCACCCAGGAGGCGCTCGACCGGTCCTCGCCCAAGCCTGCGCGCGATCAGGAATGCCATTATCGCCCCGATTTCCGCCCCAAGCGCAACATACACCATGCCCGCATAGTGGCCGTAGGCCGCCCCGGATGCGAGCGCGATCGGCGCGCTTGGGATGGGGCTTGCGACGACCGCAGCGGTCATGAGAGCGATCACCGCAAGCGGCCCCCACGACCCGGCCGACGCCACCCATGCCTCGATCGTTGTCCGGTCGATGGCGCCGGGCAACCAATCCATGGCCCAGGCGAGGATCAGGAGCGCCACGAAAGCGGCCGCGATCCAGAACCCGGCCCGATGCAGCCAGGCGTCCCGAACCGATCTGGTGCGCGCGCCCGGCATCTCAGCGAAGATCGTCGGGCAGCGACGCGAGGGCTGTGTCGAGTGGAACGACGGGCAAGCCCGCGGCCAGCCAGCCGGGGCCGCGCGGCGATCCGAGCATGCCCTCGGAGACGTTGGCAAAGCCCGCGTGGCCAGACCGGGTCAGGGTGTCCAGCAGCGCCGCGGACCGGCCTCCGGTCGCGCAGATCAGTCCAGCCTCGCGCGCGCCGGCCAGGACTTTCGCGGCGAAGAGCCGTTCCGCGAACCCGTCTTCATGCATGCTGATCGGCCAGACCCCGGCGCCGACACCGGTTTCCTGCCATTCCGCGCGCGATCTGACATCGATCACGCGCGCGGTGTCGCCAAGAAGCGCGTCATGTGCCTCTTTTGCCGACCAGATCGCTCGACTCTGCGCCAGAGCGCGAGACGCCGCGAGCCAAAGTGGCGCTGCGGACAGGCCGAGAAGGACGAGGCGCCGGTCAAGAAAGCGTGTCATGGTCGCCACTGTCCTCAGGCCGCTTCCACAGCGCGCACGAGCATGTCGCGGACCTCGCCGGCCACCTTGTGCAACGCGGCATTGTCCACTGCCTGCATGGAGGCGACCGGGTCGATGGCGCTGACCTCCGTACCACCCTCGACGCTGCGCAGGATGACATTGCAGGGCAGCATCGCGCCGATCCGCGGCTCGAGGCCCATGGCTTCCCAGGCCATGTTAGGATTGCAGGCGCCAAGGATCTTGTAGCCATCCATGTCCTTGTCGATCTTCTTCTTCATCGTCGCCTTGACGTCGATCTCGGTCAGAACGCCGAAGCCTGCCTCCGTCAGCGCCGCGCGTACGCGGGCCTCCGCGTCGTCGATGTCGGAGCCCACCATCACCCGATCGTGCGTATATGCCATTCTGTCCGTCCTTCCATGGTTGAGGCCCAGTCCCGCTCGATGCGGAACCGGGCAAGGGGTGGCGGAAAGGTGGGCTCAGTTATTTCCCATGCGACCCTCGCCGGGTGTCCCCATCATGCCGCCGTCGCCCTGCATGCCGCCGTTCGGGCCGGGCATCATGCCGTCGCGCATCGTCTTCATACGCTCCATCATGTCAGCCGGCTTGACGATCTCTGCCACCGACACCGCGCCGTCGCCATCGTCGTCGAGGAACTGGAAGCGGTCTACCATGGTTTCGCGAATGAGCGCGCTGTGGAGGGTCTCGAATTCTGCGAGCGACAGCGTTTCGTCGCCATCGGCGTCATATTCCGCCAGCAGGGCCTGCAGTCCTTCGTGGGCCTCCTGCGATGTCACCGTGCCATCGCCATCCGCGTCGAATCGCTCCATTCCCATGCCCATCAGCGACGCTCCGCCGCCCATCATGCCCATGCCCGACATGCGGCCACCGGCGTCCATCATGGCCATGCCGCCCAAGGGACCGCTGCTCCCCATCATCTGGGCGTGCATCCGCATCATCGTCTGCATCATGTCATGGTTGCCGGCGCCGGGACCTTGCGCTCCCGGCGCGCCCTGACCGCCATGCCCATGATCGCCCGCGGCCAGCGCGGCCCCGCCCATAGACATCAGAATGGCGGTCGCCACCGCGAGTTTCGCTCCAGTTTTCATGTCCGTATCCTTTCTCGTGTGAAATGCCTAACCGACATGGGAAAGTAATAAAGAACGCCAAGGCTGCGTCATTTCCGATTTTGTATCCGTTCGTCGCAACGCGGGTGCCTGATACAAAGCGCTACAATCGCGGTGCTGACCCTGTGTCGCCACCCTGCCAAATGATAAGGATGAATAGCTTGCCGCATATCCTGGTTGTCGACGATCACCGCCAGATACGGGATTCGGTCACGCGATTCCTGGAACGCAATGGCATGCGGGCGACGGCGGCGAAGGATGCCCGAGACATGGACGAGAAGCTCGCGAAAGGACACTACGACCTGATGGTGCTCGACGTCATGATGCCGGGCGAGGACGGGCTTTCGATCTGCAAACGTCTATCGGCCGAGAAACGGCTTCCGATCATCATGCTGACTGCGCTCGGGCAGGATCAGGACCGTATCGTGGGTCTGGAGATCGGCGCGGACGACTACCTCCCGAAACCGTTCAACCCGCGCGAGCTGCTCGCACGGATCAAGGCGGTACTGCGCCGCGCACCCGAGGAGATGAGCGAGGCCGGGGCACTTTCGGGGCGCATCCTGCGGTTCGGCGGGCTGGCTCTCGATACCGACGCCCATGTCATTACCGACCGGGACGGCAATCGCGTGCAACTGACGACGGCGGATTTCCGGCTCTTGACGGTCCTTCTGGCGCGTCCGCGCACCGTCCTGAGCCGCGAACAGCTTCTCGATCTCACGGCGGGGCGCGCGGCGGGCCCGCTCGACCGCACGATCGACAACCAGATCAGTCGGCTGCGGCGCAAGATCGAGACGGACGCGTTGCGCCCGACGCTCATCACGACCGTCCGGAGCCACGGCTACAGTCTGAACGCGGATGTCGAGGTGATCGCGTGACCCGGCCGCGCATCGGCAGCCTGCGCGCGCAGCTCGTGATCCTCATTCTTGGGGCATTGGCCATCGCGCAGGCGGTGAGCCTGTGGCTCTTCGCGGACGAACGCAGCCTGGCCGTTCGCGCCGCCCTTGGCTTCGAGGCGGCGGGGCGCGCCGCCAATGTCGTGCGCCTGTTGGAAGAAGCGCCGCCCGATCTTTCCGCGTCTATCGTGCGGGCGGCGAATTCGCCGCTGGTGCGGTTCGACCTTGCGCCCGCCCCGAGCGTCACCGCGCCTGACCATCATCACGCAGCCTATATCGAAACGCGCGTCCGCGCATTGCTTGGCGACGGCTTCAGTCGCGACATCCGCGTTAACCTCAGAGAAACCGGCGTCCCGCTTCATCCGATCCCGAACCTGTCGCCGCAAATGGCTCGGATGCATCAGGAGATGATGCGTGGCAGGATGCAGGCGGTCGAGATGACCCTGTCCATCGCGCTGGCCGGCGGCCAATGGCTGAACGTCGCCACGCGGTTCGAGCGCCCGCCTTTGCAATGGCCTCTTTCCTCTTTCCTGACCTTCGGACTGACAGCCGCGCTCATCCTCGTCGCGGTATTCTGGTTCGTGATGACCCGCCTGACCGGGCCCCTACGGGATCTTTCGCGCGCCGCCGAGGATCTGGGTCGCGGTGACGCGGTTGATCCGCTGCCGGTCGCCGGCCCCGAGGAGGTGCGGGACCTCACCCGCGCGTTCAACCGCATGCAGGAACGGCTGACGCGCTTTGTCGCGGATCGCACCCGCATTCTCGCTGCGGTCAGCCATGATCTGCGCTCGCCTCTCACGGCGATGCGGTTCGATGCTGAACTGGTCGAGGACGAGGAGACCCGCGAAAGCCTGATCGCCTCCATCGACGAGATGCAGACCATGGCCGAGGCCACCCTGACATTCGCCGAAGGACTGGCGGGCCACGAACCCTCGGAGGTCGTCGACGTGCGCGACTGGCTGGAGACACTGGCAGACGACAAGGTCACGCCGTTCGCGCTGACTGGTGGCCCGTCGATGACGGTGCGCATTCGCCCGCTCGCCCTGCGCAGGGCCGTTCGGAACCTGGCGGAGAACGCCATCCGTTACGGTGGCAGCGCGACGGTCGGCTGGGGCCGCGCGGGCGACGATCTGGTGATCGAGGTCACCGATCACGGCCCCGGAATCCCCGAGGAAGAGCTCGAGGAGGTTTTCGCGCCGTTTCACCGCCTGGAAGCGTCCCGCTCGCTCGAAACCGGGGGACACGGGCTGGGCCTTGCCATCGCGCGGGCAATCGTGCGCGGACACGGCGGCGACATCCGGCTCGAAAACCGTGCCGAAGGCGGACTGAAGGCTTCGATCTTCATCCCGCTGTCGGAGGACGCACCCATCAACGACGAGAGACAACGGAAGGAGACTTGAAATGAGACAAACGGCACTTTTGGCAATTACCGGTCTTGCGGCGCCGACACTGGCCGCCGCGGACCCCGGGGAAAACTGGCAGGAAGGATATGGTCACATGATGTGGGGCGGCGGCCACGGAATATTCGGCGGGCTGATGATGATTCTGTTCTGGGGTATCGTCATCGCCCTGATCGTCTTTGCAGTGAAATGGTTCAACGACAACCAGGGCGGCGGCAATCGCGGAAAGCGCGATGCGCTCGAGATCCTGCGCGAACGCTTTGCTTCGGGCGAGATCGACGAGAAAGAGTTCGACAGCCGGCGAAAGGCGCTGGAAAAGTGAGGCGGGCACCCCCCGGCCGTTCTCGCCGAAGCGGCACAAGGCCGGGGCCATTGCCATGCCATGAATTGCGACAGCCACGTCTTGGAACGGGCGCGGCAGCGCCCCATCAGGGTTGTGCGGCGATGGCCCTTTCGTCCCCCGCGGCATCATCGAGCGCCGCCATGACCGCGTCCGGGGTCAGCAGTTCCGGCAGGACAATCCCGTCCGGTGCGGCGGGGCCATAGACCGCGTTGAACGGAATTCCGTAGCGGTTGAAGCTCTCCAGATAGCGCGAAATCGCCGGATCGGGTCGGGTCCAGTCGGCCTGCATAAGGATGATCGCGTCTGCTGCAAGCGTCAAGACGACAGGGTCGCGGTCGAGCACGAGCGCCTTGTTCGCCTTGCAGGTCAGGCACCAGTCGGCCGTGACATCCACGAACACGACCTCGCCCCTTGAGACGCGGCGCGCGATCTCCGCCCGGTCGAAGGCGATCCAGTCGGTGACCTCCGCCGAGTGCGCGCGGGGCGCCGATGTGTCGGCCAGATACGCAGCCCCGAAGAGCATGATCCCCAAGATAGGCAACGCAAGCCCGGCGCGGATCGCGCCCCGGAGCCACGGCAGCGACAACAGCAGAACGAGGCCCGCCGTCATCCCGACGACCGCGAGCATCGTGGTCGTGCCGGCCACGCCCTGCAGCACCCAGACAAGCCAAGCCGCGGTGACTGCCAGAAGAAGGCCCAGCACCACGCGCAGCGCGATCATCCAGCGCCCTGGCCTTGGCAGGTGGCGGACCAGGCCCGGCCGTCCGGCGACGAGAAAATAGGGAGCCGCGAGCCCCAGACCAAGGAAGGTGAAGACCAGCGCGATGTCGGTGCTTCGTCCGGCCAGCGCGAAGGCAATGGCCGTCCCGAGAAAGGGCGCCGAGCAGGGCGTGGCCAGCAGTGCAGCGAAGGCCCCGGTCAGGAAATCGCCCACATGCCCCCCAGCGCGCCCGGCCCGGGCAAGCCGGGTTTGCAGACCGGCGGGCAGCGCGATCTCGAAGGCGCCCGCAAGGTTCGCAGCGAAAACGGCAAGGATGCCGATCATCAGCGCGAGGAACACCGGGTTCTGGAATTGCAGGCCCCAGCCGACCGTGACCCCTGCCTGCCGCAACGCAAAAAGGACCGCGGCGAGGCCCCACATGAAGACCATGACCCCCGCGGCCGAGGCAAGGAATCCCCATCGCACGGTCGCGCGACCGGCCCCCTCAAGTTTCATGGCCGAGGACAGCTTGATCGACAGCACCGGCAGCACGCAGGGCATGACGTTCAGGATCAATCCACCGAGAAAGGCTGTCAGCGCGATCCAGCCCATGCTGGAAATCGGCACTGCCGCGCGTGCTTCGCTGTAGGGCGGCGGCGGTGCCGTGGCCAGCATTTCCGGCGTCACGGTAGCGGCCCAGCCACCGGTATCGGTCGCGGTGAGCGAAGGCACAGCAGTTAGGGCATCGTGCGCCGAAAGGATGGGCAGGCGCGCCCAGAGCAGGCGGCCATTCTCGCCCAGTCTGATGTCAGGCGCCCCGAGGGAGGTACCTTCTCCCAGTTCCGGGAACACATCCGGCGTCTGGAAGGGCGAGGACCGCCGCAGCGTCACTGTCAGCGCAGTTGCGTCGGCATCGACATGCGCGGTGGCGGACCGGACGCCCCCGGGTTCCGCCTCGACCGGGACGCGGCCCGCGTAATCGGCGATGCGCGCAGCGCTCTCCGTATCGATCGATGCGCCGCGGGGCAGGTCCAGCGTCAGGGTGAAATCCTGCGGCACGCAGACGTCGGAACAGGTCAGCAGCGTCACCGAGGCGGATAGCCGCGCGGGCTGGCCGGGCTGTTCCAGCGCGATGCGCAGCGGGAAGATCACTCCGTCATGATAGCCGAAATTCTCGATGCCGAAGGCCGTGAAGCGTTCGGGCGCGGGCCACTGAAATTCGACATCGGCCACGTTGCGCGACCCGGTCCAGTCGATCACCGGCGGGAAACCCACCTCGCCGGGTGTGCGCCAATAGGTCTTCCAGCCCTCGCCAAGGTCCAGCGCCAGCCCGGCAGAAATCGTCCCCGAGCCGCGCGCGACGCCATTCTCCGCCGTGATGAGCTGTGCGCTGAGTGCCGGTGTCGTCACCTGCTCCGAAGTTGCTGCGGAGGCTGCCGGAACCCAGATCGCAAAAAACAAGGCGCTCATCGCGAGCGCGGGAATGGCCTTTTTGATCAATGTTCTCAGCATATTCTACGCCAGCCCTCGCCGCGCTCGATCTCAATCAATCGGCGCAATACGCCTTCCGCAATCTCACCCTGGATGACCGTTCCGCCGACGACCATAGCCGGTGTCCCGATGAAACCGAAAACCCGCGCGAGAGCTCTGCTGATCATGAGTTCGTCGACGACCTCATCGCTCTGCATATCGTCGATCAGCCGGTTGCCATCTATTCCGATACTGTCTGACAATCGAAGCAGATAGTCGCGCGTCGGCTGGAATGGCGTTGTCCACAGAGCTTCCTGAAACGCGACGTAGGCGCCTTGTCGCTTGGCTGCCAACGCCGCTTTCGCCGCACGGTCAGACCCTTCCCCGAGAAGCGGCAGCTCGTGCCAGGAAACCCGGACAGCACTATCGCGTTCTTCGGCAAGATCCGCGAGGCGCCTCATTTGTACGCGACAATACGGGCAATAATAATCTGAAAACGAAGCGATTGGCACGATGGAGGAATCCTCGGGCGCCTCGGCGTAAAGTGCTTTGCAAAGGTCCGCTTCGACCTCGGCGACGGTCGCCGGCCTCGGTCCATCTTCCTTCGCCTCAAGGCCGACAAATGGGTCGAAGGCGCCAGATGACGAACTTCCGCCGGATATCCGCCGGAAGCCCTCCGGGCTCGCCAAAGGCTCGAACTTGGGCGTCCCCGAAAAACGATCCAAGAGCGAGGAAAGCGTCTGGAATCCAACAACAACGCCTGCAGCGACGCCGAGAAATGCAAGTGTGGAACGTCTTGATGTCATTGCAATTCTTGCGAGTTACTTGCGAGAGAATCGAACGCATAGCCGACCCTCCCGCCTTCGCAGGCGAGGGTGACGAAACCGTCGGTGCCGGTCCGGACCGCGCGGCACCCATCCGGAAGTGCCAAAGCCGCACCGCGCGTGGACAGCGTTGCGTCAGGACCCGCGCATTGCTGTATGGCCGTTCCGCAACCGGCCAGCGCAAGAAGTGCAGCCAAGGCCAGTTTCGGACGCAGTCCGTAACCCGCTGCTCCCGTGTCAGCGCGCGGCATCGACAGGACCGATCGCCGTCGGGCCCCGATCCTGTTCGGTGTCCTGCTGGCGGGTGTCCGCTTCGCTGTCATGACAGGATTTTCCCATCATGCGATGCATCACGACATGCGCGCCAAGGCACAGCGCCAACGGGGCCAGAAGGCCAAGATTGCTTGCAAGCCCGCCGAGCGTCCCGCCTGCCAGAAGAAACGCGCCGAGCGGCAAGAGCATCACGGCACAACAGGCCAGCATGCCGAGCTTCATGCCACCACCACCCGATAGCAGATTTCGTGGGTTCCAAGTCATCATGTGCGCCTTATTCATCGACAAGTCGAACGATAGCGGCCCCTACCGGGCAAATGTCAAGGATACATTCGGATACAAAAATCAGCGGCTCGTCGGATTGTCAGTTCAGGTCCAGCCGATAGAACGAATGCTCAATATCGGGCGGTCCGGGTGCGTCGCAATTCGGCGGCAAGGTGATGTGCACCAAGCAGGTTGAGGGCAGGGAACATGGACAAACTCGGGCTTTTTTTCGGTGGGGTTCTTGCCGCCGGTCTGGGTGTGGTGATCTGGCAGTCAATGCAACGGGCCGAGGAACAGACAGGATCAATGGCCCACCCGAATCCAACTGCGTTAAGCGCCCTGGCCGAGGGCGCGCCGATCGTCGAGGTCCGGCTTCCAGAGCAATTGTCGCCCGAGGCAACGATTGGCCAGCGCGCCTTCGAGGCCAAATGCGCTGAATGCCATGGGGCGAACGCGGCCGGTCAGAATGGCGTCGCGCCGCCCCTGATCCATCGCACATACGAGCCGAGCCATCATTCCGACGAAGCCTTTCAGATGGCGGTTCGGAACGGCGTGCGCGCGCATCACTGGCCCTTCGGCAACATGCCCCCGGTCGAGGGTCTGACCCGCGCCGACGTCCAGTATATCGTGCGCTATGTCCGTGAAGTGCAGCGCGAGAATGGAATCAATTGATGCAGGTGCGGTCGTTTCTCGGCGCGCGCGGATGTTTTGTCGCGATGTTCATGATCGCGCTCGCCGTCCTTGCCAATCCAGCGCCCGGCCCTGCCGACACACCGGATGCGCGTTTCGACATCGCCGTGGTCTGGGACAACCACAGCGCGGGTGCCAGACACGCAGCGCACGATGGCGCGGTCGACCGCTCCTGCCACCCCGACCCGACTTGTTCACCTGCCGCCATTCTCATGACCCGGCCGATATTCGAGGCACAAGGATTCCAGGCCACGCGTCATCCGATCGCGGGAACGACAATACGCGGGAGAAATGCGCCCGTCGATCTTCCGCCCCCGCGACCTTGGGCCGTATCACGACCATATACCCCGAAATACCCCCAGACATGAGAGACCAAGATATGATCAAGACACTTCTGACCGGCACCGCCCTTGCGGCCGGCCTTGCCGTTTCCACTGCGGTTGCCAGCCCTGGACATGGAGACGGCATCGGCGAACCTGGCGATGCCGCACAGGTTGACCGCACCATCACGGTCGAAATGGACGAGATGAACTTCAGCCCAGAGACGATCGAGGTTGCACCCGGTGAGACGGTTCGCTTCGAAGTAGTGAATGTTGGTCGCGCCGTGCACGAGTTCAACATCGGCACGAGCGAGACCTGGAATGGCCACCTTGGCGAAATGCGTACCATGATGCGTGAAGCTATGATGACGATGCGCAGCATCAATCATGACCGGATGATGGAGGCCGGGATGATGCATGACGACGCCAACAGCGTCCTGCTGGCGCCGAGAGATACGGGCGAAGTCATTTGGACGTTTCCCGAAGGCGGCGAGATCGGGTTCGCCTGCAACGTGCCGGGCCACCGCGAGGCCGGCATGGAGGGCGATTTCCGGATGGGACACGACTCCTGACGCACGAACGACCGGTGGCGGGCGAGATCGTCGCCCGCCCCGACACTTTTCCGGAGATCCTGGCCATGCCGACACGACGCGCCTTCATCGGACAGACCGCCGCCGTTCTGGCCCTGGCGGTGAGCGGTCGGCATGTGTCTGCCGCCTCTCACGCGCCCGCGACCCTGACAGCGCGGAAGGTCTCGGTGCAGCTCGCCCCCGACGGCTATCCGGCGACATCCATCTGGGGCTACGAAGGCCGCGCGCCTGGCCCAACGATCCGGGTGCTTCAGGGCGAGCGGGTGCAGCGGCGGCTGGTCAACGACCTGCCCGAGCCGACCTCGGTCCACTGGCACGGGATCCGCATCGACAATGCGATGGACGGTGTCTCGGGTCTGACGCAAGAGGCCGTCGCGCCGGGTGAGGCCTTCGACTATGATTTCGTGGCGCCCGATGCCGGGACCTACTGGTATCACGCGCATAACAGGTCCTGGGTGCAGGTCGCCCGCGGCCTTCACGGACCGCTGATCGTGGAAGAGGCCACGCCGCCCGAGGTGGATCGCGAGGAAATCCTCGTGCTCGACGACTGGCTTCTCGATCCGGAAACGGCACTGATCGACGACAGCTTCGACCAGCCGATGATGATGAGCCATGGTGGCCGGATCGGGAACCTGATCACCACCAATGGGCGTTTCGGTCTGTCAATCCCGGTTGCGCGCCATATGCGCCTGCGCCTGCGGCTCATCAACGCGTCGAATGCGCGGATCTTTCCGTTGCAGCTTGCCGGTTTGCGGGGCTGGACGGTCGCGCTCGACGGCATGCCGCTTGCCGCGCCCGAACCGCTGCAGGACGTCCTTGTTCTCGCCCCGGCGCAACGCGCCGATCTGATCGTCGATGTGACGGCCGAAGCGGGCGAGACTGCGCATCTCGTCCGGATCGGCAATGACGACCGACCCGCCTCGCAGGTTGCGTTCCCCGTCTCGGGCAGCTCCGCGCAGACACCGCGCGCGGCACCTGCACCTCTGCCGCCCAATCCCGGCGTCGGCATCCGGTCGCTGACCGATGCCCGACCATTGCGTCTCGTGATGTCTGGTGGCGCCATGGGCCGGATGGACAGCGCATTTCTTGGCGGAGAGCGCATGGGCTTTCGCGAACTCGCGGCGCGGGGACGGTTCTGGGCCTTCAACGAGATGGCCGAGATGACGCAGGCCCCGCTGGCCGATCTTTCCCGTGGTGAGCCGGTGCGGCTTGAGATCGTCAACGAGACCGTCTTTCCCCACGCCATGCATCTGCACGGGATGCACTTCCGAGAAATCCGCGAGGGCAGACCCGTCGGCCCCATGCGCGACACGGCTCTGGTGGCCGCGCAGGAGACCCGCGAGATCGGCTTTGTCGCGGACAATCCGGGCGACTGGCTGTTTCATTGCCACATGCTCAGCCATGCGGAAAGCGGGATGATGACATGGGTGCGGGTGACATGACGCGGAGGGCTCTCATTGTCGGTGCCGCGGCACTCCTGCTTGCCGGCGTGGGGGCGTGGTTGGCCCTGCGCGACGCGCCGCAGGCCACCCTCGATCCCACTATGCCGGTGATGCCGGTCACTGTGGATATTGCGCAGGGAGAGACGCTTTATGCCGAAAGCTGCGCCGCCTGCCACGGCGCCAATCTCGAAGGGCAGCCGGATTGGCGAACCCCCGATGCGGATGGACGTCTGCCCGCGCCGCCTCACGATAAAACCGGCCACACGTGGCACCATCCCGACCGGGTCCTGTTTCAATATACGAAGCTTGGTGGACGGGAAGCCCTGGCGCGGCAAGGGGTGGAGTTCGACAGCGGCATGCCCGCCTTCGGTGATGTCCTGACCGACCGCGAGATCTGGAACATACTCGCCTACATCCAGTCGACATGGCCCGAGCGCGCCCGCGCCACGCAGGCCGAACGCACGGCCGCAGATATGGCCAACGGAGGAACCTGATATGAGAAGAATCATTTCAATGATCGTGGTGGCGCTTTCGCTGGCGCTGCCATTTCAGGCGGCGGCCCAGGACCTGTCAGAGGACAGGGTGCGCGAACTGGTCCTGGAAACCATCCGGGAGAACCCCGAGATCGTGATGGAGGCCATCGCGATCTTGGAATCCCGGCAGGCCGAGGCTCAGGCTGCGTCGCAGGCCGAAGTGCTCGCCCGGGAACGCGACACGCTGGAACGCGATCCCAATGCGCCGGTTCTGGGCAATCCGGAAGGCGACGTCACGGTGGTGGAGTTCTTCGACTACAACTGCCCCTATTGCCGTCGCGCCAAGCCCGAGATCGAAGCCCTGCTCGAGGCCGATGCGAACGTTCGGCTCGTCTATCGCGAATGGCCGATCCTCGGCGAGGGGTCAGTGTTTGCTGCCCGCGCCGCGCTGGCGGCGCGCGAACAGGGGCTCTACGAGGAATTCCATTGGGCGATGATGGGCATGAACGGTCGCGCGGAGGAATCCTCCGTCCTCCAGATTGCGGAAGACATCGGTCTCGACATCGCGCAATTGCGTCGCGACATGGAAGCACAGGAGATCGACGCGCACATCCAGACATCGATGCGCCTGGCGCAGGCCCTCGGCATCACGGGCACGCCATCTTTCGTGATCGGCGACGCCCTTGTTCCCGGTGTCTTGGATGCGGAGCAGTTGCGAACGCTTGTCTCCGATGCACGGGAACCGGAACAATGATTGCGCTTGGGAAAAAGGGCCTGACGCGGCGCCATTTCATCGTGACCGCATCCGCCCTGTTCTCGCCGCCCGTCGCGGGGCCGCTTCTGGCCGATACCTGGCCGAGCGAGGCGCAGAAGAGCGCTTGGGATGCCGAGGTGACACCGCCCTTCTTCGACCTGGAGACGTCCAATCCCTGGGGCCTCGATCCGCGTTTTCTTCCGCAACGAGTCGTGGCCCGTGCTGGCCTTGTTCCGGGGAACATCCATGTGGATGCGATTGCGCGCTACCTCTATCACATCGAGGACGGCGGGACGGCTATGCGCTATGGCGTGGCCATCGCACGCGGCAACCTCTACGAGCCCGGCACCTACACGATCCGGCGCAAGGTCCGTTGGCCGCACTGGACGCCGACGCGCTCGATGATCGAGCGGGATCCGGAACTGTATGCGGATGTCGAAGACGGCATGGAGCCGGGCCCTGAAAATCCGCTTGGGTCTCGGGCCTTGTATCTCTACGTCGGCGAACGGGACACCTACCTGCGCATTCACGGCTCGCCGGAGCCCCGCTCCATCGGGGGCCGTGCGAGTTCGGGCTGTGTGAGGATGGTCAATGCCCATATGATCGCGCTCTACCCGCTGGTCGAAACCGGCGTGACAGCGTATCTGCATCCGCCGGAAGACTACGTGAGCGCACAGAGTTGAGTACCGAATTCGGGGCGCCCGAGAGCAGCCGGCGAACCCACCGCGCGAAAGGACCGGACTTGGGACGAAAATTTTTCAACAGCTTTGTGTTGCCGGCCATTCTGAGCGGATGCACCGCCGTCGTCGGCACCGAGGACACGGAGCCCGGTACCATTCCCGAACAGGTTGCTGCCTTGGCAGCCCCTTACCAGAATGTCTCGACGGCGCGCCTTTTGCCGCGCGACGGATGTTACTGGTATCTTCACCAGGGGCCGGTCGAACCAACCCTATTGCCGCTCAGAACCATCGACGGGCGACCGATCTGCTCTGCGCGAGAGTAGAAAGCGGCGTCATGGTTGAAATCAAATTTCCCGGTCGACTCTCAACCTACAGACCGCGCGGCGCGGCGTTGCGACAGCTCGCGACAGAGCGCTTCCCTCGTGACGCCGAATTCGGCGGCCAGGCCGAGCGACGATTGATGGGAGAAGCGCAAGACGCAATTCTAGAATAAGTGAAAACAATGGCTTAGGGTGGAGAACGTCCGATCCCGGTCGCGTTCCCTCCGCCACCATGTCTTGCGAACTGCAATTGAGTGCCCAGTATGGCTCGGAGTTTGTGGTAGTTATTGATGGCTTTGTAGACTGGGTCCAGCGACTATGCCTATGCTTGGCGGCGGCGCGGCAACATTATTTTGAAACATCGGTTAGGTCTAAGCCTGTTTTTCATTGGCCCCGCGTGGCATGGTCAGACCGATTGAAAACCGCGCAGCAATTGGCGCAGTCCGATCAGCGCACCCACTACAATGCTCAGGAACACAACCGGCGCGGAATAGGACAGGGTGGCCATGGCAGACGCGCCTTGCCCGACCGAGCAGCCCATCGCGATGACGCCGCCGACGCCCATCATGCTCGCCCCTGCGACCTGACGACCCAATTCGCGCGGGTCTTCGCAGGCTTCCCAACGGAAGCGACGCCGCCATGCGGCGGCGAATGCGGCCCCGACGACCACGCCGACAACAGAGCCGACGGCGAAATTCAGGCCGCCAGCGCTGGCGGTCATCAGATACAGGATTGCGCGCCCCAATGGCACGGTAAAGGTAAACCCCTCGACCGGAACCGCGTTCAGCGTGGCGCGGTGTAGCACCGAGGTGGCTATGAAAGCGCCGGCAATCGCCAGTCCGACCAGAACCGACCATCCGATTGCGCTGCGGTTACCGCGCAGGTCGGGGTGGCGGATGGCAAGCCCGATCAGCGCTATCCCGACAGGTGCGGCAAAGACCAGCGACGGCAGGTCGGTCAGCCGCGAGAATGCGTGCCCGAACCCTTGGGGAAGGGCGGCCTCGACCTCTGGGAACAGCGCGACGCGCAAGGGGGACAGGGGGCCGGCCAATGTGATAAACCCAGCAATCGCCATGATCATCACGATCAGAAAAGATCGCAAATCGCCACCGCCCAGCCGTACAAGCGCGCCGAACCCGCAATTTCCCGCAAGCGCCATGCCGTATCCAAAGACCAACCCGCCAAAAACGGCGGCGAAGGGGTTGAACGCAATTTGGTGGTAGGGACTTTGCGTTATGTCTGCCAGCCCAAGAGCTTCGGCGGCAAACAGAACAAGAATGGCCACGCCCAACACAACGCCCCAGATACGCGCGCGTCGCTGGTCCCCGCCATAGGCCGCGCTTTCAATCGCGCCCAAGGTGCAGAAATCACCCATTCGTGCGGCAAAACCAAGCAAGGTGCCAATGAACAGACCAGCGCTACCGGCCAACACGGGTGCGGATAACTCCCACATGAGGTTCCTCCAACGGGTCGGGCCGCCGATGCCGACCCGCCATGCAGCAAACTATACCGAAAGCCCGATGCAGCGTCACGGGAAAATCAGGACGGCAGTGGGGCGCGGGTTGCGCGGCACCAGACTGCGGATCAGGACTGTGCTTGTGCGCAGAACATGTCATAAACCAGCGCGATAAGCCGTTCGGCTTTCTGGTCATGAAGCGCGTAATAGATGGTTTTGCCTTCCCGGCGGCAGGTGACAATCCCTTCCAGCCGCAACCGCGCCAGTTGCTGGCTGACGGCGGCCTGTCGCGATTGCAGCAGGGTTTCCAACTCGCTCACGGATTTTTCGCCGGTCGAAAGGTGACACAGGATCATCAGACGCCCTTCATGCGCCAGCGCTTTCAGAAAGGCTGACGCGGCCTGCGCCTGATCCAGCATGTCGGTCGGTGCAAGAGCGCCGCACTGAGTTGCATCCGAAGCGTTGTCCTGCGCCAGTTCCAAGCTTTGCGTATCCATGGCAGCACTACCTTCCTCATAATTCCGTCGCGGGCGGCGCGACGGTAGTCGGCACGGTCAGTTTCAGTTGTATGAATATGTAGGGCGCGAACTGGGTATGAACAACCCCGTGGCCGCTGAATAAGGCCGTCTGTTTCCGGCAAAGCACATGCAACGGGAAATCTGCCCGAAAATGCGGCTTGCGCGGGAACGCAAATGAATACACCCGCCAGGTTGCTGGCGGGTGTATAGAGGTCGATAGACTGGATGCGATCAGGCGTCGCGGGGGTCTTCGCTGTTGCCTTGACCGCGCGGGTCGTCGTCATCGTCCATGCCGGCACTGCCGATTTCGTCGAACAGTTCCGAGATTTCGAATTCGGCGGCAGCTTCTTCTTCGGCGGCCAGCTCCTGAATGGACTTGCCGGATGCCTGCAATTCGGCTTCCTCGGTCGAGCGGGCGACGTTCAGGCGGATTTCTGCATCCACTTCGGGGTGCAGGTTCAGCGTGATCGTGTGCAGGCCAAGGATCTTGATCGGCTGGCCGATCACGATCTGGCGACGCTCGATGGTGACATCGGCTTCGGCCAGCAGGTCGGCCACGTCGCGGGTGCTGACAGAGCCATACAGCGCGCCCGCATCCGATGCCTGACGGATCACGACATAGGTCGTGCCATCCAGACGTTCGGCCACAGCCTGCGCTTCTTTCTTGGTTTCAAGGTTCTGCGCTTCCAGATCGGCCTTGCGGGCTTCAAAGGATTTGACGTTGTCGTCAGAGGCGCGCAGCGCCTTGCCCTGCGGCAGAAGGAAGTTGCGGGCGTATCCGGGCTTGACGTTGACGACATCGCCCATCTGGCCAAGCTTGGCCACGCGTTCCAGTAGGATAACTTGCATGTTCTGTTCTCCTTACTTCACAGCGTAGGGCAGAAGCGCAAGGAAACGGGCGCGCTTGATGGCGCGGGCCAGTTCGCGTTGCTTCTTGGCCGACACGGCGGTGATACGCGAGGGCACGATCTTGCCACGCTCGGAAATATAGCGTTGCAGCAGACGCGTGTCCTTGTAGTCGATCTTGGTTGCATTGTCGCCCGAGAAGGGGCAGACCTTGCGGCGGCGGAAAAACGGTTTTGTAGCCATGGTTCAGCTCTCCTTCAAGATGCGCGGCGGCGCGGTTCGCGCTCGTCACGTTTCTGCATCTGGGCCGAGGGGCCCTCTTCATGCGCGTCGACCTTCACGGTCAGCACACGCATGACATCATCATGCAGGCGCATCAGGCGTTCCATCTCCTGCACCGCGGGTGCCGGGGCGTCGGAACGCAGAAAGGCGTAGTGGCCCTTGCGGTTCTTGTTGATCTTGTAGGACATGGTTTTCACGCCCCAATATTCGTGATCAACCAGTGTCCCGCCATTATCGGCCAGAACCGTGCCGAAATGTTCGATAAGCGCTTCAGCTTGCGTGTTCGACAGATCCTGACGCGCGATCATGACATGCTCGTATAGCGGCATGCGATCTCCATTCTTATACGGGGCGCATTTCAAAAAGCAGGGCAATGACCTTTCCGCCCCTGCCTACGAGAGCTGCGCCGGTGAACCCTTTGCGGAAAGATGTGTCCCCTTAGCGGCAAACGGGGCAGGGTGCAAGCACGGGCGTCCTTGGGCGCGCAAACAAATGCACGCGCTCTTGTCAGCGCGGCATGTCTGTCGCATAAGTGGCGCAAGAATGTTTCGCAAAAAAGGGGGCTTTCATGGCTCATACTCCTCTGATGACAAGCTTGGGCGCGGATAGCTCGCTGGCCCGCAAAGTGGCCATGGTCGTTTTCGGCTCTGTGCTGGTCGGCATGTCCGCGCAGGTCAGCGTTCCGATGTTCCCGGTCCCGATGACGCTGCAAACGCTGGCCATCATGCTGATTGGCCTGACCTACGGGTCGCGTTTGGCGGGGGCCACGCTTGTGGCATACCTTGCGCAAGGGGCCGTGGGCTTTCCGGTTTTTGCCGGAGGTGCTGCGGGCTTGGTGCCGCTGATGGGGCCGACCGGCGGCTTCCTGTTCGGCTTTGTCGCCATGGCGTTCGCCATGGGCTGGTTGGTAGAGCGTGGGTTTGACCGTGGCTTTGGTCTGTTTGCAGCCGCACTGATCGCAACCGCACTGCTGTTCGTGCCGGGCATTGCATGGCTGACCGCCGTCACGCCGCTGAACCTGCAAGGCGCGTTCATGGCCGGGGCTGCACCTTTCCTGCTGGGCGAACTGGTCAAGGTAGCTGTCGCGGCTTTGATCGTTTCGGGTGCCTTCAAAGCCCTGAAAGATCGCGTGAAGTAATCACGCCAAATCTTTGAAAAGGCGGGCTTTTGGCCCGCCTTTTTTATGCGCGGTCGAAGTGAAGACGCGCGAGCGCATCCTCGCACAGACCCAATTCCAACCACGCGCAGCCCGCACAAAGCGTTTGCAGATCGCCGGGTGCAACATGTGCCCGAATGCGCGCCTGCGCGTCGTCCCATGTCAGGCTGTCCCCATCGTCCAACCGCAAAGCCGCCGCATGGCGACTGTCCAACGCCGTGATCTTTGCGGATTTCTCGCAGCCCAAGCCGCGCTTGTGGGGGCAGGGGGCGCAGATCGCATCGGCCTGATGCGTCACTTGCAACATCAGATCGCCGCCACCCGGCCCGCGCAAGCGGTCGACGATCCTTGCCATGTTGGCGCTGAATTCCTCGGAATAGCCCTTGCCCTGAAACCCCAAGGCACACAGGAAATGATGCGGTCTGAACCGGATCATTCCGCCGCGTATTTGGGTTGGAACCCGCGTTCCAGCATGTCATGCGGGGCCACCGGGTATTCGCCCGAGAAACACGCATCGCAATATTGCGGGCAGGCATTGTCGCGGCCTTCGGCTTCGCCCGCGGCCCGGTATAGCCCGTTGAGCGAGACGAATTTCAGACTGTCCACCCCGATATGGTCGCGCATTTCATCTTCCGTCATGCGCGCGGCCAGCAGGTTTTCGCGGTCGGGCGTGTCCACCCCGTAAAAGCAGGGCCATGCCGTGGGCGGTGACGCGATGCGGAAATGCACCTCTTTCGCACCAGCCTCGATGATCATTTCCTTGATCTTCTGGCTGGTTGTGCCGCGCACCACCGAATCGTCAACCAGAATGATGCGCTTGCCGCGAATAAGCGCGCGGTTCACGTTCAGCTTCAGCCGCACGCCCATAGAGCGGATCTGCTGGCTCGGCTCGATAAAGGTGCGCCCCATATACTGATTGCGGGTAATTCCAAGCGCGAATTCGATGCCGGATTCCTGGCTGTAGCCGATGGCGGCAGGCGTGCCGCTATCGGGCACAGGGCAGACCAAGTCAGCCTCGACCGGCGCTTCGCGCGCCAGTTCCACCCCGATGCGGCGACGTGTTTCATACACGGACCGACCGCCGAAAAAACTGTCGGGGCGCGAGAAATAGACATGTTCGAACACGCAAAACCGCGATTTTTGCGGCGCGAAGGGGCGCATGCTTTCAACGCCCTTGTCACTGATGACAACCATCTCGCCCGGCTCAATCTCTCGCACGAAATCTGCGCCGATGATGTCGAGCGCGCAGGTTTCAGATGCCAGCGCCCAGCCATCATGCAGTTTGCCCAGTACCAGAGGACGCACGCCCAGCGGGTCGCGCACGCCGATCAGCTTGGTCCGGGTCATGGCCACGACCGAAAACGCGCCCTCGGCGCGGCGCAGCGCGTCTTTCATGCGCTCTGGAATGGTTTTCTGGAACGACCGCGCCATCAGGTGGATCAGGCATTCGCTGTCAGAGCTGGATTGAAAGATCGACCCGCGTTCGATCAGCTCACGCCGGATGGCGTCTGCGTTGGTGATGTTGCCATTATGCGCAATCGCAGCACCACCCATGGCAAATTCGCCAAAGAAGGGCTGCACATCGCGGATTTGCGTGGCCCCTTTGGACCCGGCGGTCGAATACCGCACATGGCCGATGCCGATGCGCCCCGGCAGGGTTTCGATCACGCCCTGTTTCGTGAAATTGTCACGAACTAGCCCGAACCTATGCGCAGATTGAAAGCCCGATTCGGGGTGATGCGTGATGATGCCGCCAGCTTCTTGTCCACGATGTTGCAGCGCGTGCAGGCCAAGAGCGACGAAACTTGCGGCATCTTCCACCCCGATACATCCAAATACGCCGCATTCTTCGCGGAGCTTGTCATCATCGAAAGGGTGGCTGAGCATGGGGGCAACTCGCGGCAGGCCAGAAGTTGCGCCCCGTCTAACGCATTGTGCTGGGGCTGTCACCTGTTTGTAGCTTAGCTTGCGGTGCGGCGGGTCGCGAACAGGCTGGCCAGACCATGCCAAGCGGCGGTCAACATCTCTGCCATAAATGCAGCGCGCAGCTGGCGCGCCTCACGCTCCAGCCGGGTCAGGTCGGCCATATCAACAGCGAAATCAGTGTGGTCTTGCATCTTTTGCTCCATGAAAAGCTTTACAGTGTTGCGCTGTATTTAGATGCCGCGCCGCAGCAATGCACCCGCCAGTTTCGCAATCCCGCCTTGCGCGCCCTGCAACGCTATCCGGTTATCATTGATTTGTTAGCGCTAACTTGTTACATCATCCCCAAACCACGCACAGCCTGTGACCGGAGGACACGCCATGCCCCTCAATCCCACCATCGAAGCCGTGACCGACCGTATTCGCGCGCGATCGAAAAACAGTCGCGACCAGTATCTGGACCGTATGAACCGCGCCGCCGAAGCCGGGCCGGTGCGCGCGCATCTGTCTTGTGGCAATCAGGCCCATGCCTATGCAGCCATGTCAGGCGACAAGGACACGCTGGCAGAAGGGCGCGCGCCCAACTTGGGCATTGTCACGGCCTATAACGACATGCTGTCGGCGCATCAGCCGTTCGAACATTACCCAGAGAAGATTCGCGCCGCGGCCCGTGCCGTTGGGGCCACTGCGCAGGTCGCGGGCGGTGTTCCGGCCATGTGCGACGGTGTGACCCAAGGCCAGCCGGGGATGGAGCTGTCGCTGTTTTCGCGCGACACGATTGCCTTGGCGGCCGGTGTCGCCATGAGCCATAATTGCTTTGATGCCGCCGTCTACCTGGGCGTCTGCGACAAGATCGTGCCGGGGCTGATAATTGCGGCTGCCACCTTCGGGCACGTTCCGACGGTGTTCGTGCCCGCCGGTCCGATGGTCAGCGGTTTGCCCAACGACGAAAAATCGCGCGTGCGCCAGCAATTCGCCAAGGGCGAGATCGGGCGCGAAGAGCTGATGAAGGCCGAAATGGCCAGCTATCACGGGCCGGGCACCTGTACCTTTTACGGCACGGCCAACACGAACCAGATGCTGATGGAATTCATGGGGCTGCACCTGCCCGGTGCGAGCTTCGTCAATCCCGGCACGCCACTGCGAGAGGCGCTGACGACAGCCTCTGCCCAACGCGCGTTGGAAATTACCGCGCTTGGCAATGACTACCGCCCCGCTGGGCAGGTGCTGGATGAACGTGCCTTCGTGAATGGCATGGTCGGGCTGATGGCGACGGGCGGGTCGACCAACCTTGTGCTGCATCTGCCCGCCATGGCGCGCGCGGCGGGTATTCACCTCGCGCTTGAGGATTTCGCCGATATCTCGGCCACCGTGCCGCTGATGGCCAAGGTCTATCCCAACGGTCTGGCTGATGTGAACCATTTCCACGCGGCAGGCGGTTTGGGCTTCATGATCGGCGAACTGCTCGACGCTGGCTTGTTGCACGAGGATGTCAGCACAGTTGCAGGCGACGGTCTGACACGCTACGCGCAGGAACCCAAGCTTAAGGATGGCGCACTGGTCTGGGAAGATGGCGCGGGCGAAACCCTGAACGCCAAGATTCTGCGCCCGCTTTCAGAGCCGTTCCAGAAAACCGGTGGTTTGACCCAGCTTTCGGGCAATCTGGGGCAGGGCGTCATCAAGGTGTCGGCAGTGGACCCGTCGCGCCATGTCATCGAGGCGCGCGCGCGGATCTTCCACGATCAGACATCGGTCAAAACGGCGTTTCAGGCCGGAGAGATTACCGAAGATACCATCGTCGTCGTCCGCTTTCAGGGCCCTGCGGCCAATGGTATGCCGGAATTGCACTCGCTGACGCCAATCCTGTCGGTGCTTCAGGATCGCGGCCTCAAAGTTGCGCTTGTGACCGACGGTCGCATGTCGGGGGCCAGTGGCAAGGTGCCCGCCGCGATCCATGTCGCGCCCGAAGCAGCCAAGGGCGGCCCGCTGTCAAAGCTCCGCGATGGCGACATGGTCCGGCTGGATGCCGCCAAAGGCACACTCGACGTGTTGGAAGCCGATTTCGACAGCCGCACGCCGCTTAGCATCGACCTGTCGGAAAATGATTACGGCATTGGCCGCGAACTCTTCCGCGCCTTCCGTGCCACTGTCGGCGATTCCACCGAAGGGGCAGGGGTCGTCGTCTGACCCTTTCATCCTTGCACAAATATCCCGGGGGAGGGGCGCGCAAGCGCACCGGGGGCAGCGCCCCCTCTATCCTTCCGGATGCAATTTCCAGCGCGCTTCGTTTTCCTCTATGGCGCGGATGCGCTCTTGTGTTGCGGGGTGGCTCATAAGCCATGCAGGCATGCCGCCCCCGACACCCGTCAAAACGTCCAGTTTTTGAAAAAGGGTTTTTTGCGGAGCCGTGCCAATGCCGGCCTTTACCAGCAGCGCCGAGGCATAGGCATCCGCCTCGTATTCGTCGTTGCGGCTGAGCTTTGCGGCCAGCAGCGCGGTCAGGGCATTCGCGATCACCACTCCAAGACCCGGTAAAAAGCGGTTGAACACCGCGGCGAGCCCCATGCGAATGGCATTCGTGCCCGAAAAGTCGATCATGCGTTTGCGGGTATGGCCAAGGGCGACATGGCCCAGCTCGTGCGCGATCACGCTGGCCATTTCCTCTGCCGTGACCTCTCCCGAACGATACTTGTTATAGAACCCGCGGGTGATGAAGATGCGCCCGTCCGGCGCGGCCAGCCCGTTGACCGGTTCAATCTCGTATATATGAACCTTGATGGCGGGCACGCCGACGGCATCGGCAAAGTGATCCGTCAGCTTTTTCAGCTTGGGGTCGGCCAGCGCCGACGATTTGGCATCCAGCTCGCGCTTGGTGCGCCAGCTAGAGAGCAGATACATCGCCACCGCATATCCGATGGCCAAAAGGACTGGCGCAAGTTTCAGCATACCCCAGATATGGGGCGGCACGGGTGCTGTGGCAATGCGAATTTGTCGCAAAAGCGGCGCAACCCCGTGGTTGCGGATCGGTCCGCCGATTGCGGGCCGTGTGGGAATGGTGTTAGCTGACGCAAAGACCGTTCAAGGGGGCCTCATGTCCGGCGTATCTGTCATTTCTGCAACGTCGCCTTGCGGCGCGGTGCGTCCATGAGGATCGAGACATGGGGAAGCGCGCGGGTGCTGTTCCAGATGGCGGCGGCGCCCGAATACGGCCCGCATCTGCAGGCCCGCATCGCACCGTTGATGACGGGTATCGGCCCGGTAGAGGCCGCAACCGTGATGGCCGCAACGCTCGAAGGGCTGGCCCGCGACGGGGCCTTGCCCGATCTGGTGGTCAGCCTTGGGTCGGCCGGCTCTGCGCGGCTGAAGCATTGCGCGGTTTACCAAGCCAGCCATGTGGCCTACCGCGATATGGATGCCTCTGCCCTCGGGTTCGAGAAAGGCGCGACCCCGCTTCTGGACCTGCCCGCGGTTTTGCCGCTTGCACCAATGGTGCCGGGGCTGGTGCCCGCCAGCCTGTCGACCGGTGCGAATGTCGTCACCGGCGCCGCCTATAACCAGATCGCGCAGGATATGGTCGATATGGAAAGCTTTGCGGTGCTGCGCGCCTGCCAGCGCCACGCCCTGCCGCTGATCGCGCTGCGCGGCATTTCCGACGGTGCGGACCCACTGGAAGGGCTGCATAGCTGGACCGAATACCTGCACATTGTCGATGAAAATCTGGCGGTTGCGCTGGATCAGATGCGCGCGGCGCTGGAGCAGGGCTTGCCCCTCTAGCCGACTGTTTGCGCGACCACGGGGCCGCACCCTTGCGCAGGCCCGCAAACCGGACTACGCAAGTGCCATCTTTTTGACAGAGCCGGAGACCCATCATGGCCAGACCCAAAATCGCACTCATCGGTGCCGGACAGATCGGCGGGACGCTTGCGCATCTCGTCGCCCTAAAGGAATTGGGCGATGTCGTCCTGTTCGACATTGCCGATGGCACGCCGCAGGGCAAGGCGCTGGACATCGCCGAATCCGGCCCGTCCGAAGGGTTCGACGCGACCTTGAAGGGCACAACGGATTACGCCGATATCGCGGGCGCGGATGTCTGCATCGTGACCGCTGGCGTTCCGCGCAAACCGGGGATGAGCCGCGACGACCTGCTGGGCATTAACCTGAAGGTCATGAAATCGGTGGGCGAGGGGATCGCCGCCAACGCGCCTGACGCGTTCGTGATCTGCATCACCAACCCGCTGGATGCGATGGTCTGGGCCCTGCGCGAGTTTTCCGGCATGCCGCACAACAAGGTTGTCGGCATGGCTGGCGTTCTGGACAGCGCCCGTTTCCGCCACTTCCTGAGTGTGGAATTCAACGTCTCCATGCGCGATGTGACCGCATTCGTGCTGGGCGGGCATGGTGACACCATGGTGCCGCTGACGCGCTATTCCACGGTCGGTGGCATTCCGTTGCCCGATCTGGTCAATATGGGCTGGACCACGCAGGACAAGCTGGACGCCATCGTGCAACGCACCCGCGACGGCGGTGCAGAGATTGTTGGCCTGCTGAAAACCGGGTCCGCCTTTTACGCGCCCGCAACCAGCGCCATTGAAATGGCCGAAGCCTATCTGAAAGACCAGCGCCGCCTGTTGCCCTGTGCCGCCTATTGCGATGGCGAGTTCGGGCTGAAAGGCATGTATGTGGGCGTGCCCACCATCATCGGCGCGAACGGCATCGAAAAGGTCGTCGATATCAAGATGGCCAAGGACGAGCAGGCAATGTTCGACAAATCGGTCGCCGCGGTCAAAGGCCTGGTAGAGGCCTGCAAAGGTATCGACCCGATCCTCGCGTAACGCGCATGCCGCACCCGCGCGAAGGGTATGTCTATGCCACCACGGGCGAGGATTACACCATCCTCGCCCGTCGGTCTGCGCGGACCCTGAAGCAGGTCTGCCCCGGTGCCTGCATTGACCTGTTCACCGATCAGGACGTCGTCGATCCGGTTTTTGACCGCATATGCCGGCTAGACCGCAGCACGCACCGTCCCAAGCTGGAAGCCATGGGGCGCAGCCGTTTTGCGCGCACTATTATGCTCGACGCCGATACGGTGCCGCTGACCAATATTTCCGAATTGTTCAGCATGGCGCGGGTCTATCCGCTTTCGGCTATGACCGGGTGGTCGCGACCGGCGTTTATGCTGCGCGAACAGGCCGATATCCCGCGCTGGTATCCGCATTTCAATTCCGGCGTGATGGTGTTCCGTCGCGGTCGGCGTGTTCGCCAGCTTGCCCGCGCTTGGGCGGCGGATATGGACAGCTCCGGGCGGCAATTCGACCAGACATCCTTGCGGCGCTTGTGTTGGGATCTGGACATCTCGGTGGGCGCTATCCCGCAGGAATACAATCTGATCCTGCTCGATTTGCTGAAAATCTGGGGCCCGGCAATGGGCGCGCCCAGGTTGCTTCATATCCGCGATTTGCATGCGTCGCCCGCAGGTGATCCGCAGAGCCCGTTCGATTTGGCGCAGCTTCTGCCGCCCCAACAGGTCACGATGATCAAGACCCTATTCGCCGCAGAAGCCAGCCAGGGCACCGCACCCCCGGCTTTGCCGGTCTGGCGGCGCAATCGGGCCGGGTTGGCAGCGATCCGGCTCTGGAAGCGTCTGAAATTGTAGCAAGATATAGATTTTCGCAGATTCGGCATGCCGCCGCCTATTTGTGATCACAGTTTCAAAACAAGTGATCACAAATTCCCGATTTCCATAAGGTTGCGCGATTTCGACGCAGTTTGCCATTGTTTTTTGTCATGATTCTGCCATGCACGGCTCAACTGAAAGCCGAAATGGGACAGTGTCATGAATATTCACGAATATCAGGCCAAGGGGCTATTGCGCTCTTACGGCGTGCCGGTGTCGGATGGTCGCATCGTGCTGCGCGCCGAAGAAGCGAAAACTGCCGCGGGCGAACTGGATGGCCCGCTTTGGGTGGTCAAGGCGCAGATCCACGCAGGCGGTCGCGGCAAGGGCAGCTTCAAGGAGGCGTCCGCCGGTGAAAAAGGCGGCGTGCGTCTGGCCAAATCCGTGGGCGAAGCCGAAGAAATGGCCAAGCAGATGCTGGGCCGCACGCTGGTAACGCACCAGACCGGTCCCGCCGGCAAGCAGGTTGGGCGCATCTATATCGAGGACGGCTCGGATATCGAGCGTGAACTTTATCTTGCGCTTCTGGTTGACCGTGTCAGCAGCCGTGTCAGCTTCGTCGTCTCGACCGAGGGCGGCATGGATATCGAGGAAGTCGCGGCCAACACGCCTGAGAAAATCCTGTCCTTCTCGGTCGATCCGGCGACGGGCATTCAAGGCTTTCACGGTCGCCGCGTCGCATTCGCGCTGGGCCTGCAAGGCAAGCAAATCAAGCAATGCGTGGACCTTGTGAACAAGCTGTACAAGCTGTTCATTGAGCGCGACGCCGAGATGGTCGAAATCAACCCGCTGATCGTGAGCGACAGTGGCGATCTGAAATGCCTTGATGCGAAAATGGGCTTTGATTCCAACGCGCTTTACCGCCAGTCCGACATTCTGGCGCTGCGCGATGAGACGGAAGAAGACCCCAAGGAACTGCAAGCCAGCAAATACGACCTGAACTATATCGCGCTGGATGGCGAGATTGGCTGCATGGTCAATGGCGCGGGTCTGGCCATGGCGACGATGGATATCATCAAGCTATACGGGGCCGAACCTGCCAACTTCCTCGATGTGGGCGGCGGGGCGACGACCGAGAAGGTGACCGAAGCGTTCAAGATCATCACCTCGGACCCGAACGTCAAAGGCATCCTTGTCAACATCTTCGGCGGCATCATGCGCTGCGACATCATTGCCGAGGGCGTGATCGCTGCCGTCAAAGAGGTCGGCCTGCAAGTGCCGCTGGTGGTGCGCCTTGAGGGCACGAATGTGGAGCAAGGCAAGGAAATCATTGCCAATTCCGGCCTGAACGTGATCGCTGCGGACGACCTGAAAGACGGCGCGCAAAAGATCGTCAAAGCGGTGAAGGGTTAATCCGGTGCGGCCTGTTGCGACCACGATTTCGCTGTTGATCGGTCTGGGGGGGACGCCTGTTCTGGCCGATGCCCGGACCGATATGGCGCAAGCCGTCTCGATTTGCTTGGAAAATGTGTTGTCCAAGGAACAGGCCCTAGATGACCTGCGCGCTGCCGGGTTCGAACTGCGCTACACCGATGAAGGTAGCTACAATTTCGAAAAAGGCAGCGTGTCGGGGTTTGTCACGCCGATTGAACTTACCCAATGGTGCTGGGTCGAAACGACCGATCTGTCCTTGACCGAAGCCCAAGACATTGGCCCTGCGCAACTGCGCGCGGTCTATCCTAACAGCTTTGCTGGACCTGTGAATCGCGACCTTTTGGCCAATGGCTGCCCTGGTCTCGAATTTATGGTCGGCTCGCGCATCATGATCATGGAATTCCGAAACGTCGGCTTTCATTTCGGCTGTAACGCCGATGGCAGCGCCGGAATTCTGCAATAATCGAAAGGCATCGACTATGTCCGTTCTCATAGACAAAAACACCAAGGTCATCTGTCAGGGCTTCACCGGCTCACAGGGTACCTTTCACTCTGAGCAGGCGATTGCCTATGGCACGCAGATGGTGGGCGGTGTGACGCCCGGCAAAGGTGGTCAAAGCCATCTGGACTTGCCGGTGTTCAATTCCTGCCACGAAGCGGTGCACGCGACGGGCGCGAATGCGTCGGTCATCTATGTGCCGCCGCCCTTCGCCGCGGATTCGATCCTAGAGGCGCTGGACGCGGAAATCCCGCTGATCTGCTGCATAACCGAGGGCATCCCGGTTATGGACATGATGCGCGTGAAGCGCGCGTTGGAGAATTCCAAATCCGTATTGATCGGGCCGAACTGCCCTGGCGTGATCACCCCAGATGCCTGCAAGATCGGCATCATGCCCGGTCATATCCACCGTCGCGGGTCCGTCGGCGTGGTCAGCCGGTCGGGTACGCTGACCTATGAAGCGGTCAAGCAGACCACCGATGTGGGCCTTGGCCAATCCACCTGCGTCGGTATCGGCGGCGACCCCATCAAAGGGACCGAGCATATTGACGTTTTGGAATGGTTTTTGGCCGATGATGAAACCGAGTCGATCATCATGATCGGGGAAATCGGGGGCAGTGCCGAAGAAGAAGCCGCGCAATTCCTGAAGGACGAGGCCAAGAAAGGCCGTAAAAAGCCCGTTGCGGGCTTCATTGCAGGCCGCACCGCACCTCCGGGGCGCCGCATGGGCCATGCTGGCGCGATTGTGGCTGGCGGCAAGGGCGGCGCAGAGGATAAGATCGACGCTATGAAAAGCGCGGGTATCGTGGTCGCTGACAGCCCCGCCGGTCTGGGCGAGGCGGTTTTGGCGGCCATCGGCAAGTAACCTCGCGCACCAGCAGGAGAGCGGGAATGACGTTCAAGGATGCGATTGTCGGCGGGTTTCGTGGTGCCTTTACCTTTCAGGGTCGGGCGCGCAGGCCGGAATACTGGTGGTTTTTCCTGTTCGTCTTTGCCGGTGCCTTTGTTGTCAGCCTGCTGGAACTTCTCATGCTCGGGCGGGGTAGTGGCATGTTGGTGGCGCTGTTCCAGATCGCCATTTTCCTGCCCTTCCTCGCCGTTGGCTGGCGACGGCTACAAGACACCGGCCGCCCCGGCTGGTTCCTGCTGGTGCCATCCGCGATCGTTGTCGTGTCAACACTGGTCAGCGGCAGTCTGACACGGACCATGATGGCGGGCGGCATGGGCGGCATGATGGACGGTGGCGTTCCGATGGAGCCGGGTGGCATGATCGGTGTCGGCGCGTCGGCCACCACACTCGTCGCATTGGGCATCGCGCAACTTCTGGCCGGGCTGGTGATTGTCTGGTGGATGTCGCGCCCGACCCAGCGCGGCCCGAACGCTTACGGCCCTGAACCCCGCGTGCGGTAGACCTTGGCCCCAACTCTTTCGACCTGATAGGTGATAGGATGAACGATCACAGCCCGGATAACGGCATGACCAGCGAGAGTTTTCTGGCCGGTCAGAACGCTGACTATGTGGAAGCCTTGCAGGCCCGCCACGCCGCCGACCCGTCATCGGTCGACGACGTGTGGCAGGCCTATTTCCAATCGCTGGGAGAGGCCACAGTCGATGCGCAGGCCGCCGCCAACGGCCCAAGCTGGGCGCGCGGCGACTGGCCGCCGCAGCCCGCCGACGAATTGACCTCGGCGCTGACGGGTGAATGGCCCGCCCCGCCGGTTGAGAAGAAAGACGCCGCCAAGAAAATCACCGAGAAAGCCGCCGAGCAGGGCGTCAGCCTGTCGGACGCGCAGGTGCGTGCGGCCGTGCTCGACAGCGTGCGCGCGTTGATGATTATCCGCGCCTACCGCATCCGCGGCCACCTTGTGGCAGAGCTTGACCCGCTGGGCATGCGCAAGGACACCCCGCATCCCGAGCTTGACCCGAAATCCTATGGCTTCACCGAGGCCGACATGGATCGGCCCATCTTCCTTGACAAGGTGTTGGGGATGGAAGTGGCCAGCCTGCGCGAGATCATCAATATCCTGCAACGCACCTATTGCGGCACCTTCGCGTTGCAATTCATGCATATCTCGGACCCTGAACAGGTCGGCTGGCTGAAAGAGCGGATCGAGGGGCTTGGCAAGGAGATCCAGTTCACCAAGCGCGGGCGCCGCGCGATTCTGGACAAACTGGTGCAGGCCGAAGGGTTCGAAAAATTCCTGCATGTCAAATACATGGGCACCAAACGCTTCGGGCTGGACGGGGCAGAGGCCACCATCCCCGCGATGGAGCAGATTATCAAGCGCGGCGGCGCGCTGGGGGTGAAGGAAATCGCCATCGGCATGCCGCATCGGGGCCGCTTGAACATTCTGGCCAACGTGATGGCCAAGCCCTACCGCGCCATTTTCAACGAATTCCAGGGCGGCAGTTTCAAGCCAGAGGACGTCGATGGATCGGGGGATGTGAAATACCATCTGGGGGCCTCGTCCGACCGCGAATTCGACGGCAATGCCGTGCACCTGTCGCTGACCGCCAACCCGTCGCATCTGGAAGCGGTGAACCCAGTGGTTCTGGGCAAGGTGCGTGCCAAGCAGGATCAGGTGAATGATACCGAGCGCCGCACGGTTCTGGGTATCTTGCTGCATGGCGACGCGGCCTTTGCGGGCCAAGGCGTTGTTGCGGAAGGGTTCGGGCTGTCGGGCCTGCGCGGCCACCGCACCGGCGGCACCATTCACATCGTGGTCAACAACCAGATCGGCTTCACCACTGCGCCCAGCTTCAGCCGGTCATCGCCCTATCCGACCGACATTGCGCTGATGGTCGAAGCGCCGATTTTCCACGTCAACGGGGACGACCCCGAAGCGGTGGTGCATGCCGCCAAGGTTGCCACGGAATACCGTCAGAAATTCCTGAAAGACGTGGTCATCGACATTATCTGCTATCGCCGCTTTGGCCATAACGAGGGGGATGAGCCGATGTTCACCAACCCCTCGATGTATACCCGCATCAAGAAGCATCAATCGACGCTCCAGCTTTACACCAACCGGCTGGTTGCTGACGGGTTGATCCCCGAAGGCGAGATTGAGGACATGAAAGCCGCGTTCCAGGCGTTCTTGAATGACGAGTTCGAAACCGGCAAAACCTACAAGCCCAACAAGGCCGACTGGTTGGACGGGCGCTGGTCGCACATGGACCGCAAGGGTGAGGAATACCAACGCGGCCAGACCGCCATCGCGTCAGAGACGATGGCCGAAATCGGCACGGCGCTGACGCGAATCCCCGAAGGGTTCAATATTCACAAGACGGTTGCACGCCAGCTCGATGCCAAGAAAGAGATGTTCGCATCGGGCAAAGGGTTCGATTGGGCCACCGCAGAGGCGCTTGCCTTCGGCAGCCTTGCGGTCGAGGGGTATCCTGTTCGTCTGGCCGGCCAAGACAGCACGCGCGGCACGTTCAGCCAGCGCCACTCCGCCTTTATCGACCAACAGACCGAGGACCGCTACTACCCCCTGAACAACATCAAGGACGGGCAGGCGCGGTACGAGGTCATCGATTCCATGCTGTCGGAATACGCGGTGCTGGGCTTTGAATACGGCTATTCGCTGGCCGAACCCAACGCGCTGGTTCTGTGGGAAGCGCAATTCGGCGATTTCGCCAACGGCGCGCAGATCATGTTCGACCAGTTCATCTCTTCGGGTGAAAGCAAATGGCTGCGCATGTCGGGTCTGGTCATGCTGCTGCCGCACGGGTTTGAAGGGCAGGGGCCGGAACACTCTTCCGCGCGTCTGGAACGCTTCTTGCAAATGTGCGCGCAGGATAACTGGATCATCGCCAATTGCTCGACCCCGGCCAACTATTTCCACATTCTGCGGCGTCAGATCCACCGCACCTTCCGCAAGCCGCTGGTGATGATGACGCCAAAATCCTTGCTGCGTCACAAGATGTGTATCTCCGAGACGACGGATTTCACCGAAGGGTCCAGCTTTCATAGGGTGCTGTGGGATGACGCCGAAAGGGGCAACAGCGATTTGACGCTGAAACCCGACGACAAGATTCGCCGTGTCGTGTTGAGTTCGGGCAAGGTCTACTACGACCTGCTGGAAGAGCGCGATGCACGCGGGGCGGATGATGTCTACCTGCTGCGGGTGGAACAGTTCTACCCGTTCCCGGCCATGTCGCTGCTGAAGGAACTGGAACGGTTCCCCGGCGCCGATGTGATCTGGTGTCAGGAAGAACCGAAAAACCAGGGCGCGTGGTCCTTTATCGAACCAAATCTTGAATGGGTTTTGGGACGATTGAAAGGCAAGACCCAGCGTCCGCGCTATGTCGGGCGCGCGGCCTCTGCCTCTCCGGCGACAGGGCTGGCCAGCCAACACAAAGCACAACAGCAAGCGCTCGTGAACGAAGCGCTGACAATCGAGGGATAACAAGACCATGTCCACCGAAGTTCGAGTGCCCACATTGGGCGAAAGCGTGTCGGAAGCCACGGTTGCCACATGGTTCAAAAAGCCGGGCGACCCTGTCGCAGCGGATGAGATGCTGTGCGAGTTGGAAACCGACAAGGTGACCGTCGAAGTGCCCAGCCCCGTTGCGGGCACCATGGGCGAGATCGTCGCGCAAGAGGGTGACACCGTCGGCGTCGACGCACTTCTGGCGATGATCGGCGCGAGTGACGGCGCCGCGACGGGCGAGACGCCTGCTGCAAAACCTGCCGCAACATCCGCGCCCAAAGCCGCAAAGGCCGAAGCTGTGGATGTGATGGTCCCCGCGCTTGGCGAAAGCGTGTCGGAAGCCACGGTCGCAAGCTGGTTCAAGCAACCGGGCGAGGCCGTCGCCGTGGATGAGATGCTCTGCGAGTTGGAAACCGACAAGGTGTCGGTCGAGGTGCCAAGCCCTGCAGCCGGGGTCTTGGGCGAGATTTTGGCAGCCGAGGGCGCAACCGTTCAGGCGGGCGGGAAACTTGCCGTGATCTCTGGTGCCGCAGCCGGCGCCACGCCGACACCCGCGCAAGACGCAGCGCCCGCCTCCGAAGCGGGCACGGTGGACCGTGACGTGGAAGATGCACCCTCTGCCAAGAAACTGATGGCGGAAAAGGGCCTGTCACGCGATCAGGTCAGCGGCACCGGCCGTGACGGGCGCGTGATGAAGGAAGATGTACAAAAGGCAGGCGCGGCCCCGGCGCCACAGGCTGCGCCTGCGCCGACCGCGCCCGCCCAGCCTGCCCAGACCCCGCGTGCCCCAAGCCCCGCCGATGACGCCGCGCGCGAAGAGCGCGTGCGCATGACCAAGCTGCGCCAGACCATCGCCCGCCGCCTGAAGGAAGCGCAGAACACCGCTGCCATGCTGACCACCTATAACGAGGCGGATATGGGCGGCATCATGGAGCTTCGCAACGAATACAAAGACATGTTCGAGAAGAAGCACGGCGTGAAGATGGGCTTCATGTCCTTCTTCGTGAAAGCCTGCTGCCATGCGCTGAACGAAGTGCCCGAGGTCAATGCAGAGATTGACGGCACCGATGTGGTCTACAAGAACTACGTCCATATGGGCGTGGCCGTCGGCACGCCGAACGGTCTGGTTGTTCCGGTGTTGCGCGATGCCCATAAGATGGGCTTTGCCGAGATCGAGAAAACCATCGCCGAAATGGGCCGCCGCGCGCGCGATGGCAAACTGTCGATGGCCGATATGCAGGGCGGCAGCTTCACCATCTCGAATGGCGGCGTTTACGGCTCGCTCATGTCCTCGCCAATTCTGAACCCGCCGCAATCGGGCATTCTTGGCATGCACAAGATCCAGGAACGCCCCATGGTTGTCAAAGGCCAGATCGTGGCCCGCCCGATGATGTATCTGGCGCTCAGCTACGACCACCGCATCGTCGACGGCAAAGGCGCCGTGACCTTCCTTGTCCGCGTGAAAGAAGCGCTCGAAGACCCGCGCCGCTTGCTGATGGACCTGTAGAACCCTTGCCGCGCGCCACGTTCGCTGGTGCGCGGCTCTTGGCCAGCAAGGGCTGTTCATGACAATCTCGCAGCAGACCCAACCAATGCCCGGCGTGTTCGCCGCGCCGCTGCGCGACCACACGGCACAACGCGCTGCGACGGAACCGGCCTTTCAGGCGCTGCCGGATGCCTTCGCAAACCGGAACCGGCTGCACCAGTATTTCCTGTATACCTTCGTGCCGTGCAATCTGGCCTGGGCGTTCAAGCCCAATAACAAATCCGCCACATCGTCGGTGCTGGCGTTTCTGTTCGCGCTGGAATTCGGCCAACCGCTAAGCGCCGGGTATGCAGATGCGTTCGAGGGCGACAAGATCGTCCACCGTCTGGCCGAAGCGCGGCTTTTCGCGCGCCTGCCCGAGCATCCCGATGTCACCGATGCCCACGCGGCGCTGGGTCAGTCCTTGCGCCTGACCACAGTGCGCCATCCTGCGACGCGCGCGCTGTCGGGCTACCGCTACATCTGTCGCGCGCAAGAGGCCGGATCAGAAGCGTTCTGTCTGCACCGTTTGCGCATGACCGCGCTGGCGGGGTTCGACTGGTCGCGTCACACGGGCATGCCGGACGGGTTCCTGCGTTTCCTCGAGTGGGTTGCCGCAGAGGAAGCGTTGGGCGGCTGGATGGCAGATGCCCATTTCCGGCCGCAGGTCACCAATATCCGTCCCGACATCCTGCGCCCCGACATTATCGGCCGGGCCGAGGATATGGGCGCTTTCTTCACCAAGGTCTGCGCGCATCTCGACCGCCCTGTGCCCCAGGATCTGCCGCCGCGCAACCGCCAGCCTGCGATCGACCCCGACGCGTTTCTGACCCGGGCCGCGCTGGCCCGTATCGCAGATATTTTCACCGCAGATTTCACGGCTTTCGGGTATGATCCCGACCGACCGGAGGGCATTGTATGAGCTTGGAACTTATCTGCCTCGCACTCGCGGGCCTGCTTTGGGCGGGTCAACTGGCGCATCTCGCCCTGCGCGCCAATCTGGAAATCGGCACGCGCTACTTTCTGTCGCCGCGCGACGACCCGCCGCCAAAACCATTGTCGCCCGGCACATCGCGGCTAAAGCGCGCCTATGACAACCACCAAGAGGCGCTTTTGCTGTTTGGCGTCGCCGTGACCGCCATATCCTTGGCGGACAAAAGCACGCCGCTGAGCGGGGCGCTGGCGTTTATCTATCTGGGTGCGCGGGTTGCCTTTGTCCCGGCCTACGTTCTGGGGTGGCAGCCTTGGCGCTCTGTCTTTTTCGGAATCGGATATCTTTGCTCTATCCTGCTCCTTGTCCTTGCACTCATATAGTGTTTCACCCTTGCTTAAATATCCTCGGGGGGTGAGGGCCGTCAGGCCCGAGGGGGGCGAAGCGCCCCCAGACCCCGGCAACAGAAAGGAAACCCCATGTCCTACGATCTCATCGTCATCGGCTCTGGTCCCGGCGGCTATGTCTGCGCCATCCGCGCGGCCCAGCTTGGGCTGAAAGTTGCCTGTGTCGAGGGGCGCGAGACTTTGGGCGGCACCTGTCTGAATGTCGGCTGTATCCCGTCCAAGGCGCTGTTGCATGCCACCCACCAGTTGCATGAGGCTGCGCATAATTTCGACACGATGGGCCTGACCGGTGCCAAGCCCAAGGTCGATTGGAAAAAGATGCAATCCTACAAGTCCGACGTGATCGGGCAGAACACCAAGGGTATCGAATTCCTGTTCAAGAAGAACAAGGTGGATTGGATCAAGGGCTGGGCGTCGATTCCCGCGCCGGGCAAGGTGCAGGTGGGCGACACACTGCACGAGACGAAAAAGATCGTTATTGCCTCGGGTTCCGAGAGCAGCCCGCTGCCGGGGGTAGAGGTCGATGAGAAGGTGATCGTCACCTCCACCGGCGCGCTGGAACTTGGCAAGATCCCCAAGAAACTGGTGGTAATTGGTGCAGGCGTCATCGGGCTGGAGATGGGCTCTGTCTATGCCCGGCTTGGATCCGAGGTGACGGTGGTCGAATATCTTGACCGGATCATCCCCGGCAATGACGGCGAGGTCGCCAAGACTTTTCAGAAACTTCTGACCAAGCAGGGCATGACCTTCGTTCTGGGCGCTGCGGTGCAGTCGGCATCCGCGACCAAGACCAAGGCCACCGTGACGTATAAACTTCGCAAGGATGACAGCGAGCACAAGCTGGAGGCCGATGCGGTGCTGTTGTCGACCGGACGCCGCCCGTTTACCGATGGGCTGGGGCTAAACGATCTGGGTGTCGAGATGACCAAGCGCGGCCAGATCGCGACCGACAGCCATTATAAGACCAGCATTGACGGGGTTTATGCGATTGGCGACGCCATCGAGGGGCCGATGCTGGCCCACAAGGCCGAGGATGAGGGCATGGCCGTCGCCGAGGTGCTCGCGGGTCAGGCGGGGCATGTCAATTACGGTGTCATCCCCGGCGTGATCTACACATGGCCAGAGGTCGCGTCGGTCGGCGAAACCGAAGAGACGCTGAAGGAACAAGGGCGCTCCTACAAGGTTGGCAAGTTCAACTTCATGGGGAATGGCCGCGCGAAAGCGAATTTCGCGGCGGATGGGTTCGTCAAGATTCTGGCCGATAAGGACAGCGACCGTATTCTTGGGGCGCATATCATCGGCCCATATGCAGGCGACCTGATCCATGAGATTTGCGTCGCGATGGAATTTGGCGCAGCCGCCGAAGATCTTGCGCGCACCTGCCATGCGCATCCGACCTATTCGGAAGCCGTGCGCGAAGCCGCACTGGCCTGCGGGGATGGCGCAATCCACGCCTAGTCAGGCGCGCTGTTTGGCTTGGAAAAGGCGCGGGCTGCGGCACGCGCCTATTCCATGGCGTTAGCCTTGCTTAACGCACCCCGATCCCAAGCTGCATAAGCGTTCGGCGCACGGGTGCAGCCGAATACATCGCGTTCAAGGCCGCAGCGCGGGCATCACGCAACGGTCGGGCATCAATCATGGATGCGCGGTTCAGCATCCCCACACCCGTCACGCGCATGGCGACATCGGGCATCCGTTTGCGAGTATAGGCGGCCAAGGGGGCCGCTTCGCCCAAGTTCTCATGCGTCATCAGCCCGGTCAGTGCTGACAGGTCGGCCAGCGACATGTTCAACCCCTGCGCGCCGATGGGCGGGACGACATGCGCGGCTTCGGCCATCAGCGCGGTGCGCTGGCCATGGAACCGTTCTGCAATCTGACTGATGATGGGCCAGACAGTGCGGCGCGACGCCAGCGCCAGCCGCCCGAACAGCCCGCAGGACCGGCGGTTCATCTCGCGTTCGAACGCGTCAACGGGCAGGGCGGCCAGTCGTGCAGCCTCTGGCCCGGTTTCCATCCAGACAATCGCAGAGCAGGGCATCCCGTCACGGTCGGGCAGGGGGACCAACGTGAAGGGCCCGCCAGAGCGGTGGATTTCGGTTGAAACGTTTTCATGTGGCACCGGATGCGTTACCGCGAAGGCCAGCGCCTTTTGGCCGAAGCGCGTGGTGCGCACGTCAATGCCGAGCGCCTGACGCATGGGCGAATTGCGCCCGTCCGCTGCGACCAGCAACCGCGCTTCGACCGAGGTGCCATCACTAAGCCCCACGATCGCGGCGCTTTCACGGGTGGTCACGCGGCGCGTGCCGATACCGGGACGGAAGGTGACGTTGGGCAGTTCCTGTAGCCGCGCAACGCATTCGCGACGCAACAACCAGTTGGGCAGGTTCCAGCCAAAAGGTTGGTCGGAAATGTCAGCAGCATTGAAGTCATGACTCACGCGCGGTTCGGGTTCATCACCGCCCGCGTCGACAATACGCATAACCTGCAGCGGCGTTGCGTGTGATTGAAACCGCTCCCACAGGCCCGCCAATGTCAGAACATCGACAGAGGGTTGCAGAAACGCCGTTGTGCGCAGGTCGGAGCTTGGGTCGGCCTCGGCCATGACGGGCGGTGTCGGGTCTACACACAGCACTGCATACCCCAGCGACCCAAAAGCCGCTGCGGCCGTCAACCCGGCTATCCCGCCACCCGATACAACAATGTCGAACTTCGCGCGCATCAGATTTCTCCTGTTTTCAGGACAAAGCATAATACGCGGGTTGGAAAGGGCAATGCGGCAGCTTGCCCTGCTACATACCTTCGGTGACGATCCGCACCAGAACAAGCACCATGCCAAGGGCCGCGGGGACCATGACGCTTACCAAACCGGCCAGCCCGAACGTCATGCCGGAAATGACCAGCACGTTCAGGAACACCATCAGGCCAGCCCAGATGGCCCAGGGTTCGTCATCCTTCTGGCTTGTTTTGGAAACAGGGGTTTTGGCAAACGTCGCGCCACCGTCAACAGCCATGGTCATAGATACATCCTCCAAATTGATTTACGGAAGAAATATGTTTCTTTTCGCGGCAGCGCAGCATGGCAGATTGTCGCGCGGCGCAACGGCGCACCTTGCTTGCCCTAGGCTGTCAGCTTGCCCAGAAACCCCGCCAGATCATCGGTGTGATGGTGGATATGCGCTGCGGCGTCGGGGTTTGGCGCGACATGAACGGTGCGCAGCCCCATCGCATGGGGCGCGGCCAGATTGCGTGGATCATCCTCGAACATCGCCGCGGCCTTCGGGTCCAGCCCGTCAAGGGTAAAGACCTGCGCGAAAGCGTCAGCCTCGGGCTTTGGCCGGTAGTCGGCGTGCTCCACCCCGTAGAGCGCGGCAAACAGCCCATCCAGCCCACGCGCCTCTAGGACCCGCTGGGCATAGGGGGCCGAACCGTTGGTATAGACAATCTTGCGTCCGGGCAGGGCCGCGATGCGGGCACGCAAATCCGGATCGGGCGCCAGCACCGAGAAATCAATGTCATGCACCTCGACCATATAGGGTTCCGGGTCCAGATCATGCTCGCGCATGAGCCCGGCCAAGGTGGTTCCGTAGCGTTGCCAGTAATCGTGGCGCATCTGGTTGGCTTGCGGTTGGTCCAACCCGAGTTCCGCCATGATATACGCCGTCATACGTCGGTCGATCTGGTCGAACAGGCCCATATGCGGCGGATACAGGGTGTTGTCCAAATCGAACACCCAAGTTTGGACATGATTGAAAAACGCGGCTGGCATGGCCGGAACATTAGCCGCAGGGCGCGGGATGGCAAGGATTGCGGCTTGTCTTTCCGCCGAAATCCCTGTTTTCTTTGTCGTGTGATCCAAGAGCATAGCATGGCCGATATCAAACCTCTCAAAGATGCCTATTCCCTCATCCTCGAAGCGATTGATGTGGGGGTGTACAAACCCGGCGACCGGCTGGTGGAATCGGAGCTTGCCGAACGGTTCGGCGTGTCGCGCACGCCCATCCGCGAGGCATTGCAACGGCTGGAGACGCAATCGCTGCTGACCCGCGACGGGCGCTCGCTGATCGTGGCGTCGCTCGACCACAACCAGCTCGCAGAGCTATACGTCGTGCGCTCGGAACTTGAAGGGTTGGCCGCGCGCCTTGCCGCACGCCATGCCACCGACGAAGAGGTTCGGTTGCTGCGCACGATGGTCGAAGAGGACGCCAAGCTAAAGGACGACCCGCAAGCGCTAAGCCGCGCCAATCGGCGCTTTCACAAACAGATCCATCTGGCGTCGCATAATCGCTATCTTGTGCAGCAACTGGATCTTGTCCACCGCTCGATGGCGCTGCTGGCCAGCACGTCTATTTCCGTGGCAGGGCGGGGCGAGCGCACGCTGGAAGAGCATTCCACCATCGTCGAGGCGATTGCCGCAGGTGATGGGGATGCCGCCTACAAGGCGTTGAAAGAGCACATCTCGCAGGCGTTCGAAACCCGGCTGCGGCAGGATTCGATCGCAGTGGAGCGTTTCTCGCTCTGACCCCGGCGGCTGACAGGTGTCAGCCCGCACCAAGCGCCTGTGCGTCCATGCGGTCGCGGGCTTCGTATAACAGCGCCGTCATCACCAGCACATGCTCTGCCGGGTGCCAGCTTGCATCATGGCTACGGCGGGCAAGGTCCATTTCGGCCTCGCGCCGCACAAGTGCGGCTTGCGCGCGGGCAGGATCGGGCAGGGCGTGCCCCATAGGCAGCCCCAATATCCTGCCAAGGCTGCGTGCGCGGTCGTATTGCGCCAGCCCGTGACGCGCCGCAACAACCAGAAGGCGAGGCCGGATTGTCGTTTGCAGGCCGTGCGCTGATTGGTCCATCTGCCATCTCCCTATTCAGACTTGCAGGAATTATCGCACAAGTTTCCGACTGTTGCGTTCGCCCGTGCATGACCGCGCGCTGCCTTCAAGCGTATTTAGGGATTTGCCTGCATCTTGGTTCAACCGCGGCAAGATTAACTGTCCGGTAATAAATGCAACTATAGGCTGAATACCGAAAAGGAGCACGGCGCGGCATGTCTGCACAAAACCGCGTGGAATCCGGTTGCACCTTGACCGTCGGTGCATCGCTGCCCGACTGGGTGCCCACGGGCGCACGGCTCTACCTGTCCCACACGGCAAAGGGCCTGTCTTTGCGTGCCCTCGCGCGCAGCAATGGCTGCCATGCCTCGACCGTTCTGCGACAGGTTCGCCGGTTCGAAAACCGGCGCGATGACCCACTGGTGGATGATGCCCTGTCCCGCCTCGACATGGCGCTGCGTCATCCGCCCCCCCACATATCACGGAGCATTCCGACATGGCCCATTCGACTTGCCGTGCCCAGACCGGTGCGGTTGCCCCCGCTTGTTCGACCGACGACCTGCTTCATGTGCTCCGCCAGCTTGACCGATCGGGCGCGCAGCTTGTTGTCGCGCCGGATATGCCCAAAGCGATGATCCTGTGCGACCTCGGCGATGGTCGGACCGAACGGGTTGCCGTGTTCGACCGAGAATTGGCAGAGATGCTTGCGCTGAAAGACTGGATCACCTGCTGCCGCTCTGGCCGGGTGCGCAGCTACAGTCTAAGCCCCGACGGTGCGGCGGCCCTGCGTGCCCAAGACGAACAGGACGGCTCGGGACCGCGCCGCGCCCGCTACGGTGCTGCGGAAACCCCGGTTGCGGTTCTGGCGCGACGGCGCGACAAGACCGGCACGCCGTTTCTGGTGCCCGAACTGGTGCAAGCCGCCGACCGCCTGCGCGAGGATTTCGTCATGGCGCAACTGGATACGCTTTCCCCCATGCCCGCTGAACGGCTGCTGCGCGGTTTGCAGGAGCGCGTGCTTCCCTGCCCAAACATTGCGCCGCCGGGAACGCGCGCTGCGCGCCGCCGGGTTATGGGCGCGCTGCAAGACCTTGGGCCGGGCCTGTCCGATATGGTTTTGCGCTGCTGTTGCCATCTGGAAGGCGTCGAGAGCGCGGAACAGGCGATGGGATGGTCCGCGCGATCCGGCAAGATCGTGCTGCGCATCGGGCTTCAGCGGCTGAAGCTGCATTACGATTGTCTGGGCGCAGATGAGATGATGCTGGGCTAGAACGTCAGCCTTGTGCCTTTTCCAACGCGTCCTGCGCGGCCATCCACATCGCCTCGGCGCGGTCAAGCGCTTCCATCACTTCGGTATACTTGGCCTGCCAGACGCGCAGGTCGCCCGCACGGTTGTCTTCGTATATTTCGGGGTCCGCCAGCTTCTTGGCCAGCTTGTCGCGCATGTCTTCCAGTTTGGCGATGCGCGCTTCGGATTTGCTGACCTCTTGGCGCAGGCCCGTAAGCTCGTCGCGGCTGGCGCGCTTGGGCTTGGGGGCAGGGGCGGCGGGCCGCGCGGGTTTGTCATCGCCCGCCAGAAGGGCTGCGCGATAGCTGTCCAGATCGCCCTCATAGGGGCGCACATTGCCATCCTTGACCAACCAAAGCCGGTCCGCGACCAGCGACAGCAGGTGCATGTCATGGCTGACAAGGATAACTGCGCCGGTATAGGCGGTCAACGCTTCGACCAGCGCCTCGCGGGACTCGATATCCAGGTGGTTTGTCGGCTCGTCCAAGATCAGCATATGCGGCGCATCGAGCGTTGCCAACAGCAGCGACAGCCGTGCTTTCTGCCCGCCCGACAGTTTGCGCACGATGGTTTCGGCCTGTTCTGCCATCAGCCCGAACCCGGCCAACCGCGCGCGCAGGCGCGGCGGCGCCTCATGCGGGCGTTCGCGCTGCAAGTGCTGCAACGGCGTTTCGTCCAGCTCCAGCTCGTCCACCTGGTGCTGCGCGAAATACCCCACGCGTAGCTTGGTGGCGCGGGTCAGCGTGCCGTGGCCTGCCAGTTTGCCGGCGAGCAGCTTTGACAGGGTCGATTTCCCCTCGCCATTGCGGCCCAGCAGCGCGATGCGGTCGTCCTGATCAATTCGCAGGTCCAGACTGCGCAGCACCGGCGGGCCGTCATAGCCTACGCTCGCCCCTTCCAGCCGCAATATGGGCGGCGACAGTTCTTCGGGTTCAGGAAAGCTGAACACATGGCGCGCGGCCTCTGCGGGCGGGGTGATGGGCGACAACTTCTCCAGCATCTTCAGCCGCGATTGCGCCTGCTTGGCCTTGGTGGCCTGCGCGCGGAATCGGTCGACGAATTTCTGCATATGCGCGCGCTTGGCGGCGACCTTGTCGGCCTCTGCCGCCAATGCCGCCCGCCGCTCGGCGCGCAGCTTGGCAAACCCGTCATACCCTCCGGTATAGAGCGTCAGTTTGCGGTCCTCCAGGTGCAGGATATGGCCGACCGCGCGGTTCAACAGCCCCCGGTCATGGCTGATGATCAGCACCGTATGCGGGTAGCGCATCAGGTAGCCTTCCAGCCACAACGCGCCTTCAAGGTCCAGATAGTTGGTCGGCTCGTCCAATAGCAGCAGATCGGGCTGCGCGAACAAGACGCCCGCCAAGGCCACGCGCATCCGCCACCCGCCCGAGAAATCGGAACAGGGCCGCGCCTGTGCTTGCGTGTCAAACCCCAAGCCCTTCAGGATGGTTGCTGCGCGCCCTTCGGCCGACCACGCGTCTATATCGGCCAGCCGGGTCTGCACGGCGGCAATGCGCTCGGGGTCGGTCGCGGAGTCGGCCTCTGCCATCAGGCTCGCGCGTTCGGTATCTGCTTCCAGCACCGTGTCCAGCAATGAGGTAGAGGACGATGGCACTTCCTGCGCGACGCCGCCGATCTTGGCGCGCGCTGGCAGGTCTATCTTGCCGCCCTCCAGCGGGAATTCGCCGCGCAATATGCGAAACAGGGTCGTCTTGCCCGCCCCGTTGCGCCCGACAATGCCAACTTTGTGGCCAGTCGGAATGGTCGCAGAGGCGCCCTCGAACAATGGGTTGCCCTGCATGGCGAAGCTGATGTTGTCAATTCTGAGCATGGCGCTGCCTTGCCCTAGCCACGTCGGATGGTCAAGCGGCGAAGCCTGCTCTTGTTCATCTTGCGCGAAATACTCTCAGGGGGGTGTGGGGGGCAGACTGCCCCCCACGGTCGGACGATCAGCCCGCGCTTGACATGAGCGCCGACAGGTTGCCGCGATTTCGGTGCAACACCAGCCGGTTGAGCGCGTTGACATAGGCTTTCGCGCTCGCAACCACGGTGTCGGTGTCCGATGACTGGCCGGAATAGACCACCCCGTCCAGCGCCAGCCGCACCGTCACGGTGGCCTGTGCGTCGGTGCCTTCGGTTACGGCGTGCACCTGGTACAGTTCCAGCCGCGCGTCATGTGGGTGCAGCATCTTCACGGCGTTGAAGGTTGCATCGACGGGGCCGTCGCCGGTGGCATCAACGAACTTCTCGTCGCCGCCGATTGACAATGTCAGCTCTGCCTCTTGCGGCCCATCCGTCCCGCAGATCACCCGCAGGCGGCGGATTTGCAGATAGGCGTCCTCATCGGCAAGGCTGGCTTCGGCCATCAATGCGATCAGGTCGTCATCATAGATTTCCTTCTTGCGGTCGGCCAGCGCCTTGAACCGCACGAAGACGTCTTTCAACTGGTTATCGCCCAGCTCGTAGCCCAGTTCCGACAGCTTGGCGCGCAGCGCCGCGCGGCCCGAATGTTTGCCCATGACAAGGTTCGTCGCGGCCAGCCCGATATCCTCGGGGCGCATGATCTCGAAAGTTTCCTTGTTCTTCAGCATTCCGTCCTGATGGATGCCGGATTCATGCGCAAACGCGTTCTTGCCGACCACAGCCTTGTTGAACTGCACCGGAAATCCCGACACGGCGGCGACCATGCGCGACAGGCCCATGATCTTGGTGGTGTCGATGCCGGTGGCATAGGGCAGGATGTCACCGCGCACGCGCAGCGCCATGACGACCTCTTCCAGAGCGGTGTTGCCCGCACGCTCGCCCAGACCGTTAATGGTGCATTCCACCTGTCGCGCGCCCGCTTCCACCGCGGCCAGCGCGTTGGCGGTCGCCATGCCCAGATCGTTGTGGCAATGCGTAGCGAAGGTGATCGCGTCGGCGCCGGGCACGCGTTCCAGCAGCATGGCGATCAGCTCGGCACTCTCGCGCGGATAGGTATAGCCCACCGTATCGGGAATGTTGATCGTGGTCGCGCCCGCCTTGATCGCGGTTTCGACCACGCGGCACAGGAAATCATGCTCGGTGCGGGTGGCATCCATCGGCGACCATTGCACATCATCGCACAGGTTGCGGGCATGGGCGACGGTGTCGTGAATGCGCGCGACCATCCCGTCCATGTCCAGCGCCGTGATGTCGCGGTGCAGGGGCGAGGTGCCGATGAACGTATGAATCCGCCCTTGGGGCGCGTGTTTCACCGCCTCCCACGCGCGGTCAATATCGCCCAGATTGGCGCGGGCCAACCCGCAGATCGTGGCGTTTTTGGCGTTCTGCGCAATCTCGGACACGGCCTGAAAATCGCCCTCGCTGGCGATGGGAAAACCCGCTTCGATGATATCCACGCCCATCTCGTCCAGAAGGGCGGCAATCTCCAGCTTTTCGGAATGGGACATGGTCGCGCCGGGGCTTTGCTCGCCATCGCGCAGGGTGGTGTCGAAAATCAGGACGCGGTCCTGTCTATGGTCGGTCATGGGGGTGGTCCTTGGGGTCTGCTGCGGTTTGGGTCCGGGCGCATCTCACCTCTGAGCGGCGCGCCCGTCCGGCACGCTCAGAGGCCCCTAAGCAGAAGCAGGCTGTCAGGCGCAGTCGCGCGAATATGGAGCAGCATGGTCATGAGGGCGACTATATGCGCAGCCATAGCGCTTGAAAAGCCCCGAATTCCGCGAAGATCACCGCGCGCGCGGGCCGAAGAGCAGCCACAGGATGAAGCCCAGCAGCGGCAGGAAGAACACGATCAGACACCAGATCACCTTGCGCCCGGTCGAGGCAGAGGAATTGATGGTCGAGATGATCGCCCAGAGCGCGAGGGCGAGGATGATGATGCCGCCGAAACCGGTGAGCTCTGTCATGGGGGTGTCCTTGCGTTGCGTGGGCCGAGGGTAGCAGGTCTGGGGGTGGGTGCAATTGGGGTAAGGTTTTGAACCACGATTGATTGCTTAGTCCTCGACGACTGCTCGGTAGCGGATTGACACTGAGATGAAGTCGAGTTCCCTTGAAATCCCCCGGATTTGTCTTCAGAGGTTTTTTACCGTGTCTTCAAACGATATTTTTAAATCTGCACGCCTCAAGATTGATAGGGCTTCTGAACACATCTCTGACATTAACGAAATTCTCAAGGAAAAACGACCCTTTCGTTACATTGTTGAAACAGATGCCAAGGTTGGAAGGCGAGCTACAATGGCTGTAAAAGACGCAAGTGTTGTGGACGCTCTTTCGGTCCGGAGCGGGGATGCCATCCACAACTTGCGCTCCGCACTTGACCACGCTTACGGCGCTGTTGTCAGTAGGGTCGCGACAACTGACAGAGAGAGAAGGGCTATCCAATTTCCATTTTCAGAAAAAGCCAGTCGCCTCGAAGAATCTTGCAGAAACAGACTCGCCCACAAGGTCAGTCCGGAGTTTTTGGCAGCTATTCTTGATCTAAAACCCCACGGTGAGCCCGGTGGGAACGAAATGCTGTATTTCATGCATGCGCTCGATGTTCCTGACAAACATGCTCACCTCGTTCCTACTGCATACCACGTTAAATTCTCCGCAGAAAGATTACGCGAGCAAATCCCTGACTTTCCTGCGGAAATTTCTGGTGATTTGACTATGTCCGATAACGGGCGAGATGTTGTGTGGGCCGTCAAGCCATTCACATTGCACGAATGGTTGATAAGCGGCGTGCCGAGAAATGGTATACTCAAACAGGAAGTCAACATTCCTGTTGATGTGTGCTTTCAAGGGCGAACTCAAAGTGGCGCTATGCTTACTGTTCCAACGCTCAACCGATTTGTCGATGTCGCAAACAATGTTGTCAGGGTTATTTCTAGGTTTGCTTAGTAGTTTCTTGCTTTCTAAATTAGATAAGTGTCAATTTTTATATTTACGAAACCTATAGCAATACTGCTAGTGTTCTGAGTCTGACACTTCCTACCTGTTTCCGCGAATTTCATCGAGCGCGTTCAGAGCGCGGCGTTCCCGGGTGAGGATGTCCTCGGCGGTTTTGGTCCATTTGAAGGGTTTGGGCTTGTCG
>NZ_UIHC01000141.1 GCF_900499075.1 Roseinatronobacter ekhonensis | reverse complement strand
CCGCCAACACGCCAGCCAAATAAGGCACCCGCATGAGCGACCTGAACATCGCCCTTATTCTGAAGTTCGTCGATCAGGCCACCGCGCCTGCGCGTGCGGCCATGCAGAATATCCAAGGGGCGGCGGAACGGGTCGAGCGGTTCGGGGCCGCGCAGATGGCGCAGGGCACCGCCATGCAAGAGGTGGCGCGCCGGAATACCAGTGAATTAAAGGGCCAAGCCATGGCCACCGTTGCGACGGCAGTCGCTCTTGCGGCAAGCCTGAACCCGGCCATCGCCTTTGAAGCACAGATGTCAAAGGTCGGCGCGGTGTCGCGCGCAACCGCCGAGGAACAGAAAGCGCTGGCCGACGCGGCGCTGCGCGAAAGTGTGCGAACGCGGTTTACCGCGACCCAGACCGCTGAGGCGATGGAATCACTGTCGATGGCGGGCCTGACGGCCGCCCAAACGATGGAGGTGCTACCGGGCGTCTTGGACCTTGCCGCAGCGTCTGGCGAAAACCTTGGTAACACGTCCAAGATCGCTACTGAAATTCTGGCAGGTTTTCGGTTGGATGTCGACCAGATGGCCCGCGTCGGCGACGTGCTGACAAACACGTTCACCAGCGCGCAGACCGACCTACAAGGCCTTGGCCTGACCATGTCCTATGCCGCGCCGGTTGCTGCGGGTCTTGGCGTAGAACTCGAAACAACCGCGGGCATGGCCGGTTTGCTGGCTGATCGGGGCTTGGCCGGTGAGAAAGGTGGCACCGCCCTGCGCGCGATCCTGTCGCGCCTTGCCGCGCCGTCGACCGACGCGCGCCGCGCGTTGGATGATCTGGGCGTGTCGATCACCGATGCCGACGGCAATATGCGGGCGCTTCCCGAAATTTTGGCCGAGATGAACACGGCAATGGACGGAATGGGGGATGCTGCCCGCACCGAGTTGAACACTGTTATTTTCGGCATGGAAGCGGCAGGCGCTGCGAATATCCTGATGGCCGAAGCCGGAGTTGGCGCGCTCCAGGATTACATCGAAAGCCTGCGCGAAACCGGCACAGCAGCCGAAATCGCGGCCCGCATGATGGACAATACGCGTGGAAATATCGACCGGATGCTGAGCGCGATCCAGTTCATGCAGGTCATGATCGGGCGTGGGTTCAACCCGGTTCTTGATGATCTGACCGAACGGGTCATCCCAATCGCTATGGAAATCGGCAACTGGGCAGATGCTAATCAGGGACTGGTCAGTACAATCGGCTGGGTGGTGGCCGGTATGGTGTTGCTCAATATCGGCGCGTTGGCCGCACAATGGGGGTTCTGGCTGCTATTTGGCTGGATGGGTAAGCTGCGCGTGGCCTTGGGTGCGCTGTTTGTCGCGTTTGGCTGGTTGGGTCGCGCGCTGGCATTCTTGGCATTTGGGTCGATGCCTGTGCTTCGGGTTGCACTACTGGCCTTGGCCAACGGCCTGCTGTTTGTCGCGCGCATGGGGCTGCTGGCGTTCTGGGGTCTGCGTGCCCTGGGCGGCTACTTGCTGGCCATTGCAGGGCGCGTGGCGCTTGCCGCCGTGGCAGTGTTTCAGGCCGTGGGCGGCGCGCTGATGTGGCTGGGCCGCGCCTTGGCTATTGCGGGCCGCGCCCTGCTGACCAACCCGATCTTTCTGGCCATCGCGGCGGTGGCGGCGGCGGTCTATGTCATTTACGACAATTGGGACGGGATCACCGCCTATTTCACGGGCAAGTTCGACCGCGTTAAAGCCGCCTTTGAAGACGGGTTTCTGGCCGGGCTGATCGCGCTCTGGCAAGAGTTCAACATCTTCACCCTGATCCGCGACGCCGCCGAGGGGCTGTTCACCTATCTGACCGGCTGGACGTTCGAGCAGGTTGGCGCTGCGCTGATTGGGTTCATCGGGTTCAACCCGTTCACCGAATTGCGCGATGCCGCCGAGGGGGTGTTCACCTATCTGACCGGCTG
>NZ_UIHC01000072.1 GCF_900499075.1 Roseinatronobacter ekhonensis | reverse complement strand
CCGGGCGACAACCTGAAATTCGAGGTCGAGCTGATCGCGCCCATCGCCATGGAAGAGAAGCTGCGCTTCGCCATCCGTGAAGGCGGCCGCACCGTCGGCGCAGGCGTCGTGTCGAAAATCATCAAGTAATGTGACGGGCAGGGAGCGTGGATATCCACGCCCCTGTCCTTCCGAAGGAACAGACAGATGCAAGGTCAGAATATCCGCATCCGGCTCAAGGCCTTCGATTACCGCGTGCTTGATGCAAGCACGCAGGAAATCGTGAACACGGCCAAGCGCACGGGCGCTCAGGTGCGCGGTCCTATTCCGCTGCCGAACAAAATCGAAAAATTCACGGTGCTCCGTGGTCCGCATGTCGATAAGAAATCGCGCGACCAGTGGGAAATCCGCACGCACAAACGTCTTCTCGACATTGTCGATCCGACGCCCCAGACGGTGGACGCGCTGATGAAGCTCGACCTGGCGGCCGGTGTCGATGTCGAGATCAAAGTTTAAGGAGCCGGGCTGATGCGCTCTGGAGTTATTGCAAAGAAGCTGGGCATGACCCGGCTGTTCATGGAGGACGGGCGGCAAGTACCCGTGACGGTCCTTCAACTAGACGGGTTGCAGGTGGTTGCACAGCGCACTGCCGACCGGGACGGGTATACTGCGGTGCAGTTGGGCGCGGGCGCGGCGAAAGCCAAGCGAATTTCCGCCCCGATGCGCGGCCACTATGCCAAGGCAAGTGTCGCGCCGAAGCGCAAGCTGGCCGAGTTCCGCGTCAGCCCGGATAACCTGATCGAAGTGGGCGAGGAAATCACCGCCGACCATTATTTCGAGGGCCAGTTCGTGGATATCGCGGGCAACTCCATAGGTAAGGGTTTCGCGGGTGCGATGAAGCGTCACAACTTCGGCGGTTTGCGCGCGTCCCACGGTGTGTCGATCAGCCACCGTTCGCACGGGTCCACCGGCCAGTGCCAAGACCCCGGCAAGGTGTTCAAGGGCAAGAAAATGGCTGGCCACATGGGCGCTGCGCGTATCACCACGCAGAACCTGCAAGTGGTGCGCACCGATAGCGAACGCGGCCTGATCATGGTCAAGGGCGCGGTTCCCGGCTCCAAGGGCGGCTGGGTTACAATCAAGGACGCGGTCAAGAAACCGTTCCCTGAAAACGCGATCCTGCCTGCCGCGCTGAAATCGGCTGCTGATGCTGCGCGCAAGGCCGCCGAAGAGGCCGCCGCCGCCGCTGCCGCTGAAGAAGAGGCAGCACGCCAGGCCGCATTGGAAGCCGAAGCTGCGGAGCAGGATGCTGCTCTGAAAGAGGCTGAGGATTCCATCGAAGCCGATAAGAAGGAAGGCGAGTGATATGAAACTCGACATCGTTAATCTGCAAGCAGGCAAGGCCGGCGAAGTCGAGCTGAACGAGGCCATTTTCGGCCTTGAACCGCGCGCCGACATCCTGCACCGCGTGGTGCGCTGGCAGCGGGCGAAAGCCCAAGCTGGCACTCATAAGGTGAAAACCAGGTCGGAAACCAGCTACTCGACAAAGAAGATCTATCGGCAAAAGGGCACCGGTGGCGCGCGCCATGGTGACCGGAACGCGCCGATCTTCCGTTCGGGTGGTGTCTACAAGGGCCCGACCCCGCGCAGCCACGCACATGACCTTCCCAAAAAGGTGCGTGCTCTGGGTCTGCGCATGGCGCTCTCCGCGAAAGCGGGCGCCGGCAAACTGGTGGTTCTGGACTCGACCGATATGGCCGAAGCCAAGACCGCAGTGCTGGCAAAGGCTGCCAAAGAGTTGGGTTGGAAAAAGGCCCTGATCATTGACGGCGCGGAAGTAAGCGACAACTTCGCCCGCGCCGCGCGCAACCTGGATGGGGTCGATGTGCTGCCGTCGATCGGGGCGAATGTCTATGACATCCTGCGCCGTGACACGCTGGTCATCACCCGCGCCGGGCTCGAAGCACTGGAGGCTCGACTGGCATGAGCGTGAAAGCAGACCATTACGACGTGATCCGCAAGCCGATTATCACCGAGAAGGCAACCATGGCCTCTGAGGCCAATGCCGTTGTGTTCGAAGTGTCGATCGACTCGAACAAGCCGCAGATCAAAGATGCTGTCGAAGCAATCTTCGGCGTGAAGGTGAAGGCGGTGAATACCTCCATCACGAAAGGCAAGACCAAGACGTTCCGTGGCATGAAAGGCCGCCGGAAAGATGTCAAGAAAGCCTATGTCACGCTCGAAGACGGAAATGCTATCGACGTGACCACCGGGCTTTGATAAGTGAAGCCCTACTCAGCGGCCCCGACGCTCTCGGGGCCGCTGATTATTTGGCGCATCGCGCCTGATTTCTAACCGGACCTTTTGGTCCAGAGCTAACGGAAGACAGAAAGCATGGCACTCAAGTCGTATAGACCGACGACGCCGGGCCAGCGTGGGCTGGTTCTGATCGACCGTTCGGAGCTTTGGAAAGGTCGCCCGGTCAAGTCCCTTACGCAGGGTCTGACCAAGTCGGGCGGTCGGAACAACACCGGACGGATTACTGCACGCCGCATTGGCGGTGGTGCAAAACGCCTGTATCGAATTGTCGATTTCAAGCGCAACAAGCTGGATGTTCCGGCCACGGTAGAGCGGATCGAATATGACCCGAACCGTACGGCCTTCATCGCGCTGGTAAAATATACCGACGGCGAACAAGCCTACATCCTGGCACCGCAGCGTCTGGCTGTTGGCGACAAGATTGTGGCGTCGGTCAAGGCCGACATCAAGCCGGGGAATGCGATGCCGTTTTCGGGCATGCCCATCGGCACAATCGTGCACAACATCGAAATGAAGCCCGGCAAGGGTGGCCAGATCGCACGTTCGGCGGGGACTTATGCCCAGTTTGTCGGTCGTGACGGCGGCTACGCACAGATCCGCTTGTCTTCGGGCGAGCTGCGCCTTGTCCGTCAGGAGTGCTTTGCAACGATTGGCGCGGTGTCCAACCCCGACCACTCGAACCAGAATTTCGGTAAAGCAGGTCGCACCCGCCATCAGGGCAAGCGCCCGTCGGTGCGTGGTGTTGCTATGAACCCGATCGATCACCCCCATGGTGGTGGTGAGGGTCGCACCTCTGGGGGCCGCACGCCTGTTACGCCTTGGGGTAAAGACACCAAGGGTCGCAAGACGCGCTCCAACAAGCAGACCGACAAGTATATCTTGCGGTCTCGCCACGCGAAGAAGAAGGGTCGCTAATCCATGGCACGTTCAGTTTGGAAGGGCCCTTTCGTTGATGCTTACGTTTTGAAAAAAGCGGAAAAAGCACGCGAATCGGGTCGCAATGAAGTTATCAAGATCTGGTCGCGCCGCTCGACCATCCTGCCCCAGTTCGTGGGCCTGACGTTCGGCGTATATAACGGGAAAAAGCACGTCCCCGTTAACGTGACCGAGGACATGATCGGCCAGAAGTTCGGTGAGTATTCGCCGACGCGGACCTATTACGGGCACGCGGCTGACAAAAAAGCGAAACGGAAATAAGCCATGGGTAAAGAGACAAATCCGCGCCGCGTGGCCGAGAATGAAGCTATGGCGAAGACACGCATGTTGCGCACTTCGCCGCAAAAGCTGAACCTCGTCGCTGCCATGATCCGCGGCAAGAAAGTTGATCGCGCGTTGACCGATCTGACCTTCTCGAAAAAGCGTATTGCTGGCGACGTCAAGAAATGCCTGCAATCGGCGATTGCCAATGCTGAAAACAACCATGGTCTGGATGTGGACGCGCTGGTTGTCGCGGAAGCATGGGTCGGTAAGAACCTGGTCATGAAGCGGGGCCGTCCGCGGGCACGCGGCCGCTTCGGCAAGATCATGAAGCCGTTTTCCGAACTGACCATCAAGGTTCGCCAAGCCGAGGAGCAAGCATAATGGGTCACAAGGTAAATCCGATTGGTATGCGCCTTCAGGTCAACCGCACCTGGGACAGCCGCTGGTTCGCGGAAAGCAAGGATTACGGCAATCTGTTGCTGGAAGACCTGAAAATCCGCGAATTCATCCATGATGAATGCAAGCAGGCTGGCATCAGCCGCGTGATTATCGAGCGTCCGCACAAGAAGTGCCGCGTCACGATTCACACGGCGCGTCCCGGCGTGATTATCGGCAAAAAAGGTGCCGATATCGAAACCCTGCGCAAGAAGCTTGCCAAGTTCACCGACTCTGACCTGCATCTCAACATTGTAGAGATCCGCAAGCCCGAATTGGATGCACAGTTGGTCGCGGAATCGGTCACGCAGCAGCTTGAGCGCCGTGTCAGCTTCCGTCGTGCGATGAAGCGCGCGGTGCAGAACGCCATGCGCATGGGTGCCCTTGGCATCCGTGTGAACCTGGCGGGTCGTCTGGGTGGTGCAGAGATTGCGCGCACGGAATGGTATCGCGAAGGGCGGGTGCCGTTGCACACGTTGCGCGCCGATATCGACTACGCGCATTCCGAAGGCCAGACGGCTTACGGCATCATCGGTGTGAAGGTGTGGATCTTCAAGGGCGAGATCATGGAACATGATCCGCAGGCGCGTGATCGTCGGCATCAGGAACTTCAGGACAGCGGCGGCGCATCGCGCCCGCGCCGTTGATCCGAGTGAAGGAGTAAGACAATGCTGCAACCGAAACGGACCAAGTTCCGCAAACAGCACAAGGGCCGGATCAAGGGCGAAGCCAAGGGCGGGTTTGACCTGAACTTTGGTGGCTATGGCCTGAAAGCGCTGGAGCCTGAGCGCATCACCGCGCGTCAGATCGAAGCTGCCCGCCGTGCCATGACGCGTCACATGAAGCGTCAGGGCCGTGTCTGGATCCGCATCTTCCCGGATGTCCCCGTCACCTCTAAACCCACCGAAGTTCGTATGGGTAAAGGTAAAGGCTCGGTCGATTTCTGGGCCGCGAAGGTCAAGCCCGGCCGCGTTATGTTCGAGATCGACGGTGTCGGTGATGCTGTCGCGCGCGAGGCGCTGCGCCTGGCCGCGATGAAGCTGCCGATCAAGACCCGCGTCGTTCAGCGCGAAGACTGGTAAGACGTTTTTGTCACGCTTTGGTTTGCCCCGGCTTTGGTCGGGGCAGATTGTTTTTTGCAGAGCTTGCCAAGCGGGCGCAACGCGCCTATACGGCACGCTCATCCACCTCCGCCGGGAATCAGGGTGACCCTGTCACAGGGGCCCTCCGGTGATTGTTGACTGAAGGAATGGCCATGAAAGCCGAAGATCTGCGATCCAAGACACCGGATCAGTTGCGCGACGAACTGGTCGCGCTGAAAAAGGAAGCGTTTAACTTGCGCTTCCAGAAGGCGACCAACCAGCTGGAAAACACAGCCCGTATTCGCCAGGTTCGCCGGGATGCCGCACGCGTCTCGACCATCCTCAACGAACAAGCCCGCGCTGCGGCGGCGAACTAAGGAGCTGGCCCTATGCCCAAACGCATCCTGCAAGGCAAGGTGACGAGCGACAAGAACGACCAGACCGTTACGGTCCTGATCGAGCGCCGCTTCACGCACCCCGTCATGAAGAAAACGGTTCGGAGCACGAAAAAATATCGCGCCCACGACCCGCTCAACCAGTTCAAGGTTGGCGATACTGTTCGGATTATCGAATGTGCGCCGGTCTCGAAGTCCAAGCGCTGGGAGGTACTGGTCGACGCTTCGGCTTAAGACCCGTTCCAACCAGACTTATCGAAACCCTGGGCAAGATGCCCAAAGGTCGGGAGAAACCAAATGATCCAGATGCAGACCAATCTGGATGTTGCTGACAACTCTGGCGCACGCCGAGTTCAGTGCATCAAGGTCCTCGGCGGTTCCAAGCGGCGCTATGCGTCGGTGGGCGACATCATTGTGGTGTCGGTCAAGGAAGCGATTCCGCGGGGCCGTGTAAAGAAGGGTGACGTGCGTAAAGCCGTCGTCGTTCGGACCGCAAAAGAAGTGCGCCGCGAAGATGGCACATCCATCCGTTTCGACCGCAACGCGGCCGTGATCCTCAACAACGCGAACGAGCCTGTCGGCACCCGTATCTTCGGGCCGGTTGTGCGCGAATTGCGGGCCAAAAGCTTCATGAAGATCATCTCGCTCGCGCCGGAGGTGTTGTAATGGCTGCGAAGTTGAAAAAAGGCGACAAGGTTGTCGTTCTGACCGGCAAGGACAAGGGCAAGCAAGGCGAGATTTCGACCGTCATGCCCAAGGCCAATAAAGCCGTTGTGGACGGGATCAATATCTCCATCCGCCACACCAAACAGAGCCAGACCAGCCAGGGCGGACGCCTGCCGCAGGCCATGCCTGTCGACCTGTCCAATCTGGCACTGGTAGATGGCAACGGCAAAGCGACGCGCGTCGGCTTCCGCGAGGAAGACGGCAAGAAGGTGCGTTTCGCGAAGACAACCGGGGAGGCGATCTGATGCTGGATCAAGCCAACTATACCCCTCGTCTGCGGGGAGTGTTCAAAGACACCATCCGTCCCGCGATGAAGGAAGAATTCGGCTACAAGAACGACATGATGATCCCGAAGCTCGATAAGATCGTGCTTAATATGGGCATCGGTGAAGCCGTCAAGGACACCAAAAAAATCAAGTCGGCACAAGCTGACCTGACTGCGATTGCGGGCCAGAAGGCCGTGATCACCAAGGCGCGCAATTCGATCGCGGGGTTCCGTGTTCGCGAAGAGATGCCGCTGGGTGTCAAAGTAACCCTGCGTGGTGAGCGGATGTACGAATTCCTCGACCGCCTGATCAACATCGCTCTGCCCCGTGTTCGCGACTTCCGCGGCGTTAAGGGCACGTCGTTTGATGGCAATGGCAACTACGCCATGGGCATCAAGGAGCATATCGTGTTCCCAGAGATCAATTTCGATCAGATCGACGAGATGTGGGGGATGGATATCATCATCTGCACCACCGCGAAAACCGACGCGGAAGCCAAGGCGCTGTTGAAGCATTTCAACATGCCCTTCACAAGCTGACGCGAGAGGGAGAGAACCGATGGCTAAAAAAGCAATGGTCGAGCGCGAGAAGAAGCGTCAGAAGCTGGTCGCGAAATACGCAGCCAAGCGCGCTGAGCTGAAAGCAATCGCCGCCGACGCAGAACGCCCGATGGAAGAGCGTTTCAAGGCAAACCTGAAACTGGCACAATTGCCGCGGAATTCTTCGGAAACCCGCTTGCACAACCGCTGCCAGCTGTCCGGTCGCCCGAAAGCGTATTATCGCAAATTGAAACTGTCGCGGATCGCGCTGCGGGATCTGGCCTCCAAGGGCCAAATTCCAGGCATGGTCAAGTCGAGCTGGTAAGGAGATAGGATCATGTCCATGAACGATCCGCTCGGCGATATGCTGACCCGTATCCGCAACGCACAATTGCGCGGCAAATCGACGGTGCGCACGCCCGCGTCGAAGTTGCGTGGCTGGGTGTTGGATGTGCTGCAAAGCGAAGGATATATTCGCGGTTATGAGCAGGCCACGTCCAAGGTTGGCCACCCGGAGCTTGAAATTTCGCTGAAATATGCAGATGGTGCCCCCGCCATCCGCGAATTGCAGCGTATTTCGACCCCCGGTCGCCGCGTTTATTCCGGTGTTCGTGAAATTCCGCAGGTCCGCAACGGCCTTGGTATTTCGGTAGTCTCTACGCCCAAGGGCGTGATGTCCGATGCAGCAGCACGCGCCGCCAATGTTGGTGGCGAAGTGCTCTGCCGTGTGTTCTAAGGAGGGCTGAGATGTCTCGTATTGGCAAAAAGCCTGTCGAACTGCCTTCGGGCGTGAGCGCGCAGGTCTCGGGCCAGACCATCGAGGTCAAAGGCCCGAAAGGCACCCGCAGCTTCACCGCTGGTGATGACGTGGATATCGTGCTGGATGGCAACACTGTTTCCGTCAAACCACGTGGTCTGTCGAAGCGCGCGCGCCAGCAATGGGGTATGACCCGCTCGATGGTGGCAAACCTTGCCACCGGCGTGACTGACGGTTTCAAGAAGGAACTGGAACTGGTCGGCGTTGGCTACCGTGCTGCGATGCAGGGCAAGGACCTGAAACTGTCGCTGGGCTATAGCCACGAAGTGATTTTCGAGGTTCCGGCCGGCATCACCGTGTCCGCTCCCAAGCAGACTGAAGTTGTGATCGAGGGAATGGACCAGCAACAGGTCGGCGAAGTGGCCGCGAATATCCGCAAGTGGCGTTCGCCCGAGCCCTACAAGGGCAAGGGCATTCGCTACAAGGATGAGTATATCTTCCGTAAGGAAGGCAAGAAGAAGTAAGGGCGCGAAAGATGGCGAACATAAAGCAAAAGCTGTTCCAAAAACGCCGCCTGCGCGTTCGGAACAAACTCAAGAAACTGGCCAACGGGCGTCCGCGCCTGTCTGTCCACCGCTCCAACAAGAACATCAGCGTTCAGCTGATCGACGATGTGCGCGGTGTGACAGTGGCTTCGGCCTCGACACTGGAAAAGGATTTAGGTGTCGTGGGTGTCAACAACAAGGACGCAGCCGCCAAGATTGGTGCCGCGATTGCCGAGCGTGCGAAAGCCGCTGGCGTCGAAGAGTGCTATTTCGACCGTGGCGGCTTCATCTTTCACGGTAAAGTCAAGGCTCTGGCCGAGGCTGCGCGTGAAGGCGGCCTGAAGTTCTGAGGAGACGATTATGGCAGAAAGAGAAAACCGCCGGGACCGCCGCGAGCGCGACGAAACCCCGGAATTCGCCGATCGTCTGGTCGCGATCAACCGTGTGTCGAAAACCGTGAAAGGCGGCAAGCGCTTCGGCTTTGCAGCCCTCGTGGTTGTCGGCGATCAGCGCGGTCGTGTGGGCTTTGGCAAGGGCAAGGCGAAAGAAGTGCCCGAAGCCATTCGCAAGGCAACCGAACAGGCCAAGCGCCAGATGGTGCGCGTTCCGTTGAAAGACGGCCGCACGCTGCATCATGATATCGAGGGCCGCCACGGCGCGGGCAAGATCATCATGCGCCAGGCCGTTCCGGGCACGGGTATCATCGCCGGTGGTCCGATGCGCGCCGTGTTCGAGATGCTGGGATTGCAGGACGTGGTTGCCAAGTCGACCGGAAGTCAGAATCCTTACAACATGATCCGCGCGACGTTTGACGCGCTGAAGAACTCTGCAAGCCCCCGTCAGGTGGCGCAGCGTCGCGGCAAGAAGGTGGCAGATATTCTGCGCAAGCCTGAAGCCGAGACCGAAACCGCAGACGCGTAAGGAAGGGTCAGAACAATGGCAAAAACCATCGTGGTCAAACAAATCGGCTCTCCGATCCGTCGCCCCGCCGTCCAGCGCGCTACGTTGGTCGGGTTGGGCCTGAACAAGATGCACCGCACCCGCGAACTGGAAGATACCCCTTCCGTGCGCGGCATGGTTAACTCGATCTCGCACCTAGTGTTCCCCACCTGACACAGGATTCCCATTGAGGGCCTGATGTGCTATATTCGGGACATGAGACGCAATGACATTTGCCTTTACCTTGGCCCCGCCGACCGTGCTGAGCTTCAAGCTCTGATCA
>NZ_UIHC01000093.1 GCF_900499075.1 Roseinatronobacter ekhonensis | reverse complement strand
TAGGTCGAATTTTCTCATTTTCCGCCAGCAGTCCACTTCGATTTAATTCGTAAACAAGCAGTAGTAATTCCTGCTTTATCAAGATAATTTTTCGACTCATCAGAAATATCCGAAAGTGTTAACTTCTGCGTCATGGAAGCGATAAAACTCTGCAGGTTGGATACGCCAATCATTTTTATCGAAGCGCGCATAAATTTGAGCAGATTTGTCGTCACAGGTTGCGCCGCCAAAACGTCGGCTACAGTAACTTTTCCCAGCCTCAATCTCATCTCTCTTTTTGCGTTCTGCTTCAATATCTGGTTGAACGGCGTCGCGTCGTAACCCAGCTTGGTAAGTTGGATTAAGCACTCCGTGGACAGATTTGTCATTGTGAGCATTTTCATCCCGAAGTTGCGGCTCATTCTGATTCTGAACAGCTTCTTGGGAAGTAGCGACAGCTTGGTTTTTAGTGAGTTGTTCCATTCTTTAGCTCCTAGACCTTTAGCAGCAAGGTCCATATCTGACTTTTTGTTAACGTATTTAGCCACATAGAAACCAACAGCCATATAACTGGTAGCTTTAAGCGGCTCACCTTTAGCATCAACAGGCCACAACCAACCAGAACGTGAAAAAGCGTCCTGCGTGTAGCGAACTGCGATGGGCATACTGTAACCATAAGGCCACGTATTTTGCAAGCTATTTAACTGGCGGCGATTGCGTACCCGACGACCAAAATTAGGGTCAACGCTACCTGTAGGAAGTGTCCGCATAAAGTGCACCGCATGGAAATGAAGACGGCCATTAGCTGTACCATACTCAGGCACACAAAAATACTGATAGCAGTCGGCGTGTGAATCATTAGCCTTGCGACCCTCGGCAGCAAGAACCATACGACCAATATCACGAAAATAGTCACGCAAAGCATTGGGATTATCATAAAACGCCTCTAATCGGTCGTCAGCCAACGTGAGAGTGTCAAAAACGATAAACCAACCATCAGCATGAGCCTGTCGCATTGCATTCATCAAACGCTGAATAGCAAAGCCTCTACGCGATTTCATAGTGGAGGCCTCCAGCAATCTTGAACACTCATCCTTAATACCTTTCTTTTTGGGGTAATTATACTCATCGCGAATATCCTTAAGAGGGCGTTCAGCAGCCAGCTTGCGGCAAAACTGCGTAACCGTCTTCTCGTTCTCTAAAAACCATTTTTCGTCCCCTTCGGGGCGGTGGTCTATAGTGTTATTAATATCAAGTTGGGGGAGCACATTGTAGCATTGTGCCAATTCATCCATTAACTTCTCAGTAACAGATACAAACTCATCACGAACGTCAGAAGCAGCCTTATGGCCGTCAACATACATATCACCATTATCGAACTCAACGCCCTGCATACGAAAAGACAGAATCTCTTCCAAGAGCTTGATGCGGTTATCCATCTGCTTATGGAAGCCAAGCATTGGGGATTGAGAAAGAGTAGAAATGCCACAAGCCTCAATAGCAGGTTTAAGAGCCTCGATACGCTCAAAGTCAAAATAATCAGCGTGACATTCAGAAGGGTAATAAGAACGAACCATAAAAAAGCCTCCAAGATTTGGAGGCATGAAAACATACAATTGGGAGGGTGTCAATCCTGACGGTTATTTCCTAGACAAATTAGAGCCAATACCATCAGCTTTACCGTCTTTCCAGAAATTGTTCCAAGTATCGGCAACAGCTTTATCAATACCATGAAAAATATCAACCACACCAGAAGCAGCATCAGTGACGACATTAGAAATATCCTTTGCAGTAGCGCCAATATGAGAAGAGCCATACCGCTGATTCTGCGTTTGCTGATGAACTAAGTCAACCTCAGCACTAACCTTGCGAGTCATTTCTTTGATTTGGTCATTGGTAAAATACTGACCAGCCGTTTGAGCTTGAGTAAGCATTTGGCGCATAATCTCGGAAACCTGCTGTTGCTTGGAAAGATTGGTGTTTTCCATAATAGACGCAACGCGAGCAGTAGACTCCTTCTGTTGATAAGCAAGCATCTCATTTTGTGCATATACCTGGTCTTTCGTATTCTGGCGTGAAGTCGCCGACTGAATGCCAGCAATCTCTTTTTGAGTCTCATTTTGCATCTCGGCAATCTCTTTCTGATTGTCCAGTTGCATTTTAGTAAGCTCTTTTTGATTCTCAAATCCGGCGTCAACCATACCAGCAGAGGAAGCATCAGCACCAGCACGCTCCCAAGCATTAAGCTCAGGAAATGCAGCAGCAAGATAATCACGAGTATCCTTTCCTTTATCAGCGGCAGACTTGCCACCAAGTCCAACCAAATCAAGCAACTTATCAGAAACGGCAGAAGTGCCAGCCTGCAACGTACCTTCAAGAAGTCCTTTACCAGCTTTAGCCATAGCACCAGAAACAAAACTAGGGACGGCCTCATCAGGGTTAGGAACATTAGAGCCTTGAATGGCAGATTTAATACCAGCATCACCCATGCCTACAGTATTGTTATCGGTAGCAAGCACATCACCTTGAATGCCACCGGAGGCGGCTTTTTGACCGCCTCCAAACAATTTAGACATGGCGCCACCAGCAAGAGCAGAAGCAATACCGCCAGCAATAGCACCAAACATAAATCACCTCACTTAAGTGGCTGGAGACAAATAATCTCTTTAATAACCTGATTCAGCGAAACCAATCCGCGGCATTTAGTAGCGGTAAAGTTAGACCAAACCATGAAACCAACATAAACATTATTGCCCGGCGTACGGGGAAGGACGTCAATAGTCACACAGTCCTTGACGGTATAATAACCACCATCATGGCGACCATCCAAAGGATAAACATCATAGGCAGTCGGGAGGGTAGTCGGAACCGAAGAAGACTCAAAGCGAACCAAACAGGCAAAAAATTTAGGGTCGGCATCAAAAGCAATATCAGCACCAACAGAAACAACCTGATTAGCGGCGTTGACAGATGTATCCATCTGAATGCAATGAAGAAAACCACCATTACCAGCATTAACCGTCAAACTATCAAAATATAACGTTGACGATGTAGCTTTAGGTGTCTGTAAAACAGGTGCCGAAGAAGCTGGAGTAACAGAAGTGAGAACCAGCTTATCAGAAAAAAAGTTTGAATTATGGCGAGAAATAAAAGTCTGAAACATGATTAAACTCCTAAGCAGAAAACCTACCGCGCTTCGCTTGGTCAACCCCTCAGCGGCAAAAATTAAAATTTTTACCGCTTCGGCGTTATAACCTCACACTCAATCTTTTATCACGAAGTCATGATTGAATCGCGAGTGGTCGGCAGATTGCGATAAACGGTCACATTAAATTTAACCTGACTATTCCACTGCAACAACTGAACGGACTGGAAACACTGGTCATAATCATGGTGGCGAATAAGTACGCGTTCTTGCAAATCACCAGAAGGCGGTTCCTGAATGAATGGGAAGCCTTCAAGAAGGTGATAAGCAGGAGAAACATACGAAGGCGCATAACGATACCACTGACCCTCAGCAATCTTAAACTTCTTAGACGAATCACCAGAACGGAAAACATCCTTCATAGAAATTTCACGCGGCGGCAAGTTGCCATACAAAACAGGGTCGCCAGCAATATCGGTATAAGTCAAAGCACCTTTAGCGTTAAGGTACTGAATCTCTTTAGTCGCAGTAGGCGGAAAACGAACAAGCGCAAGAGTAAACATAGTGCCATGCTCAGGAACAAAGAAACGCGGCACAGAATGTTTATAGGTCTGTTGAACACGACCAGAAAACTGGCCTAACGACGTTTGGTCAGTTCCATCAACATCATAGCCAGATGCCCAGAGATTAGAGCGCATGACAAGTAAAGGACGGTTGTCAGCGTCATAAGAGGTTTTACCTCCAAATGAAGAAATAACATCATGGTAACGCTGCATGAAGTAATCACGTTCTTGGTCAGTATGCAAATTAGCATAAGCAGCTTGCAGACCCATAATGTCAATAGATGTGGTAGAAGTCGTCATTTGGCGAGAAAGCTCAGTCTCAGGAGGAAGCGGAGCAGTCCAAATGTTTTTGAGATGGCAGCAACGGAAACCATAACGAGCATCATCTTGATTAAGCTCATTAGGGTTAGCCTCGGTACGGTCAGGCATCCACGGCGCTTTAAAATAGTTGTTATAGATATTCAAATAACCCTGAAACAAATGCTTAGGGATTTTATTGGTATCAGGGTTAATCGTGCCAAGAAAAGCGGCATGGTCAATATAACCAGTAGTGTTAACAGTCGGGAGAGGAGTGGCATTAACACCATCCTTCATGAACTTAATCCACTGTTCACCATAAACGTGACGATGAGGGACATAAAAAGTAAAAATGTCTACAGTAGAGTCAATAGCAAGGCCACGACGCAATGGAGAAAGACGGAGAGCGCCAACGGCGTCCATCTCGAAGGAGTCGCCAGCGATAACCGGAGTAGTTGAAATGGTAATAAGACGACCAATCTGACCAGCAAGGAAGCCAAGATGGGAAAGGTCATGCGGCATACGCTCGGCGCCAGTTTGAATATTAGACATAATTTATCCTCAAGTAAGGGGCCGAAGCCCCTGCAATTAAAATTGTTGACCACCTACATACCAAAGACGAGCGCCTTTACGCTTGCCTTTAGTACCTCGCAACGGCTGCGGACGACCAGGGCGAGCGCCAGAACGTTTTTTACCTTTAGACATTACATCACTCCTTCTGCACGTAATTTTTGACGCACGTTTTCTTCTGCGTCAGTAAGAACGTCAGTGTTTCCTGCGCGTACACGCAAGGTAAACGCGAACAATTCAGCGGCTTTAACCGGACGCTCGACGCCATTAATAATGTTTTCCGTAAATTCAGCGCCTTCCATGATGAGACAGGCCGTTTGAATGTTGACGGGATGAACATAATAAGCAATGACGGCAGCAATAAACTCAACAGGAGCAGGAAAGCGAGGGTATCCTACAAAGTCCAGCGTACCATAAACGCAAGCCTCAACGCAGCGACGAGCACGAGAGCGGTCAGTAGCAATCCAAACTTTGTTACTCGTCAGAAAATCGAAATCATCTTCGGTTAAATCCAAAACGGCAGAAGCCTGAATGAGCTTAATAGAGGCCAAAGCGGTCTGGAAACGTACGGATTGTTCAGTAACTTGACTCATGATTTCTTACCTATTAGTGGTTGAACAGCATCGGACTCAGATAGTAATCCACGCTCTTTTAAAATGTCAACAAGAGAATCTCTACCATGAACAAAATGTGACTCATATCTAAACCAGTCCTTGACGAACGTGCCAAGCATATTAAGCCACTTCTCCTCATCCAACGCGTCAGTTTTTGACAGAATCGTTAGTTGATGGCGAAAGGTCGCAAAGTAAGAGCTTCTCGAGCTGCGCAAGGATAGGTCGAATTTTCTCATTTTCCGCCAGCAGTCCACTTCGATTTAATTCGTAAACAAGCAGTAGTAATTCCTGCTTTATCAAGATAATTTTTCGACTCATCAGAAATATCCGAAAGTGTTAACTTCT
>NZ_UIHC01000069.1 GCF_900499075.1 Roseinatronobacter ekhonensis | reverse complement strand
CGCAAGCCTCAAGCTCGAGGCGGGCTGGTGAGGAAAGAAAGTCAGGGCGGATCATAAGCAATAGCTGAATCGTTCCAAACCCAGCAGTCAAGTCAACAAATTCGGCTTCTGCAGGACTCGGAGTATAGCTCTCTGAAATCGTCTGTGCTTGGGCATTGTGGTGGGCGAACCCGCCAAATCCTGCCACAGCGCTCCAAATTGCAACAATCACCGCTCTCAGCATACCGTCCCCGCTTTCAAGTTGAGTCGGTTGAACGATAGGCCAAATGCCGTGTTGGACCAAAACACTTTCCCGCGCTTGACACGCCCGTGCGCAGGGATTTTCCACTTGCGCTGATGAAAGCGAAGCATTAAGCCCCACCCGACCGCGGAGAGGTGCCGGAGTGGTCGAACGGGGCGGTCTCGAAAACCGTTGAGGGTGCAAGCCTTCCCAGGGTTCGAATCCCTGTCTCTCCGCCATAAAGACTGCGTATCCCATTGATATAGTTAGTTTTATTTGATTGGTGAGGATTTACTTCCCCCAATCCTTCCCCCGCAACGACCGAGATCCTCTCGGAACGTTCCGGATGACATACCTACATCAACATGCTAATTTGCGATCGCATTGAGCGGAGGGATTTAGCATTTTTGGTTTTCTGAAAAAGCGAAAATGGAAAGAACAAGTTAACCTCGATCATTTCTTGGGCACAGCCATTCCTGTTCAAGAAAACAAAAGCTTCAGGCCCCCAGAGAGCGCCGCGACTTCTGGCTTCGCGGGTCTCACAACTGTGAATGGGGGTCCTAATGGCGACCCTCTCGAGTACGCCATTATAGCATTAAGGAGTGACGCATACCCCTATCAGGCGAAGAGCGAACTGGAAGAGAAATTTGGCCTTGGCGATTCAGAAGCCAGTGAGATTGTTCGCATTGCAAAGAAAAAAATCATGCAGAATCTGGAGGCAAGAAATCCTGAGGCTTGGAAATCGCTAGGATTAAGCTCGTACAGATCATCAGAACCTGAGGGCAATCAATACTTGGATGGATTGCTCGAAGGCGGTCGAAGGGCAGGTATGGACCCTGAAAAGCTGCGAGAGACATTTCAGAACATCAAACCAGAGAGAATGCGTGAACTAACTTCTCAGGTCGACGATATGATTACATCGGAACGCAAAGTTAATCTGCAAGAAATCCTAAGCAACGCTGCGGTCTTTGGCTTAACGGAGGGATACTATGTTGAGCACCAAGGGCGGATCTTTTTCTATTCAATAGCGGAAGATTTCTGGACACAGTTGTTCCAAAGATCCGTACTGAGTGACGCTGTAAGACTGGCAGCCCAAGACATCCAAAACCTTTTGTTTGAAAGAAATGGCACACATTCACCAGCATGTACTGCGCAATTTGTAAGGCTTGCTCAGCACGCGGTGCAGCCGAGCCAGATCGTCCAGCTTAAGGCCAAGCTACCTGACGGTGCAGAAAAAACTGCGCGACTTCACGCCGCAGCATGGGCTGGGCTATTGTTGGGTTTTCCGGTGATAGTTCGTGACGAAGCGCCCGGTGGGGTCATGGAATGGCACTTCAACGACTATCCGGGAAACGCAACGATTTACCGTGTTCGAGACGACGATGCGGACCCGTTGGAACTTGTCCACGAAGTGAATTGGATGCACCTTCAACGAAAAGTTCTAGAGAACAGAGGACGCACCGAAACTCGGGCAGAACACGCCGACCTCAGCGAGCATGAATTGCTCCACAATCCAAAGGGCGCTTGGACCGTCTACGTTGACGACAATTTCCACTACATGGATGAGGACGAGCGATACGTCCTCGGGACATTCGACAGCTACGATGCGGCAGTTACAGCCTGCCGGAAAATCGTCGATGATTTCCTCGAGGCCAATGATGCCAAGTCGGCCGATGAGATGTTTGAGAGCTATGTATCGTTTGGCGACGACCCGTGGATTAAAGGCCTGCCGCCCATATCGAACCAGCCGAATTTCTCAGCCCGAAAGTATGCAGGCGAGCGCTGCACTGAACTCCGGCCGCAGTCGAGTTGAATAATGATTTTTGGAGGAACTCTGCGGCGGTCGCTGCAAGCAAGCCGAGCCCTGCTAAGTAGGCGGATTTGAGAGTGGAAATATTGTGATCGGAACTCTATCACTTATCGCACTGATCGCCTTGGGGTTCATGCAATACTCCATTTGGTTCGCAGTGCCATTGGCGGTCGTGAACACCTTTATTGGAATGCATACCCCACCGGAGCGAGTGGAAAGGCTGCGCGAAATGGGGGTGAGTTACCGGGATTTTCTACTTTCATCGTTGCCATTGCAAGCACTACTCGCAGCAGTTCTTTATGGCTTGGGTTTTGGTACCAACAAGTTTCTGGGTCTTTTTCTTTGAGGCTTTGTGCGCGGCCCACCGCCGGCGTTGCGCTTCTGCGATGCGGGCCTTCCCGTCGTCCGTCCGCGGTCCGGTGCTGGCACCACCGTGAAACTTGCATCGCGTTTTGCCCGGTATGGCCTTTGCTTGGCAGGGCTTTCCCTTCCGAGTTTTGGCTCCGCAAACGATGGCACTCAAAGGCGATAGAGTTGATGGCGGCTCTAATACCCCACCCCGCGCGCGCGCGATGTCGGGGATAAACTTGCGGTCCAAATCTCTACTTTTCATCTTAATCCCTCGTCCAGCTTATGCCAACCTATCCCGCCCGTCTGGCCCATGCCGCTCCAAAATCCTGCGCCCCACTACAAGCTCGGTATTTGTCAAAAGTGGGGCCTAGGCTGCGGTTCTGGTTTTGGCGCTAGGGGGCTGCGACACTTGCGACTTCCGCGACACGAAAAGCGGGTTTCTGGGAGTAGAGGGGTTGCGACAGTCGCGACACTTGCGACATTGGGCGCGCAGCTGGGGCTTGTGTCGCAGTTGTCGCGGAAGTCGCAGGGGGTTGCTCCGCGATTTCTACTAGTTTGGCGTGAGGATTAAACCACATGGCCCGTCCCACTTACGATGCGCCAACTTTCAACTCGAGCGGATCCGCGGACCACTGTTCCCGCTTCAAGACGCACTAGCCATCCGTGCTTTTCAAGCATTTCCAGCGCAGCCCTTGCCTTTGGGCTTTCGCGCAATGCATTCGGCCCCAACCGGACGACATCGCGCACTAGCACATCGGGTTCAGTCCAGTTTGTCAGAAGCCACAGCCGCAGCTTTTCGGCGTTGTCGATTTCAGCGGAAACAAGCGCAGCGCTGGAAAGCCGTGAAGCTTCGGCAAGGTAGTACTGCGCCAGCAAGATTGCATCGTTCATTTCGCTAACCTGCACTTCTGGGGCATACAGGTCACGCCAGAGGGTCAGCACACCAGCGATGCGCGCAGCCTGTTCCGCTGTTTTGGATGCCGTGCCTGAGATATGGGCCAAGTCACCGCCGGGCGCTTGTGCGGTTTCTATGACGTCCGAAAATGCAGACAATTGCGCGCGGGCACCGGGGGTCAAATTAAGGATGCGCGGTTGCAGTTCGCGGGTTTCCAGGTCGATGGGCGGTGTTGTATCGAGGATGTCGCGCAGCCGTCCTGAGAAGTTCGCCATCGCCATATCATCGCGCTTTGTGTTGGCTTGCATTCGGGTTCCGATTGCGCTGGGCGGTTCACACATCAGGAAACGGGGCAGAAAGCCTGTGTCAGCCGCCAGCGGGTCCGCCATGAAGCCCAGCGCGACGGTTGGTTGCACCATCAGGTGTACTGCCAGCCGCCGCCCGTATAACGTCGAGTGCCCATCCCCTGAGCGCGTGCGCCGAATTGGGTTGCCTTGCCAAAGGTCATTGAACGCGGCCAGCGTCTTTTGTCTGTTTTCACTATTCATGGCGTGCCCGCCCAGAAACTGCCCGCCTTCATCCGAGAAAAGCCCAAGGCTGGGGTTTCCATGCGCAAATAGCTTGGTCAGCCCTTCAAAGGTCGGTTCTGTCACTGTCCTATCAGCCGATGCGGGCGCTTCGGGTTCCGGCCCGAGCGCTTCAAGGTCAGCTTGCGCCGCCGTGCGCTTTTCGCCTTTGCCCTTTTTAGCTTCCATTAAAATGTGGTCGCGTTCGCCTTTCCACAGCGCGTGCGCATTGGTCCAGCTTTGCATTTCTTCGCGCTGAGCTTTGGCCCGTTCTTTTTCGTGGTCGCGCAGTGGAGCCATTAGCGGGGCGTCGCACGCTGATTTACGTTCACCGCTTCGAGCGATGGTCAGGGCGTAAATCGATAAAGGGCGCATGCCGCCCAGCGTCTCCACATTGGCAAAGCCTTGCACTGCCAGCGATGCCACGGTGAGAGCCGATGCCGCTGGGATGGCGACAGGGGCTTGCGTCATGCCCTGCACGGCTTCTACCGCGTCGCGCAACGGCCCGAGTGCTTCAACAGGATACGCGGCACCGGCAGCGGTTTCGCGCACCAGCGGTTGCGGAGCTTCGGGGTTGAAGGGTGTTTCTGTTGCGTGAACGTGCATCATGCCGCGTCCTTTCCGGTCAAAATGTCATTCCAATCGCGCCCGTCAGGGGCAGGCAGCAGTGATACCTGCCACCCAATACCGTGCGCCCGCGTCGCCAAAGCCTGCGCCGCTGTGCGGCCTGCTGCATCGCCATCAGCTGCAATGGTCAATCGCCCCGGTTCGTCCGGTAAATGCAGCCCGCGTATCCCCGATGTGGACAGCGCCGCCCAAACAGTCGCAGGGGCGCGCAATAGCCCGCTAGACAGGCTCAGCGCGGTTTCGATGCCTTCTGCCACCGCAAGCGTCTGTGGCCCATCAGACAGGCGTACAGCGCCGCCGCACACCGCGCCCAGCATCGCCTTGGATGGCGTCACATCGGCCTTGCCGCTGCCATCACAGCGTAGATAGGTGCGATGCACTGCGAAGCCTGCGCCACCCTCTACGAGCGCCACCAACGCCGGAAATGTTTTGGCGGTTGCGTGCCAACATTGCGGATCAAAGCGCAGAGTTTTAGGAAGGGGGCAGGTAATACCCCGCCCCCTCAAATAGCTTTCCGCAACTGTGCCTAGGACGGACTGCGCGCCCATCCACAGGCGGTGCGCCTGCTGCGCACGCTTTGCGTCAGCCCTGCGCTGTTCTGCTGCGCGCTGAGCAGAGATTGCCGGATCCGGCGGCGTGTAGGTGCCCTGCGTGATGCCCGCCGCTGTCGCAATGTCGCGATAGTCGCAACCGGCCTTCTTGCAATTCAACAATAGCTTGCCGCCAGTGCCATCGGCCAAAGTGAGCGCATTCTGCGATTTGTGGCCTTCGAACTGGCACACCGGGCAGGGTGCGCAGCCGTAGCGGCCATACCATTTCCCGCACAGTCTTTGCGTTATGTGTTTTGCATCCATCATTACGTCGCCCCCCAAATCAGGGCGGCCAAAGCATTTGCCTGCGCCTCGTTCAGCCCGTGAGCGCGCATCAGGAAGGCGATTTGCAATCTCTTCATACCGCACCCCCAATCCGGCCAAGGGACACGCCAGAGCGCAAAACGTATTTTGCATGATGCCCCGGAAAGTCGCCTGCGTGCGTTTCGGTGATTGTTTCGACTTCAACGCCGATGCCGCGAAGGTCAAAGATATATGCGCTCCAACGCGGTGCAGAATTGTGGATAGTCGTACAGCCTGTTGTGCCCGCCTCAAGCAACTGGTCGAGCGCCCAGCGCACACGGCCAGAAACAAGAATGGCGAAAGCGACGCCATCGGTTGTTGTGACAGAGTAGGACGTGCCGCCGTTGTGGCGTGCTGGTTTGCGTTGTGCTATGATTTGGGTGTCAGCCGCTAGCGCTTGGCAATCTACCCGGCCCGGTTCCTGCGCCAACAGGTTCCGGGCCATTTCGTTTGTGCCGCCCATATCAAGTGACCCGTGTTTCACGGCTTTCGAGCCATGCAGCAATATCGCTTTCGCGCCATGCCACGAGGCGCGCGCCCAGTTTTACGGGCTGGGGGAATCCTCCACGTTTCATCCAGTCGTAAATGGTCGAGCGAGAAAGCCCAGTGCGAGCTTCGACCTCGGGGCGACGCAGTAGTGTTTCGGTCATGTTTAGTTCCTCCTATGGCGTATTGGGTACGCTAGGAAGTTGGCAGAAACTTATTGCCTTTGTCTGGGGCAAATATGGGGATGTATTTGCACCGGCACGGCGTTTAATCTGATGCGCAGATGAGACCATTTCGCGTTTCCATGCACCGCGTCACGGATTGACCGCGCTCCCGCGCAAGTTGCTCAAAACAAATCCGATCCAAAGCCTCGTTATATGCTTGATCGCGAACGGTAAGCCCAAGCCTAAGCTCCATGCCGCACTGATTGCGCAAAGGCTCAGACGGAGCGCAGCCACCGATCAGTACCACCGCGAGTACGAATTTTATCATTCTCATTTTTTCCCCTTCCTGATCTGCTTCTTCTGCAATGCCGGCCCTGTCTTGAAGCCATGGTCTTCCAAAACTTTGCGGAAATCGTCGCGACCTCTTTTGAAGTCAGAACGGATCGTTTCGAACGAACCTTGATAGCCACCGAACTCGGTTTTGTCTTCAAGGCAACGGTATAACGCATCTGTCTGCGTTGTCCCGTCCTCATACATTATGTCCGTCACCCGTTGCCACAAACGAATTCTTCGATAGGTATTGTCAATTGCGGGCTTCCTCGTTCTCTGTTCACCTCGAAGGCGTGCAGCGACGTAGGCCCGTCCGTCTGCTGTATGCAGTTGACCCTTCGCTTCGACCAGTTCAGCGAGTTTGGTTGGATCACCTTCCTGTGCCGCAATTAATGCGTCTAGCTCTGACTTGTTTTCTTCTACATATAGTAACACCCCAATCGCGCGTTTTGTGTTAGGATTCATGTTCGGGTGTTGAGCTTTGCCATCGACATATTCTTGGAGAGCTTTGCGGGTCGCTTCATGCATGGTCATCCCGCAGCTCCCAACTTCACTACGGCGTCACCCTGTGCAGCCTCGCCACGCAGGAACCCAGCCCAATCGGCCATCATTGCCCGCCGCCGTTCGAGCATGTCGGAACGCTGATAGGCACGCTCCACTTCGGAGCCGATAAAATGCGCCAGCGCAATTTCGGCCATGTCGCGCGGGTATCCTTGCTCGGCCGCCCATTGCCGGAAGGTAGAACGTAGCCCATGCGGCACAGCGGCTCGCTTATTGCGCGGATCCACAAAGCCCGCGCGACCTGCCTTCACTTCGCTTTCCTGCATCCGGCGCATGACAGCGGAAATAGACATATCTGACAACATTCCGCCACGGGGAGCAAAGAAGACATAGGGATTGCCATCCAGTCGGGGCAGCGCGCGCAGGATTGCCACGGCTTGCGGTGTCAGGGCCACGCGGTGTTCACGCTCACCCTTCATCCGTGTCGCTGGTATCGTCCAAGTCGCAGTTGTCGCAATGGCACGCGCATCAGATCCATCATCGGTGCCTAAGTCCAACTCATCCCACGCCATGCCACGCACCTCGCCAGAGCGGGCTGTTGTCAGAGTAAGGAATTGCAACGCCTGTGCGGCCATGCCTTCGCGCCGGGCAAGGCTGCGCCACCATTCTGGAGCGTCGACCAGCGCCAGTGCAGGATGATTGCCACCCTTAGTTACCTTCGACGGTTTGGGCAGGATCTCAGCAAGGTTTCCTTTCCACCGGGCAGGATTGTCGCCGGTTCGGTATCCTGCGACAGCTGCCCATGACATCACGTTTTCAATACGCCCACGCAGGCGGGAGGCTGTTTCGGTTTTCGTTGTCCAGATTGGCTCCAGGACGCGTAGCACGTCGCGAACCTCGATAGTCTCAACCTGCATCCGGCCAATCTTTGGCATGGCATAAGTGCTAAGTGTTGCCCGCCATTGCTTACAGTGCTTTTCGTTACGAAACTCGGCCATCTTTCCTTCCAGATATTGCTCCACGGCCTCGGAAAAGGTCAGGGTGCTGCGTGTCGCCCGCTTTTCCGACAATGGATCGCCACCGGCTCGCACAATGCGTTTGTTATCAGTCGCCTTGTCTCGCGCCTCGGCCAGTGGGACTAGAGGCGGGCTTCCCAGCCCCAATTCGCACCGCTTGCCGTGTATCGTGACGCGCTGCACCCAAAATCGGGAACCGTTTGGATCAACCCGCAAGTAAAGGCCGGTGCCCCCACCATCGTGATATTTGCCCGGCTCCTGCACTGCGCGCACCATCGCCGCGGATAATGCCTTGCTTGCCCGTCGCGTTGCTCCATTCGGCATGTCACTTCCCCCTATCCTTCCCCCTAGATGTGAGAGAACCATGCGGACATTGCAAGACCGACTCGGTAGTTAAATGTCAATAATAACAACAATACAGTGTTATAGTGGAAGTTCTGGGACGTGGTCGGAATGTATGATGGCGGGCTGTCTCTCCGCCATTCCTATATAGATCAGTGACTTAAGAGTTGGACAGGCAAGTGCGACACAAAGTGGAGCACCAAGCCCATGAAACTGTCCGCCTATCTGTCGCCATCACGTCACGGGGTTTACTACTTCCGTTGGCCCCTTCCTCGGGCTGAGGACCAAAAGCGCCGAACAGTAAGAATGTCCCTTCGCACCAAGTGCCCAGATCGGGCTGGCGATCTTGCCCGTCATCTTGTATCATGCGGGCGATTGGTTCGGGATAACAAGGCATTGGCACGGCTCAGACAAGACGAGATGCGGGACATGGTGCGGAGCTACTTTGCAGCTTCGCTGGATAGGTATGTGGAGCGGCTGAACGATACCGGCCTGCCGGATCGGTCCCTTGAGGCCCTGCGCCAAGAGTTGGACGTGCATGACGACGCCATAGACGGCTTTGACGACCTGTCGGACCTTTACCTTGATGCAGCCACGTTGGACGGTTTCCGCGCCTCAGCGGGCCTCACAAAGGTTCAGTGGGCCGAGAACGAGCAATCCCTGCGCCAAGAGATGCGCAAGGCCCGCCGGGACCAGATCAAAGCCATTCTGAGCGCCGCTGAGAGCGTTGAAGGCTATTCCTTCTCGGAACCTGCCCGGACAGCGCCACGGCCACCACAGGCCCGCTCCGTGAGCCTGAGCGCCGCTGCAGCCGATTTCAAGGCCGAACATGGGCCGCAATGGTCTCAGGAGATGCGGAACAAGGCCGACGCCTATCTTGCCGTGCTGGTCGAGTTTTTCGGGCCGGATAAGGGCATGGACCAGATCACGCGCCAAGACGCCGCCGAGATGAAACAGGTCGTGCTGTCCATGCCTGTCAATCGCAAGACCAAACCCGAAACCCGCGACCTTCCCTTGCATGAAGCCATCGCAGTTCCGGGCTTGCCCACACTCAGCACCAAGACCGCGAATAGCTATCTCGACATGTTCCGGCGCTTCTGGGACTGGGCAGAAAAACATGGCCGCGCCCCTGAAAAACTGTTTGTCGATTTGAAGGTGAAAGCAAGCAAAAAGAACGATGATGGACGCAAGGCCTTCACGCCTGCCCAGACCAAACGGCTTTTTAAAGAGTTGACCGAGAACACGTCTGGCCTTGTAAAGTCAGACGACTACAAGTGGGCAACGCTACTGACCCTTTATACCGGGGCAAGACGACGCGAGATTGCTCAGCTATTCCTGACGGACATCCGACAAGAAGGCGACATCTGGTTTATCGACATCAACGATGATGGCAAAGGTAAGAGCCTCAAGTCACCTGCCGCTAAGCGCCAAGTGCCCATCCATTCCGAGTTGATCCGGCTTGGCTTCCTTGAATGGGTGCATTCCCTATCTCGACAAGAGAGGCTTTTCGTGTCCTTTTCCTACAACGCCAAAGAGGGCTATGGCCGCAATCTAGGCCGCTCGTTCAGCACGTTTTTAAAGCGGCTTGGCATGAAGGAAGACGGCTTGGTGCTGCACAGCTTCCGCAACACCATGATAACGCGACTGGCTCAGGCTGGCGTCCCAGAGCCGCTCTATCAGGACATTGTGGGCCATGAACGCGAGGGCGTCACGCAACAGGTCTATTTCAAGGCGGGCCATACGCTGGCACAGAAACAGGAAGCCCTTGAGAAGTTTGAGGTATGAGAATGACAAGAAGTACTTTGACAGCCCTAGTTGTTTGCACTGGATCGGCATTTGCATTGGCCACAGAAGCTGCCGCTTTCTGTCCAGAGCCCAGCTATTCGCGCGGAATATCGTTCGAAACACAGGTTGAGAGTTACCTTGAGTACTTACTGTGCCTGCACAACGGACAAGTGGGAACGTTGAACGAACTATCCATACAGCAGAACTCATTGCGCTCTGACGTATCAACTGTTTCCGACCGCTCCAATGAAGCGTTTACACAGCTTCTACAGATGTATGTTGAACTTGGCACAACCAGTGCCGAACTCTTGGCAAGAGTAGAGATGCTAGTGTTCTGAGTCTGACACTTCCTACCTGTTTCCGCGAATTTCATCGAGCGCGTTCAGAGCGCGGCGTTCCCGGGTGAGGATGTCCTCGGCGGTTTTGGTCCATTTGAAGGGTTTGGGCTTGTCG
>NZ_UIHC01000103.1 GCF_900499075.1 Roseinatronobacter ekhonensis | reverse complement strand
GCAGCGCCTCAAGCGCCACAGCAGCTTTAAACTTGTCTGAAAAGTTCCGTCGCTTTGTCATTCTCGTATCCATTCGTGCGCGTTGGATACATCTTAGCACGCTGTCCAAATTTGCCGGACCACTTCATACAACCGCTACCTCATCGGCGGGGCCAGTGGCGCAGAATACGCAGCCCTCAGGGCGCGGCAGTTCTTTGGCGTGCAGCAGATGCCCGTGAGGCAAGGCATGGGGCAGACGGGTTCCGCAGGCGGCACAGGGTCGCCGGGGACAGGGTCGCAGATGCTGGCGCAGCTTGCGAGACTGGGACGGCTTGGGCGGCGGTGACGGTGACGGCCCATTCCGGACATTTACTGTGCCAAGCCACGCCGCGTTGCGGCTTCTTAATAGCGGACACTGGTCGTTAGACGCCAATTTCAGCCTCAAGTCTCGACCATGCGCTGGCCTCGTGAAGTGAAACATGCAAGCCCTTTGGAGGCCCGGCTGTGCCAACAATCACCATCAAAAATGCATTCAAATCATGCTTTGAGCGAGCGAACAGGTCATCCATCGATGAAAGGTCAGTTCCAGAAGGGGTAGGAATGGATTGCGGGTGAGTGTGCCAATCTCCGAAATAGTGCAGCCCAGATTTGTGCAACGCGCTGATCTCCCGACGTTCCGAAAGACGGTCCGCGATAAAAAAGAAGCGTCCTCGTCGGTCGGAACGCCTCGGACCGGTTGCCAGCTTGACTTTGATGCATTGACCTTCGACCGCACCAAATAGCTGCCCACCAGCTTCAGGCATTTTCGGGTCCAACTGTCGCCACCCAACAAAGTAATCGAGAACATTCTGTTCTAGGGTCAGAAATTGCCCGCTCTCTCCAATGGGGTAACGAATACTCATGCCTCTCCGCAAAAAGCACAATCTCCCTTTTGCCTCCACTCAAATTGCCTTGTTCCGCCGAACTCAGGAACGTCAGGAAAGCAATTTAGGAAATCCGGGGTGAAACGCCCTCCTTGCTGGGCAATTTCCTCCTTCGAAGCCCAGTAAACGGCCTCGGTCCCAGGGTGCACCTCACCAAGCAGTGCTTTAGTTGTGGTCTTCGCCACCAATGCCGCTACGCCTGACAACGATACCGGCCCATATGGTTGAAAACTGGCCCCACAATGGGGCTGTTTACGGGTCGTCTCGGTGTCCCACTCACAAACTGTTTGTAGCGTTTTCCCGAAATGGTCCATTCCGCAGGCAAAACATGGGCCCTCGGAGCTGACCAATACGGCGTGTCCTGCAACTGAAAATGGCTCTGCCCACCCATAGATCACAGGTGGGAAATCCGCTTCAGTCCTAGCCTCTTGGTTGAGCCTACCCTCAGCCACCCAACTGCCAACCGTGGACACGATCAAATCGGTGTTGTGGAAGACCTCAGGACGTTTGCCGTAGAGCGATTGCCAGCCCTCGGCAAAATACTTGATCGACCGCATATGCGGGAAGTCACTAGCCAATTTTTCTGCAAGTGACTTGGCTTTAAATGTCCTGACTTGCGTGACCCCGAGCACATGACGCCCGACATTGGGATAGTCCAGAAGTTCCGGGTCAACCATTGTGATCGAGCCAACACCCGTTTTGGCCAGAAGCATAGCAACCTCGCTTCCCAATGACCCCGCGCCGACAATGAGAACACGCTTGTGGAACAAAGGCGCGACTTTATGGGTGTCACGTCCATGTATCCACGATGGGTCCGCGCGCATGGTCTCGTGGCGCTCAACCTTGTTCCCCCCGAACAGCCGCTGCATTCGGAGTTGGTTCGGCACCTTTCCAGGCCGAAAGCCCTTCTGCACCATGTCTGGGCGTCGCCCGGCTTTCATACCTTGTTTGATGGGAGGCATAACTTCGACGGCGAAAAACACCGGCCCATCAACCGTGCGCCCCTCGAAGGAAACGGTGAACTTGTCATCAGCGTTTACGGCCGCATCTGCCAGCAGTTCTATGGATTCGGGTGCCAGCTCCCGCAAAAAGCGCAGAATCGCCGCACCCGACCTCGGGTATTCCGAAGGCAGGATGGGCCTATTGAGGACAATGTGTGTTGCGGTGGTGAAATTGTAGTCCTTCTTGTTCCCCGGAAAGCGGTTGCGAAGCCAACTTTCCAAGGCCGTGTCGTCATCCGCCAGATAATAGTCAGCTATGCTGCTCCACAGGGATACCCTACGAGAGGCACCGTCGGGTGACAGTAGGCTGATGATATTTGTGCCCCCCTCTGTTTTACTCCAGTAAGAGTCGAACTCATCGACAAAATCACTAAGAAACGCTTCGTCGTATGAAGCGATAATCAATCGTGCAGCTTCTTTGATGGCATCCCAAATCAACCCTTTAGGGTTCAGAGGATTGTGCTCTGCCCCCGGTGGGTAGAGGCAAAATGCACCATCTTTCTCGATGTGCGGGAACTGTATGAATTGATATTTTTCAGGGCAGTACACGCGCGGCTTTGTCCACGGGAAATCCCGAAAGATTACCACTTGCAGATCAAAGCGGTCATCTTGATGCTCAAACGGGACAAGCCAACCGCGGATTGGGTCTTTGGCCTCATATCGAGACAACTCACCCGGTGTAAGGTCTCGAACATTCGGAAATTGAGCATGCACCCACGAGGATAACCCAGTCGGCATGAGGACGGTAGGTTCAGACGACCCAATCAATGCCGATTACCCGTAACGGCCCCCGCCCTGCTTGTTCACAGCTGCGAGGTCATTGCTGTGCTCCGCGTCGATTCGGTCCAGCATCCCCATAGTAAGGGCCGCAGGTGCAGCCAACTCGCTTGCCTTTGTCTCAAGGCCAGCGTCCGGCACGTAGAGAGTAAGGTCGTCTGGAATACGCCCGCCAAATTGCTCTTGTAGGGCCTCATATGCCATTGCCCGGTCTGACGTTTGCGTCAGCGCGTCTGCCAGACGCTCAGCAAGCAATCTAGCTTTCGTAACGAAATCGCTGCGTTCCTCTGCGGACCAGCCCTGATCCAAGCGCTCGCCCTCTACGACCGGGTTTGGAATATCATTGGCGAGGAAGTCGGGCAAATCTTCTGCGACGCGCAACAAAGCCAGATCATCCCGGTCGCCCGCAATTGCCGCCGAAGCCTTCTCAAAGACCGACACGACTGCGGCCATGAGGGCAATCGATGCTAGCCTTCCCTCGGGCCATTGAAAATCTTTCCACCCCTTTAGAAAGCGACTAACAGTTCGTACTTGTTCTCCGTACTCTTTCACGGCATCGATAAACCAGTCTTCGAGCTTGCGTGGATCGGACTTCTTCCAACCCTCATCTCGGTGTGCCAGCATAATCTCGTCATGCGACAGCATCCGATAGGCTGTGTCCTCCATCATGAGTTCTGTCGCGAGGTCGACGCCACGGTTTTGGGCGTCTTTCAAGATACGCTGGAAGTCCGCGTCTGGCACCGAATACAGTGCGAGGTCGGTGTGCATGGTGTCGTCAATCTTGACTCGGATGCACGAAGGCTTGTCCGTTATGAGTTGCCAGCCCTTCGTGTCACACAGTGGCGCTAGGATGCGCTCGATAATGAAAAAGTAGGCTGCGCTTTGGATCACAGGGGACCTGTCTCCACCCTTTTGAAAATAGGAGACGGGCATGAATAGCCCATCGTCCAAGTCAATCTCCTGAGGCGGCACATGCGCGGGCTGGTTGCATGTGTGGTACGAGAAGCTGCCCTGCATCCTGAATTTCGGTGTTTGGAAGCTCCGCGCGAGTATAGGCGCGCGGTCTTCGAACAGAACTTGGTCACCCAACGACTTCGCAAATGACCCAAACTGGGAGGAGATTTCACTGCGAATGTCATCCCGAGCGCTTCGCAGTGTCTGTTCCTGCTTCTCTGAAAGGTTCAATGCAAACTTGTAACCCGAGGGCCGGGACACGAAGGCTTTGTGTGCGTTAACAGGCATAAAACTGCCCCTTTTCTGGTCTTATCTTGTGGTGGTTACGCGGCTTACCCATATACTTGGGGGCATTGGGTCGAGTCTTCAATACCAGATGAGAACGGCGGTGCGAAAGTCGGCCACGGTAGCGGCGGGATGAGCCTGCTGCGGGCGGCGTAAAAGTCGTCCACTTTTACCCTTTCTGGCGACAGGGAGGGCGGGAGGATTTTCACTGTGGATTTG
>NZ_UIHC01000068.1 GCF_900499075.1 Roseinatronobacter ekhonensis | reverse complement strand
CGCCTTGGCGCCAAACGCAGGACAAGCCGATTATGCTGACAAGCGCAGGCAAGAAAACCGTTGCCCGTCAGTTCATTGCGCTGGTCAGCCCCAAACTACTCCGCATAATCACACGCTCGGCATAAACCATCGTGTCGATCACCCGTTCGTTCGCTTTGCGGCGGCTGTTCGAGACGATCCGGGCACGGAGCTCTTGAGGTTTCCAAGACTACAATCTCGGTGTCATCAATGACCTTGATGCATTAAACTCGGACTCACGGGAGGTTGCGACCAAGATGGCAGGTGGACAGGAACACTGGGACGAGGTCTACGGCGCGCGCTCGGAAGATGAACTGACATGGTTCGAAGCGACGCCGTCAGTGTCGCTCGATCTCGTCCGAACCCATCTTCATCCCGGCGAAGCGTTCATCGACATTGGCGCAGGCGCGTCGCGGCTCGTGGACGCGCTGCTCGAGGCGGGTCTCGGCCCTCTCACCGTGCTTGATCTTTCCGGGGCTGCATTGGCTGTCAGCAGGCGACGTCTCGGCCCGCAAGGTAGCGACGTGACCTGGATCGAAGCTGACATCGCGACGTGGGTGCCTGAACGGGACTACGCGGTCTGGCACGACCGCGCGGTGTTTCACTTTCTCATCCGGGCCGAGGATCGCGCCGGCTACGCGCGCGCGATGTCCGAGGCCCTCCGTCCGGGTGGGATCGCGATCATCGCAACCTTCGCCGATGACGGGCCCGAAAAGTGCTCGGGGTTGCCGATTGCGCGCTACGAGCCGGAGGATCTGGCGCGGGAACTCGCGCGCCTGCTGCCGGGCCAGTTCGAGACCATCGATGCCAGACGACACATGCACATCACGCCGAAGGGTAACCGGCAGAGCTTTCAGTACAGCGTGTTTCGGAAGGCGGTCCCCTGAGAGGAAAACCGTCGCCCCGGCGGGGGACGGCGGTCATCATTTTGCCGGGCATGGATGCGTCAGGCGGCGGGCAGTTTGTAGACGCGCCCTCGATCCTCGACCTTTTCGGAGGTGACGTCGAGGCTCAGCTTCTTTTTCAGCGCGCCGGACATCGCGCCTCGTACCGTATGCGACTGCCAGTTTGTAGCGGCCATGATCTCTTCGATAGTCGCGCCGTCTGGCGCGCGCAACATGGCGATCAGCGTTGCCTGCTTGGTGCCTTCGCGCGGGGTGCGCGCCTTGGGCGCGGGCTCCTCGGTCGGCGCGTCCGCCGCGCCCGCAGGCGCAGTGTTCGCGTCTGCGGACTCGATGCCGATGGCGGCGAGCCCTGCGTCTGTGGCGACCAGCGTGACGCCGTGGCCGTCGCCGGTCTCGCGCCAGACGGGCTCGCCCCTGCGCATGTCGGCGTCGACCTCTTCGAGGAAGCCTTTGGCGAGCATCGCGCCGACCACCTTGGCGGCGGCTCCGCCGCGCAGGCTCTCGGGCAGCGGCAGGGCAATGCGGTCCTCGTTCTGGGCCGCGCGGGACAGGATGATCGTCTGGGTTTCGGAAAGTTTGGTCATGGGGTCGTCTCCGTATTCGGACCGCGACCATCGCGGTCTTCTACGACCCCAAGCCGCGCATCGGCGCGGCCGGAGTTCGGGCGTATCCCCGAGGTCAGATCAGCCCAAGTTCGTGCAAGAGCGCTGCGGCGGCGGGCAGTTGGTCGGTGGCGACGTCGATTGCGATTGTCATGCTGTCGGCGGTAAGGCGCGCCGGAACGTTGGCTTCCTCTCGGAGCGATGCTTCGATTTCGTCGAGGACGGCCCGGATGCGGCTCGTATCCCAAGGCTCGTTCAGGCTCCGAATGGCGATGCGGATGGTACTGGTTTCCATGCGGCTCACTCCGCGTGCTCGCCTTCGCTGAAGGCGCTGTCGGTGATGCGCTTCAGGAGGCTGGCGTAATGCTCAAGGGTGCCGACATGGCCCCAGTTGATCTCGTCGGGGTGGGCGTTGAAGTGGTCGTCGCTCAGGCTCGACAAGCGGGCGAGCATCTCGTCGATCTCAGCTTTCTTGCCGATGAAGGCGTTGAGTGCTGCTTCCTTGTTCCGGGCAGCCTTCTCAGCGCGCAGTTGGTGGCGGGGCGTTGTCTGGGGGTTCAGGCGGGTCATCTTGGCGGCTCCGTTGTGAGTTGCATCGTCTTCGTAGGATCACGTTCGCTCTGGTGCGGAGGCTTATCAACTACATAAGCACATGATTTTGAATGACAATCGGAGCGCGCAATGGAGGGTCTGAGCGAGCGCCAGTATGCCGCCCGCGTCGGCCTGTCGCGCGGGGCAATCCAGAAGGCCAAGGCGACAGGGCGGCTGGTTCTGCATGCTGACGGCAGCATCGACGCGGTGGCCAGCGATGCCCTGCGCGCTGAGGCGACCGATCCGTCCAAGACACGGAAAGCACCGCAGCCAAAACTGAAGCCCGTTCCGGAGGCGGCGGTATCCGCCGTAGGCGAAACGCTGCGCGAACAGGGCTTGGCGGCACCTCCCGTCGGCAGCGGCACCACGTTCCTGCAGGCCAAGACGGCGAACGAAGTTCTGAAGGCTCAGGAGCGACGCCTACGGCTGCAGAAGCTGAAAGGCGAGCTGATCGACCGGGCCCGCGCGTTGTCGCTGGTGTTTCGGCTGGCACGGCAGGAGCGCGACGTCTGGGTGAACTGGCCCTCGCGTGCGGCGGCGTTGATGGCGGCCGATCTGGGTGTCGAAACCGCCGCGATGCAGAAGGTTCTGGAGAAACATGTCCGTGCCCAACTCGACGATCTTGCCGAGGTCAAACCCGATCTCCGATGATGCGGACGATATGCCGGACTTCGTTGGCGCGGCAGAGATCCTACGCGCTTGGGGAGCGGGCCTCACGCCAGATGCGGACTTGACCGTGTCGGAATGGGCGGACAGGCACCGGATGCTTTCGGGCCGCGCCTCGGCCGAACCGGGCCGGTATCGCACCGCCCGCACGCCCTACATGGGCGAAATCATGGATCGACTTTCACCCGGCGATCCAACACAGCGGATCGTGTTCATGAAGGCGGCGCAGGTCGGCGCGACCGAGGCAGGCAACAACTGGATCGGCTTTGCCATCCACCAGGCTCCGGGCCCAATGCTGGCGGTCCAGCCGACCGTGGAACTGGCAAAACGCAACTCGCGCCAGCGGATCGACCCGCTGATCGACGAGAGCCCGGAACTGCGGGAACGGGTCAAACCCGCCCGGTCGCGCGACGCGGGCAACACGATGCTGTCCAAGGAATTCGCGGGCGGCATCCTGATCATGACGGGCGCGAACTCGGCCGTGGGCCTGCGCTCGACACCCGCGCGCTACATCTTCCTCGACGAGGTCGATGCCTATCCGGCATCCGCTGACGACGAAGGCGATCCGGTCACGCTGGCCGAAGCGCGGTCGCTGACATTTGCCCATCGGCGCAAGGTGTTCCTGGTCTCGACCCCGACAATCCGGGGGCTGAGCAGGATTGAGCGCGAATATGATGCCAGCGACCAGCGGCGGTTCTTCGTGCCGTGCCCGCATTGCGGTCAGGAACAGTGGCTGAAGTTCGAACGGCTGCGCTGGCAAAAGGGGCGGCCGGAGACTGCTGAATATCACTGCGAGGGCTGCGAGACGTCTATCGCCGAGCATCACAAGACGGCAATGCTGGAGGCAGGCGAATGGCGCGCGACTGCGACGGCCGCCGATCCTAGCACTGTCGGCTATCATCTCTCGGCGCTCTATTCGCCGATCGGCTGGCTGAGTTGGGAGCGGATCGTGCGGGCATGGGACGCGGCCCAAGGGTCGGACGAGGCGATCAAGGCGTTTCGCAACACGATCCTTGGCGAGACATGGGTCGAAACCGGCGAAGCGCCCGATTGGCAGCGGCTCTATGATCGGCGCGAACGCTGGAAGCCGGGAATTGTCCCTGCGGGGGGGCTGTTCCTGACGGCAGGCGGCGACGTCCAGAAAGACCGGATCGAGGTCGATATCTGGGCATGGGGCCGAGGGCTGGAAAGCTGGCTCGTCGATCACATCGTCATCGAGGGCGGGCCGGACCGGCATGAGGCCTGGGGCGACTTGACGGCGCTGTTGAACCGGACATGGCCGCATGAACGTGGCGCGCATCTGAAGATCGCGCGGCTCGCCATTGACACCGGCTACGAGGCCCCAGCGGTTTATGGCTGGTCGCGGGCACAAGGGTTCGCGCAGGTGGCCCCCATGAAAGGCGTCGAAGGGTTCAATCGCGCGAGCCCGGTCTCCGGGCCCACCTATGTGGACGCGACCGAGGGCGGCAAGCGGCTGCGCCGGGGCGCGCGCCTCTGGACCGTGGCTGTTTCGACATTCAAGGCAGAGACCTATCGGTTCCTGCGGCTCGAACGGCCGACCGACGAGGAACGTGCGGAAGGGGCACAAAGCCAGCCTGGCACCGTGCACCTGCCACATTGGGTCGAGAATGAATGGCTGAAGCAGTTCGTCGCTGAGCAGCTGGTCACCGTGCGCACCAAGCGCGGCTTCGCCCGGCTGGAATGGCAGAAGCTTCGGGAACGTAACGAGGCGCTCGACTGCCGGGTCTATGCCCGCGCCGCCGCCTGGATCGCGGGCGCGGATCGGTGGACCGACGAGAAATGGCGCGACCTCGAGGATCAACTTGGGGTTGCCGATACCTCGGTGGATCCCGCGGGGCAGATCAATCGACAGGCGCAGGCGTCGCAGGGGAAACGGCGGTCTGACTGGCTTGGACGGCGTGGAGGATGGTTTTGATGGCAGATTGGACGGAAACCGAGCTTTCGGCGCTGCGGCGGGCCTATGCAAGCGGCACGACGCGCGTCAGCTATGACGGCAAATCCATCGATTACGGCTCTGCAGAGGATCTGCTGGCGCGCATTCGCACCATCGAGCGCGCCATCGCGGGCACGACCCGGCCATTGCCGGTCGCTGGTCTCGCGAGCTTCTCGCGCGGGGATCGCTGATGTCAGCCAACTGGTTTGACCATGCGATTGCCACGGTGGCCCCGCGCACTGCGGCACGGCGCGTACTCGCCAGGCAGGCGTTCGAAACCTTGACGCGTGGCTATGACGGTGCGGCCAAGGGGCGGCGCACCGACGGCTGGCGCGCGCCGGGCACCTCCGCTGACACCGAGGTTGGCGTGGCCGGGGCGCTTTTGCGGGATCGGATGCGAGATCTGGTCCGCAACAATCCGCACGCGGCCAAGGCCGTTGCGGTGCTGGTGAACAACATTGTCGGTGCGGGCATCATGCCGCGCGCCGCCAGCGGCAATGACAAGCTGGACCGCAAAGTCGATGCGCTCTTCGCACGGTGGTCAGATGCCGCCGATGCCGATGGTCAGCTCGACTTCTATGGACTGCAGACCCTGATCTGCCGCGAGATGGTCGAAGCAGGTGAGGTCCTTGTGCGTCGCAGGCTAAGGCGATCCTCGGACGGTCTGCCGGTGCCGCTCCAATTGCAGGTGTTGGAGGCCGACTTCCTCGATGCCACGAAATCCGGCGCGCTCGGCGCGGGACGCCTGGTGCAGGGGATCGAGTTCGATCCGGTCGGAAAGCGTCGGGCCTACTGGCTCCATGCCGAGCATCCGGGTGACGCCTACGGCGCATTGCAGAATGGCCTGCAGAGCCGCCCGGTTCCTGCGAGCGAGATCGCCCACATCTATGAAAAACAGCGCACGCAGGCGCGCGGCGTTCCCTGGGGCGCACCGGTGATCCGCAGCCTGCGCGATCTCGATGATTACGAGGTCGCCGAACTGGTCCGCAAGAAGACCGAGGCCTGCGTCACCGCCATCGTCTTCGGCGACGACGAAGCGCAACAAGGCATCGCGCCGTCTGTGGTGGATGCTGATGGCAACCGCGTCGAGCAGTTCGAACCGGGACTGATCGCTTATGCCCGCGGCGGCAAGGATATCCGGTTTAACCAGCCCTCGGCCACCGGCGGCTACGGCGAATACAAGAGGGCGAGCCTGCACACGATCTCGGCAGGCTTCCGGGTGCCCTATGAATTGCTGACCGGCGATCTCAGCCAGGTCAACTATTCCTCGATCCGCGCGGGGCTCGTCGAGTTTCGCCGCCAGATCGACGCCGTGCAGTGGCAATTGTTCATTCCGATGTTCTGCGCACCGGTCTGGCGCTGGTTTACCGAGGCGGCGTGGGCCGCGGGGCAGATCCCGACACCGGACGTGCCGGTCGAATGGTCGCCGCCGAAGTTCGAGGCCGTCGATCCGCAGAAGGACGCGATGGCGAACCTGCTCTCGATCCGCTCTGGCACGATGACACTGGCCGAGGTGATCGCCCGACAGGGCCGCAACCCTGACGCGGTGCTGGCCGAAATTGCCGCCACAAACGCCAAGCTCGACGCCCTCGGGCTGGTGCTCGACAGCGATCCGCGCCGCGTCACCAAGACTGGCAGCGCCCAAACAAGCGATCCGGCGAACGATTCCGCCGACGACGACCCTGCCGCTGACCCGGAAAGCGATCCGGCCGACGACTCCGATACGGATCCGGCGCGGCCCGACACCGACCAACAGGACTGACACATATGGATACGATGATCGAACTGCCGGCCCTGCGCCGGTCGGCGGAGCTTGCGCCGAACACTGCCGATACCGACGCCCGCACCGTCGAGGTAATCTGGTCAGCGGGCGCGCGGGTCCGCCGGTCGACCCTGTTCGGCGAGCCCTATGACGAGGAACTGAGCCTCGATCCAACCCATGTGCGGCTGGATCGTCTGAATGCAGGCGCGCCGTTTCTGAAGGTTCATGAGATCGACACGCTGGATGCGGTGATCGGCTCGGTCGTTCCCGGCTCCGCCCGCATCGAAAACGGCCGGGGCGTTGCGCAGGTCCGGATCTCTGAACGCGCTGATGTCGAACCGATCTGGCGCGACATCCAGGCGGGCCACATCCGCGCGGTGTCCATCGGCTACCAGGTGCACCGCTTTGAGGTCTCGAAACCCGAAGCCGCTCGAGAACTCTGGCGCGCGGTCGACTGGACGCCCTTCGAGGTGTCCGCCGTGCCGGTTGGGGCCGACCCCGCCGCAGGCTTCCGCGCCCAATCCGACCTTGCAACTTGCGTCCTTCACCGCCGGGACGCCCCACCCAACAACACAGGAGCCATCCCGATGACGGACAAATCCAACGCCCCGGCCGCAGAGGCCACAGACCAGCCCAGCGACACCAATGCTGCCGAGGACACCACCATGCTTGAGCCGAAAACGCCTGCACCCGATCCGAAGGTCGCAGCAAACGAAACCCGCACCCAACCGAAGGCGCAGAAGCCCGATGCCCCCGTTGTGCCTGACACTGAAGCCGTCGCGACCCGGGCCCGTGAGGGCGAGCGCGACCGCGTGTCCACGATCTACGATCTGGCGGGCCGTCTGAACCTCGAGCGCAGCTTTGCCGAGGATCTGGTTAAACGCGGCACCGACGTTGGTGAGGCCCGGCGTCTGATCCTCGATCAGGTAGCTGCAAAATCCGAGGAAACCCGCACCTTCAGCCAGGTGTCGATCCCTCTGGGCGGCCGCAATGAGGCGATCACTCGCCGCGACGCCGTCGCGAATGCACTGTTGCACCGCTACAGCCCGACTCTCTTCCAGTTGGAAGACGCCGCCCGCCAGTATCGCGGCATGACGCTGCTGGAACTGGCCCGCGAAAGCCTCGGAAATGTGGGCGTGAACACCCGCGGCCTGTCGCGCGACGAGGTGGCGACCCGGGCCCTGCATTCGACATCCGACTTTCCCGAGATCCTGTCGGCCGTCACCAACAAGACCCTGCGGCAGGCTTACGAGGCCTATCCCCGCACTTTCATGCTGTTCTGCCGCCAGGTGCTCGCCACCGACTTCAAGGCGATGCACCGGGTGCAGCTCGGCGAAGCCCCGCAACTGCTGGAGGTGGGCGAAAGCGGCGAGTTCAAACGCGGCACGCTGGGCGAGAGCAAGGAGAGCTACAAGGTCAAGACCTATGGCCGGGTGGTCGCGATCACCCGCCAGACGCTGATCAACGACGATCTCGACGCCTTCACCCGGATCCCGGCAATGTACGGCAACTCCATCGCGCAGTTGGAGTCGGACGTGGTCTGGGGGGTCATCACCGCCAACCCGGCGATGGCGGATGGCAACGCGCTGTTCCACACCACCCACAAGAACCTCGCGGGCACCGGCGCGTCGCTGGCCGTCGAGGCGGTCGGTTCGGCCCGCGCCGCCATGGCCAAGCAGACGGGCCTCGACAAGAAGACGGTGCTCAACGTCCGGCCCGCCTTCCTGATTGTGCCTGCGTCGCTGGAGCTGAAGGCCGAGCAGATGGTGGCCCAGAACCTTGTGCCCGCCGCAACCTCCAACGTCGTGCCGCAATCGATCCGCACGCTCGCGCCGATCAGCGAGCCGCGCCTCGATGCCGCCAGTGAAACCGCTTGGTATCTGGCGGCCAGCCCGAACCAGATCGACACCATCGAGTACGCCTACCTCGAGGGTCAGCAGGGCGCCTATATCGAGACGCGCAATGGCTTCGACGTCGATGGCGTCGAGATCAAGTGCCGCCTCGATTTCGGTGCCAAGGCCATTGACTGGCGGGGTCTTTACAAGAACCCGGGCGCGTAACCCGAGCCATCCCAGACAATTCAATTCTGACGGGCGGTCCAATCGGGCCGTCCGTTCCCTTTTGCAAAGGATCCCGCAATGAAAAACTACGTCCAGCCCGGCAACACCATCACCCTGACCGCGCCCTATGCCGTGACCTCCGGCGACGGTCTGCTCGTCGGCTCCATCTTCGGCGTGGCCGCCGGGGATGCTGCTAATGCCGGAACGGTCGAGGCCGTACTCATCGGTGTATTTGACCTCAAGAAGGTCGCGTCACAGTCCTGGTCCGCCGGTGACAAGGTCTATTGGGACAACACCAACAAGGAAGCCACCAAAACCGCCACGGCGAACACGCTGATCGGTGCGGCCACTGAAGCTGTTGCTGGCGGCGCGGGCGACGTGATCGGCCGGGTGCGCCTGAACGGCACATTCTGATGTCCGCTTTCGCCGCCGTCGTGGATGCGCTGTTTGCCGATCCGAATATCGGTCGAGAGGCAATCTACACCTCTGATGGCGGCGCACCCGTGTTGGTGCGCGTTGTCTCCCGGCAGGCTGATGCGATCACCGACTTCGGCGACGCGCGGCTCTGGTCGGAAACGACCAGGATCGACTTGCGCGTGGCTGAGGTTCCGGCCCCGCGCCCCGGTGACCGCCTGGAAATCGACAGCGATGCCTTTCTCATTCAGGGCGAACCCGTTCGCGACCGGGAACGATTGGTCTGGACCGTCGATCTGAGGCCTGCGTGAGACTGAAGCTCGACATCGATCCGGACATCGTCGCCATGATGGCGGCCGAGGTCGCGGCGGGCGAACGCGCGGTGACCGCCGCCATGCGCGAGGCCGGGACCGGGCTGAAGTCTGCCTGGCGCATGCAGATCACTGGCGCGGGACTGGGGCGAAGGCTCGCCAACTCGATCCGCAACCAGAACTTCCCGAGGTCGGGTGAAAGCCTCGACGCCGCGGCTCTGGTCTGGTCCAAGGCACCGGTGATCGTGGGAGCTCACGACACCGGCCCGTTGATCCGCTCGAAGGACGGGTTTTGGCTGGCGATCCCGCTGCCTGCCGCAGGCAAGTCCACGCGCGGCGGTCGGATTACCCCCGGAGAATGGGAACGACGACGCGGTTTGCGCCTGCGGTTTGTCTATCGCCGGACCGGCCCGAGCCTGCTGGTGGCAGAGGGGCGGCTGAATACGAAAGGCCAGGCGGTGGTGTCGCGCTCAAAGATCGGGCGCGGAAAGGTTACCGCGCCGATCTTCCTGCTGGTGCCGCAGGTGAAATTGCCGAAGCGGCTGGACCTGGCACGGGATGCCGCGCGGACGCTCGACAGCGTGCCGGGGCTGATTGTGACAAACTGGGTGGAGGTGAGGCTTGGTTGAGCGCGTACCCACTGGACCAATCTGCCGAGATCTCGACGAGGCGCTTTATTCAGCGCCGATCCATTGCAATACAGCACTCGCTTCTCCCGAGCTATGAACGCGAAACTTCAATTCCCCGCGCGAAGTTTCTTCGGAAGTGGGAAAACGCTCTTTGGTTTCGCCCCGATCAATAAGTCCAGCATTCAAGGCAGGCTTTCGAAAATACCACAGAACCCACTTCTGATTAAGGACCGCTGAGTATAGCCAGTCGCCTTTCGCTTCGAAACGAAGTTCGCGTTCTATGTATCCATGTCCGGCCGGACGCACCGTGGTGCCGTCAAGGAATTGAGCATGGGCGAAAGCCAAATAGGCATCTCGGACAGCTCCGTCTACGGCTACTGCATCTCGTAGCTGTTCTTCCAATCGATGCGCGTCAAGCAGCATTCGTTTCCTTCCGCCAATTGGTTTTGCGTGGCCTTCATTAAACAAACCACCCTCTAAACAAACGTCAAGAGCGGAGTTGACCGACAGACCATGGCCAGTGTCCGAGAAACCATCCTCACCGCGCTGCACGCGCGGCTTTCGGCGCTGCCCGCGATTGCCCTGCGCGGTGACGTCCTGCCCGAGCGCGTCCCGGCCGAGGGGCTGCTGATCCTGCGCGACGGCGAGCCAGGCG
>NZ_UIHC01000056.1 GCF_900499075.1 Roseinatronobacter ekhonensis | reverse complement strand
ATAAGTCCACAGAATACATCTCCCCACCCTCCGCTCATCAGCTTCAGGTGTCAGATTGCGGAATTTTACTCCGCGACGGTCAGATCATCAGACCGTTTCTGTGGGCATTTTGTCTCCGGGATTCACAGGTGATCGTATCTGCGAAAATACGTTCAGCTCCGGCGGCGGTAAGCGCATCGCGCTGGCCGTCAAGGTTCTGGTCCCTGGTCGAGACCCGCGCATACCCCAAGATCATGGACAAAACCCTCCCAAAACCCCTGCAGTTTTGCTATGGGTTTTTGTCCCGGTCAACCTGTTGAAATAGCGAAGGTCCCGAAGTGATGGCAAAAACGACCGTTTTTGATCACGTCCGGCTCGGCAAAGCTTATCTCAGTGTCGAGGGATTGCCGACAAAGCGAAGCTCAGGTTTGCGCCCAAATTACATGTTTTCTGTGCTGCAGCGAAAGTCAGGTTTAAGAAAGCTGATGGGACCATCAGCAAGCATCGATCAGGCGTAGGGACGTATCCTTTTGAACGTCCAAAAACCGACACCAAGCAGGACGATCAAGACAGCAGCCGTCGTCAAGCCCGATTTCACAGTAGAAGCGACACTTGCCGCCAAGACAGTGTTGGCTGATATTTCTGGCCAGCTGAGGACCATGAGACAGATGCCGACGTTCTCTAGATAGTCAGCGAGAGCTGCCCAGATCGAAAACCAAATCCCAATCTGAACAAGCCTGTGGTTTACTTCCTTCAATCTCAGCCAGTTGAGCAATGATACCAACGTTAGCGCCATGAGCGCGGGATACGCGAGATCAAGTGGAATCTGTCGCATGAGATAATAGCGCCGCCCGCTAGGCCCTAGGGCAGAGAGCAGCGCGTTTGCCTGCTCAGCAGAATATCCGCCGGGGCGCATGTCGAAAGGGCGAAGGCCGGACAAAGTCTCGATGTGTGCCAGAGTGACAAAGATCATCAACAGATAGCATCCGGCGGCCGCGAGACCGAAGAGTGCAGCTTGCCGCCCGTACTGGTTGGTTGGTATCATCATTTTCATTGGTTTTTCTCCTTACCATCGGCACCGTCGTACTCAGCGCGAGCAAAGCTGGCATTATCGTTTGATAAGGAATTCGCGATTTGGACCTCTTAACTTATCTCACCAGTTCTACGAACGCCTTGGACAACGACAGCGCTCGTGAGTTCGCGGCGGCATGGAGTGTTGAATATGTTGGAAAAGGGCGTCGCATAGCGATGCAGGGCGAACCAGACTTATTGGAGCACATCATTCTTGATGGGCGCGCCACCAGCCAAATCACCGATCCTGAAGGTCGAGCTGTTTGCGTTGGCTTTCACGCTGGCCCCTGCGTGGTCACACCAAATGTCGCGAGAACCAGAAACGGGACCTCGCTCGTTTCAATAGATGTGATTGCGGATGCATTGGTTGCGCAAATGAACAGCCGCGCCTTGACTGAGCTTATGTTAGCATCGGAGCCAATCCGCGAATGGGCAAACGGCATTTTGCAGCAAGAACTGGCCTTCAAGGCTGACCGCGAGTGGTGCCTTGCCGCACTTGGCGGCGCAGACCGCCTCGCGTGGTTTCGCGAACATTTCCCGCGTCACGAAAGGCTTTTCGGCCATCACTTGATAGCAACTTTTCTTGGTGTCACACCGGTCACACTCAGTCGACTTCGTGGTGCCGAGCGAGACACCGCGGTTGATTAAGGATTCGATTGCGGAAACCTCAGCTAGTAAAGTAGATATCGGCATCAACCGCAGCGAAATTGCGCTTTGTCCCGCGCTGCGGACGTTCATGAGCTGGTCGGTGAGGGTCCGCTATCTACCGCACAGTGGTCAAAACTGAACTGTTTCTGTCACCGGCGCAAACGAGGGTTGGATTCCCCCGGAGCAGGTCTTGTCGGGAAACATTGGATTATGGCCAGAGCATCGTTAGCGCTATGCATCCAACGCATGGCGAACCTTCGCAACAAGTTCCGCGCGACGGTAGGGTTTGCTGAGTAGGGTTACGCCGGGATCAAGGCGGCCTTGATGCACAATTGCATCTTCGGTGTAGCCGGAGGTGAAAAGCACCTTGAGCCCGGGCTGCCTTAGCCGGGCTGCCTCAGCAAGCTGCCCACCGTTCATGCCGCCGGGCATCACAACATCGGTAAATAGAAGGTCAATGGGCCCGGTTTGCTCCATGACATCGAGTGCAGCTGCCCCGGTTGCGGCTTCCTTGACGGCGTACCCGGCGGCGGCGAGCTGCGCTGAAACATGCTTGCGGACCATGTCATCATCCTCGACAACGAGGATGCGCTCCGTACCGCCTACCACCTGAGCCGCGGGTGCTTGACTATCCTCTGACATTTCCGACGCGCCTGCGGCCGGAAAGTAGAGCTTGACCGTCGTGCCTACGTCGGGTTCCGAGTAAACGCGGGCGTGACCGTTCGACTGCCGCATGAACCCCCAAACCATAGACAAGCCAAGTCCTGATCCTTTGCCAACCTCCTTTGTCGTGAAGAAGGGGTCGAATGCACGCTCCGAAATGTGTCGCGGCATGCCATGGCCGGTATCGGACACTGCGATCATCACATACCGGCCCGCCTGCATGCCCTCGTAGTGCCGCACATCATCTTCAAGAAGCGTGACGTTCGTCGCCTCGATATTGAGATGTCCGCCATCGGGCATGGCGTCGCGCGCATTGATCACAAGGTTCAGAAGTGCGTTCTCGATCTGGCTCGGATCGACTTCGATGGGCCAAACGTCGGACTTGCTGCCGTTCGTGATCTCGATGTCTTCGTTGATCGTGCGGCGGATAAGCCCATCGATCCCGGCCAGCAAGTCTCGCGGGCGCAGACGCTTCGGAGCCAGCGGTTGAAGCCGTGCGAAAGATAGGAGGCGGTTGGTGAGATTTGCGCCACTCTCAGCCGCTAGCATCGTGGTTTCAGCGAGGTGGCGTGCCTTCGGATCGTTGGCAAGGAGGTCTGCGAGAAGCTCGGCATTACCGACAATGATCGTAAGGAGATTGTTGAAATCATGGGCAATTCCCCCGGTCAGCTGCCCTATGGCTTCCATCTTCTGCGACTGGCGCAGTTTTCTCTCAAGAACCCGCAGGTCGGTGACATCCGTCGTGCTCCCGATCACCCTGACCGGCGTGCCCGCATCATCGCGGCAGACAAACCCGCGATCGACCACATCCAGCACCCGGCCGTCTGCGCAGACCATGCGGTATTCACTGTTCCAGTTGTTGTCGTCGCTCTCGATCACCGCGTTCAGGCCTGCGATCACCCGGCCCCGATCCTCGGGGTGGAGCCAAGTCTCCCATGCGTTCATGTTCGTGCGAAACGCTTGAGGGTCGTAGCCATAGGTATCGAGCAGTGCCTCGCTCCACCAGATTTTTCCGGCTTGCAGATCCGCGTCCCAGATGAGGTCGTTCGTCGCAAGGCCCAGAAGCCTGAAGCGCTCTTCGCTCACCCGGAGTTCCGCCTCGCGACGCTCGGCTTCTTCGGCTCTGGCTGCGGCTTGGATTTCTTCGTCGCGGTATCGCGTGAACAGGCCGAAGCACAAGGCGAAAGCGAAGAAGCTGAACAGGAAGGTCACGATCGCGTCGGTTGTCCCGGTGGCGATCGAATCCGATGAGTGGGCGAGTATGTAGACGGCGGTGGGTGTTGGGCTCAGGCTGACAAGAACACTGATTGCGCGCTTGTAGAAACCTAAATTCGTTACCTGGTGGAATACAATCAGTGGATAGAACCACGAGATATACGGGACGGTACGAACGAGATCGCCTGATGCTTTGTAAGCGAGGATCGCACCTCCATTCAGGTGGAACACGAAATAGATGGTCAGGATCGCGGTGATCACGCGTGTCGCGATCAATGGCCGGAGTGAGACGAAAACGAGAAGACCTGATGTGACAACTACAAGCAGACCAATGATCCAGGCTTCGCCTTCAGACACCGTCCCAAGCATGATCCCGAAGACCACGCCGAGCAGGCCGCCCAAAAACGCGATGATCAGTGCGATCAGGACGATGTCGCGCGCCTGTCTCTGGCGGTGATCGTCACGCGTGTTGTTGATTGGTGCCATTCACGAAGGAACCTTTTGCCCGTTCCGAGGTATTTTCTACCAACCCAGCCCGCGCGATACAATTTTTGATTTCGTACTCGAAAGCAGAACGCCGTAGTCTCCGGTCCGATCGCATCCAACGGCAGCCCACCGCGCTTTCCTTCCGAAGGCTTTGCAGGAGCGGCATAAAAGTGAGTGCGCAGTGAACGGCAGGAAGGTCCTGTACTGCGGTCCTAAAAGGTGTGAAGCAATGGAGCCGCGTCGTCGGTCGCACTCGCCAAAGGGGAGAGTTGACTATGCGTCGCAGATACGACCGTTTGGGCTAAAGCTCCTAGACCTCCCACAGCTTTGTAAGCGCGACGCCACTCCCCTCCTGCCATTTTTGACCTGAAGCCAGCATTCTGCGCGCACACGTGCAGCGGAGGTGTTGGATTTGGAGAGAGACGGCAAAATGGGCGTCCATTTAGACGGCTCAAGGTGTGTTGGAGTTTCCCAGCTGGAAGTGATCGAGGGTCCGAGTGGCCGGCGGCGGCGCACGAAGGTGGAACGGGCGCGGATCGCGGCGGAAAGCATGATGCCCGGCGTGACGGTGGCCGATGTGGCGCGCAAGCACGGCACGACCCGCTGGCAGATCTACGATTGGCGCAAGCAGCTTCGCAAAGGCAACCTGGTGGTCCCCGAGAACGTGTCAGCCCTGCCGATCTTCGCGGAACTGGTGGTCGATGACAGCTCGGCCGGGACACCGTCGGCAGTCGTCGGGTCCGATCTTGAAATCGTTGTCGGCGATATCGTGATCCGTGCTGGCGCTGGTGCCGATGAAGAACAGCTTGCGCGGGTGATCCGCGCGGCACGGGCTGCAGCATCGTGATGTTCGGTCATGGCGGGCCGGTGAAGGTCTTCGTGGCAACCCGGCCGGTGGACTTTCGCAAGGGCATCGACGGGCTGGCGCTGGCGGTGCAGGAGATGTTCGGGATGTCCGCCGCCGCTTCGTCAAGCGCTTCGAGAGCGATGGCTCACCCATCGCCGAGGAAATGCTGCGCCAGATCACGCTGCTTTATCAGATCGAGAAGTCTGTCCGCGGCAAAGAGGCGTCTGCGCGCCTTGCCGCCCGGCGTGAACATGCGGCTCCGATCATCGCGGCGCTGAAGCCCTGGCTGGAAGCCCAGCTCTCACGCATTCCGCAGAAATCCCAGCTCGCCGAGGACATCCGCTACACGTTGGGGCATTGGCCCGGCCTGATCCGCTTCCAAGATGATGGCACGCTGGAACTGGACACCAACCCGGTCGAAAACCAGATCCGCCCGATCGCACTGACAAGAAAAAATGCACTATTTGCAGGGAATGAAATCGGCGCCGAGAATTGGGCCATGCTGGCCTCGCTCGTCGCCACCTGCAAAATGTCCGACGTGAATCCGGTCGACTATCTTGCCGCCACACTGCGCGCCATCCTCGACGGCCACCCGCAAAGCGCCATCGAAGATCTCATGCCCTGGCGCTTTAACCAGCTGCCAAGCCTCGCCGCATAGGGCCACGCCGTCGCGCTTACACAGCTTTTGGTTGTTGTGTCCGATATAAACCAACGTTGGCTCTGCCCTAGGAGTGAGCTCGCTGCAAGAAGCATGAACGGCGGCCTGGTTCTTTGGCCGGATTTGCGGATTTCGGCAGACACACTATGTTTTTCCTGATGGCAAATAACCTAAATGCCCTTTTATTGTTGGAGAGCCCAACTGCATTGCTTCGGATCGAACAGGCATTGCGATCCCAAGATGAGTTATCTCCAGATCAAGAAGCCGTTTTGGGCGCTTTGATTTGGCTACGCTGCACGAGCGGATCCGCCGGGTTGCTTGGATGTGTTCTTCACCAAGATTGCGCAAAGCTAATCGATGATCTGCCAGACCAGCTTGCACGCATCGGAGCAACAGATGCTGCCGAGGCGACAAGGAAGCTTCGGAATGCAATCCCACTCAACGACGAGCGAATAAAGTATGGCCTAGTGGACTGGATAGATACTCAACCCGACATCTGCAACAAGGCCCGCGAATTGGACGAAGGTCTCAACGAGGTCGATCAGACCATCTGGGACTTCATGAAAGGCGATGCATCTGACATCCCCGATCTTGAGATACCAACGCGTATAAACTCAATCTTGTCGTCAGTAGCTGGGATTTTTCGGTCCAGCGGTGAGGGCCCAGCTTCGGTTGGCAGAACCGAATAAATGTCGATGGAGGATTGGCGAAAACACGACAACGAGGCCAGACCTCACAGCGCGATCGGCAACAAAGCCCCGATCACACTGACAAAATCGGGGGACACTACCAGCTTGTCACCCTGATCGAAGTCGGAAAACTCTCGCCAAGGGCGGTCCAACGTTGGGGGCCGGATCAGATGCCGGAAGACTCTCGTCAATGACGGCAGAAGGCTTGGGGTCGGGCCACAACCCCAAGGCCTCTCATTATGACTAAGGGACCACCGGGGGGCAAGTCACCCCGGGAGCGTCGTTTCTTCAGATGCGGGCTTCGCTTAGCCGACTTGCTGTAATGCGGGTTCGCTCGTCCCGGACGGCCAGCGCGTGGCCAGCCAAACCAGTAATGGACCTGAGACGAATAGAGAGGACCACGTCGCAATGACCACTCCCGCGATCATCGGCCAAGCGAACCCGGCCACTGCCGGCCCGCCCCAGATCGCCATCGGTAGTAGTGCCGCGAGCGTTGTGCCGGAGGTGAAGATGCAACGGGCCAGAACCTGATTGAGGCTGCGGTCGATCACATCTGCCAGCGGCGCGCCGCCGCCGCGCAGATGCTCGCGGATCCGGTCATAGACCACTACTTTGTCGTTCACCGAATAGCCAATCAGCGTCAGTAGGGCGACGATAGTGGTGAGGTTAACCTCCCACCCGGTTACCGCGATGACACCCAAAATCTTGGTGATGTCGAGCAGCAGAACCGCAATTACACCGGCCGCGAAATGCCATTCAAACCGCACCCAGATGTAGACTAACATCGCCAGCACCGCGAGCGACAGGGCAGTCAGTCCTGAGGTGGCCAGCTCGCTGCTGATGGTGGGGCCGACGAGGTCGATCTGGTTGAAGGCCGCGCCTGGAAAGGCCTGCGCGGTGGCGGTTTCGACCGCCGCAATCGTGCCCTGTCCGGCCTCGCCCTGGACCCGGATCAGAGCCTCGTTCGGGTCGCCGAAGGCTTGAAGGCTCGCCTCACCCGGCACTCCTGCGGAAAGGGCCGCACGCAATTCTGCCAGCGGCACCGGCGCATCCGAGCGCAGTACCATCTGCACGCCCCCGGTGAAATCGATGCCGAGGTTCGGCCCCGGCATCACTAACGCGCCAACCGCGCCCAACGACAGCGTCGCCGATACGGCCAGCGCCAGCGGTCCCCGACGCATGAACAAGAAGGCGCCGGGGGCAGGTACCCCGCCGATCAGTGGGGCGATGGCAAGCCGCGCTGGTTTGCGGCGGCGTACCAGCGCCTCCATCATCATCCGCATCAGCACCACGGCGGTGAACATCGAGATCAGGATGCCGATACTCATGGTGATGGCGAAGCCGCGGATTGCGCCCGCGCCGAACAGGAACAGCAGCATCATCGCAAGAAGTGTGGTGATGTTGGCATCGAGGATCGTGGACGAGGCGCGCGCGTAGCCCTGCGTCAGCGCCTTGATCGCACTGGAGCCTTTTGCCGTTTCTTCGCGGATTCGGCTGAAGATCAGGATATTGCTGTCTACAGCGATCCCTAAGCACAGGATGATGCCCGCAATCCCCGGCAGCGTCAGCGTGGCGCCCAGCAGGCCAAGTGCCGTCAGCGTCAGCATGACGTTCAGCCCGAGTACCGCGCTGGCCAGCAGGCCCCAGCCGCCGTAGAGCCCCAACATTATCGCCACGACCAGCGCCAGGCCCACCGCGCCAGTAATAAACCCGGCCTTGATGGAATCTGCACCGAGAGCGGCGCCAACGCTACGTTCCTCGATTACCTCCAGCGAGGCCGGCAGCGCGCCCGATGTCAGCAGAACCGCCAAGGTTTGAGCCTCTTCCACGGTGAAATCACCCGTGATTTGGCCCTGTCCGCCGGGAATGGCAGTCTGGATCACTGGCGCGGTGAGCACTGCGCCGTCGAGGACGACGGCGAACCGTTGCCCGATATTGGCTGCGGTGATCTCGGCGAAGGCTATGGCTCCCTGCCGGTCGAAGGCGAAGGTGACCATCGGACGTCCGGTATCGGGGTCGAAGCTCGATGCCGCTCGGTCCAGCCGGTCGCCTGACAGCGCAACGCGATCCTCGACCGGGATTGTGCCGGAGCCGTCGCGCATTTCCAGTATCGAGACGCCGGACCTTGGACCGGGCGCGACCATCTGGAAGCTCATCTTCGCCGTGGAGCCCAGAAGTTCACGAAGCTGTGCCGGGTTCTCCATGCCCGGCATCTGCACAAGGATCCGGTCCTCGCCCACACGACTGATGACGGGTTCCGATACGCCTACTTGGTCGACCCGGTGGCGGATTACCTCGAGGCTGCTGTCTGCAGCAGTGGCGGCGGCACGAGCGAGCCCAGCCTCGGTCAAGGCCAGGTGCAGGATGCCTTCGGACAGGTCCACGCTGAAATCGGAAGGCCTGCCCGGCTCTGAAGTTGCCGAGGCAGCGTCACGCATGGTCGCCAGCAAGGTGTCGTCTGAAGGAGCCAACAGGGTCAGTCCCTCGGTGCGGATCTGGCCCGGGTCGAGGTTCCGAGTGCGCATTTCTGCTGCAAAGGTTTCACGTAATTCCTGCAGGCGCGACTCGGCGAGATCATCGCGGTCGACGGCGAGCAGCAAATGCGCGCCGCCCTGAAGGTCCAGGCCCAACGAGATGGTCTGGCTGGTCGCCCAGTCCGGCAGTGTGCTTCTGACGGTCGAGGGGAAGAAATTCGGAAGGGCCGTCGCAACTGCCAGAAGCAGCAGGACGACATAGGTCATCACGACCCATGCTGGTCGGCGCATGTTGATTATCCATTTTTGCCTGAAAGTTCAGTCTGACGAAGACGTGTCAGATCGCAGGCGGGCCCCGGACCGGGGGCAGGATACTTTTTGCTATGGGCAGGAGGAATTGATGCGGCGCAGGCGATATCGTCGCAGCAGTACGAGATGGCCAAGCCGGCAGGGCAGCGTCAGGCACTACCGAGTCTGGCGACGTATCGTCTGGCAGATGCGCGCGTAGCAGGTGCCGCTGAGGGGAGGGGATACCAAGGGCCTGCTCAACTTGGCTCTGGGCAGCTGGGTCGGCATTCGCCGACATGCCATCCGCATGACCCTGCGGTAATCCGAACAGCACAAGCGTCAGCATAACGAGAAGCCGCGACAGGATTGCTCCTGGCCTTCTCATACCGTGTGTCGACACGTTTGTCATTCCTGGGCGGCCCAGTCGTAGGCGACATTGCCCGCCAGAATCGCCACGCCGATCCCTCGCCCGATCATCTGGCGGGTCAGTAGAAGTGTGGTCGGGACCAGCGAGAAGGCGATCATGACAGGCAGATCGAGGTTCAGGACCCGCGACGCGACCGGGATCGGTGCGATCAGCGCGGTCACGCCCAGAATGCCCAGCACGAAAAAAATGCTCAAGAGCGTGATATCGAGTAGCCGGCGCCAGACAACATCGACCGAGACCAGCAATTCAGGCGTCGAAGTGCCAAAACCGACAACTAGCAGGCCGATCAGCCTCGATGCGATTGTCATGAGCCGAGCCATGCTGCCGCGCACCAGAGCCTCTCCGCCGAGAAACAACCCCACTAACCCGGTAATCAGGTAGAGATATTCCACGGCAACTGCTCCTCGCAGGCAGTTGATCCGCCTTCCGCACAGAATTGCGTTTTGTGAGGAGCAGCTACAAGATGGCGTCAAAAATAAAGTCATGTGCAAAGTTGTTCGCGAGGAGATATTCCTCGCAAAGTACCTTGCGGTTGCGTTAATGCCACATGAGACGCGCGGGTCGGTTCTGCGTCGTGGCTGTAGATACCCACGCAGCGGACCATCGACCGCCCAAACCGGCTAATGGGATGGCAAACCTACGGGGATCGCCAAGAACAATAGCTGGACTATCCGGCAAGGGTTGGAGAAAATGTACCTTGAGATTGCGATTGTAATTCTGTTGACACTGATCAACGGCCTTTTGGCGATGTCCGAACTGGCCATTGTCTCGGCCCGCCCTGCACGGCTGAAGCTTCTGGTCGACAAGGGCAGCAAGGGGGCCGCAACCGCGATCCGTCTGGCCGAGGACCCGGGCCGCTTCCTGTCCAGCGTCCAGATAGGCATTACGCTAGTCGGCATTCTTGCGGGCGCATTCTCCGGCGCGACGCTGGGAGCGCGTCTGGCAGCGAGCCTTATTGACGCCGGCATGCCTTCCGCCTTCGCGCAGCCGACCGGCGTCGGGTCAGTCGTGGTGGCGATCACCTACCTCTCGCTGATCGTGGGCGAACTGGTGCCTAAACAGATCGCCCTGCGCGCACCCGAGCAGGTCGCCGCGCGAGTTGCACCCATGATGCGGATCATCGCCCGCGTCGCTGCCCCGCTTATCTGGGTGCTCGACAGGTCAGGCAAGCTGGTGCTGGATCTTCTGGGGCAGTCAGGCCGCCAAATGCGGGGGGTTAGCGACGAAGAAGTTCGCCTTATAATTGCCGAGGCGGAAAGCTCGGGCGCCATGAATCGTGCCGAAAGCCAAATGATCGCAGGTGTCATGCGAGTCGCTGACCGGAGAGCACGGGGTATGATGACGGCCCGACATGATGTCGAGATGCTTGATGCCAGCAGCGACAAGGAGGAACTGCTGCAGCGCCTGCATGATCTTAGCCGTTCGCGGCTGCCAGTGTGGGAGGGAAACGTTGACAACATCATTGGAGTGCTGACCACCCGTGACATCCTCGCTCCCGCGCTCATGAACGAACCTTTCGATCTGCGTGCCCTGCTGCGCGAAGCGCCAGCGGTCCGGGACGGACAAAGCGCGTTAGAAGTCGTGGATCGCCTGCGCACGTCACCGGCGCACATGGTACTGGTCTATGACGAGTACGGGCACTTCGAAGGGATCGTCACTCCAATGGACGTATTAGAGGCAATCGCAGGCGAGTTTCCCGACAGCGTGACGGACGAGCCGAAGGTCGTGTTTCGACCGGATGGATCCTATCTGATTGCAGGCTGGATGCCAGTCGACGAATTTGCTGACCTGTTGGCGCTAGAGATACACGAGGATCGCGACTATGAGCCGGTTGCGGGCTTGGTGCTGGAAAAGCTTGGCCATCTGCCGGGGGCCGGGCAACGACTAGACCTGCGGGGATGGACGATCGAAGTCGTAGACCTCGACGGACGGAGAATAGACAAGCTGCTCGTCAGCCGATCAAGTTAAGCAATCCGACCAGTTGCGATACAGACCGCTCGGTTTGCTGCTTGATGTCTCGGCGTGATCGCAGCAAGTCGACAGTTGAGATGACCATGGGCTATTCAATCTGGCCCTTAATGACCACGACATAGAGCGCCACCGCCGCGCTGCTTGAAAATGTCGGTTTAGTGTGGGGTGGGTGATGCCAACTTTAGAAAGAGCGCTCGAAACGTTGATATTTGCCAGCAGATGGATTCTGGCACCCTTCTTCCTCGGCCTTTTGGTAGCGATGCTCGTGTTGCTCTTCAAATTCATAAAGGAGCTTCTGGACTTAGTCGCCAATATCTGGACCACCTCGGATTACGATGTGGTGATCTCGATCCTAACGCTGGTCGATACAGCGCTTATTGCAGTGTTGCTATTGATTATTGTATTCAGCGGCTACGAGAGTTTCGTCTCTAGGATCAATACCAACGATCACGAGGATCGGCCTTCGTGGATGGGCAAGGTGGGATTCGCCGACCTCAAGCTCAAGCTTATAAGCGCAATTGTCGCGATATCCGCGGTCGAACTCTTGAAGGCGTTCCTCGTCAGCGAGAACTTTACTGACACTCAGCTTGCCTGGAAGGTTGGCATTCACTTCACCTTCGTGCTCTCTGGCGTTTTTTTCGCGATTACCGACTACGTTGCGGAAGCCAGCAAGAGAAAGTAGGTAGCCTGAGTGTGGTGTTAAGGTACCTCGGTGCTCATCACCAATTGGATTTGGGCATAGAACCTTTATCGTCGACTTAGGGCCAAATGACATAAACATAGCCGACGTAACCTGCGAGCAGGACAGCACCCTCCCACCGCGCGATTCTAAGACCGGTCCAGGCAACAAAGACCAATGCAAGCGACACCATGATCATTACGAGGTTATCGAAGCTTACAATCTCGGCCGGAACCGCTCCCGGCGCAATCAGCGCGGTGAACCCCCCGATCCCGAGAATGTTGTAGATGTTTGACCCAACGATGTTGCCGAACGCGACATCTCCTTGCTTGCGCAGGCCGGCAACGACAGAAGTCACAAATTCTGGCATCGACGTGCCAACGGCAACTATCGTCAGGCCGATAACCGTCTCAGAGATGCCGAAGCCTCGCGCCAGTGATACGGCACCATCTACGAGGAATCCGCCGCCGATCACCACCAGAACAAGACCTCCAAGCGCGATCATCGTGGAAACCAGCATGGATTTCTGTGGCGTCTCGGAGGGTACAAGGGCAGCATCAGCCTCCTGCAGCGCGAAACTCTTGTCGTAGACAGCACCGTGCCCCTCCGGTGTAGAAGTTTTTTCCTGCCGGAAGGCCAGATAAACATAGGTGACGAGTGTCGCGATAAACAGCAAGCCCACGACACGTCCAAGCGGCATTGCGAAGGCAACACCAGAAAATACGACGGCCACGGCTAGCATGACCATTCCATCTCGCTTCAATGCGGCTGAGGAAATAATCATCGGACTGATTAATGCAGCAATCCCAACAATCAGCAGAATATTGGCGATGTTGGAGCCGACGATGTTGCCATAGGCGATCCCCGGGGCGTCCGAGAGCGCTGCTTGCACAGAAGTGACAAGTTCAGGCGTGGACGTACCGAAACCGACGAGTGTAAGACCAATGACGAGGGGAGAAACGCCAAGCCCCTTGGCGACTTGAACCGCCCCGCGCACAAGCAGTTCGCCGCCTGCCATCAGCAAGACAAGACCTCCGATGAGCGGTAGCCAAATATCTAACATAGTCAGCCTCCCCTGATATTAGGCAAGACACGCGGCTGTCGCACTCGCGCCATATCGACGATTAGCGACCGTCGGCACCGTACCAGTCCTATTGAAATACCCCCGCCGTGGCTAAACGGCGGGGGTAAAAATGTCAAAGGACGCTCAGTGTTATTCCGAAACAGGGGCAGTTTGTTGAGCTACAGGTTCTACTGCGTCGGCGGCGCCGCCACCGAACCAGTCAAACCCGTAGCCGAGTGCAGCGACTACGATGATCGCTGCAATTGTTCCACCACCCCAGGCCCACCAATTAGTTTGTTTTGGAGCATGTGTGTTCATCGCCAAATCTCTAATCCTCAGTTGCCGCGAGGTTCTGTCCAATTAGGACAGGTTACTTGGCAAGTTCCACGATCGTGCCGGCCTCTAGGGCGGCGGTCAATTCGCTCTCATCAACGAGCATATCGTTACTCGTGTCGATCTCTTCGAAAAGACCTTCGCTCAGGTCGGGATAGAACACTGACATTTCAGTAAAGGAAACCAAGCTATCGCCATCGGTGTCGACATCCGAGACCGTAAGGGCAAAAGCCGGGGCCGCAAACAGAGCAACCAACATGGCACCAACTGCTGTACGACGCATTATTACTTCTCCATAGGATTGTCATCGAAGGACCATCCTCCATGACGCGGCTGAAATCGTCATGCCCTTCAGTCTTTTCAAGATAGCAGTCACCGGTCTCAACAAATATATTTCTGACAAAGACGGACATTGTTTCACCTTCTCGGCCCGCCCTACTGGCTTCCGGCGACCGTCTGACTTTTTGCAACAGGTATCCGGACCCCACCCCATGGACCTCGTCTTCGCGCCGAGCCAGATCGAGAGCTGGCCGATCGAGCGGCTGCGCCCCTATGCCCGCAATGCCAAGATGCATGGCGACGACCAGGTGGCCAAGATCGCAGCCAGCATGGCCAAGTTCGGCTGGACCGTCCCCTGCATGGTGGCCGAGGACGGCGAGCTGATCGCTGGCCATGGACGCGTGCTGGCCGCCACGATGCTCGGGCTGACCGAAGTCCCTGTCATTCGCTTGGACCATCTGGATGAGGCGGAACGTCGTGCTTATCGCATCGCCGATAACAAACTGACCGAACTGGGCGACTGGGACGAGGCGATGCTGCGCGATGAGATCGCTGGCCTCCTGGCCGAAGATTTCGACCTGTCGCTCTTGGGCATCAGCGACGATGACCTCGACGCGCTGCTGCAGGATCCCGAGGCGCTGGGCGCTGATGGGCCGGTCGAGGGCGAGGACGATGTTCCGGATGTGCCGGCCGACCCTGTCTCGGTGCTGGGTGATCTCTGGCAGCTGGGGTCTCACCGGCTGATCTGCGGTGATAGCACGTCTGCTGATGTCGTCGGGCGGCTCTTCGGCGATGTGCGCCCGCTGCTGATGGTGACCGACCCGCCCTATGGCGTCGAGTATGACCCCAGCTGGCGCAACCAAGCGGGTGCAGCCAAAACCAAGCGCACCGGCAAGGTGCTGAATGACGACCGCGCCGACTGGCGCGAGGCATGGGCGTTGTTCCCCGGTGATGTTGCCTATATCTGGCATGGCGCGCTGCACGCGGCGACCGTGGCCGAGAGCCTAGTGGCTGCCGGCTTCGCGATCCGCTCGCAGATCATCTGGGCCAAGGACCGGCTGGTGCTCAGCCGCGGTGATTATCACTGGCAGCACGAACCCTGCTGGTACGCGGTGCGCACCAAGGGCAAGGGCCACTGGGCCGGAGACCGCAAGCAGACGACACTGTGGCAAATCGCCAAGGTGTTCATGGCCTCAACACCGACGATCCGTGGGCTGAGCCGGATCGAGCGCGAGTTCGAGGCGAGCGACCAGCGGCGGTATTTCGTCCCCTGCCCGCATTGCGGACATATGCAGTGGCTGGAGTTCGAACGGCTGCGCTGGGACAAGGGACAGCCGGAAACGGCAGCCTATCACTGCGCAGGCTGCGACACACCCATCGCCGAGCATCACAAGACGC
>NZ_UIHC01000076.1 GCF_900499075.1 Roseinatronobacter ekhonensis | reverse complement strand
TGATCAGAGCTTGAAGCTCAGCACGGTCGGCGGGGCCAAGGTAAAGGCAAATGTCATTGCGTCTCATGTCCCGAATATAGCACATCAGGCCCTCAATGGGAATCCTGTGTCAGGTGGGGAACACTAGCGCTCGAACCCGGCTTGGTGGCAACTCTCTGGCGTAGTGGTATGAAACCTGATGCTATTGTTCGCTATGTTCGAGATCTTACCGATACCAACGGAAAACTGAGCCTCCCTGGTGGACGCGGTTTTGAGATTTTGAACACGGTGATCGAAACCTTCAAATCGGTGAATAATTTTGAAACTAATGACGTGCTTCCGCAAGATCTGATAAGTGACTTGATGAAACGATGGCTTACGGCCACTCGTAGTATCAGTGTTTCATCACCCGAATTTTCAAACACGGTTTTACATTGGGCCGATTACAAGCGTTTGGGGTTGATTGGGCCAGATGGCGCAGCCGTCATTGAAAACGTGCAGCAACTGGCGCAAAAGGTTTTTGCGACCGACACGCCACCCAGCTTTGATAACTTAGTGGTGTTTACTGACCGGCAAAAATTCCCAGCTGCCAAACAAGACGGCGCGCCAAATAAAGCCCTGAAAGCATTACTCAAAAAGAAGCGAAAACAAGGGAAATTGAATCGGAAGCGTAGTCGTTGATAATAAAACAAAAAAGCTCAATACCCGCTCTGTGAGCGGCTTAAAAGGCTTGGCTGGGCACCTGTCCAACGGATGGAACACCTTCGAGACCCAGTTCAGGACTGGGCTAGAGGTCGATTTACCGTAGCCCAAATCTATTCGTCTGGGTCGGGACGTTCTGCCTCGTTTGAATAGACCTCGAAGCCCTCTTCGGCGATGCCATACAGAACTTCTAAGATTTCGAAGATTTCTTCATCATCATAATTCTTGCCTATCATTCCCAGCATCCGCCTCACGCCTGCGACAGTAATTCGTCGTTGCAGGTTTTCTCCTGTGCCCTCGGTGCCGTGATTATGCTCCGCCATGCTTTGCAGGGATGATCAGCAAAGCCTGACTGAGGGGGAGCTGGGCTTTTAATACGTGTTTGGAAAGACTTAAAAAATAAGACGGTTTTCACAGGGATTTGTGACAGCCTGACAGCAGAAGGCCCCACCAGAAACTAGCGGGGCCTTCCTATTTGAAACGGTTTTTGTGGATTACACGGTGGATTGCATGTTCGAAACCAAGGTCTTGCCCACGACCGATAGGAAGGCTCGCAGGGCACCTGAGTCAGCGCCCACGGCATGCACCTGACCATCGCTTGCGATCCGCGCCAGTGTTGCCTGGTCTGCATCATCTCCATAGGCGACGGCCACCACATTGGCGATCTCATGCAGATCCTCGATGTTCTTGTCAGTGACGCGCGACTGTCCGTCCGATAGGAACAACACGACCGGTTGCAACCAGTGCCAGCCACCGGGATTGGGCGCTGCCTTCTGCGCTTGGATCTCGGCGATAGCCTTCTTCAGAGGACTGTCGAAGTTGGTGCCCCCACTGGCCACCAGGTTAAGCGGCGGGATTGCTGAAGCCGCTACTACCGAGCAGTGCACGTAGCTGCTGTTGTTGAACGGGATGATGGTGTTGTAGAAGCCGTCTTTGTTCGATGGATCGGCCAATTGCAGGTAGAGCCCATCCAGGCCCATCAGCAATTCCCGCAGCTTGTCCCCGGTCATTGAAGTCGAATAATCCACGCAGCACACGAAGTGCTGCTTGACGTTGCCTGCGACGCCATTGGCCATGGGCTTGCGCCGAGTGACCTTCAGAACCGGCAGATTGGCATCACCGGAGCTGGGCACTCCTGTTGGCATTGTTTGGGCGCTGGAAGTGCCAGTCGTACCCAGCATCTGGGTTCCGTTTGGGGTGGGATTGATGGTCATCTAGGACCTCCTTTGTTGGTTGGGTTGAACACCCCCAACTAGCCAACCGTCGCTGATCGACCGAGCGACGGAGTTCCGTCCACGGCTGACGGGACTGCGTCCCTCACCTCAACCTAACATTTGTCGTTGCTGGCAGGCACCACACCAAAAAGGGGACGTGCCATGAAAGATCTGTCCAGATACCAGAGTTCCACAGCCTTTAAGGCCCGATATTCCGATCGCACTGGGTTTGACCTCGACGACCCCGATCGGCGCGTGCCGGTCCGTGGTCATGACCTTGCAATAACCCTCACGCCGCAGTTGCCTGGTCGCAAGGGGAAAGCGGAACAGCTTCTTCACGACCGGCTTCGCAGCGGTAAAAAAGATCGTGCGAGGGCTCTGACCTGGCTGACCCCGCTTGGTGGTCTGATTGGTTGGCCCGAGCAGTTGCAGGCCCATGATCATCATCCGCCTCTCTCGATCGTATCTGGAACTATGACGGATCAGGTCGGCACAACTTGGATCAACGACCTGCTGGGTTTTCTTGGGCAGATTGACTTCAGCCAGCCGTTGTTCGGAGTGGCCTTGGGCGGCGCGCTATTGATGACCCAGACCGTCGCCATTTTGCAGCGTCGTGCCTTTATGAATTCCGTCGCGGCGCAGATCGAAACGCGGCAGCCGGACTTTTTCCCAGAAACGCTACCGTCCGACACTAATTCGGCGATAGAGACCCGACCGACTTTCGCCTGGGAAAGCGATGCCTCCACCCGTCAGGGTCAGATTCGCGAAGAAAACCAAGACGCTGTGCTGGTGTTGCGTTTTACCGACGGCAGTTTGGTGATGATCGTCTGCGACGGCGCTGGCGGCCTTGTAGGCGGGCGTGATGCGTCGCAGACCGCCATTGCAGCCATCGGAACCGATCTGCAGCGCTGCTGGGACGAAACCGGAAATCTGTCACCGGAAGACTTAACAAGAGCTATCGCCGCAGCTCGGGAGGAGGTGGAAGGCCGACGGTTGCCAGGCGTCACCACCGCGCTGGTGGTTCTGCTGCAGGGAGACCGGATGAGCTATGCCACCCTTGGCGACGGAGGGGTCGCCGTGGTCTGGCCAGACGGCATGGTCGGGCAGGTGCAGGTGCCTCATCATACCGCTGGAATGCCCAGCAATATTATCAACGCCTATATCGGCCAAGGTTGCGTAGTTCCGCCTCGGATTGGGACCCTGCAACTGGAGCTTGGCGCTATTGTCATGGTGATGTCCGACGGCGCGAGCGACCTGTTTCCGTTTGAGGATTTTGCCCTCAACCATGACCGATATCCAAGTTTGCTTGGCCTGGCCGATATACTGCTGATGACATTGGAAGAGGCACGGGATCCGGACAGTGGCGGCTATCTGCACAGCGACAACCTGACCCTCGCACTGGCGCGGCTGGAAGCGGGAGGCGGCGATGACCAAGCGCGTTGATGTCGCCGGTGTCACCACGGTGATCGAGCAAGCCAATCTCGGGGGCGGCGGTCAGGGACAGGTGCATTTGGTGCATATGCAAAAAGAGCCGAACCGAAAGCTAGTTCTCAAGGAGTTGCGCAGCAGCATCAGCGCGCTGGCCCGGGCAGAGTACCTGTGTCGCCGCAACTTATCCGCTCTCTCTCCAGCATTCGCCGCGCCGATTGTCTGTGAGGACAAGGGGGATGGCAAAATTCTGCAGTTGATACCATTTGCCGAAGGCGTCGACTTGGAAAGTGACATCGAACGCCCCCTGCCGCAGAACCTGCAGACCTGCCTAGAGTTCGTCAGTTTGATCCAACTTCTGGAGGAAAACGGCATTGTTCACGGCGATATTGCCCCCAGCAACATCTGTATCGCCCCAAACGGCCAAGTCACGCTGATCGACCTCGACGGTTACCTGGCCGACGATCCGTCCGTGCCGCCGCCGGATACGGTTGGCCAGTGGCCGATGCTGGCACCGGAGCAGCGGAACAAGACCTGTGAACAGCCATCGCGTGAAAGCGGTTATTTCGCCATGGCCGTGCTAAACAGCATGATACTCTTCCTGCGCCACCCAACTGACGGACTGGCGGATGAACCGGCAGCAGTCGACCATTATATGTCTCTGGGGCATTGGCCTGAGCACGACCGGTTGCCTGATCCGGATGATCTGCCGATCGCCGTTCTGGGGCAGGAGCTCGCCGACCTATTCGACCGTGGCTTCAGCCTCGATGTCAAAGCCCGCCCTGGGCCCGACGAATGGCGTCGTGCTCTTGTCCGAGCGCTGCACAATTGCTGGGTGCACGATTGCGGCCAAGCCTTCGTAGCTGAAAAAACGACGACCAGTTGCCCGGGTTGCGGTGCACCAGTCACCGTTCCGGCCACTACGGCACAGTTGAGGATCCAGATTCTTCCCCATGGCCCGCGTTATGGCGTGGAGGTGAAAGACCGCACGCCGATAGTACTCGGCCGCAGCACCATGTCTGGCCTTCCTCACACCGTCTCTGGGCGGCACCTGGAAATCCTACCCTCCGGCAACAAACTTCTGCTGCGCCACGTTGGGCGCAATCCCACCCTAATCTGGCATCAGGGGCAGTGGTATCAGCTGCAAGAAGTGTGGGTCGACACGCCATCTGCTACGACGCCGATCCAGTTGCGCCTTGCTGATCTGGAGATAACTATCGAGTGAACTGTTTTGCAGGAAGGAATCACATTTGCCAGATTTTGAGGGAGAAGAGAATGCGCGAAAGCAACTGCTGATCGCACGCACAGAAACCGGACCAAAATCGGCTGCGGCGTGGATAGAGGTTGGAGAATTCATTGCTGAAAGTGATTTTGAGAATTGGTCTGGATTGACCGCAAAGGCTTGCTTTCGTGCCGCGCTCGACTTGCTCCCAGCTGGGGCTCACGATGGTTTTCGCGCCGATGCATTGTTGGGCTATGGTTCAGCGCTGACCGGTGAGGGTAGCGGCTACCGCGACGAAGTGCTGGAAGAGGCCAGTCGCTATCTAACTGAGGCCATCGCATTATTCGAAGAAATCCCAGACCCAGAGGGCGTACTAGAAGCCCGCTACTACCGCGCCTATGCCTGGACAGAATTGGTCGGCCCCACCCGCTTCAAATTTGGGCAAATGGCGATAGAAGAACTTGAAGACATACAAGAAACAGTAAAAAATTACGAAAGCGAGATATTATCTGCCAACGTCTTTTCACTGCTCGGTAATGCCTATCTTGACCGAGTAGAAGGAGACCCTCGCCAGAATAATCTTGAAGCGGAGCAAGCATTCCGTAGTGCACTTGCTGTGCATCAGAAAATGGGAAGCGTTATCGGGCGCGCTCAATCAAATTTGGATCTTGCCGTTACCTTCAATCGACGGAACGTTTTTGGTGACAACAAAGCAAACCGTAAGGCTGTTTATTATGCCAAGCGCGCCGCGAATTTCGTAGGTGAAGAAATTCACCTGGAACTTGTAACTACAATTCTCTCGACTTACGCAAAAGCCCTGCAAGACCGTGGCGGAAGACAATGGGTCTCTAACACGAAGAAAGCCGAGGCCCTGATAGCAAAGGGCATACAGCTCGCACGAGAGTCAAAAAATCTTCCCGTTGAACAGGCACTGAGGCTGACGAGAGCCCAAATTTTGTTAGATTTATGCCAGTATGCGGGGCTTGATCGTGTCATTGACGTACAAGCTGACTTAGATGCCAGTCGGGAAGGTTTGGACCCTGAGGGAGCGCTCACTTGGTGGTTGCAGTGGCAGGAGATTGCCAGCCTGCTGGCTGCAGTTACTGGCAATACCCAACGAATGATTGAAACAGCGGAAGACTCGCTGGCTCAGGTTATGACGGTATTGGAGCAAGCCGATTCCTTTGCAGAGAAGGCCGAATACCTTTCTCGTGTGAGTTTTGTGGCTGATCTCGGGATCCTGGGCCATTTGAGCGAAAATGGCCCACCGGCGGGCCTACGTTTTGCCCGACGTGTATTTGCTCGTCTGATTGGCACGGACACAGCCGTATTTGCGACTTCAGAGGGCGTCGCGGAGCTATACCTGCTGAATCCAGTAACGCCTGATTGGTCAGGGGTTTTGGTATCGGCAGGGGAGGATTGTACCTTTTATGAAATCGAAGGTGTCGGAAAAGACTTTTGGAACACTGCAATTGATGAACTTCGCCCAGGCTTCTTTTCTGGCATGTCGGCTCTGAGCAACCCTGGCGGGTTGAGCCGGTTTGCTGAGATGCTGGAGGAATGGATTTGTGCGGCGTCGGGCGCTCTTGGACCCGTGCTCTTCGATCTTCAGGTTGCTGGATATGAGGAAATAGTCGTTTTTGCGTTTGGCGGATGGTGCACCGTTCCGGTGGCCGCGCTTCAACTCCCTGGGCCGGGAGGCACAACTCTTACTGAGCAGGCGGCGGTGGTCTACGGACCAGATCAGTTTATTCCACATGAACCGCGAACCGAACGGGTTTTGCACGTCCTCGATCCACGGCTGGTTGAAGCTGAGGCAGAAAACCGGATGTTAAACACTGTTGCTTCCGAGGTGTTCAGCTGCGCTAGCCTCCAAGACGTTCAGGAGGCGCTTGCTGGAGCACAAGCGTTTGACTGTATTCATTTCACAACCCACGGGGATCATGATTTCGATTATCTCGAAGGAGCGGGTATCCGATGTGCCGATGACGGTTTGCTAACCGCACGCTGGGTGTTCGAGCATGCTAGGTTGAAAGGTGGACCACTTGTTTGCTTGGCGGCGTGTCAAACCGGGCTGAACGATTTCGCAAACCTACCGCATGAGACTTTTGGCCTTCCAATGGCCTTTCTGTCCGCCGGGGCGAGCGCTGTCCTAAGCACGCAATGGCCTGTAGACGATGTAGCGACCCGGCTGTTGCTGACCCAATTCTATCTCGAAGTCCAGGGTGGTCGAACGACGGCCAAAGCGCTGCAACTGGCGCAACACTGGTTGCGTGATGCAGACGAAGCCACATTGGAGGCTCAAAGTACCGGCAACAAGCGCTTCACGTCACTTGAGAATAATGGCCCAAGTTTGGAAGCGCCGCCTTTTAGCCACCCCTATTTCTGGGCGGGGTTCCTTTTGCATCGGGCATGATTAACAAGTAGCGGTGAAAGCCGATCAAAGGCGAGCTGGCTCGTGTCGCGAGTTCCAGCACATGTCCGGCCAGCATACGCAGATCCGTATTCGTTATGCACAATGGATCGAAACCCACTGGAAATAAGTCCTCGATCGCGAGCCCGAGCCCGGAGATGGCACAGAAGCCGAACCGCCCTTCGGTCTTTCCCATTTCAAGTGGTCGGTTCAAGCGACCGGCAATACGCCAGGGACCTTCGCCATCTTCCGAGCGTTTGGGCAGTGGTAACAGTTGCGCCCGGACGGCACGGCCATCCTCGGTCTTGCCTTCACCTCCGTCCAGAAACTCAAACACGAACGGCCGCTCTCGCGCAATTTCGGCATCAAGAAAAAGTCGGTATCCTGAACCTGTAGGAAGCACTTCGACGCCACCCTCGGCCAAGATCGGGTTGACGCCGCCCGACTGTTGGGTCCAACGACGGCCCTCGGACCGCTCAATTTCAAACCAAGGCTCGACGTTGTCAGTCACCGCGATCGCTTGCAGGGCCAGGATCGGATCAATGTCGCTCCAATTAAATTCCGTCGTCGTGCCCGGCAGCGAGGTCAAGATCTGGAACATCGAGCCTTTGAGCAGCAGGTCATCAGAGATCGCGGACATTGCGTTGTTGCCGAACACGCGCTCGAAACAGCGCCGCAGGAATTCGAGTTCGGCCTCGATCACAGGCTTCTTGTCGCCACGACAGATGTTGTCGATCCGATCATAGGCCGAAACGTCATTGACCACTTCAACCAGCTCACTTTCGCCAGTCTTCTTGTTCAGTTTTTTCTCCGTGAACGTTGTCGTCACGTACATGCGTCGGCAAATGGTGTGCAGCGTGGCACCGCGCCCGAAGACACCGATGACTAGCAGGAAGCGGAACTTCTGGCGCAGCTGTTGAGCGAGACCAACATTCGGGGCTTTGGGGATCTGTTCCTGGGTGATGCGAGGGATGATTTCAGGGATATCGTTCATGTCTTACTCCGCCGTTGGCCTACACCACCGATTAGCTGGTCGGACGGGTCCGCGTCCCGGGACGTATTCCCGTCCTCGAACCCAGATCGGTGACGGTCACCGTAAACCAGAGTTGTAGCCAAAAGCTCAGAAGTATCGGACTCGTCGAGATAATATAGCGCTTTTAGTAGCCTGATCATGGCGGAAATCCGATCGCTCAGGTGCTGTCATAATCTCGTAAGCTGTTGAAAAACTGTATTGATTCAATTAGGTTACTTTACATATCTGAGGACGTCTAGAAACCGCCCCCGGGCACCATTTCCCTGACAAAATTGACCAGTTTATATCAGAGCACAAAGTTCGATTCCCATATGTCCTCTGGACAAAACGATCATTTGGCTCGGAATGAAGCTGTCATCTTGCAAGGGCACTGGCTGCGCGTTTCCGAAAAAGTCTTGGTACAAATTGAAGTGGTCCTGCTTTTTAGGACAGGTTTGCGGCTTGTCTAAGATGCATCAGATTTATGTTCATGCCGCTTTTCGTATCTCTGCTTGCTCGAAGTATGCCGCGTCTGGGGTGCGTTTGTCGAGCGC
>NZ_UIHC01000064.1 GCF_900499075.1 Roseinatronobacter ekhonensis | reverse complement strand
GACCACACAAACAGCCGTTTCCTTCATTGACACGTCGAGTCCCACAAAATGCTTCATCTTCTCCTCCATGCTGATGAAAGCGGTAGCGTAGCACGAGAGCTGTCCCTCTGATTACGCCATGTGGTTCACATGCCAGCCGCTGTTATTCAGCATTCCGGTGATCATGCGATACCCATAGCGTCCGAATTCTCGCGTCAGCTCGATGATGTCCTCAGTCAGCCGCTCTTCGTCCGGCAGGCCGCAGGGCACCTTGCGCTGTGTCGACCGGTGCTGACCCAGCGTGCGGCAGGCCCGGCGCTCGGAAATCCGAAGGGTCTGCCGCACATGGTCGATGCACTGGCGGCGACGGGAAGGGCTTAGAAGTTTCCCCGTGCAGCTTCCCCCAAGATCATCTTGTCCAGTGTCAGATCCGACACAGCCCGCCGTAACCGCTGGTTCTCGGTCTCGAGCTCCTTCAACCGCTTCAGCTGATCCCGGCTCATCCCGCCGTATTCCTTGCGCCATCGGTAGTAGGTCTGCACCGTCACGCCGATCTGCCGCACCGCCTCCGATACAGACTTGCCTTGCCCTTGTAGAACTTCAACCTGCCGCAACTTCAGCACGATCTCTTCGGGCTTGTCTCGCCTTCCAGCCATCTCCTGGTCCTCCTGAAAACGGGATAATCATATCCCTGTGGGTGGACCACTTCAGAGGGGGCACGCCAGTGGAGGGTTTAGAATGCCGATGGTTTGGCGGTATAACCGGACTTGGCGATGGAATTCACCAAGGCGGCTACGTCACTGAGCGCCGGGTCGTGGTCGACCACGATCTTTCCGCTGGCGAATTTCACCTCGGCCTTTTCCACGCCCGGCAGCGCCAGCAGCGCCTTTTCAATTTTCGGCACACAGGAAGGACAGGAAAGCTCGTCACTACGCAGGGTTGTTTGGGTTGTCGTACTGGTCATGGCTGGATCCTTTCATGTGATCACGGTTGTTTCTGAACGAATTCGTGGCGCACAATTAGCGCACAGGATCTGCGTTCGGTGCTTTGACGGCAGTGGACATGATCGGATTGCTTCTGAATGTCGGGAATGAGCATCTTGTCACATCTAACAATGACGCATCCTGATCTGCGTCAGCACCGGTTGCCTCTATACCGCCTATAACTGCTCCAACCGAAGATGCCCTGTGCCTCAGCCCAGTGTGACGACGCATCCACGTCCACCATCACGGTGCATCCCGCAAGACAGGAGTTGATCTCAAAATGGCACAGCCTAAGATACAGCTTGGCCGCGACCCGGCATTCGATGGTTTTCTCGGCGCGGTGGTGGGCGAGGACAAGACAGGTGCCAGTGTCACCGTCCTGTCGATGCTGGCGCGGCTTGATGTCGACCCGTGGAGGGAAGCATCGGAATTGTCCAGTATGCCGGAAGCCCCAGCACAGAAGCGACTCGAGGCATTGTTGGCACGCTTCAAGGACGTGCCGGCGCTTGTGCCGGATCAAGGCCAGGGTGCATTGGCACTGCTGGACCTTTTGCCGAGGCGGACGATCTCTGCGGGGCCCTCTGCGGGTGGCGCGGTGCCTCAAATCATGAACCTGCCATTCGGAGCGCCCGCCTATTGGATCATAGCGACGGTCCTGTTTCTTGTATGGACCGTAGCGCTGACACAGGGGAACTGAGACGCGTCGACGTCCGACAGTTGGCCTGCCCCCAAAAAATTTTTTCTTGAGAGGTACTTGATATGACTGACGAGGCCAAAATCTGGGATCTGGAAGAACGCTTCTGGACGCAAGGTGCAGACAGTGCGCGCCACATGTCCGCGAAGGATGCCGTTTTCGTCTTCCCTTATCCCGTGGGAATTCTACAGGGTGAAGCGCTCTGGCGAGAGGCCGAGGTTGCGCAGCGGTGGCGCTCCGTCGTGATGTCCGAGCGGCATCTGTCCCAACAGGACAATATCGTCGCTCTCGCCTACCGCGTCTCCGCAGAACGGGATGATGCCCCAATTTTTGAAGCGTTGTGCACGTCGACTTACCTAAAGGACGACGACAAGTGGCTGCGCCTGACCCATCAGCAAACTCTGGCGGGTTGAGCCGTTTCGCGCCCGCTCGACCCACTCTCGCGGGCTCTCGGCCGCTGCTGTTCTTAATTGCCCATATCGGTCCGCAAGCTCACGCGTTGCGGGTCTTCCCAAACAGAAAGGTCTGACAAGATGTCCGACACATACACCGATCTCGATCTGCAATTCATTGCAGGTAAATGGAAAAAGGGTAGCACGGGCCGTGCCCTGGAAAGCCGTGACCCCTTCAATGACGATCTGCTGGTATCCATCGACATGGCCGGGCAGGACGAGTTGGATACCGCCTATGCCGCCGCCCGCAAGGCGCAGGTTGGCTGGGCCGAAAAGATGCCAGGCGAACGTGCCGGTGTCATGCGCAAGGCGGTGGCGATCTTCGATGCGCGACGCGATGAAATAGTCGATTGGCTGATCCGCGAGTCCGGCTCTACCCGCGTCAAAGCAGAGGTGGAGTGGGGCCTGGCCCGCGCCATCACCGAGGAAGCCGCCAGTTTTCCGCTGCGGACCGAAGGCCGCATCCTGCCGTCGAACATTCCCGGCAAGGAAAGCCGGGTCTACCGAAAACCGCTGGGTGTGGTGGGTGTCATCAGCCCGTGGAACTTCCCGCTGCACCTGTCGCAACGCTCGGTCGCTCCGGCATTGGCGCTTGGCAATGGCGTGGTGCTCAAGCCGGCGAGCGACACCCCCGTTACCGGCGGGTTGATGATCGCCAAGATTTTTGAGGAGGCCGGCTTGCCCGAAGGGCTTTTGAGCGTTGTCATCGGGGCAGGGGCGGACATTGGAGATGCTTTTGTTGAACATAGGGTCCCCAAGCTGATCTCGTTCACCGGGTCCACACCTATCGGGCGGGGCATCGCGCAAAAGGGTGGCGGGGGCGAGCATCTGAAGCGCCTGGCGCTGGAACTGGGCGGCAACTGTGCGTTTGTCGTGCTGGATGATGCCGATCTTGATCACGCGGTGGACTCTGCAATCTTTGGCAAGTTCCTGCATCAGGGGCAGATCTGCATGGCGATAAACCGCATCATCGTTGACGCTACGGTGCACGATGTGTTCGTCGAAAAATTCGCTGAACGCGCGCGCGGACTGAAATATGGCAATCCGGCCGATGCCGACACCACCATTGGCCCCATCATCAACGCGAAGCAGCTCTCCATCCTTAGGGACAAGATCGCCAAGGCGACAGAAGACGGCGCGACCCTTGTGCTGGGTGGGGAGATCGAGGGCAACGTCATCCCGCCGCATATCTTCTCCGGCGTGACCGAGGATATGGAACTGGCCCGCGAGGAAATCTTCGGCCCGGTCGTCGGCATATTAAAGGCGCGCGACGAAGCCCACGCGCTGGAACTGGCGAATGCCACTGAATTCGGGCTTTCCGGTGCAGTCTATTCCACAAACATCGAGCGTGCGACCGCCTTTGCGCGACGGATGAACACCGGCATGGCGCATATAAACGATCAGCCCGTCAATGATGAACCCAATGCGCCCTTCGGCGGCGAGAACAATTCTGGCATCGGACGTTTCAATGGCGATTGGGCGATTGAGGCTTTCACCACCGATCAATGGATCACAGTGCAGCGCAAGCTGCGTGACCTACCATTCTGAGGAAACGCCGCCATGCGGGTCTGAGTGTTCTGCTTGAGCGGTGGCACAGAAAGAACAACGAAATTTAAGCCGGTCTGGCCGGAACATGAAGGGGAAATTGATATGGAACGCAAAGAGAAATTTGAAGCCGATCTGCGAGCCCAGCTTGACGAATGGACCGCGATTGTCGGCAGATTGCGCGCCAAAGTGGAAGACGAGCATGGCGATACCCGGATTAAGCTCATGACGGAAATTGAAGACCTTACCGGTTATCAGCGAAGGGCCGAGACGTACTTGCAAGAGTTGCACGAAGCCAACGGCGATGCGTGGAAGGACATGAAATCTGAAATCGAAACCGCGCAAGGCCAGATGCGCCAGGCCTTGGACCGCGCCTGGAAGCGGATCGAAATCGAGCCAGCGCCTTCTGCGGATTTGACACGTGAAGAAACAGGCGATCCCAAAGCCTTGCCCCATAAGTCTTCCTAGCGGTCACTTCGCTTTTGTCCGACATTTGGGCGAAGCAAAGGCAAGCCTTGACCAAGGAGGTCATCTTTAAGTCATTCTCGGGTGGTCTTCGATAGCCGCGCCTAACCGCGTCTGCGTCACCCTGTCTCGATATTGTGCTGCATTTGCGAACGTCTAAACCGCACATATTCTGTTGAAAAACGCTGGTTTCTAATCTGTTCCACGGCTCGTTCGCCCGTAAAGGCTCAAAGGGAATATCACTCTTCAAAGGTGCCCAAAATCGTTCAACGCTCGGTTTCGTCCGATCCTTTCGTCACCGTTACTCTAGCGCGCTCAAGAAGCGCTCGTAGTCCTCACTTACATCCCGCGCCTCACTGAACACGCGGGCGCGCTCTTCATCGACGCAACGGAAATAGTCCTGAACATCAGCGATGTAGGCCTCGAAATCCCCCCGGATCAGGTCAGCGTAGGTACGCATGTCGTCTTGGGACTGGGGCAGGAACGGTCGCTCGGGGCGAACACAATCCGCCGACGCAGGCACTGGCGTGCTTCCAATCAGGAACGCCAGCGCCAACGTTGTGTTGCACGCACGGAAAATGTGCAGGACAAAACTCCTTTGCCGTCTTTATGATTACGTGTCTGTCCGCTATCACCGTTATCGGAGCAAGGCGATCTTCGTCAAGTCGTTATTATTGCCTTGCTATCATTTATGTTGTATTGTATCGCCCGTGTGGAAATGATCCCGCGGGCCGATACTCTGAGGAAGAGGAGGCCCCGGGAGGGAACATGATAGAAGAAGCCCCGAATGTGGTTACAGAAGACGGATTGCGAGGCCTCCTGGCCGATGGCTACCTCATCGAGGTGGTCTGCAAGGAGGCGGCAGAAAAGCGCCACAACAGTTGGTACGGCACATGGGTTATCCGTGCCGTCCACGAGGACGGGCGCGACGACAAGATGCTGGTCACCAGCCGCAGCTATCTCAAGATCCGCGAGTTCAAGACCATCGTCGGTCTTGTCAGCTTCCTTGCCGACATGGGCTGCAAGACCGCCAGCATTCCGCTTGAAGAGGGCGGGCGGATGCGCCACGCCGCTCCGGGCCGTGGGCCTGAGCCGCGCACAGGGCCGGTCCTGGTCAAGGACAACTGACCGCGCATTTGCGCTGGTCGTCGCCTTGGGCGCAGGCACCTGTTGCGTGCCCGCGGCCTTTGCAGATGGCTTCATCTTCTCGGTCGGCCCGGATGGCCGACTGGTCTCCGCCTCATCCGAGCAGGGCACATTGCGCTCGTTTGCAGAGACGGATGCGGCACAGACTGACCGGCTCTTCCTCTTTGCCGAGCCGGAAGGCGGTGAAGTCCCGGTCGCGGTCGCCGCATCTGCGCCTCGTGCCATGCGCGCCTCTCCGGAAATCCTCCACGCCATCGAGACAACCGCCCTGCGCTATGGAGGTCACACTGCCCTGCGCCGTGCAGGACTGTCGGTCACCGATTGGGCACTCCTCTACCGGGCAAATATCGAGGTCGAGAGCGCCTACAATCCGGCAGCGCTGAGCCCTGTCGGCGCCATCGGTCTGGGCCAGCTGATGCCCGGCACCGCCCGCGAGCTTGGCGTCGATCCGCATGATCTGGCGCAAAACCTCGACGGATCGGCCCGCTACCTTCTGATGATGCTCGAGCAGTTCGGCGACGGACCCTTGGCGCTCGCGGCCTACAATGCCGGGCCCGAGGCGGTCACCCGCCACGGCGGCATTCCCCCCTACACCGAAACCCAAGGGCATGTGGCCCGTGTGACAGCCGTATTCCAGCGGCTGCGAGGAGATATTTCGTGAATTCCAAAACCAATCAATGCGTGCTGCGCACGCGGGCCATCGTCGCGCTTAGCGCGACGGCCCTTATCGTTCTGGCGGGACCCGCACTTGCACAGAGCATCGATCTTTCACCTGTCCAGACGCTTCTGCAGGGCATCGTCGATGCGATCACCGGGCCGCTCGGCATCGTAATCGGCACGCTCGCCCTGATCGGCGTGTTCCTCTCCTGGCTCTTCGGCGTCCTGGATTTCCGCCAAGCGCTCTGGGTGGTCGTGGCCATCGCCGGCATCGCCGCAGCCCCGACCATCGTCGCCGCGATCTGGACGACCTGAGGTCTCATTATGGCTGACCAGTCCCGCGTCTTCATCGGCCTTCTGAGGCCGCCCAAACTCATGGGCCTGCCGATCATGTATGCCATGGTCTGGCTGTTCGGCTCGACGCTTCTGTTCCTCTGGGTGCAGAGCGGGTTGGTGGCGTTGGGTGCGGGGCTGGCCTGGCCGGCGCTCTGGAAGGCCGCGGACTGGGATCCGAACTTCCTCGATGTGCTGGTGATCACCTTGCAGGAAACTCCGCCCACGAAAAACCGCAAGCTGCACGGAGGCGACAGCTATGCCCCGTGACAGCCTGATGGACGTTGATGAACACGGCGCGATGCTGGATCCGCTGACGGCACTGCCCGCATGGGTGAAGGGCGAAAAGCGGCTCTCATCGATGCTGCCCTACGTCAGCCTTGTCACCGACAGAACCATCCGCACGCGCGGCAACGAGTTGATGCAATGCATCCGGCTCGAGGGGGTGAACAGCACGACGAGCGAGGACGCCTATCTCGACCGGATCGGCGGCCTCCTCGCGGGAATCGTCGGACAGGTCGGAACCGAGTTTTCCTTCTACCTCCACAAGGTCTCGAAGGCGGTCGATGTGACCCTGCCGCCAATACCGGGCGACGGGTTTGCCGCCGAGGTTGATCTGCGCTGGCGCGCCCACCTTGCGCGGGCAGGACTGCGCGACAAGACAATCACCATCTCGGTCCTGAAACGTCCTGAGGCGGGCAGTCGGATCCCCTTCGGTCTTGGTGCATCAAAGGCGCGTCTCATAGCAGACACCACGCGGAGGATGCGCAAACTCGACGAAGTCGTGGCTTTCCTGCTCTCCAGCTTTGATGAACTGAAACCCCGTCTTCTGTCGGCACAGACCGGCGAACTTCTGGGGTTCCTGGGCAGTCTCAACACTGGCGAGGAGCACCCGCTCCATCCGCGCTCGCGCCTTGGCGTGATCGCAGAAGACGTGGCCAACACCCGCGTCACGTTCCGAGGGACCACAATCCATCTGTCCGACGGCGCGGTTGGGGAAAAGTTCGGCGCGATCTTTGCGGTGAAGAACTACCCCGCCAAGACCGACAGCCTGATGCTTGACGAGTTGAACCTGCCCGTCGACATGGTGGTGACGCATTCCTTCGTGCCGATCAACAGCAACATCATGGCCGGGCGCATCAAGCGCCAGCTCCGGCTGATGCAGGCGGCCAATGACGGCGCGGTCAGCCTGGCGGAGGAGTTGGAGCTTGCCCGGGATGATCTGGAATCCAAACGGCTTATTTTTGGCGAACATCACATGAGTGTCGCGGTCTATGCCAGATCGCGAGAGGCGCTCGACGATATTGCCGCCGAGATCCGCAACATCTCGGCCACTTCCGGCATCAACCTGATTTCTGAGGCCTTCGGGGCACGGGCGCATTACATGGCCCAGCATCCCGGGAATACCGGGGCGCGCAGCCGCAAGGCGGCGATCACCAACCACAATTTCGCCGACCTCGCGACCTTCCACCGCACGCCGCTTGGCAAGACCGGGGCGGAAGTCCCCTGGGGTGTGCCGATCGCATTGTTCCCGACGCCGGAACGCAGCGGGTTTCGCTTCAGCTTCCACGAACAGGGCGCGCCGGACCGCGAACCGACGGGCGGGCACACGCTGATCCTGGGGCGTCCCGGCTCGGGCAAATCGGGGTCTGATACCGGAGAGTGCAGGATCGTACGTTAAGGGTTGAGCACGCGTTTTCCATAGGCACGCAGGTTCCCGTTTGGATCGACGTATCGATAGAGAGTGACGGGGCGGATTTTGAGTTCTTTGCAGAGTTCGGCGACGGATGTGTCGCGGTTTGCCATGGCGGCCTGGGCGAGGCGGACCTGGGCCTTGGTGAGCGCGAATTTTCGACCGCCGGTTCTGCCTCTGGCGCGGGCAGCTTGCAGCCCGGCCATTGTGCGTTCGTGGATCAGTTCGCTTTCAAACTCGGCCAGTGCCGCGAAGATACCAAAGGACAGGCGGCCTGCGGCGGTCGTCGTGTCGATCGCAGCGCCTTGGCCCGTCAGCACTTTCAGACCGACGCCCCGCTCGGTCAGCATCGTAACGGTCTTGACCAGATGATGCAGGCTACGTCCGAGCCGGTCGAGTTTCCAAACCACCAGAATGTCACCCACCCGCAGGGATTTCAGGCAGGCCTCCAATCCAGGGCGGTCATCTTTTTTGCCGGAGGCCTGATCGGAATAGGTTTGGCTTTCCGGCACATCGGCAGCAATCAGGGCATCCTTCTGCAGATCGAGCGACTGACTGCCATCGGCCTTGGAGACGCGGGCGTAGCCGATCAGCATGTTTCACAAACGTTCGTTTGCGATGTTTGGGCTCGGCAGTCACTTTCGGGCACCTGACTTATTCCTTATCTCATATCATAAATAAATATAATCAATCCTTCCTACGAAAGCAAAAGAAACATGGCGCATCGCACCATTCTGACCGAGCGCCAACGCGCTGCCCTATTTGATCTGCCAGCCAGTGAAGCAGCGCTGCTTCACCACTACACGCTGGCTGATGATGACCTCGAACATATCCGCGCGCGACGACGATCACAGAACCGGCTCGGATTTGCCCTTCAGCTTTGCGCGTTTCGCCATCCCGGTCGGCTGCTGACGGCTGGAGAGATCATCCCAGAAAAAGTGATCAGGTTCATCGCGGCTCAACTGGGCATGCAAGCGGCGGAGCTGGAGGGCTATGCCGTCCGCGAAGAGACCCGGCGTGATCATCTGATCGAGCTTCGGGCGATCTATGGCTACAAGATGTTTGCCGGGCGTGGTGCCCGCGACCTGAAGGGCTGGCTGGAAACTGAGGCTGAGGTCGCGCGCTCCAATGAAGATCTGGCGCGCCGGTTCGTAACAGAATGCCGCCGGTGCCAGACCATTCTGCCCGGGGTGTCGGTGATCGAACGGCTTTGCGCTGATGCGCTTGTCGCTGCCGAACGTCGGATGGAGGCGCGTATCGCTGGCCGTCTCGACATGCTCATGAGAGGCAGGCTGGATGCCTTGCTGTCGGAAGACGTCGATGGCCGGGTCAGCCGTTTTGTTTGGTTGCGCCAGTTCGAGGTCGGCAAGAATTCGGCTGATGCGAACCGTCTACTGGACCGGTTGGAATTCCTGCAAAGTCTCGGGCTTGCAACCGCTGCCCTTGATTGCGTGCCGCCACATCGCATCACGCGGCTTCGCCGCCAAGGCGAGCGGTATTTCTCGGATGATTTGCGCGACATTTCAGGCAATCGGAGACTGGCGATCCTCGCCGTTTGCACCGTGGAATGGCAAGCTGCGATAGCTGACGCGGTGGTTGAGACGCATGATAGGATCGTGGGTAAAACTTGGCGCGATGCCAAGACGTTATGCGATGTGCATATTGCCGACGCCAAAGCAGCATTGCAGGACACACTTCGCTCCTTCTCAGGCTTGGGGGCCGCCCTCTTGGAAGCGCATGGCGATGGCGCACCCCTTGAGAACGCGGTTACGACCGCCTGCGGTTGGCGCTATCTCGAAGGCCTTGTCGCTACGGCGATGCAGTTGACCAACACAATGGCCGCCAACCCCTTGGCCCATGTCGCCCAAGGCTACCATCGGTTCCGGCGCTACGCGCCACGCATGTTGCGTGCGCTCGATATTCAGGCAGCATCGGTCGCCGAACCTTTGGCCGCAGCTACTCGGCTTGTCGCAGAGGGTGGACAAGCGGCCGTTCGGCCGACAACCTTTCTGCGCCGCAGTTCCAAATGGCACCAACACCTTCATGCGCAGACCCTCGATGATCATCGGCTTTGGGAAGTTGCCGTGTTGTTTCACCTGCGCGATGCTTTCCGGTCAGGTGACGTTTGGCTGGCGCACTCCCGGCGCTATGCTGATCTGAAGCAGGCGCTGGTGCCAATAGCAGAGGCGCGGGCCACGCCCAGATTGACCGTGCCCTTCGATCCGGCAGATTGGCTGGCAGATCGCAAAGCCCGGATGGCGGAGGGGCTGAATCGCCTGGCACGCGCTGCCCGTGCCGGGGCTATTCCGGGTGGCTCTATCGAGGACGGCGTGTTGAAGATCGACAGGCTCACCGCCGCAGTGCCCACCGAAGCCCATGAACTTGTTCTGGATTTATACAAAAGGCTGCCTGATGTGCGGATCACCGATCTGCTTCTGGAGGTTGACGATGCCACAGGCTTCACAGAAGCCTTCACCCATATCCGCACCGGTGCGCCATGCACTGACAGGATTGGCTTGCTGACTGTTCTGCTGGCAGAAGGCCTGAACCTCGGCCTCAGCAAGATGGCCGAGGCCACCAGCACGCATGATTATTTCCAGCTTTCGCGCATCTCACGCTGGCATGTTGAAGGCGACGCGCTGAACCGTGCCTTGGCCACGGTGATAAAGGCGCAGTCCGCTCTGCCCATGGCCCGCTTCTGGGGTGGCGGCACCACCGCCTCCAGCGACGGGCAGTTCTTTGCCACCACACGTCAGGGTGAGGCGATGAACCTAATCAACGCCAAATACGGCAATGAACCGGGGCTGAAAGCCTACACCCATGTCTCCGATCAGTTTGGCCCCTTTGCCACCCAAACCATCCCGGCAACCGTGAGCGAGGCCCCTTACATTCTCGACGGCCTGCTGATGAATGAAGCTGGCAAGAATATACGAGAACAATATGCCGACACTGGCGGCTTCACCGATCATGTCTTTGCCGTCACAGCCCTTCTGGGCTTCCAGTTCATCCCGCGCATCCGCGATCTGCCCTCCAAGCGGCTGTATGTCTTCGATCCGGCCGCCGTTCCAAAGGAGTTGAAAGGCCTGATCGGCGGCAAGGTCAGGCAAAATATCATCACTACCAACTGGCCTGATATTTTGCGCAGTGCCGCCACCATGGTCGCAGGCGTGATGCCTCCCAGCCAACTTCTACGCAAATTTGCAGCCTATCCCCGCCAGCATGAACTGGCCGAAGCCCTCAAGGAAATCGGACGGGTGGAACGAACGCTGTTCATCATCAACTGGCTGATCGACGCCGATATGCAGCGCCGCGCCCAGATCGGTCTGAACAAAGGCGAGGCACATCACGCATTGAAAAATGCCCTGCGCATCGGTCGCCAAGGTGAAATCCGCGACCGCACCGCCGAAGGGCAGCATTTCCGCATGGCGGGCCTCAATCTTCTCGCTGCCATTGTCATCTACTGGAACACCAAACACCTTGGGCAGGCTGTAACCGCTCGAAAACGCGACAGGTTGGACTGCTCACCAGATCTTCTGGCGCATACCTCACCCCTCGGATGGGCACATATCCTTCTCACGGGTGAATACAGGTGGCCAAAACAGTTGTCGCGTAGCCCTTAATTGTGAGATGAGAAATTCAACGAAATCAACGGCTGTGCTTTGCCCTTAAATATGAGATTTTGCCTTTAACTCCGATATTTTTGCCCTTAAACCTGAGACAGGGTTCACAG
>NZ_UIHC01000062.1 GCF_900499075.1 Roseinatronobacter ekhonensis | reverse complement strand
GCGCTCGACAAACGCACCCCAGACGCGGCATACTTCGAGCAAGCAGAGATACGAAAAGCGGCATGAACATAAATCTGATGCATCTTAGACAAGCCGCAAACCTGTCCTAAAAAGCAGGACCACTTCAGTAGGCTTGCTGGCTGCCCATCGCTGCGCGAGCGAAGCTGTATCCGCCACCAAGGCCGCCGGAGAGGGCAGGCATCATGATGTTGCCGGAGATCGCGCGGACGATGAAGGGTGTTGCGATGATGAAACCCTTGGCCATGAGGACCATCATGAAGAAGGGAATGAGCGCGCCAATGTTGGAGGCCCCTTCGGGGTCGCCAAGCTCGCCGATGAGTGCGGAAGAAACACCGGTGATCGTCGCAAACACGCCGGCCACGACGATGGGGTACAGGGCAAAGGAAACCAGCGCCGACAGCCAGCGCGCGAAATAGTCCTTGGTGACCTCGAAGAGGGTCAGGAAAATCATCACTGGGGCAATCCCTATCAGAAGCGCGATCATCAGTCGGGAGGCCACGAGGATGAAGGCGGCCAGCCCGCCAAGGATCGAGAGCAGAAGAACACCCACGATGTCGAGCATGGCCCCTGCCATCCAGTTCAGCTCGGACCCGGCGGCGTTGAGATAGTCCCCTAGTTCCGCGATCAGCCGGTCAAACTCTTCGGCGAAAGTTCCAGAAGGGCCGGGAGTTCCACCACCAACCGAAGCAACCAGCGCGCCTGCGATGCTGTCGATCCCGGCAAGGATGGCGGAGGAGAGCGCGTTGAACTGCACCCAGTTGGTCGCGAATATCCCGATCAGTCCGATTTTGACCGCGAGCCAGAAGGCCGTGCGGCCATCCATCGCCTTGTACTGGTAGATCATGTTCAGGAAGACGAGGATCACCACGAGCGTAGTGCCCAAAACCATAAGTGTTCCGACCGTTGCCGCAACCGATCCGAACTGGGTTTCTGCGGCGGTGTCGAGATAGCCCTGGGAGGTTTCAACGAAATAGGTGACGACGCTCATCGGGGTTCTGCCTCACCAGTTGCCCGCTGCTTCGCAGATCGCTTTGGCCTCGAGACGGACGTCGTTGGCGCGGCGGTTGTAGCCGTCCGAGACTTGCAGCATCTCCCACCGTTCATCGCTCGTGTGGCGCTCACGAAACATCGCCTCGGCAGCGTCCCAGGACGGGAACCGGATTTCGCAGTCGCAGTTGCCGGTCTCGACGATGGGCTCGAGATTCTGGGCGCGGTAGATATCCTGGACCAACACGCGCTGATAGGCTTGGCGCAGGGGGATGTCTTGCATCCAGATGGGCTCAGTGGGGCGGTCTGGACAGACGTTGAAGCTGCGCTCCAAGGTCGGGACTAGGTCGCGCTCGGCGAAGGCGGGGGCAGCCGTCAGGCCCAGGCCCAGAGCCAGAGCCAGCGCGGTGAGGGCGAGCGGATACTGCGTCACCCTCATGCCGTGGCTCCAACGGTTGTCGTTTCGCGTTTCAGAAACACCGTGTGCCCGACATTGGCGAATTCCGAGGAGCTGATCGACACCACCTCCCAGCCTTCGGCCCCCTTCGCATTCAGGCTGGCCTGCATGTCGGCAAGGCTGGTTTTGCGGGTCATGGGAAAGGACAGGAGGTCGTATTCAAAGGTTTTCATGGGGGGCTCCGATTTGATCTGCGCCGGGGAGGTAGAATTCGGTGATGCCGCGACGGCCAGCATGACGCCCGGCCTGGATGATCACATCGATGGAGTTCTCGATGTACTGGATCATGTCGGTATAGGTCATCGGGATCTCGGTCTTGAGCGCTGCGATCGCGAGGCGCTGCACGGCGAGTTGCGGAGTTTCAGCATGCAGCGTGGTCATGGACCCGCCATGGCCGGTGTTGATCGCCTCGAGAAAGGTCATGGCCTCTTTGCCGCGGACCTCGCCGAGGATGATCCGGTCGGGGCGCATGCGCAGCGTTGCGGTGAGCAGTACATCGGCGGTCTGGAATTCCGCATCGCGATTGGCGATGAGTGTCACGGCATTGGGCTGTGTCGGTAAAAGCTCGGCGGCTTCTTCGATGGTGACGATGCGTTCCTCGGACGGGACATGAGAGAGGATCTTGCGCGCGGCCACAGTCTTGCCGGTTGAGGTGCCGCCCGAGACGATCATGTTGAGCTTGTTCTCGACGCAGAAGGCCAGCGCATCATCGATCACGCCTGCAGCCACCACGGCGCGCAAGGCGCACTTTTTCTCCACGCGCAGGTCTTCGAGCTTGCGCTCCGTGCCGTAGAGAAAATCAAGCGCGATACCCGCGAGCGGCAGGCTTGAGAAGAACCGCAGGCTGATCGACATGGCCGAGAGCACGGCGGGCGGCGTGATGACCTGGGCGCGGATCGGGCGGCCTTTATAGGTGATCGAGACCGAGACGATGGGGCGGTCCTTGCTCATCGTGGTATTTGCCGAGGAGGCGATCTGGTTGCCGAGGTCTTTCACTTCGGTTGCGGTCAGACTCTGGTCTAGTTGACGCATGAAGTGATCGCCCTGGAATTCGCCCCAACAGGTGCCATCGGGATTGATGCAAATCTCGATGACATCGTCGCGGGCGGCGGCCTCGATCTGGTCAAGCGATGTCTCAAGATAGCTCAGTGACATGGGCTTAAAATATCTCCAGATCGCGGTCGACCATGACCGTGACGCGGGCGCCCTGGTCGGCATAGATGACGGGGCCGATGGAGAGGTAATCGCCTATGACGCTGTCCGTGGCATCTGCCAGATCATCGCCAACGTCTTCGAGAACGTCGGCGGCAGTCTCATCCTGGACCTCGGAGGCGGCGGCACTTGGCGCTGCGGAAATCAGCGAGATCAGGGCGGCTGACCCGAAACGCTCGGCAAAGCGTGTGTCCACAAAGCCGGTGACACCGGAGCGGCCCAGCTCATCGCCCCCGAAGGAGCTGATCTGGACGGTCTGGCCCGCGGGCAGGATGATCCGGTCCCAGGCGATGGTCACGCGGCGCTGCGCGATATCAACACCGGCGCGGTAGCGCCCGATGAGGCGGGAGCCTCGGGGGACCAAAAGGCGCGTGCCATCGACGCTGTAGACATCCTCGGATACCACGGCACGGGTCTGGCCGGGGAGCGAGCTGTCGAGGGCGGTTTCCATCACGGCCTGGATCATGGTGCCCTGGATGATGGTATTTGAAGGATTGGCGATCACCTCGGCCTGCGTCACGGTGGAGGGCAGAGCACCGTTGAAAACAAAATCGGTGACCTCGCCGAAGGTGCGTTCGGTCAGAGCCGTTTCATTCGCACCGGAGGCACCGCCAAAGGCGACGGTGGGCGAGGCAATGCGCCGCTCTTGGAAGGCGCGTTCCTCCGCGGCGCGGCGCTCCAGCTCGGCCATGCGCCGGGCTTCTTCCTCGCGGCGCAATCGCTCTTGCTCGCGTGCGTGCAATTCGTCTTCCGAGGGCCCGGCTGGGGCGGGTTGCGGGCGATTGGCTTCGAGTTGGACCAGATCCATATCCATGCGTAATTGCTCAAGGCTGCGATCCCGCGCCGTCAGTTCATCCTGGAAGCGTTGCTGTGCGGCTTCCGAGGCGGCCTGCAGTGCTGCGATCTGAGCGGTCAGCGCGTCGATCGCCTCTGCGGCGGCCGTGTCTTCCTCGACCACGGGTTCAGGGGCGTTGCGCAATTCTTCGATCTGGGCCTGCAGGGCGGTGATCTGCGCCAGAAGCTCGGCATTGGGCTCGACCGGATCGGGTGCGACGAACACCACCTCGGGCTCGGGCGGGGGCAAGGTCTCGATGGCGCCAAAGCCGTCCCCCTCGCTTTGGAAAACATCCGGGGTGGCCGTCGGCAGGGCTTCCTCTTCCTCGGGTTGTGAGAGGAGATAAAGCAGGGCACCACCCGCGCCGATGACAAGGACCACAATCAGCGCGAGAAGGGGCGACCGGCGCTGCGGAGCAGACGGTGCGCGGGCCCCGCCTTTCTCGAGGGCGGCGAGGCGTTTTTCCAGCTCAGGGTTTTCGGTATCGCTCATGAGGCGGCCTCCGCGGGCGGGGTCGCCTCAATACAGACCACCTCTTCGCCCAGTCGCAGGACCCATTGGCGGTTTACGCCGGTGACGCGGATCACGCCGTCTTCAGGGGTTTGCGTGTTGACTGTGCGTTCGCGGCCGCCCGCATAGCGGAAGATCGCGGGCACGGGTGCGTTTCTTGGAAACGCGAAATACGTGAACGTCCCGTCATCCCAGATGCGGGTCGGCGTGAACTCAGTCCGCGCGCTGGCGCCGTAATTGTAGTTCGGGGCTTGTGCCGCGATGGCGCGGGTCGGGCGGGCAGCGGCGTCAGGGTAGCGGAACTGCACCACATAAAAGGTGGGGCTGGGGGTTTCTTCGACGTTGAAATAGTAGCTGCGCCGATTGGTGTAGACGGTCACGTTGGTGTGGACGCCGCGCGCGACGGGTTTGATCGCGAAGGCCTTCCCACCCGGCACGCCGTCGATCTCGAAGCCCTCGGTATCGCCTGCGATGATTGAGCGGATGCTCTCACCCTCACCGAATTCGACCGTCGTCACATGGGTCAGCGAGACGCTGAGGCGGTAGACCTGACCTTCTTGATATGTTGCCAGCCGCACACGACTGTCATTTGGGCCACCGCGCGGGATCGCTTCGGCAAAGGCAAAGCCGGGCAGCAAAACAAGGAGGGCAGCAACAAAGAACTTATGGATCAAATTAATTCTCCAATCTGTCGGAGCGGATGGAATATTCGCGCACGGTGAACCCAAACGGATTGGTCCAGACCTCGTCGATGGAGCGGCGGGTTTCCGGGTGGAACTCGAAGAGAAGGGTGGCGGTGAAGAGGCCGGTCTGGGTGCCGTTGAGTGATGTCAGACGCTTGCGCAGACGCACTGTGGCGCGATTAGTCCCGATGCGATTGATGCTGAGGATTTCCACGTCGAGCCGGGCATTGGGGCCGTAGACCGTCGGTGGATAGTTCGCATTTGCGCTGTTCCAGATCTGGCGCAACCCGCTCTCGGCGGCCCCGTCCGAGCGGCGGAGCACGCCGCGGATGCGCAGATCGTTGTCGAGCTGGTTGTAGACCTCGCGGTCAGTCACATAGCGGAAGACTTCTGCTTCGATGATGGCCTGGTTTGCAGTGACGGATGTGGCTCCAACCGAGGCTTCGGGCAGGGCAAAGCCTGTGGCGGGATCATAGGGGACCACCACGGGCGGCGGGTCGACATCGAGGATCGCGACTGCTGCTGCGCTCAGACAGCCAAGGATGCCGAAGATCAGGCCCGTCAACCCAAGGCGCTGCCAGAGCCGTTCGCGGCGTAGCGCGCCATAGACCAGTTCCTCTTCGATGATTTCTTGTTCACTCGCCACGTGTCACAACCCCTGTCAGTCCGCGCGCAACTCGGGCAGGGTGAAGTCCATGAAGCGCTGCTCTTCGGCGATGGTAGCGGCATCGATCACGCCGCCGGTGCCGTCGCCCACGGTTTGAATCGCCTCGAGCTGCCACATGGCGACCAGGGCGATGGCGAGCTCCGCCGTCACGCGCGTGTTGAGGTCGATGCTTTCCTTCAGCTCATCCATGTCTGCGATGAGACCGACGAGGCGGTCGACCCGTTCAAGCGACTGGCCTGCGTCTTCATAGCTGTTTTGGGCGGCGGCTGAGACGAGCGCGCCGGTGGTTGCCTGCGTTGCCACGCGGTTGGCGCCCGGATTGCCGCTGGTGGCCATTTCGGAGAGCGTGTCCTCGTCAAAGCCGAGATCGGCCAGCACCCGGTCCATCTGGGTTTCAATATCGCCCGCGCCGGACCCCGAAAGGCCAGAGAAATCCCCGGTCTTTATGGCCTCAATCGTGGCAAGGATGTCGCCGAACTCCTGATCAAGCAGACCGTTCAGCTCGTCTTCCATTTCTGTGCGAATGATTTCTGGAAGCTCGGCAAGCCGGGTCAGCGCCGCGTAGGTGCGCTGCAACTCGGCGAGTTGTTCCGTGAGGGTGGCAAGTTGTTCGCGAAGCTGCGTCAGCTGCTCGTTTTGCAGGATCTCGTCTTCGATCATCTGCCGGAGCTGCTGGATGTTTTGCGCGATGTTCTGTGTGTCGACGACGGGCACGCCCTGTGCTGCGGCAGGGGTCATGGGAGCGATATGCAGGCCAAGCCCGAGCGCCATGACTAGGCCCGTGTTCAAGAGGGCAGGTCTCATCAGTCAAACTCCCTGATTGTGAATTCCATGAACGCACCTTCCGCCATGCGGGCGCTTGCCAAGGCCAGCTCTTCGGCGGAGAGCACGCGGGTTCGGGCGGCCTGAAGCCGGATGCGGGCGGCGACGAGGCGCACCAGTTCGGCGCGGGCATAGGTGTTGAGCGCGACGCTCTCCTGCACATCCTGGGTTTCGGAAATCCGCGTGACGATGTCGGAGATGCGCAGAGCGGCGTGACGGATCGCGGCGGGGGAATTGCTGCCATAGAACGCTGCCCCATGACCCGTGAGCGAGAGGTTGGCATTGGCGAGAAGCGCCGGATCGATCGTGCCGAGCGCCTCGATCCCGCCGATACGGCTCAGATAGAGATTGTAGCGCTCTGGGATGACCGACACGTAATGCTGGGTCTCGCGGAAGGGTGGCACGCCGCCATACTCGAACACCCGTCCGGGTCCGGCGTTATAGGCGGCAAGCGCGTTGATGATATTGCCGTCGAAGGTGTTGAGCTGGGCCGCGAGATACCGCGCGCCGCCATGCACCTGCAGATAGGGGCTGTTGTAGTATTCCGGATTGATGCCGAGATCGCTGGCGGTGCCGGGCATGATTTGTGTCAGCCCATAGGCGCCAACCGGGGAACGGGCACCGATGGTGAAACGGCTTTCCTGCCAGATCAACGCTTGCAGCAGCGCGCGCCATTGAACGGGCGAGAGGCCTGCGCGGGTCACACCTGAAAAGCCGCTGGTCTCCTGGGCCACGCGGATGATGAGCTGCTCGATGGTCTCAGACGCGTCCCCGAACATCTGCGCACCGCCGGGATTGGGATCGATCTCGCCCGTGCCATAGACGGCTTCCACGGAACGGTCAGGATCGCCGCTGCCGCTTTCCAGCCCTGAGACCATGGCTGACAAGCCCTGACCGCCAAAGCTTGTCTGGGCCTCAACGATGCGTTGCAGGGTCTCCAGCTGTTCGCGCTCGATCTCGGCGATGAGTTCGCGCAGGGCAAGCTTGTCGGCTTGCAAGGCAAGATCTGCCCCGCGATCGCCGGTCTTGACAATGTCGCGCGCGGTCAGCCCGCTGTCATTGGTGGGCACGCCTTGGGCGGCGGCCAGACCGGGCAGCAGGCAAAGTGTCAGGATATGGGGCAGGCTAAATCGCAATGTCGCCCTCCGGCGTGCCGAGCGGCGTAAAGTTGCAATCGGGCGCGACAGGGGCCGTCGAGGCCAAAAAGGAAAAGCAGTTGGCCTGCGGTTCGCGATACTGCGCACAGGAGGCGAGCAGGCCGAGGGCGGCGAGGGACAAGAAGATACGGATCATGAAAGCCTCCAGAAGTCTGGGCGGTCGCGGTAATCGGCGCCGACGAGCGCCGCGCCTTTTTCCATTCCGCCGAGGATGGTGAGATTTGGCCCCAATGCGCTCAGATCGGCATCGACGACGATCGCGCCCTTATCGTCGCGGATCAGCGCCAATCGGCTGTTGCTGCCGGTGTTGAGAAGAACGTCGAGTTCCTTCTCCGTGAGGTTCAGCATGGCGTAATCCGCAGGCTGCGCGCGGATATTAGGCAGCAGGATCTGCGTCGGCACGGCCTCGACAATGGTCTTGCCGGTGCGAGTGCGCTCGAGCTGGCTTGCGTATTGCGTCATCATCACCGCAACGGTGTTCTGCTTGCGCGCGGTCACCAGCCAGTTCGACAACCGCTCGGCGAAATACGCGTTGTCGAGCGCCTTCCAGGCCTCATCGATCACGATGATGGTCGGGCGGCGATCCTCGATCTCGCGCTCGACCCGGCGGAAGAGATAGGAGAGGACGGCCATCCGTTCCTTTTCGGCCTCGCTGTCGAGAATGCCGGTCAGATCGAAGCCCACCACATCGCCTTTGAGCGAGAACGTGTCCTCAAGGCTCTGCCCGAAGATCCAGCCATAGCGGCCGTCTTCGGTCCACTCGAGCAGGCGCTGGTGCAGATCGCCACCATCATCGGTGGAGACGAACAGCGAGGCGAAATCCCGCCAGTTGCGCAGAGCGGGGTTGGTGGCCTGCGCGTTCTGGCGCACGACTTCCTGGATACGGTTGGTCTGCGCAGGCGTCAGCGGCTTGTCGGCACGATGGAGCAGGGTTGTGAGCCAGTCGGAAAGCCAAGCCGTGCCGCGCGCATCGGTCTCGGTCCAGAGCGGATTGAGCCCCGTGGTCTGGCCAGCTTTCAGGGACGCATAGCGCCCGCCATTGGCGCGGACGGCCATTTCCATCCCGAGGCGGTAGTCGAAGACGAAGATCCGTGCGCCTGCCCGACGAGCCTGGGTCATGAGAAAGGCCGAGAGCACCGATTTGCCGGACCCGGGCCGTCCCATGATCAGGGTATGCCCGCTGGTCGGTTCTTTCTCGGGCGAGCCTTGTTCGTGATAGGAAAACCGGTAGGCGCTTTGCTCCGGGGTGGGCAGATAGGTGATGACCCGGCCCCAGGGCGTTTGCGCAGGCGGTTTACCGAGCTGCGTTCGGTGGAAGGCCGCGAAATCCGCGAAGTTGCGATTGGTGACAGCGCTGGCGCGGACGCGCTTGGGCTGGTTGCCGGGGTGCTGGCTGAGGTAATGCGCCTTGGCCGCGACCCGCTCCCCGATCATCTTCACGCCCTCGGTCGCAGCGGCATTTACGATCTCGGCGCTGAGGGTTTGTAACTCGTCCAGCGTGTCACAGAAGAGGGTCACGACCATATGGTGTTCGCCGAAGCTCTGGCGCTTGGCCTCGAGATCATCGGCGGCGATATCGAGTGCCTCCAGGAGCGAGAGGGCCGCGTCCTGGCTGGCCTGCATCTGGCGCTTTTGCCGCTTGATGCGGCCCGCCATGAGGTTCGAATTGATCGGCGTAAAGGAGTGGGTGACGATCATGTCGACCGGCAGGTTCAGCATGTCGAACATGGTGCAGGAGGTGCCCTCGGCATATTCCCCGATGGTGAAACTCTTGCCGTAGCGATGCCCCACGACGCCTTCCGAGAGCTCGAAATGGTCTCCGTGAAACGTCACGCGGGTATTGGCGACATTGAAGGACAAAAAGCCGTAGGTGTTTGCCGGGTAGAGCGGCAGCTCGGTGCCCGTGTTGAGGGCGCCCAGAAACCCCACCAACTCCCCTGATGCGGCCGAGAGTAGCCGAGGTTTGAGCTCTGCGAGGCCGGACAGAAAGACATTCACGGCCTCGCCAAGGCGCTGTAGGCGTTTGCAGGTCTCCTCCCTCAGCCGGTCCGGCGCGCTGCGGCTGAGGAAAGGCAGGAGACTTTTCGGGGGCGGGCGGTGAATGACAGTGAGCGTCAGCGTCTTGTCGCGGAGCCCGCTGGTTTCGAGCTTGGCGCGCCAGCGCCGGTCGACCTCGCCCGCGAAGCTGTCCTCACGAATTGGGTCCAGATCCGGTTTGATGGCCTTGGAGACCTTGTGGACGTAATAGCTGAATTCCGGCCCAAGCTGCGCGATGATACGGGCAAAAAGTGCTGTCACCTTGTCGAGATAGGCATCGTCCGTCGTGTAGCTGTTGATCCCCTCGAGCCGGATGCACCGGAAGAGCTCGTTCACCCGTGTCCGCGCGGTCTGGTCGTCAACGAGGCTCACATAGGGCAGCATATGTGCGAGGCGGGTCTCGCGCGCATACCACTCTGGCGTCATTGTGCGGGGATCGAGCGCAGCGTTGCGGGCTTCATCACGGGGCATAGCTGTCCCCGCCATGGATGCTGCGGTTTCGCGTGGGTGGCGTCTCCTGCAGTGCGGTCATCATCACGTCAATAAAGCGCGGGTCCCAATCCGCGGCCTTCCACAGCACTGGGTAGAGCAGGGCGGCGACAGCCAGCACAGCGATGTGCTGGACCCAGACGAATAGGAGCACCGCGCCAAAGAGCCAGACCATCGCGTACATGATGGGCAGGCCCAGAAGCTTGGGCGGGCGCACGAGGCCGAGAAAGAGAGGCGAGCGCTCAGCCACCGGCAAAGACCGCGGCAACGATGGTGGGGGCGGCGGCAACACCGGCGATCCCGACGAGAACCCAGAGCGCCTGGCGCAGATCGATGATGTTGAAGAACCAGCTCAAGAAAACGCCGAGGACCGCGAGTGTGGCGATGACCACACCAAGCGGCCCGGTCAGCGCATCGACGATACCCTGCAACAAGCTTTGGATCGGGGAGAGATCGATGCTCTGTGCGAGGGCGGGTTCGGCAATAAGCAGGAATAGCGCCAACGAGGCGACAAAGAGGTTTGAAATCTGTCTCATGAATTTGATCCTTCCAATCGGGCCACGACAGCCATGACGCGGGCCACGTGGTTCTGGGTTTCTCTGTAAGGGGGGATGCCGCCGTATTGACGCACGGCCTCGGGTCCGGCGTTGTAGGCAGCCAGCGCCAGGCGCGGATCGCCGAAGCGCTCCAGCATCATCGCGAGGTAGCGGGCGGAGCCGTCGAGGTTCTGCAGCGGATCGCGCGGGTCGACGCCAAGATCGCGCGCGGTTGCTGGCATCAGTTGGCCCAAACCAATCGCGCCTGCGGTTGAGATCGCATCCTGCCTGTAGGCGCTCTCCACCTCGATATTGGCCCGGTAGAGGGTCAGCCAATTCGTGACGGACAGTTCCGCGCTGCGCAGTCCGGGATGGCTGGCGTAGCGGAGGGCTGTTGCCTCGATTGCCAAGAGAACGTCTGCGCCGGGCAAGGGTGCTGGTCGGGCGAGGGCCGCAAACCTCAGCGCGTCAGGCTCGTTAGCTGTTTCAGTCTCACCAAGAATTGCCAAGCCATCGGACGCCGATCCCTGACCAACGCCATCATTGTAGTTCCGGGCAAAGCCGCTCTGAGACCGCGACGGGGTCAGAGAGCCGTCGCTCTCCATGACCAGGACCATTTGCGCCGAGGCTGGCGCGGCGACCAGCCAGAGACAGATGAGGCTAGCTGCCAGTGCCCTTGTCTGACGGGGCCTTGTCTGATGGCGCGAGTTTGTGCCTACGGCTTGTGCCCGCCTCGAGCGGCAGGTCGACATGCGCAATGCCAAGGCCAATGAAGAAAGACACCACGCCGGAGATCGTCTTGAACTCGCGGATCTTGATGTCGTTGTAGGTCGTCCGCGTGCGGGCTGTGACGAGGAGCTTTTCCACACCTTCGTCGGAGACCACGCGCATGATCCAGACCCCGTAATAGCTGGGGCCTTTCTTGTGTGCCGACTCCTGGCACAGGATCTCTGCGCTATAGCCGCTTTCCACGAGTTCGCGGAACCTGGCTTCCGTAACCACATTTGGTGCTTCGATGTCCCAGTTCATGGCCCGGCTCACGCTTTCTCCAATGGCGCAACCCCGGGCATTCCTACTTGAAGCCCAGAGTTACGATAGTATACTATCAACTGCAAGATGTAATATCGTGCTCTAGCTGTAGTTTGGTTACGCAGACACTAGTCATGGCTGGTGTCCGCGATCAAGGAGATAACAGGTTTGAGAAACCCAAAGTTGACAGGCCTGCGCCCATTGCAAGCTTTGGTCCTTCTGATCTGTGTTCCGGGGCCGGTTTTGGCGGAATCCTGCTTCGCCCCGGCCCGTCCTTTCCTGCCAAGCGATTCGCAGGCGGCGCGGGACTATGCGGACATCATCCGTGGCGATTTCGAAAATTATATCCAAGACATCCAGAGCTATTTCCGTTGCCTCGATAGCGAACGCGCCCGCGCTTTCGAAGAAGCGCGGGAAGTCAGCGAGGACTATGGCCGATTTCTGCAATTGGTAGGGGATTGATGGGCAGCCTCGGGAGCATCAGACTTGCAGCCCATGGAAACCAGACGCCGATAACACCCTCAACTATCGACTTTTTAGATAACAGACTTCATCCGCTAGCGACGTCACAAAAGGTATGTGACGCGTGGCAAAGACAATCAGAAGCACTGGACAGGTGGCACTCTGCCAAGCATTGGTCGACGCTCGCATCAAGGCGGGCCTCGGTCAGGAAGACTTGGCGGTCAGGCTCAAGTGCCATCAATCCCTCGTGGCGCGCATCGAAAGCGGCCAGCGCCGCGTCGACGTCGTCGAGCTGGTCGTGCTCGCCCGCGCCATCGGCTTTGACCCCTTCGAGGTTCTGGCGGTCGTTGAAGCCGCCACGGAGCCCGACTGCGTATTCCGGAGGATCCGGCCACCTATTCCGACAACATCCGGCCACCTGTTCCGGGGTATCCGGCCACCTGTGACGCGTTGCCGTGAGGCAGCGTATTTTGGTTATCAGTCTTGAGGGGTTTC
>NZ_UIHC01000059.1 GCF_900499075.1 Roseinatronobacter ekhonensis | reverse complement strand
GACGGCTACTTCGCCGCCGATCACACGTCCTTCTGGGGCTGCAAGGTCGGCTGAGCGGTGGGAGGATGATCCGATGACACCACCCCAATACGAGGGCTTCGTGCGCATGCCGGATGCCGAGTTCGAGGCGATCCTGGCACGTGCGGCCGAGAAAGGCGCGAAACGGGCGCTGGCCGACGTGGGTCTCGATGGCGAAGAAGCCGCGCTCGATATCCGGGATCTTCGGTCTCTCTATTGGATGGCATTCGGCTGGTGCGCCGCACCGCCATGCAAACCGCCGTCCGCATGATCACAACCGGCGTGATGCTGGCTCTACTGGCCGGGATCGCGATCAAGCTGAAGATCTTCGGCGGCGGGGCGTAGCCACACGCCTCAACAAGCCACCCGCTCACCCGAACCCGCCCTGATGGCGGGTTCTTCCGTTTCTGGAGGACAACATGACCACGAACTTTTACGACCATTGGCGCGATGTGCCGGAAAGCGCTCGGCGCTGGCCCAACTTTTCGCCCGCCGAAATCGCCTGCCGCGGGACCGGTAAGCTGCTGATCAATGCCCCGGCGCTCGACAAGCTCCAGGCGCTCCGCGACTGGCTCGGCAAACCTCTGATCGTTCGTTCTGCCTATCGCAGCCCGGAACACAACCGCGCCGTCGGCGGCGCGACGCGTTCCAAGCACATGGATGGCGAAGCTTTCGACATCGCTATGTCGAACCACGACCCGGTCGCGTTCGAGGCAGCGGCACGCGCGGTCGGCTTCCTCGGGTTTGGTTTCTACCGGCGCTCGGGCTTCATCCATGTCGATCTCGGCCCGGCACGGCAGTGGGGGCATCGTTTTCCGGTTCGGGCCATTGCCTTCGCCGAGGACATGCAGCTCGCGCGCGAGGTGCTGGCGCAAAGTCGCACCATGAAAGGCGGCGGTGCGGCCGGAGTAGCGACGCTGGGCGCAGCCGGGGTCGAGGTGGCGCAGAACGTACTAGCCGTGACCCAACCCGCGGTTCTGCCGCTGGTGCCATACCTCGATACGCTCCGCTGGGTGTTCATCGCCGTGGCGCTTGGGGGCATCGCCGTTACGATCTATGCGCGGCTCGATGACTGGCGCAGGGCGCAGCGATGATTACCGCCTTGCTGGGCGGCATATCGGCCAGTCCATTTGGGCGAGCGGCCCTGCGGTACGGCGCTGTTGCCCTTGCCATCCTGCTGTTCCTGCTGTCGATCCGCCGCGCCGGAGAGCGCGTCGGGCGGCTCGCGGAACGTCTCGCAACCACGGAGAAAGCCAATGACGTACAACGCCGGATGCTGGAAGCGGCGGCTCGTCGTCCTCGTAATCGCGACGATCTGGTTGACCGGTTGCGTGGGGGTGGGTTTTGAAAATGGCAGTGCAGCGGCATGCCCACCGACCGTAGAATACAGTCAGGAGTTCCAAGTGCGCACGGCTGAGGAATTGGCGCTAATGCCAGACGGATTAGCCGTCATCGAGATGATGGGCGATTATGGGGTCATGCGGGAGCAGGCAGCCGCGTGCCGTTGAGATGGGACTACTGCTCACATGGGGTGCCAAACCCCCGTTAGAGCCTGTGGCGAACCCAGAACAGATGGCGGAAACGCTATCCCGCTATACAAGCTGCCGCTTCACGTTTGGAAACAGCGTCGAAGGAGGCTTAACCAATCCGGCTTTCCGAAAGGCTTGTTTGTTCGAAACTTACGCGGCTATTTCATGCGCGTTGGGTCTTGTCGCGTTGCACGACATCTGTGTGCTCTGAATGCGGATGGTCGAGACGGCTGATTTCACGGAGGTGGTAGTCGCTCTCGCTTTCGCCGTCCTGAGGCCCGCGAGACAGGGCGCCGGCCAGATCGAAGAACCCTTTGCCCGGAAGATCCTCGCGGCCACGACTGACAGCGCGGGCCGCGATGAAGGGGCGACCGGCAGCGGCGTCTTCGCGCATTGTTGCCTCCAGCGCGCGAGTGACACGGCCCACCGAACCGGGCGTCCAAAGCCCAAGTGCCCGCGCAAGCGCGCCATAAGTGACAGGCGCGTCATCGGTGGAAAGCGCCGCAAGATGCGCGCGCACGCGGTCTGCAAGGTTTTGCGCGCGGTCAGCGGCCGCCCCGATCTCGCGGGGGGGCGGAATTTCCCGCGCCGATCCATCGGTCATCACTTCGGCGGCCCAGGCCCGCGCCGTGCTGCGCAGAATGATCCGGGTCTTGCCCGCGTCGGCACCCTCGCCAGTTTCTGTCACACCGACGACGTCGCCGGTTTGCAGCCCCTCGCGCAGCGTCTGCGGCGTCAGCCCAAGCCGTGGCGCCAGGTAGGCGGGATCGACGAGAATCTCTCCATCGTCCCAACCGATCACACCTGGTGGCAGCGGACGGTTCAGAACGGGCGACGGACCGTCGTTCTGCGCGTAGGACCCCCCGTCGTCCCGTGCGTAGAACGGATTGCTGCCCGCTGCATGATCGGTCACGTCCACGATCTCGCGGATCTGCGGAAGTGCTGCGCGCAGCATTTGTTCCACACCCTGTCGCAAGGTGGCGGAGGACGCGGCACAGCCCTGACAGCCGCCGGACATGCGCAGATAGACCGAGCCGCCCGCAACGCGTTCGACTGAGATATGACCGCCATGGGACGCGATGGACGGATTGACCTGTCGTTCCAGCAACTCCTCGACCGCACGCAGAAGGGCGGCATCAGGGGCGGTGTTGGAGCCAAGCGGCGCGTCCGTGGCGTCAAGCACCTGCCGGATCGCCGCGGCGATGGTTGGCTTCAGCAGCGCCCAATCGGTTTGCGCGTCCTTTTGCACCAGGATCGTGGCCTCGGCCACCTCGACCCGTCTTACACCCGCGACGGCAAAAAGCACGCGCGCCAACGGGGCGTCATGCGTCTTTTCCAATCGTCCGGAACGTCCTTCCTGCACTGGGCTGTCCAGAACGAAAGACATGACATCGGCATCGCGCGCCGAGGCCTGCGCGCGGATGCGGCGGTGGGTTTGTTCAGACATCTTCCAACTCCGTGCTACGCATCGTGCGCAGAGATTTGAACGTATAAATGCCGGTGTCATGGCCATCGCTGAAAGCCATGCCGAGGGCATAGTTTCCGACACTCCAGATCCGCGTGATCCGGATGTCGAGAGGCACTCTGTCAGGGATCAAGAGCTGTGCACCTGTCATCTCTTCGCGACATTGCGCGCAAGCGCAGGCAAGGCGCAGATCGCGCGGCGAAAGATGCTGCTCATACCCGTCGGCCCAGCACAACGCGAGCCCCGCCGCATCGTCATCAAGCGCCCGCAGACGGTCGGTCGGCCCGTCCGGCGTAGGCGGTGCCAGAGCCGGTGCGGGCTTTCCGGTGCCGTCGGCCAGCGTCCAGGCGAAGGGGGTGGCGATACCGCCCATGTCGCCTCCCGCGCGCGCCAGCGTCGCCGCGATCTGGGCGTAGGCCATGGCGGCTGGGCTGCCCGGTGCGGCCGTGACGAGCGGGATGCCGTCATCACCGCAATCGACCACGGCAGGGTCAAGCGGCACCTTGCCGAGAAAGGGCACCGCCAGTTCCTGCGCGATCGCCTCGCCGCCGCCCTCATGAAAGATATGCGTGAGGGTTCCGCATGACGGGCAGGTGAAGCCGCTCATGTTCTCGACGATGCCAAGGATCGGCACGTTGACCTGCTCCATCATGCGCAGGCCGCGCCTCGCGATCTTGAGGCTGACGTCTTGCGGCGTGCTCACGACCACGGCGCCTGCCAGCGGGAAGGCCTGAGCCAGCGTCAACTGAATGTCGCCTGTGCCCGGCGGCAGGTCGAGAAGCAGCACGTCCAGCGCGCCCCAGTCCACCTGCCGGACGAACATCTGCAGGTATTTCGTCACCATCGGCCCGCGCAGGATCGCGGGCTTGTCGTCGTCGCTCAGCATCGCCATGGAGATGACCTTGACGCCGTGCGCCTCGGCCGGGATCACCTTGCCTTCGGGCGTCATGGCGGGCTTGTCACCTGCGATCCCCAGCATTCCGGGGATGGAGGGGCCGTAGATATCGGCATCGACGATGCCCACAGCGAGCCCAGCCTGGGCCATGGCCACGGCAATGTTGGCTGTGACAGTGGATTTTCCCACTCCGCCCTTGCCGCTGCTGATCGCGATCATGCGGGGCGCGGCACGTGTGTCAGGCGCGGTCATCGCGTTCTCCCTCGGTCTGTATCCCGCGCGCGGGACCCTGGTAGCTTGCGCATAGCTGGTCGATCTCCTCCGCGGCCAGCTCGGCCGCCATGCAGGCGCAATAGCCGCTGTCATTCGCGGGCGTAAAATGGCTGCAGTCCTGGCATGTGCCGAAGGCTGGCACATCCCTCAGCCCTGCAAGCGCAGACGTCATGCGCGACAGCGTTTGCAGGAAGCGGTCGCGCTCGTCCTCCTGAAGCTGGCCGATCACACCGATCAGATCGCTGAGCGGGTCATGCACCAGCGTCTCGAGGCCCATTGCCGTCAGGTCAAAGCGAACGCTGCGCCGATCCCGGTCGGAGCGTTGACCGGTGATCAGGCCGCGGCGTTCGAGGGTCTTAACGATCTGTGATGCGGTGCCGCGCGTAGTCGCCTGAAAACTTGCGAAGCCCGAGGGCGTGCGGGTACTGCCATTGGCCCGTGCGAAGAACCGCAGGCAGGTCTATTGCGCTGCTGTCAGGCTGGATCGCGGATTTTCGTTGCGGGCCTCGCTACGCGCCGCGCGGCCGACATGGACGAGCAGTTCGGCGATGCGGTTTGGCGTTTGATATTGGTTGATCATGTCTATTTGGTAGCGAAGCGAAACCACTTTGACAAGAGTGGTGGTGAGAGACTAGTTTCGATTCGAATTTAAATGAGTCGTCGTGATGAACAAACATGCTCCGAATTGGGGAACCCATAGCCGCCACGCGCGCAGCGCGAACATGCTGTCGGCAAAGGAAGAGCGCGATCTGGTGCGCGCTTGGCAAGACCATGGCGACGCGCACGCGCGCGACACGTTGATGCGCGCCTTCGCCCCCATGGCCGCGGCAAAGGCCAAAAGGTTTTCGCCAGCCTCCCAGGAGGCAGACCCCGATCTGGTGCAGCAGGCCAATATCGGACTTCTGAAGGCGGCCGACCGCTTTGATCCAGACCGGGGGTTTCGCTTTGCGACCTATGCTGTCTGGTGGATCCGCGCCGAAATTCAGGAATACAAGCGCACCACCTTGTCGATTGTCCGGCGTCCGAATTCCGCTCAGTCGCGTTCGGCGGCCGCGCAGATCGCACGCCTTGACGTCGCGATGAAGGCTGATCCGCAGATCGACCGGGCCGAGGCAGACGCAAGAATTGCCGTTGAAAACGGTGTCACTATCGACCGTTTGGCTGATCTGCGCGCTCAGATCACTGGCAGGGATTACTCCCTGAATGTCCCGGTCCTCGATGACCAGGGAGAAGATCGCCTGGCGCTGCTGGTCGATCCGGAAAGTCTTGACGATCCGGCATCCCTGCACCGTCTGGACACGGAGGTATTGCGTCGCACGCTTGTCGAGGCGCTTACCGATTTGCCTGATCGAGAGCGCAACATAGTCGTGGCCACTCAGCTAAACGACCCACCTGCGACGCTGGATGCTCTGGGGTCGGTCTATGGTATCTCGAAGGAACGCGTGCGCCAGTTGCGCGAACGCGGTTTCGAACGGCTACGCGAGATAATGCGCAAGCGCGATCTGGTGCCGGAGAGTTTCCTGTGACGTCGACGGGATTAAGACCAGCCGTCAAACATCTGCCCTGCTGGATGCCACCAAAGCGGCGTGGGTGGCCGCCGGATCATTGAACCAGCGCTCGCGGGCATCGCTGTGACGGCCTATGCGCGAATTGATGGCTGGAAGCGGGTGCAGACAGGATCGCAGCTTTTCTTGATGGGATTGCTACCGTTTCATAGGCACGCGTCAGGCATACGAAAGCCGCTTTGACGACCACCGGGAAAGTACTTCGACCGTGACCCAGAGGCACAGTGAAAGGCAAGCGAGCACGATCAGAGCTGCAAACATAAGGGCGGTCTGGCCCCGACCGTTCGCCATCAACATCAGATGGCCAAGCCCCTGAGACGACCCAACCCATTCCCCGATGAGCACCGCCAGCGGGCCATAGACCACCGCCAACCGCAGCCCCGAAAGCAGCCCTGGTACCGCATAGGGAAGGCGCAGCAGCAGTGTCTCGCGCCAGCGACCGGCGCCCGACAGGCGCGACAGATCGGCCAGGCCTGGAGGCAGCGCCATCAGCCGGTCAAACAGCGCCGAGGCAATCGGAAAATAGGTGACAAGCGCGATCGTCACGATCTTGGACGGCATGCCATAGCCAAGCCACAGCGTGATCACGGGCGCCAGAGCAAATACAGGCACCGCTTGGGCCACCACCAGCATGGGGCGCAGCAGCCACCGCGCGCGCCGCGACAGGGCCAGCAGCAGTGCGGTCTCGACCCCCAGAAATATGCCGACGGCGAGACCAAGGCTCAGGTTGCCGGCTGACCACAGGGCGTTCTCCCAGATCAATGCTGCGTTGTCCCACAGGGCCTGCGCCACCAGTGTAGGCCCCGGCAGGATAAAGCGCGGCACGCCCGTCAGGCTCACGACCGCCTGCCAGATTGCCAGCGCCACCAACAAAACAAGGCAGCCGCGCCACAGGCCAGACATTGCATGCAGCATCATCCTGCCCCCTGTGCGGCAAGCAGGCGCATCCGCTTCAACAACGCGGCCTGCGCAGAGATGGTGGCTGCGGCCTCGGGCGCACGGGGGGGCATGGTGGGCGGCAGAATGCAGGGCGCGATGCCCGCCCGCGTGAGGATCCATGCAACATCGGCCAGCCGGATCGCCTCGGCCGGATCATGGGTGATAAGCACCACGGTGCGCCCAGCCAAAAGCCCAGCCGCCAAATCCTGCACTGTGTGGCGCGTCATCGCGTCCAGCGCCGAGAATGGCTCGTCCAGCAGGACAACCGCGCGATCTTCGTAAAGAGTGCGCGCAAGGGCGACGCGCTGGCGTTGACCGGCCGAAAGGTTTGCGGGTTTGCGCCTCTCCAGACCACCAAGGCCTACCCGCGCCAGCAAAGCTGCCGCGCGCTCCGTCTGTGCAGGTTCGCCACGCAGGCGCGCACAGATGGTAACATTGTCCAGCGCGCAGGCCCATGGCAGAAGCTGGTCATCCTGCGCCATCATCGCCACGCGCGGAGCGATGGGCGCACCGTCCCCGGCCTTGAGCCGCCCTTTCAGGTGTGCCGCGCAAGGCAACCCCGCGATCAACCGCAGCAAGGATGTCTTGCCCACGCCGGACGGCCCCAAAAGCGCGCTCCACCGACCGGCGGGCAAGGTCAGATCGAGGCTGTCGATCAAGAGGGTATCCCCCGCCTTAAGCGATCCGGCCATATGGATGGATGGTGCGCTCACATCGCTGACGGGTCGCGGGCCATGTCCCAGAACCCGATCTCAAGCCTTGTGGCAGTGGCAAACCGCGCCTGTAAAGTCACCGCGCGCGGCAGATCGGCCCAGCCCGGCCCAAGGCGTCGCAAAATCGCTCCGTCGATCAGCGCGCCAACATCCCGGCACAGGGCCTGATACTCCGGCCCGCCATAGGTGGCGCACCAATCGCCGTAGGGTCCGGTAACGTCTTTCAACCGCGCGCCAATTTCGCCGTAACCCAGCACGCAAGGGGCCAGCGCCGCCATCAGGTCCAGAAAGTCGCCGGAATATCCCGCCTCGAGCACATAGCGTGTATAAGCAAGGTTCGCCGCCGCTTCGGGCGTTGTCTCCAGCGTGGCGCGGTCAATGCCGTGGGCGGCGCAGGTTTCCACGTGCAGCGGCATTTCCACATGTACCAACGCGTGCACCGTGGCGCTGGCCGCTGCCATTTCATCCAGCGTATCGGCTTTGGCAGCCGCCAGCGCCCATGCGCGCGCAAAATGAATCAGGAAAACATAATCCTGCCGCAGATAATGCAGATAGCTGTCTTGCGGCAGCGATCCGTCGCGCAAGCCTTCGACAAAGGCGTGATGCGTATAGCGGTCCCAATCCTGCCCCGCGCCCGCACGCCAAAGCGTGAAAGCGCGGCCATAGTCCGGTGCTGTCATTGCGCGGGCTCGGCTGTCACGTCGACCACCAGATCAGCGGCGGCAATAGCTGCATCGACAGCACCCTGGGCGACCAGAAAAGCTTCGAACCGCGTGTAACGGCCATGGTCCACGGCAGCGGGGCGGGTGGCAAAGCGCGGCCAGGTATCGCCCCAGGCTCGTGTGTTCAGTTCGTTGCGCAACTCGGCGCTGGTAGCGAAGAATATCTCACCGGCACCTTCGGGATCGTTCAGGATGTCGGCCGTGGCGCGTTCGGTAGCGAGCAGGAACCGGGCAATCATATCGCGGTTCAAATCCTCGGCCCGGGCGACATAGATCAACTCATCATAAGATGGCACGCCTTCGGCCTCGGGGTAGAAACAGCGCCCTTCAACGCCTTCAATGTCCATCTGGTTCAGTTCGAAATTGCGAAACGCGCCTATGACGCCATCCACTTGACCCGACATCAAAGCAGGCGAGATCGACCAGCCGATGTTGATCTGTTCGACATCATCGCCGGACACGCCGTTATGGGCCAACATGGCCGACAACAGCATTTCCTGCACACCGGCCACGGCAAAGCCCACTTTGCGTCCTGCCAGATCGGCAACCGATTGCACCGGTCCGTCGGCGCGCACCACAAGACAGGTCAGCGGCGTTTCGATCAGCGTGCCGACGCGCACCAGGTCCAGCCCTTCGCGCCGGTTCAGATGCAGTTCGGGTTGATAGGACACCGCAAGATCAACCCGCCCCGCCGCAACCATGCGCGGGGGATCGTTGGGATCGGCGGGGGTGACCAGCTCCACCTCAAGCCCCGCTTCTGCGAAGTACCCCAGTTCTTCAGCCAGGATAATCGGTCCGTGATCGGGGTTGATGAACCAATCCAGCATCACGGTCATTTTGTCTTGGGCAAAAGCGGGGGTGACCATCAGGGAAAGGGCGGCCGTGGCAAGAAGGTGTTTCATTGGTGTCTCCGGTTCAGGGTTTGGGATCAAGGATCGGGCAGCGCCAGCAGCGCGATATCACCTGCCCAACGGCTGCGCAGAGCGGTACAGGCGTGATGGGCGCGCAGGCCGGTGCGGCAGGCCAGGACGATCCGTGTGCCGTGGGGAGGCAAGGCCAGATCGGGCAAACCTTCGGGCGGGATATGGAGGGCGGTTGCGCGGAAGGGGGCGGGAACCTCGCTGCGCAGGTCGATTACCAGATCCTCGGGCGTGATCTGGCTGGTGGCGATGAAGGCTGCGGGGGTGTCAGGCTCCGGCGCGCTGTCAAAGCGAAAGCCTGACATGCGCCAGCTTGCGGCGTCCAATATCATCATCTGGCCCAGGGGCGAAGGCACCATATCCAGCAAAATCGCCAATGCCATTTGAGCCTGCATGGCTCCGATCATGGCCACCACGGGCCCCAGCACCCCGGCGGTTGCACATGTTGCGGCACTGCGCGGCAGATCGGGGAAAATGGCGCGCAACGATGGCGCCGTGGCACAAAAGCCCCCACATAGCCCGAAAGACCAAGGGCCGAGGCGGAAATCAAGGGTTTGTCAGCAACAAAAGCGGCGTCCGATAGCGTAAAGCTGGCGGCAAATGTGTCGGCGCAATCCAGAACCACATCGACCTGGTCGACCAGAGCGGGCGCATTGGCGGGGGTCAGCCATTCGACCAGCGGGCGCATGGCGACATCGGGGTTGAGCGCGGCCAGCGCTGCGGCGGCAGCCTGTGCCTTGGGACGGCCGATGTCCTGCATCCGATATAGCGGCTGACGGTGCAGGTTGCTCTCAGTCACCTCGTCGCCGTCAATCAGGGTGATCGTGCCAACCCCGGCGCCTGCGAGATATTGCAACACCGGCACGCCAAGGCCACCCGCTCCGGCCACCAGAACATGGGCTGTGCGCAAGCGCGCTTGGCCTTTTGCGCCCACCTCCGGCAGGGCAATCTGTCTGGCATAGCGGTTCATGCTGTTGCCTTCAGCCAGGCCTGTATCCGGGCATCAGGGTCGGCGTTCAGGGTGATATCCGTCACCGCCGCCACCGTATCGGCCCCTGCGGCAAAGGCACCCGGCGCGCGTTCCACCGACATGCCACCGATGGCGCACAGCGGGATATCTCCAACTAGGGATTTCCATTCGGTCAGCCGATCAAGGCCCTGTTCGGTCCATTTCATCTGCTTCAGAATGGTCGGATAGACCGGGCCCAAGGCGATATACTCAGGGGCCAGTGTCACAGCGCGGTCCAGTTCCGCATGGTCATGGGTCGAAACCCCAAGCTTCAGGCCTGCGTGGCGAATTGCAGCGATATCGGCGGTGTCCAGATCCTCTTGTCCCAAGTGCAGCCAGTCGGCGTCCAGCTCAATCGCCAGTTGCCAGTGATCGTTGATTACCAGCGCCGCGCCATAGTGACGGCAACAGGCCAGTGCTGTGGAAATTTCGGCGCGCAGGATCTCATCGGGCTGCCCCTTGATGCGCAACTGCACAAGCCGCACCCCAAGGGGAACGGCCCGCACCACCCAATCGGCGCTGTCGAAAACGGGGTAAAAGCGGGGCAGTGTCATAGCCATGCCTTTCCAATGAGGGGGGTTGAAGGTACGGCCATGTCGCGCATGCCCATCGGCCCGGATGTGGCCGCCAGCGCGCCCGCCTGCACGGCCATGGCAAAGGCGCGCGCCATGGCGGCCGGATCATCCGCCTCGGCCACGGCGGTGTTCAGCAGGATCGCGTCATACCCCAGCTCCATCGCCTGCGCCGCATGGCTGGGCAGGCCAAGACCCGCGTCGATCACCATGGCCACATCGGGAAAGGCCGCGCGCAGGGTGCGCAACCCGTGAATGTTGTTCAGCCCCATCCCCGATCCAATGGGCGCGCCCCAGGGCATCAGCACCCGGCAGCCCGCATCAACCAGCCTTGCGGCCAACACCTGGTCTTCGGTGGTATAGGGGAACACCTTGAACCCATCGGCGCACAAGACCTCGGCGGCCTCCAGAAGGCCGAAAGGATCGGGTTGCAGCGTGTCGGCATTGCCGATCACCTCGAGCTTGATCCAGTCGGTCTGGAAATATTCGCGCGCCATCTGGGCGGTGGTGATCGCCTCGCGCGCAGAATGGCAGCCGGCAGTGTTCGGAAGCAGATGCACACCAAGGCCGCGCACCATGTCCCAGAACGCTTGACCCGCACCGCGTTCGCGCCGCAGCGATACCGTTGCGACCGATGCGCCGCTTTCGCGGAATGCAGCCTCCATCACCGCTGGCGAAGGAAAGCGCGCCGTGCCCAGCATCATTGGCGTTTTCAGGGTTTCGCCATAGAAATCGCGCATGGCTCAGCCCCCCTGCATCGCTGTCAAAACCTCAAGCCGATCAGCGGGCGACAGGGCGGTGCCGTCGCGCGCTGCCGCAGATACGAAGGTGCCGTTCAGTGCCGTTGCGACCCGCGCCTCTCCCAAACCCAGTTCAGCAAGCGCCTCGCCCACATTCGTCGCGGCGACATCGCGCTGTTCGCCATTCACTTCAATCTTCATCAAACAGATCCCCGGTCTTGCCAGTTAAAAGGTATTCGGCGGCTTGTTCCGCCAGCGCCGGTGCCATCAGAAAGCCGTGCCGGAACAACCCGTTCAGGTGCAAAATACGCCCCCTGCGGAGCACGCGCGGCACATGGTCGGCAAAGGCAGGGCGCAGATCAGCACCCATTTCGACGATTTCGGCCTCGGCAAAGCGCGGGTCCAACGCATAGGCGGCTGACAATAGCTCCAGCGCCGAGCGCGCCGTCACCCTGCCTCGCGCAGAACTTTCGATCTGCGTTGCACCCAGCATGAACAATCCATCCGCGCGCGGCACCACATATAGCGGATGGCGTGGATGCAGCAGGCGAATGGGCCGCGACAAGGCAATTTCGTCCGAGTGCAACACGATCATTTCGCCCCGCACGCCGCGTAGCCCCGGCAAATCATCCGCTGCTGCCAAGCCACGGCAATCGATCACCGGGCCGCTCAGGGTTGCAGGCTCGGCCTCGCCGATTTCGACAACGACACCGGCATCCAAAAGTGTTCGCGCCAGATCAGACAGTGCCAGTCGGGGATCCAGATGCGCCTCTGCGGCAAAGAACAGCCCGCGCCGGTGCTGTCCCGAAAGATCGGGTTCAAGCGCCGCAATCGCAGCCGCATCGCAGGCGGTTTTGCCGTCGGTCCGCGCGGCAAATCGGTCCAGCTCGCGCCTGTCCCGCTCTGGCGCGAGGACAAGTGTGCCATTTCTGGTCACGCGGGTCACGTCTGCCCAGAGATCGGCCGCTTCACGCCCGTGGACAACCACCGGCAGCTCGGCCGTGGCACCTTCGCAATCGGGGGCCAGCATCCCGCCAGCCCACCACGAACAGCCGTGCGGCCCCGGCGGCCCGGCCCGGTCGATCAGCCGGGGGGTCAGGCCGCGTGCCAGACAGGACCGCGCCGCCCAAAGGCCAGCGACCCCCGCGCCGATAATGGTAACATCACTCATCGGGCCAGACCGCATGGAAATGGTGGACCGGGCCATGTCCACCACCAATGTTCAATCGGTCTGCCGCGGCTATGGCGCCTTGCAGATAGGCATGGGCGTCGCGCACCGCCTCAGGCAGGGGCGCACCGCGCGCCAGCCCGGCCGCGATAGCCGCCGACAGGGTGCAGCCGGTGCCATGAGTGTTGCGCGTGGCGTGCCGTTGCGCCGACAGCCGTAACACGGCCTCGGGCGTGACCAGCAGATCGACACAATGCGCCCCGTCGCCATGGCCCCCTTTCATTAGCACCGCCCGCGGGCCCAGTGCCAGGAGCGCACAGCCCTGTTCCAGCATGGAGGGTTCGTTCACAGCCTCGGGCGTGTCGAGCAATCGCGCCGCCTCGGGCAGGTTCGGGGTCAGCAGGTCGGCGAGCGGCAGCATACGTGCGCGCAGTACTGAGACCGCATCATCGGACAAGAGGGGGTCGCCAGATTTCGCCACCATCACAGGATCAAGAACGACCGGTGCCGCGTACCCGGCCAGACCATCGGCGACGGCGTCAATCGCATCCGGCTCGCCCAGCATTCCGACCTTGATTGCTCCGATCACCAGATCGTCAAAGACCGCGTCCATCTGGGCCCGGATCATCGCCGGAGCCACCGCCGCCACCGCAGTGACAGCTCGGGTGTTCTGCGCAGTGATCGCGGTCAGGACGCTGGCGCCATAGACGCCCAAAGCACTGAAGGTCTTGAGGTCGGCCTGAATCCCGGCGCCCCCGCCACTGTCGGATCCTGCAATCGTCAACGCCTGAAAAGCCACACAAGCCCCCATTCAAAACAAGGGCCAAAAGCGTGGGGATACGGTATATGAAAAGCTGCGATTGCCACAGCTTTGCTCCGTTCCCTACGCCGGCATGACCCGGATCAGGTTCGATGGGTCGGCTTTCGCCTCTCAGCCTTTACGGCACCCCAACGGATAAAAGATTCTTATCTCCAAGGGCGCAGCAAGTCAAATCGATTGGCTGGAGGAGACATGTTGGGCGATAGAGATGAGGTCGATGCAAATTCTCCTTTAACGGCCACTACCTGTGCCAAGCTGATGGTGTCGATGTCCATGTTGATGGAGGGGGCTCCACCGCAAACTGCATCATTGCCGAGCTTGATGAGGAAGAGACGGCAATATTCGGCGCCGAAATAGATAATAAAATAACATCAATATCTTACGGGCCGGATAAGGTTCGACGGAGGTCGCGTCCGCTCCGCCA
>NZ_UIHC01000058.1 GCF_900499075.1 Roseinatronobacter ekhonensis | reverse complement strand
ACATCGCGATGGCGGGCGACGAGATCGTCATGCCCGAGAATGCCTTCCTGATGATCCACGATCCCTCCGGCCTCGTCATGGGCACGGCGGCGGACATGCGCGAGATGGCCGGGACGCTGGACAAGATAAAGGGCAGCCTGTTGCAGGGCTATGCCGCCAAATCTGGCAGGTCGCAGGATGAAATCGCCCCGTTGATGGCGGCAGAGACCTGGCTTGATGCCAAGGACGCGCTCGATCTTGGCTTTGCCGACCGGATTGCAGAGCCGGTCCGGATGGCCGCGCGGTTCGATGTGGGGCGTTTTCGTAATGCGCCCCCTTCGCTGGTTGATGTCACGGCAGACGGGCGGGATGCGGCTGCGGCCGATGGAGAAAATGGTGACATCACCGCAGGTCTTGCAGGCGAGGCGTCTGACGACGAACCCGCTACTAGCGATGCCAACCCAGACATCGCACCCGACAGCCACTTGGCCGCCACTGGCCCTGATGCTGTTGAAACCCCGTCGATGGGTCTCGATCCGGACTCTGACCCGGGGGCGGAAACTCTTGGTGCTGCCGAGACTTTGGACGCTGACACCGTCCTGCCTACGGACGCCGCGCCAGCGCCCGAAGCCCATTGCACCGTTGCCGCTGCCAACGGTGCAGCCGATGCCGCCTGCATCCGTGCCACAGCGTTGACCCATGCTCGCGCCGTCGTCGATCTCTGCCGTCTGGCGGGTCAGCCGCAAATGGCCGGGCGGTTCCTCGAGCGCGACACCGGCCTCGACGACGTCCGCGCCGCCCTGCTGGCCACCCGCGCCGCAGCGGAACCCGACATTTCCGCTGCCCATCCGCAACCCGGCTGTCCCTCTGGCGCGCGTCCCTGGGGCGATGTCATTGCCCGCACCTTCCGTCTGAAAGGATAAATCCATGCCTACGCTGACTGAAACCCGCCACGCGGGCGGCTTCCTCGTCTGGGAAGCGCTCCGCGATTATTGCCGCAGCACTGTCGTTCTGGCCTCTGGCAATCTCCAACCCGGCACCATTCTGGGCAAGATCACCGCCTCGGGCAAATACGCGGCCCACGATCCCGCCGCATCGAACGGCACTCAGACGGCGGCGGCCATCCTCTGGGACAGTGTCGATGCCAGCGGTGGCGACAAGAACGCCGTCGTACTGATCCGCGGCCCCGCCATCGTCAACCAGTATGAAATCACCATCCCCGGCACGCCCACCGCGCCGCAGATCGCCGCTGCCCACGCTGCCCTGCTGACGCTCGGCATCCTCGTCCGCTAACCCCCCAAAATCAGGAGGCACCCCATGGCCACTATGGACATTTTCGAAGGCGATGCCTTCTCGATCATCGAACTCACCCGTGCGCTCGAAAACATCCCCTTCAAGCCCGCAACCCTGTCGGGTTCGGGTCTGTTCGGGCCGCGCGGCGTGCGCTCTCGCACCGTTGTTATTGAAAGCCGCGACGGCACGCTGTCGCTGATCCCGTTCTCCGAACGCGGCTCGGCCTACGACCAGCAAACCCCTGAACGTCGCGATGTGCGCGCTTTCGTCTGCCGCCAGTTCAAGAAGCAGGACGTGATCTGGGCCTCGGAAATCCAGCAGGTCCGCGACTTCGGCAGCGAGTCTGCCACCCAGCAGGTGCAGGCCGAAGTCGCCCGCAAGCTGGGCCGGCTGCGCAACGACGCCGAGACCACCTTCGAGTATCACCTCTTCAACGGCATCCAGGGGCTGGTGAAAGACCCGCGCGACGGCGCCACGGTCGTGAGCTATTTCACTGAGTTCGGCATCACCCCGGCTGCGGAAGTGGACTTCGATCTCGATAACGCCACCCCAGCCTCGGGCGCATTGCGCAAACGCTGCCAGGCGCTGATCGAAAGCGTCGAGGATGTGATGGGTGGGCTTGCCACCGGTGCGATTGCGTTGCGTGCCGAATGCGGCTCGGCCTTCTTCGCAGATCTGGTGGCGCACAAGGAGGTGCGCGAGACCTACCTCAACACCGCCGCTGCTGCTGATTTGCGGTCCCGCATCGCCGACGAGGTCAGCTTCGGCGGCATCACCTTCCGCCGCTACCGGGGCGGAGCGGGCTTCGGCGTGGCCACCGACAAGGCGGTGTTCTACCCCGAAGCCGTCGACGGGTTGTTCGAAATCTATCACGCCCCCGCCGATACGTTTGAGACGGTCAACACGCTGGGCCAGCCGCTCTACGCGCGGATGATCCCCGACCGGGATCGTGATGAGTGGGTGCGGCTCGAAATCGAGAGTAATCCTCTGCCGATCTGCACCCGCCCGCAGGTGCTGCGTTCGGCACGGCGGACGTGATGGTTCAAAGGGTGACTTCGTACCGGTCGCGTAAGGATTCGAGGTGCTGAGCCAACCACTCCGATGGCCCGGCAGCGGCCCAAGAGCGCCAGAGTTCCGGATAGTTCATCGCCCGAAACTCTGGCGTCGATCCCGCCACACGTTCTGCAAAGGCAGTTATCTCTTGCCGGTGGGCTGCGAATTCGGGACTGGCATCCGGGTTCGTGGGCTCCCAATAGAGGTAAAGCAGGGTTACATGCCGATCCTGAAAAGTGCGCGCCAACGCGAAAGCATGCTTGATCAATTGCGCGGCATCTAGCCAGACGTAGCCATCAGGTGCATCGATCAGGCGGAGCATCTCGCGAAAGTATCCCTGCTCGCGCCGCGCGTCGCGGATCTGCTCGGCATAGGCGGGGGAGAATGCGGCACGGTGCCTGGCGAGATATTCAGTCAGCTTGGATTCGACCCCGATCATGCTTGTCGGACTTGAAAGAACGACGTCGAGATTTGGGGCGCGACCGCCACGAAGGCCAGTTGGGCACTTGCGTTCGAACTGCAGCGCCTCAAACGGGGCACTGCCCGGAAGCGTCAGGTCGGTGATCCGTCTGCGAAATGGCGCAAAACAGTTCACGGCAAGGCCCGAAGAAGAATGGGCGGCGCGAAACTTGGTCTGCAGTTCGTTCCCGTCCCCTGCGCTGAGATCGGCCGCGAAGTCTTCCGGCGACACCAAGGGTAAAAGTGTATCGTGAAAATCGGGGGCATAACCCTTGTCATCAATGGCGACGTCGGGGCGCTGACGGGCAAATGCACCACGTAGAGCGGAAAGCGCCCGGCTCCGAACCGGGCTTACTGAAAGCGATTCCTGTTTCATGGAGAGAGTATAACGGTGACCAGCGAATTTGCATCCGTGATATCCGTGCTTTTCGCCGATCCCAACATAGGGCGCGACGCGGTCTATATCGCCGACGGCGGCGCGCCCGTTCTTGTGCGCGTCGTCGCCCGACGCGCCGATGCTGTCACCGACTTCGGCGACGCCCGGCTCTGGTCGGAAACCACCCGCGTCGACCTGCAGGTGGCAGAAGTGTCGAACCCGCGCCCCGGCGACAGGATCGAGATCGACGGCGAGGCTTTCCTCATTCAGGGCGAGCCGGTTCGCGACCGCGAGCGGCTTGTCTGGACCTTGGATTTACGTCCGGCATGAAACTGAAGCTCGCCATTGATCCTGACATCGTCGCCATGATGGCGGCGGAGGTTGCGGCGGGGGAGCGCGCCGTGACTGCCGCCATACGCGAAGCCGGAACTGGCCTCAAATCCGCTTGGCGAACGCAGATTACCGGCGCGGGGCTCGGCACCCGACTTGGCAATTCTATCCGGCTCGCGAGCTTTCCGAAGTCCGGCGACAGTCTGAGCGCAGCAGCACTGGTCTGGTCAAATGCGCCGGTCATCATCGGCGCGCATGACACCGGCCCACTTATCCGGTCAAAGAACGGGTTCTGGCTGGCGATCCCAACAGCGGCCGCTGGCAAAAGCAGCAAGGGTGGACGGATCACGCCCGGCGAATGGGAACGCCGAGCTGGGTTGCGGCTGCGGTTCATATACCGTCGTCGCGGACCGAGCCTGCTGGTCGCTGAAGGGCGGCTGAACACCAAGGGTCGCGCGGTGGCGAGCAAGTCAAAAACCGGGCGCGGCGTGGCAACCGTGCCGATCTTTCTGTTGGTGCCGCAGGTCAAGTTGCGCAAGAGGCTGGATCTGGCGCGGGATGCAGAGCGTGCGGTGGACGGCGTACCGGGACTGATCGTGGCCAATTGGGTAGAGGGTCGGCGATGAATGGTGACGACGAAGATCGACAAAACCGGATCGCTTACGCCATCGGGGAGCTCAGCGCCGATCCAGCTTGCCGAATTCGCTATCCAACAGTGAGCGGATCTTCTTCGCCGCACCGCGCAGGGCTGCGTCCACATTCGCATCATTGTGGGTGACGGTCTGCGGCTGCATCCCCTCTGGGCGTGCCTCGACGGTGCAGCGAATATCGTCAGACCCGCCTTTGGCGCCGTTCACATCGGCCAGATGGACCTCGATCCGGGACAATCGGTCGGTCAGATGTCCCAGCGCCGAAGTGACGACCGTTTCGGCCTCATCTGCCAAGCCGTCGTTCCCTTGAATATTGGAATCAGTGTTCAGTTGAAATTGCATGTCGGTCCTCCTGTATGTCTGATCATTTAACACGAGAGCCCCTGCAGGTCACTGATCTGGCTCAAGTACTCCTACAAGATCAGTAAACTAGCCTGCACTCTGATTGCGCAGGCCATAACACAGAGCCAACGACAATGCCCACATCCCGCGAAAATGTCCTCGCCGCACTTCACGCGCGGCTGCTTCCGCTTGCCGCCCTCACCTTGCGCGACGAGGTTCTGCCCGAGCGGATCCCGGCGGCAGGGCAGATCATACTGCGCGACGGCCAGCCGGGCGAGCCGGAGGTGACGCTGTCGCCCCTGCGCTATCATTACCAGCACCGCACCGAGCTGGAAGTCGTCGTCCAGGCCCCGAATGGTCGGGCCAGCGCCTTCGATACCCTCATCGCCGCCATCGGCACGGCGCTGGAGGCTGACCGCACGCTGGGCGGCCTCTGCGATTGGATTGAACCCGAAGCCCCGGCCTCGGTCGATCTGCCGATTGAGGGCGCGGCGGCCCTGAAGGCGGCGGTGATCACCGTCGTCTTGCACTATACCACCACCGGCCCGTTGGCCTGACACCCCACCATAAAGGAGACCCCCATGGCACGTGCGCAAGGTGCGCGGGCGCAGATGGCGCTTGCGTATGAGACAGTTTACGGCACCCCGCCGGTCAGTGGGTTCACGAAGATGCCCTTCGCCAGCACTTCGCTGGGATCGGAACAGCCTCTCCTGAACAGCGAATTGCTTGGGTATGGCCGCGACCCTCTCGCCCCAATCAAGGACGCGGTGACGGCCGACGGCGATGTGATGGTGCCGATCGACGCCGAGGCCTTCGGATTCTGGCTGAAGGCGGCCTTCGGAGATCCGATCACCTCTGGCGCTGGTCCATACACCCATGAGTTCCGCTCGGGCAGCTGGACCCTGCCATCAATGTCGATCGAGACCGGCATGCCCGAGGTGCCGCGCTTTGCGATGTATTCGGGCTGCGTGCTGGATCAGCTGTCGTGGCAGGTGCAACGATCCGGCCTGCTGACTGCCACCGCCCGGCTGGTGGCGCAAGGCGAGACCATCGCCACGTTGAGCGGCGCGGGCACGCCTGCTGAACTGGGCCTGAAGCGGTTCGGCCATTTCAACGGCGCGATTAGTCGCAATGGCAGCGCACTCGGCAACGTTGTCTCGGCCGAGATCACCTATGCCAACAACCTCGACCGGATCGAGACCATCCGCAGCGACGGCAAGATCGACGGGGCAGATCCGTCCATCGCAGCCCTGACTGGCCGGATCGAGGTCCGCTTTGCCGACAGCACGCTGGTGACGCAGGCAATCAACGGCGATCCGTGCGAGATCAGCTTCTCCTATGTCCTGCCCTCTGGCGAAACCTTCACCTTCACCGTTCACGCCGTCTACCTCCCGCGTCCCCGGATCGAGATTTCCGGGCCGCAGGGAGTGCAGGCCACCTTTGACTGGCAAGCGGCGAAAGCTGCCAGCCCCGCCCGCATGTGCACCGCAACCCTGATCAACGATATCGAGGCATACTGATGATCCGCCTGAACCTGACCGCCACGCCGCAATGGCTGGACCTCGCCCCTGGCCTGCGCCTGCTGGTTGCCCCCCTGACCACCGCCCTGATGGTCTCGGCCCGGGCCGATCCGGCAATCGAAGGACTGCCCGATGGTGCTTCCCAAGAGGAACTGGCCCTCGCCATGGCCAAAGCCGTGGCACGTCGCGCGGTGCTGGAATGGGAAGGCGTCGGCGATGACTCGGGCAACATCGTTCCGGTCACTCCCTCTGGCATCGACGCGCTGCTGGAAATCTGGCCGGTCTTTGAGGCCTTTCAAACCCAATACGTCGCGCGCGGCCTGATCCTGGACTTGGAAAAAAACGTCTCCGCGCTCTCGCCGACTGGTCCTTCGGCGGGGGCGACCGCTACTGCACGGCCTGCACGGGGCGCTGCCCCGACTGCCCCGCAAGACTGAACCAGCCGCAAACGCCGGAGGGTTGGCAGGTCTGGGATCTGGTCGGCCGTCTTGGTGGCCAGTTGCGAGTGATCCCCGGTGCAGTGCTGGGCTGGGACATGGGCGCGGCGCTCGCCATGGCACGTGCCCTCGGCGTGCCGCCCCTCGCCATGGCCGAACTGCTGCCCGTCATCGAGGCGGTGATGGTCAGTAAACTCAACGAACAGATGGATCAGTCCCATGGCGGAAAAACGGGTTAGCGTCCGCCTTGCGGCCGTGGGCGGACGACAGGTGCGCGCCGAGCTGGAAGGCGTCGGCGAAGCCGGATCGCGCGGCTTCGGACGGCTCAGCCGCGAAATGGAAGCGGCGAACGCCCGGCTCGCGGCCTTCTCCCGGCGTGTCCGCGTGGCCGCTGCTGCCGCCGTGGCTGCGGCTACCGCCGCTGGCGTGGCGATGATCCGCTCCGGGCTGCAGACTGTCGATGCGCAGGCCAAGCTCGCGGCCTCCCTCGACACCACAGTCGCGAGCATTCAGGTGCTCGAGCGCGCGGGCGATCTGGCGGGCGTGTCGATGGGTCAGGTCGAGCAGGCCACGGTCCAGCTGACGCGACGGCTCAGCCAGGCGGCCTCCGGGACCGGCCCGGCGGTAGAGGCGCTGCGCCGCCTGCGGCTGTCCGCCGAGGACCTGCAGCGTATGCCGCTCGACGCGCGCATCGCCGCGATCCAGCAGGCGCTGGGGCAATACGTGCCGGAAGCCGAGCGCGCCGCCGTCGCCTCCCAGCTCTTCGGCGACCGCGCGGCCTTGGTGTTCACCCGGATCGACACGGCGACGCTGCGACAGGCGACGGAGGACGTACGGGATTTCGGGGTGGTGGTCTCGGACCAGGACGCGGCCCAGATCGAACGCACCAATGACGCCATCTCGCGGCTGGGGCTGATCTGGCGCGGGCTTTCGAACCAGCTGGCCGCCGCCGCCGCGCCCGCGCTTGAAGCGGTCGCGAACGCCATGGCGGCGGTCGCGCGCACCACCGGCCCGCTCGGCATCGCCATCCGCACGCTATTCGACAACATCGGCCGCCTGACCACCTATGCCGCCACCTTCGCCGCCCTGATGGCCGGGCGCTGGGTCGCCGGACTGGTCGCTGCGGCCGTCTCCGTGCGCGGGCTTGCCACCGCGCTCGTGCTTCTGCGCGGGGCGCTGATCCGCACCGGCATCGGCGCGCTGATCGTCGGCGCGGGCGAACTCGTCTACCAGTTCTCCCGCCTTGTCAGCGGCGCGGGCGGCTTCGGGAATGCACTGGAGCTGATGGGCAATGTGGCGCGCGCCGTCTGGGACGGCATCAAGACCACGATGTCGTCCTTCATCGACGATTTCCGCGCGCTGCGTGCCGACATCGAGAGCATCTGGACGCGGCTGATGGCCTTCCTGTCCGGCAAATGGGCCGAGTTCCTCGGCATGATCGGCCCGACCTTCAACGCCGTGGCCGACCGGATCGGGGCGGATTTCCAGATCGACTGGTTCGGGGCGCAATCCTACGCGTCGATGCTGGATCATGCCGCCAGCAACATGGGCGCGAGCGCCGAGCGCTTCCGCCAACGCGCAGCCGAGAGCCGTGCCACGGCCTTCGACGGTGTGCGCGACGCGGTGGCAGCTCTGGTCGATGCCATGCGCGGCTCTAGCGAAGAGGTCGAAGACGCGCTGGATGCGGCCGCGGCAGGCGCGCAGCGCGTGACCGAAGCGCTCGATCAGGCTGACGCGGCCGCGGGCCGCGCGGGCGCGGCCGGGCGGCAGGCGGGGACGGACACTGCAACAGGCTCCGAGGAAGCCTTGACTGGCTGGGAGGCGGTCACGGCGGCCCTCAGCGACTACGCGAGCAAGGCGCGCGAAATCGGGGCCGACATCGGCCAGGCGCTGGTCGGCGCGTTCACCAGCGCCGAGAACGCGGTGGCCGAGTTCGTGAAGACCGGAAAGCTGAACTTCCGCGACCTCGTCACCTCCATGATCGCCGATCTGGCAAGGCTCGCGGCACGTCGCTTCATCCTCGGGCCGATCGCCAACGCGCTCTCCGGCGCGCTCGGCGGCGCGGGCGGCATCTTCGCCGACATCCTGCATGCGGGCGGGATGGTCGGGTCGGCGGGTCCCTCGCGCATGGTCCCGGCGGTGGCTTTCGCGGCGGCGCCCCGGATGCATGGTGGCGGCATGGCCGGGCTGCGCCACGACGAGGTGCCCGCGATCCTGCAGCGGGGCGAGCGGGTTCTGTCACGCCGCGAGGCTCAGAGCTACGGCGCGGGAGGCGGGGTCAACGTCACCATCATGGCCCGCGACGCTGAGAGCTTCCGGCAGTCCCGCACGCAGGTTGCGGCCGACATCGCCCGTGCGGTCTCGCTCGGCCGGAGGGGCATGTGATGGCGTTTCACGAGGTCCGGTTTCCCGACAATATCAGCCGGGGCGCGCGGGGCGGGCCGGAGCGGCGCACGCAGATCGTCGAGCTCGCCTCGGGCGACGAGGAGCGAAACGCCAGCTGGGCCAACTCGCGCCGCCGCTACGATGTCGCCTACGGCATCCGCCGCGCCGACGATCTGGCGGCGGTGGTCGCCTTCTTCGAGGCGAGGAATGGGCGGCTGCATGGCTTCCGCTTCAAGGACTGGGGCGACCACAAGTCCTCCCTGCCGTCGCAGGCGGTGGCCCCGACCGACCAGGCGATCGCCACCGGCGATGGCACGACGACCGCCTTTCAGCTGGTCAAGCGCTACGCCTCCGGGGCGCAATCCTGGACGCGCGCCATCGCCAAGCCTGTGGCGGGAACCGTGCGCACGGCGCTTGGCGGGGTCGAGCAGCCCTCCGGCTGGTCGGTCGACACCGCCACCGGCATCGTCACCTTCAGCGCCGCGCCGGGCTCCGGCGTCGCGATCACCGCGGGCTTCGAGTTCGACGTGCCAGTCCGCTTCGACACCGATGCCCTCGACGTGACGCTCGATCTCGAGCGGCTCGGATCGATCACCTCCATCCCGCTTCTGGAATTGCGCCGATGAAAACCTTGGATCCCGCCCTGCAGGTCCATCTCGACCAAGGCACGACGACGCTCGCCTGGTGCTGGCGGATCGCGCGCGCCGATGGCGCGAGTTTCGGCTTCACCGACCACGACCGGACGCTCCGCTTCGACGGTACGGACTTCGAACCCGAGAGCGGCCTGACGGCCTCCGAGGTCCGCTCGGGCTCGGACCTGTCCGTCGATGCGCAGGACGCCGAGGGCGTGCTGACCTCCGACCGCATCACCGAGACCGACATCCTCGACGGCCGCTGGGACAACGCCGAGGTCGAGGTCTGGCGGGTGAACTGGGCCGACACGGGCCAGCGCGTCCTCATGCGACGCGGGGCCATCGGCCAGATCCGGCGCGGCCGGCTGGCCTTCGTCGCCGAGGTGCGCTCGCTCGCGCATGTGCTGGGCCAGACGGTCGGGCGGACCTTCCAGGCGACCTGCGATGCCGCGCTTGGCGACGCGCGCTGCGGCGTCGATCTGGAGGCTACCGCCTTCAAGGGAACCGGCGCCGTCATCGATCTCCTGCGCGACAGGGCGTTCACCGCCTCGGGGCTGGGCGAATTCACCTCAGGCTGGTTCACCTTCGGCACACTGGACTGGACGAGCGGCGCGAACGCCGGGCGGCGCACCGAGGTGCTGGGCCATGACGTCACGGATGGCATCGCCCTGCTGACCCTGCTCGAGGCGCCGGTGCGCTCGATCGCCGAGGACGATGCCTTCACCATCCGTGCGGGCTGCGACAAGCGGATGGAGACTTGCGGCGCCAAGTTCGCCAACACCGTCAACTTCCGCGGCTTCCCGAACATCCCCGGCCAGGACGCCGTTCTCCGCTATGCCACCAAGGATGGCGGCCACGAAGGGTCCGTGCTTTGACCTCCGCCGACCCCCTGCGGGTCATCGCCATCGCGCGGTCATGGCTCGGCACGCCGTACCACGACCAGGCCAGCCTGCGCGGCATCGGCTGCGACTGCCTAGGCCTCGCCCGGGGCGTCTGGCGCGAGGTGGTGGGGCCGGAGCCGTTCCCGATCCCGCCCTACAGCCGCGACTGGGGCGAGACCGGTCCGCGCGAGGTTCTGGCCGAGGGCGCTCGGCGCATGATGATCGAGGTGTCGCCCGCCGAGGCCGGTCCCGGCGCGCTGGTGCTGTTCCGCATGAAGCCCCGCGCCATCGCCAAGCATGTCGGGATCCTGACCGCGCCCGACACCTTTCTGCATGCCTATGAGCGGCTGGGCGTGATCGAGGAATCGCTCACCCCATCCTGGCGGCGGCGCATCGCCTTCGCCTTCCTGTTCCCGCAACGCTGAGTTCCACACATGGCCACCCTCGTTCTCGGCGCGGCCGGCGCCGCCATTGGCGGCAGCATCGGCGGAGCCATCCTCGGTGTGAGCGCCGCGACGATCGGCGGTTTCATCGGCTCCAGCATCGGCTCGGTCGTCGACAGCTGGATCATCTCGTCGCTCGCGCCCACGCAGCGCATCGAGGGCGCGCGGCTCGACACGCTGCGCATCACCTCGGCCACCGAAGGCGCGGTCATTCCGCGGCTCTACGGTCGCATGAGGATGGGCGGCAACATCATCTGGGCGACGGATTTCCGCGAGGAAACCAGGACCACCACGCAGGGCGGAGGCAAGGGAGGCGGGGGCGGCAAGGTCAAGACGACCGAGTATCTCTACTATGCCAGCTTCGCCGTCGCCTTGTGCGAAGGGCCGATCACCGGCATCGGTCGCATCTGGGCCGACGGCAAGCCGATGGACCTCACGGGCGTCACCTGGCGCTGGTATCCGGGCGACGAGGCGCAGACGGCCGATCCGTTCATCGCGGCGAAGATGGGCGCGGCCAGCACGCCCGCCTATCGCGGCACGGCTTACGTGGTCTTCGAGGAGCTGGCGCTTTCCACCTACGGCAACCGCCTGCCGCAGCTCTCCTTCGAGGTGTTCCGCCCACTCGCCGATCCCGACACCGCGGAGGGGCTGACCCGCGCCGTCACCATGATCCCGGCCTCGGGCGAGTTCACCTACGCGACGCAGGCCATCCGCAAGACCGATGGCGGCACGACGGTGCCCGAGAACCTGAACGCGCTGGCCGACTCCACCGACATGGTGGAGGCGCTGGACCGGCTGCAGGCGATGGCCCCTGCTGTGACAAGCGTCAGCCTCGTGGTGGCGTGGTTCGGTGACGATCTGCGCGCGGGATCCTGCAAGGTGCGGCCGGGCGTCGAGGTATCGGCCAAATCGACCACGCCCGCCACCTGGTCGGTCAATGGCGTCAGCCGCGCCGACGCCTTCCTCGTCAGCCGCGACGACGAGGACCGTCCTGTCTATGGTGGCACGCCGTCGGACTTTGCCGTCGTGCAGGCGATCCAGGAGATGAAGGCGCGGGGCCTGCGGGTCACCTTCTATCCGTTCATCCTGATGGATGTGCCGCCCGGCAACACGCTGCCGAACCCGTATTCCGACAACGCCGCGGAGACGAGCCAGCCTGCCTTCCCCTGGCGCGGGCGGATCACCTGTTCTCCGGCGGCGGGCTACGCCGGGACCGTCGACAAGACCGCCACGGCGGCAGGCCAAGTAGCGGCGCTGTTCGGCGCGGCGACGCCCGCGAGCTTCAGCGTCTCGGGTCAGTCGGTTTCATGGACCGGGCCCTCCGGCGACTGGGGTCTGCGGCGCATGGTGCTGCACTACGCCCATCTCTGCGCGGCGGCGGGCGGGGTCGATGCTTTCCTGATCGGCACCGAGATGCCGGGGCTGACGACGATCCGCTCGGGCGCAACCACCTATCCGGCGGTGCAGGCCTTTCGCGACCTGCTTGCCGATGTCCGCTCGATCCTCGGGTCCGGCACGACGATTGGCTATGCTGCGGACTGGAGCGAATATTTCGGGCACCAGCCGGGCGACGGCTCGGGCGACGTGTTCTTCCACCTCGACCCGCTCTGGGCCGATCCGGAGATCGATTTCATCGGGATCGACAACTACATGCCGCTGTCGGACTGGCGCGACGGGTTCGAGCATCTCGACGGGGCCGAGGGCTGGCCCGCGATCTATGACCGCGCCTATCTGCAGGCGAACATCGCGGGCGGCGAAGGCTTCGACTGGTTCTATGCCAGCGCGGCGGATCGCACCTCGCAGGTTCGGACGGCCATCACGGATGGCGCCGCCAGCAAGCCATGGGTCTTCCGCTACAAGGATCTGCGCGCCTGGTGGTCGAACCCGCACTACAACCGCCCGGGCGGGGTGGAAAGCGGGACGCCCACCGCATGGGTACCGCAGTCGAAGCCGATCTGGTTCACCGAGCTGGGCTGTCCCGCCATCGACCGGGGGACCAACCAGCCCAACGTGTTCTTCGACCCGAAATCGTCCGAGAGCTTCACGCCGCATTTCTCGCGCGGCTGGCGGGACGACGCGATCCAGCGCGCGTATCTCGAGGCGACCTATCTCTGGTGGGGCGCCCCGGCCAACAACCCGCTGTCCTCGGTCTACGGCGCGCGCATGGTGCATGTGCCGGAATGCGCCGCCTGGACATGGGACGCGCGGCCGTACCCGTTCTTCCCGGCGCTGACCGACGTCTGGACGGACGGGGCGAACTGGCGGCTCGGGCACTGGCTGACCGGAAGGCTGGGCGCGGCGTCGCTCGCCGCACTCGTCCGGCACCTCTGCCTGCGCGCCGGGCTGCCCGAGGCGAGGATCGACGTCTCCGGACTCTGGGGCGCGGTCGAGGGCTACGCCATCACCGCGCTCGAAAGCCCGCGCGCCTCGATCACCACGCTGTCGCGCCACTTCGGCTTCGACGCCGTTGAGACCGAGGGCGTGATCCGCTTCGTCATGCGCGGCCGGGCCTCTGTCGCCACCCTCGTCCACGACGATCTGGTCGCCGCCCGCGAGGGCGACGTGCTGGAACTGACGCGCGGCCAGGAGACCGAACTGCCGCAAGCCCTGAAATGGCAGGTCGCGCGGGCGGATGAGGATTACGACGCGGCCCTCGTCGAGGCGCGGCGCATCACGGTGGACACGACCCGCATCGCCTCCGAGTCCTTCCCGATGGCGGTGCCGCCCGAGGAGGCCGAGCGGCGCTGCCGCCGTGCCCTGATGGAGGCATGGGTGGGACGCGAGACGGCGGCGTTCCGATTGCCGCCCTCTCGCCTCGCGCTCGACCCGGCCGACGCGATCCGGCTGGAGCATGACGGGCGGCTGGTCGATCTGCGGCTCGTCTCCATCGCCGACGCCGAGGCGCGCGGGATCGAGGCGGTCCGCGAGGACCGGGCAACCTACGATCTGCCGCCCGGCGATCCCCGCGCGGCGTCGCTGACGCGTGCTGTCGTGTTCGGCGCGCCGGATGCGGTGCTGATGGACCTGCCGCAATTGACCGAGGACCAGCCCGCGCATCGGCCGC
>NZ_UIHC01000142.1 GCF_900499075.1 Roseinatronobacter ekhonensis | reverse complement strand
ACAGCTCCTCAACCGCGTGCAGATCGCCCGGATACTTGTTGCGCAGCACCTGACTGACCAAGGCGGCAGACCGGCCCATGCGGCTGGCGACCTTGTTCTGGCTGCTGGCGGCGCATTGCAGGGCCATGCGCTCGACCCAATCGGGCAGCGCATCACCCCACGCCGCGCGGGCCACATCAACCGGCCCGCTCATAGCCCACCTGCCAGATGCGTGAATTCGTCGAGATTTTCATCATAGACTGCACGCACGCGCCGTTCACGCGGCGGCAACGGGCCGGTGTCGCGGATCAGCCGATACGCGGCTTCACGCCGTCCGGGCGCGGCCCTTTGCAGAACCTTCAAATATCCGGCCCGGTTCAGCATCTGGCAGAACTCTTGTGCTGCTGCCAGCGTGACCTCGCAAGTCGGCGTGTTGGCATGCGACATCACATCACTTGGTGTGAACACAGTCAGCCTGCGGGCCACACGCCACATGTTTCCGGCCGGGCTTTCGCGACGGATCGCGGTGCCATCCGCGCGCATCAACGCCGGACGCCGAGCGTCAACAACCCGGAATGCGCGCCGGTTGCCCCTTTTGCCGCAAGCCTCAACCGCTCCTGCGCGCTGCCAGTCGCGGACGAACACTGCCACCCGGCGCGCTTCGATGTGCAACTCGGATGACAGGTCGTAGTAGGTAAAGACCTCCATCCGCGTGGCGATATTCCATGCCAGCTTGGCAATCGCGTCCCGACGCTCTGAAACCCGACCGCTCATGCCACGTTCCTCCGGGGTGCGGGCGCGATGCCGGTGAAAAAGCGTCGCGCGTCCCAGTCATTCAGCGTCATCGCGTCCAGCCCGTTCACGCGGCCATGCTCGGCAACCTTGGCGATGTTCACGCTGATCCGGCGGATCGACCCGTGGCTGTGCTTCAGAACAGCCGCGCACAGGGACTGGTCAAATGTGACGCCCTGCGCATAGATCGGCATCAGCTTTTCGACATCGTCAATCGTGCCCGGCTCCGCGCCGACCCAGTCCAGCATCCGGCCATGCACCCGCTCCCATTCGCATAGCTTCTGGGGCAGCAACTCCTCGCCGATCAGGATGACGGGCGCTTGGCTGCTCTCATAAATGTCGCGGACGATCTCGATCATATTGCGTGCGACCAGATGATCGGCCTCGTCGATCAGCAAGGGCGCGCCAGTTACCGCCAGATGCTCGGCGATCTGATCGACCATGTCGCCGATGGTGCGCGCAGGGCGCAGCGCCATTTCGCCCAAGGTCGCTTCGCAGAACTTCTTTTTCGACCAGGCTGATTTGACCTGCACTTGATAGGCTTGGAACTTGTTCTCGGCATAAACCGCCGCCGTGCTCTTGCCGAACCCGGACGGGCCGTAAAAGCAGGCCATGCCGGGCAGGCCAAGGGCACGATTCTGCACCCGGTCTACCAAGGCCACAAGCGCGGCTACGTTGCGTAGGGGTGCCACGCTATTGTAAAGCTGCCTCTCTTCTGTCATCGTCTTCTCCATTCTACCGCTCTATGCCGCCGGTGGGTGCGGGCATGCGCCCCCGGCGGTTCCTTATCCGAGGTAGGACACCCCGAAATCTTCCAACATCTGCTTGTGCGCCCGGTATTCGGACGTCTGCGAATACATGCGCAGGAAGCGCTCTTGCTCGGGCGCAAGCGCCTCGCCTTTGTCGCGCTTTGCCTCCAATTCCAGCGCTCGCCGGAACCGGTCCATGTCGCTCTCCGGCGTGCCTTCGACTGCACCGCGACGGGTCTGCAAATCAGCCACGACTGCCGCCTGCGCCTCGGTCAGGTCCGGCGCATGCGCAGCCTCTGGCGCGGGTCGCGCCCGCTTGTCGAAAACAGGGCGCACCACCTTGGCCTCGACGGCAGGTGTGGGCGCGGGCAACGCCGCCGCGTCCAGATCGGCCCCCAGATCGCGGGCACGCAACTTGC
>NZ_UIHC01000057.1 GCF_900499075.1 Roseinatronobacter ekhonensis | reverse complement strand
TCAAAAATCCCATGTCGATCACTCCAAATGCCCCCAGCTGGTTCAAGCCGGGGCAAGGTTGCACATGGGTCAATTCTCAGTGACAATTTTGGCCGCTGCCGGGTCAATTCTCATTGGCAATCAACAACCAAAGAGCGTTTCGATGACCAAGGCGAAGATCGACATGGCCTGATCGCTCAGTTCGAGCTGTGCAGGCGGATCGCGAGGCGCGGGCGCTTGTTGACCGGCAGGATCGAGGCCTCGGTCATCAGGTCGATCCAGCGGCCTTTCGCGTCGATCATCTGGCGGGCATAGAGCGGCAGGCCGATGGTGTTGGCGGTTTCCAGCAGGTTTGCGGGTCCGCCATAGGTGGTGAAGGTGTCAAACGTGCCCAGCGGGAAGGCGATGCCCTCACCGGTGGGGATCAGCCGTTCCGAGGTGCCGTTTGAGAGCGTGACGGAGCCGTTGTATTCCTCGAAGAGGATGCCCGCGAAGGGGAAGGCGCGGCGCATGTCCTCGCGCAGCGGCTGGCCGCCGATGGCTGAGAAGAACTTGTAGGCGTCTTCCGTTTTGGGGTGGCTGATCAGCTTGTCGAAGAACTCGGAACTGACCAGTGCATGCGCGGTGATCATGGTCTCGCCCAGCAGGTTGTCCTCGATGGCGCGCAGGGTGGTCCGGACCTTGGTCTGGATGTTTGTCGCGGCCGTGCCAAAGACGAAGTCGACCGAGATCTGGTCGAGCCCGAACTCGGTGAAGTAGTTGTAGAGCGTGGTGCCCGCACCATCCTTCACGATGCCGCGCAGGGCGTTCATCTCCATATATTCCCGGGTCTGGGCGTGTTTACGACGCATGAGCGTGAGCTTGCGGTTCATCACCTCGACCAGCGGGTCGGCGGCATCGGAGACGCCCAGCGCGGGCATGCCCTGAATATCCGCAGGCAGAACCACATCGTCATGCGGGATCCAGGGCAGGGCAAAGCTGCGCATGGAGCGGGCCTCGCGGTTGCCGACAGTGGCCGGGGCGCCCAGCGGCACTGAGGGCAGGAGGCTCAGAACACCCTCGCGTTGTTCGATGACGATGGAGCGCTGGGTGACGCCCTCGAAGCGGAACAGGCCGATCTGGCCCAGGCGGGTGTAGAGGTTCGGCAGGATGTTGATGGCCTGCGTCATCTCGGCGAGCGAATAGCCGCCCGCGTCGAACGGGTTGCGGGTGATGGTCATGGGGGAACTCCGGGGAAGGGGGTGAGCGGATCAGGCGGTGTCGCGCGCCAGGATGCCGAGGCTCGCCAGCTGGCCGATCTTGGTGGTGATCTTGGCGGCGTCATCGACGGTGGCGTCATAGGCAAGAGCGGCGCGTGACACGATGGCAGGTCCTCGCACCACCACGATGCCGGTTGCATCGGCCAGTGTCGCATCGACAGCATAAACCAGCACGGCGGCGGCGGTCTGCGCGCCGTCGCTTCCGCCGCTGGTGGCCAGCTTGTACTTGCCGCTGGCGGTGATGCGCCCAAGCACGGATCCGACAGGATAGGCGGTGCCGGTGAGCAGGGTGACAGTCTCGCGGGTATAGTTGGGGTTGACGTCATACTTGAGGACATCGCCCATCGTGGCGGGCTGGGTCAGGACGGGCATTTCGGGGCTCCATGCAAAAGGGGAAAAAGACATCCCCCGCCGGGACGGGGCGGCGGGGGATCAGTCGGGCAGTTGGTTTTGTTTTTGGTGGGCGTGTGCCATGCGTCAGCCGCGGTTGCCTGCGGCAGCGGCGCGTTTTGCGGCGGCAATGATCGGGCTTTCCTTGGCCTGCGGCAGGATGGGCGAGGGCGAAGCGGCGACGATGTCGCGCGCATCGGCAGCGGCGCTGGCGCGTTCGAGGACAAACCCACGCAGGGCCTCGGGCGTGGTGCCCTCGCGCAGGGCTTTCGCCGCATCAATGGCGATGCCGAGCCTGCCCGCTTGCGCCGCGATCTCGGCGATCTCCGCCGCCTCGCTGCGAAGCCGCGCCGAGAGCTCGGCCAGATTGCCAGGCTGTGTCGCCGCTTGAATTGCAACCGTTGAGGTTTCTGAGGCAACAGCCGGGTCAGGCGATGTCTCTGGTATCTGAGCGGCAGGGGATGCGGACGCGGCGGGTGCCGCTTTGCCTGCGGTATCGTCCGGATCTGGGGCATTCGGGATGCTGTCTTCGTGGGTGTCATCACCGTCAATCTCATGGGACATGGCGGTTTCCTTTCGGGTTTGAGCTGGGTGTCGGGTTTGGGCGAGGGGTGCGCGCGGGAGCGAGAGCGTCTGCGTTCGGGTCACAACCTGCCGGAAACTGGCGAACCCGTGCGCAAGGTCGGTGACCTCATCTGCGAGGCCTGCGGCGACGGCATCTGCCCCGCGATAGGTGGCGGCCTCGGTGGCCAGCGCGGCCTCCTGGCTCATGCGCCCGGCACGGCCGGCGGCGACCGTCTCGGCGAAGAGGACCCGCAACATGTCGATCTCGCGTTGGATGCCGTCGCGAACTGCCGCGGGCAGGGGCGTGTAGGGATTACCGTCGATCTTGTGAGTTCCTGAATGGATCAGCGTCACGCGCAGCCCGTCCTGGTCCAGCTGACCGCTCAGATCCGCATGCATCACCACAACCCCGATGCTGCCCAGCGCGCCGGTGCGTGGCAGCAAGATGCGGTCCGCCTGAGAGGCCAGCGCGTATCCCGCGGAGAAGGCGTGTTCGGCGACAAAGGCCCAGACGGGCTTTGCGGTACGGACGGCGCGAATGCGGTCAGCGAGATCAAACACCCCGGCGACTTCACCCCCGAAGCTGTCGATTTCCAAGGCAAGGCCGCGCACGGATGGCTCGCTCGCCGCCGCCTCGATCTGTGCTGCGATGCCTTCATAGCTGGTCTGGCCAGATGACTGGCCGATCCAACCCCCGCGATGGATCAGAACGCCTGCGATCTCGATCACGGCAATACCGTCCACGACCGGATACGGTGCGTTACCATGTTGGCGATCATCGTCGAGCAGGCCACCGGCCAGAATACTGGCGCGGGCGGCAGGGAGGGCGCTTTGCGCGGCGCCGCCCTCCAAACCCATCTCGACACTCCGCCCCAGGATGCGCGGCCCAAGGCCGGAGAGGAAGGCCATCGCCTTGGACGGCTCAACCAGCAATGGTGTGTTGAAGGCGCGCGCGGCGATGCGGGCTTGGAGCATCAGGACTGGTCCTCTGCTTCGCGCGGACGGTCTTCCGCAACTTCAGTCTCATCTGTCTGGTCCGTGTCGTCCCCCTGGACCGGCACGGCCTGCACCCCGGGCGCGGGTGAGCCCGGGCGGCGAAAGTCCAGCCCCAGTACGCGTTCGCGGTCACGTTCTGCGGCGATCTCGCGGTCGACCTGTTCGGCGTCATAGCCGCGCTCGGCGATGGCCTGCGTGCGGGACTTGAGACCCGCCTCGATCTGGGCGATCTCGGCGTTGGCGTCCTTCAGGGGATCGACCCAGTCCCACTTTGTGGGGAGCCAGTCGGCAGTCAGCAGCCGCGACCGATTGGCCTCATATCGGGGCAGGGACAGCGCGCCCGACAGAACCGCCGCATCCATCCAGCGCCCGTAGACCGGCCGGCAGAGCTGGTACACCATCACCGAATGCTGCCAGGCTGAGACACGGCGGCGGAACTCGATCAGAGCGAGCCGCGAGTTCGAGAAGTTGCCCTTCACCATGTCATTGGCCAGATAGGGATAGGGGATGCCCAGCGCGGCCGAGATCTGCAGCAGGGTCCGGTATTGGAACAGCTCGTAGGTCCCGCCGCTGTCAGCAGGCTGACCGACGGTGACATCTTCCCCCGGGTCCAGTCGCACGATCTGGCCGGGGCTGATCTCGACACCGGCGGGTCCGTCCTCATCGTCGGGCGGCGCGAGCGGGTTCTCCGGCGCGGGTGATGTGACAAACATTGCGTACATCGCCGCGACCTTCTTCCGATCAAGCTCGGCATCGTCGTATTGATCCAGCAGGAACAGCTTGACGATGGCAGGCGCCAGTTTCGACACCCCGCGCAACTGACCCCCTTCGACGGGGTCGATGACGTGGATGATCTCGGCGGCGGGCAGGCGCACCACCTCGCCTGAGAGTCCCGGATCTGTACTGTCACCCGGATGCCGGCGCAGAAAGTGATAGGCCACGCGCCGCCCAATCCGGTCGAACTCAATGCCCTGGCGGATGGTATTGCCGTTCGCGGCCACGCCCGTCTGCTCCAAAGGCAACATCTCAGCGGGCAGCATCTGAAGCTGCAGCGGCACGGTCAGCCCGTCGCTGGCGCGTCGCGGACGGATGCGGAAGAACACTTCGCCCGCGATAAAGACCTCTCGGGCGGCGCGGCGCTGGAGCCCGTAGAAATCGGTCAGTCCTTCGGCATCGGCCTCGTCGGTCCAGGTGAGCCAGAGCCGCTGCAGCTCTTCCTTGAGCGCGGCATCCGCGATCTTCGAGATTGGCTTGATCCCGTCGCCGACGGTATTGGCCGCCCAGCTTTCCACCGCGTTCACGGCATAGCCGTTGTTGCGCACCAGCCAGCGGGCGCGCGCAGTGATATCGGGTCCGCTGGCCGCGATCAGCGCATTCACATGCGCGCGGGTCGCGCGGAACCCACGCAAGCGGCGATGGTGCTGGCCCGCGTCGAACCCGCCGATGAAGGCTCCAAGGCGCTGCCGCCAGTTGGAAGAACCGCTCATCACAGATCCTTCACGGCGAAGGGGCGCAGGATACGGCGGCTGGTATTTTCCAGGGCCGCGATCCTCCGTTCAATGTCACCGATTGCAGCTGCCAATTCCGTATCCGAGCCATAGGTGACAGTCTTGCCGTCATAGCTGACGCTGCGCGTGCCGCTGTAGCGCGCGGCCAGCAGGACGCCGTGGTGGATCTTGAACTCGTCGAGGGTCAAAAGAGTCTCTCTATTCCATGTATCTGGGCGTGCTGATCTTCCAGCCGCGTTTCCGTGGCGCCGCGATCTGCCCGGCCTGGGGTTCGGATGGGGTGTCGGTCTCAGGTTTTGGGGCCGTCACGGCGGTTTCCACGCCAGCCTGTTTCTCCAGCTGTCGCCACATTCGTTCGTCAAAGCGATCCGCCCCGAGGATCCAGGCAGCCGCACGGGCATAGACCCGGGTGTCCAGGGCCTCGTTCCTCTCGCGCAGCTTCTGCCATTCCTGCCGGGCATAGCCGCGCCGGTCACGGATGGTGACCAGTTGTTCGCCCACCAGCTGCTTGAGCCATTCGCTGTCGGCCCAGTCCGGCAGGTGGATTGTGCCGGGCGGGTGCGGTGCGTCCGGCTCCGAGGGCCGCTCCAGCCGCAGATACCGATAGGTCTCGGCCTTGAAGGTTGCCGTGGCCACGCTCCAGAGCCGCGCACCGCGCTTCAGCTTTCGCCCGTTCACAGTGGCGTCGACAAAGGTCGGTCCGGAGACCGGCGTTGCCCGGTTGAACCCTTCGAGCCCTTTCACCGGAGCGACCTGCGCGATGCCCTGCTTGCGCGCCCAGGCGTAGACCGCCGCGGACTCGTAGCCGGTGTCGATCGCCAGTTTAGCCAATGTCATGACCGCGCCGTTTGCATGTGTCCAAGTCTGACCGAGAAGGGCTGTCAGCTTGTCCCAGCAGGCGGGATCGTCTGGCCCGCCCGGAAGGACGATGTGATCGACCAACCAGCTTTCAAGCCCACGCCCCCAGGCCCAGACATCAACCTCGATCCGGTCCTTCTGCACATCCGCCCCGGCGGTGAGGAAGAGACCTCCCACCGGGATCTGTGCTCCAAAGGCCTCGCGCCGATCCGCCAGCCGCTGCCATTCCGGGGCTTCTCCGCTCTCGATCCAGGTCTCGCCCAAGAGCGTGTTGCGCGCCGCGCGCAGCATCTCGTCGGAGCCTTGGGCCGCCAGCCAGTCCCGCGCGATCTGCTCCCAGCTCTTCCAGCCGATCGGCGAATAGAGCGCCGAGAGATGGAAGCCGATGGCATTCGGGTCGGTGGCGCGGGAGGTTGCCCGCCAGTCGCCCCGCTCCAGCATCCCGGTCTTGTGGTGCTCGGCGATGGGCTGCTCGCAGCCTTCGCAGTGATAGGTCGCGGTCTCTGGCCGCCCCTTCTGCCAACGCAGACGCTCGAACTGCAGCCATTGCATCGCGCCGCAATGCGGACAGGGCACAAAGTACCGCCGCTGGTCGGAAGCCTCAAACTCCCGCTCGATGCGGCTGAGCCCGCGGATTGTCGGGGTCGAGACCATGAAGACCTTGCGCCGATGCGCAAAGGTGGTGGTCCGGGCCTCGGCCAGCGTGACCGGATCGCCTTCCTCATCGGCCGATGCCGGATAGGCGTCCACCTCATCCAGGAAGACATAGCGCGCGGGCATGGACCGCAGGCCGGTGGCCGAGTTCGCGCCGGTCAGCACCAGGATGCCGCCGGGAAATTCCTTCGACAGCATCGAGTTCCCGGCATCGCGCGACCGCGCCGGTTGTACACGCTCCCTCAATGCCGGGCTGTCCGCGATCAGCGGGTCGATCCGGCCCCGCGAGGTTCGTTTGGCCATCTCCACCGTGGGCAAGACTGCCAGCATCGGACCGGGGGCGTGATGGATGACAAAGCCGATCCAGTTGTTGCCGGCCTCGGTTGCGCCGACCTGCGCGGCCTTCATGAAGCTGATCCGTTGCGCCGGGTGGCTGGGCGACAGCGCATCCATGATCGCCCGCAGATAGGGCGTGCGCGCGGTGCGGTATTGCCCCGGCTCGGCAGAGGCCCGCGACGACAGTTTGCGGTGTCGATCTGCCCATTCCGAGACCGTCAGATCCGGATCGGGGCGCAGGCCGCGCCGCCAGGCGCGCAGGATATCCTCGGCGCCGTCAAAGCCAAGGTCGAGGTCTTGGCTCAGATCCCCGTCGGTCAGGTCGTTGTGTCGGTCTTCTTCATCCAAGCGAGACCCTGAGGTCGGCGAGGGCGTCGAGCTGCTCTCGGACATGGGTTTCCAGCACCCTTTGCAGGATCGCGGTCTCGATCGTCATGGGCGTCCCGGTTGCGTTCTCCATATCCGCGGACAGTTGTGCGGCCATCAGCGCTGCCACACGGGTGGGCCATGTGACCCAGACATCGCGCTCCTGCCGGGCGAGGCGAAACACCAACGTCTCAGCCCGGGCCCGGTCGACCAGAACACCCTTTTTCTTCTGGATCGACAGCTGGCGTTCCTGCGCCTGGTAGACCGTGAGCGCCGTGCGCGCCTTCAGATAGGAGGTGCTGTCCCCGGGTCCGGAGACGCCGCCACTCTCGCTGCTGCTGGCAAACCCGCCCCGCGCACGCATCTGCTGGTCCGGGTCGGTTGCCGCGCCCCGGCGCGCATCCGAGGCCACCGGGTTGATCGATCCGTCTGGATACAGCACCAGCCGCCCGGTTTTGCGCGCTTTCTGCACCGCGCCGCGCGAGAGCCCGGAACGGGCGGCATAGGCGCGCTCAGACAGACCTTCCATGGCGCTTGGCGTGTCCTCAACATATTGGCAATAAACAGGAATGACGCTCTAATTCAGTTGATTGCACTCCCCGATCACGCGAGTCTTCTCCTGAGAAGAGGGGTGCATCGCGCGCCCCTCAGAGACGGATTGTAGAGAGCCATGCGCGCACAGGAAAGAATGGGGCACAGTTCAATGAGCGACGGGTGGCGGGATCACAGCAGCCCTGCGCAGGAGCGCGTGAACTGGGTGATGGACGAGGTGATGTCCGGACGGATGAGCCAGGAACAGGGGATGGTCGAGATGGCACGCGCCCACGAGATGATGCGCGAGGAAGCCCGCGCCCGCACCACCCACCCCGAACACCGCCGGGAGGACTGAGCATGGCGCGCCGCCACAAACCTCTCGATCCGAATGCCGCACGTGATGCCCTGCTCCTCGACATCGTCCAGCGCCATCTCTTTCTCGAGACGCTTGAGATCCGCAACTGCGACCGGCTCGATTTCCACAACACCGCTGTCTGGGCGATCCGCTCCGCGCTGGAGGCCGCATATGAGGCCGGGCGTCGCGCGGGTGAAGTCAGCGAACCGACACTCCAATCCTGAAGGGACATGACCATGACTGCCATCACCACCATCCGGATCGACCACGCCGCCCTGCCGGACCCGCTGAACCTCAAGGGCTCTGACGCGGCCGCACGAATGATCGAAGATGCGCTGCGCAACGAGGGCATCGCCGCCGAGGCATCAGACGTGATCTCGCACATCAAGATTGAACTCCCCACCACCCAACTTGGCGCTGCCAGCGCCATGTTGGCCAGCCTGCAGCTGATCTGAGGGCGACAAACCATGACCCCCCCCGATCCTGTTCAAGGCGAAAGGCCCCAGCCATGACGCACTCCTTCAACTGCCTGCCCGAGGGGGAGACGCTCGCCCTTCTGATCCGCCGCGAATGTGCCATCGGCTTCGACCTGCGCTTCTGCCGTAGCGTCGCTGTGCCCGAACACGACCGCAACACCGTTACCTGCGCCCCGGACGAGGCCGAGTTCGCCACGCTCTATGCCCTCACCGATCTGGGCGAGGCGATTGCCATCCATGATGTCGACCTTTCGAGCGCAGGGGCAAATCAGGTCGCCGCAGTGGCCCGCGCGCTTTTTGTCGCCATCGTCAACGCGCGCCGCGATCCACCCGATGCCGCTCAGCGCTTTGAGGCCGAGCAGGCCGCGTTGATCGAACCGGATCGCATCGCGTGAACGGTCGGGTTGTGATCATAAAGCAATGATATTGCTCAGATTTGCCTACGATCATCCGCGCTCTGGAGCGAATGTGATGGCACGGAAACGATGCAACTCACCGCAAGGAACGCCACCATGACCCACCCCGCAATCACCCTGATCGCCGACTTCCGCGCCGCCGCCAAGGAGATCGACGCCATCCTCGCGCCCAGCGCCTGCGCCACAATTGCCGCGCACAACTGGATCATCATCGACGACTTCGGGCCGCTGACATTCACCCTGACGCCCGAGGGCAAAACGCACCGCGCCACCTGCACCGGCCACGGCGCGGCGCACAAGGTCAACCGCTTCACGCGCGAAGATGCCCAGCGCCTGGCACGCGCCTGCAACGCCCGCGCTGCTTTCTGGCGGGACGCCGCGCGCGATGAGGTCGCAAGACTGCGTCGCCACATCGCCACGCTGGAAGCTGCCAGCGCAGCTTGAGCCTGATGCGTGGGGCCTGCGGGCCCCGCTGCCAGCCTGAATACGAGAGTGTCTGACCATGACCATACCTCCCATCCTGCCCAGTCGGAACGAAGACTACGGCTTCTTCCAGACCATGACCCTTTGTCCGCTGCGGGACCGCCGTTCGCAGGAGGTCTGGACACTGGCCACAAACTTGATCGCCGATGCCATCCGCGCCGACAGTGAGGACGAGCTGATCGGCATCCGCGACTTTCTGGACGGCCGCATGGGCCGCCACTTCGCCGACGATGTCGTTGGCGCGTTGCAGGGCGGGGCCGCTGACAGCGAAGCGGCAATCCAAGCTGCCATCCGAAAATGGCTGGACTGGCGCATCTGCCGCCGCACTGAACGCGAGGAGGGTATCCCCGCAGGGCTGCCGTATCTCACAGGTTGGGTCCAGCACTTCGCGGTCACCGCGCCGATGGAAGAGACCACCTGAGCCCAGCGCCCACGATCCCCATTTACGACAGGAGGCAATGATGCCCAAACTCACGGACACGCAAACGATCATTCTCAGCCGAGCGGCCACCCGCCCGGGCAATCTGGCCATGCCGCTGCCCGATGGGTTGCGCGGTGCTGCGGCGAAGATGGCGGTCACCCGCATGATCACCAACGGCTGGCTGGAAGAGGTCGATGCAGATCTCCGCAAGGGCGAGCCGCTCTGGCGCGAGACCGGCGATGGCCACGGCACCACGCTGATCGCGACCGAGATCGGGCTCGGAGCCATCGGGATCGAGCCGGTGGTTGCGAAGGCTGTGACCGGGCCGCGCAAGGCGAAGCCGAAACCGGACGAGGAACCCACCGCGAGCGAGCCTGCTGAGGTCGCAAAACCCATCACCATCCGCGCTGGCACCAAGCAGGCGCAGATCATCGCGCTCCTTCAACGGCCCGAGGGCGCCTCGATCACCGAGATCGTCGAGGTGACTGGCTGGCAGGCTCATAGCGCGCGTGGCTTGATCTCTGGTGGGCTCAAGAAGAAATTGGGCCTGCCCATTACCTCGGAAAAGGTCGACGGGCGCGGCACCGTGTACAAACTCGACGCGGCCTGATCCCGAGTGTTACCACCAGCGTTCAAACAGCCTGCGCAGCGCATAGCTGCGCAGAAGCGAGATCCCGGTGAACAGGGCGCCGATGGTGAGGTTTTCGCCAAGGCTCGGATGCAAGCCGAACCATGGGAACACCACGATCTGCGTAGCGACGGCCAGCCCGTAGCCCAAAGCGACGTTGGAGATGGCCTCGATCAGCGACATGCGACGCGACTGCGTCATGCGCGTTTCCTCGACCGGCGTGCAGGCTTCTGGTCTTCCTCCTTCAAGGCGATGCGATTGGCTGTCCGCCCCGTCGCCAGTTCCCAGCGTCGCACGGCCACGTCGCAATAAACCGGGTCCAGCTCCACCGCGAGGCATCGCCGCCCAGTGCGTTCTGCCGCAATCAACTGGGTGCCCGAGCCGCAGAAGGGTTCGAACACGATATCGCCCGGGTCTGAAAAGGCTTCCAGCACTGCGTCGACCAGCGCCACCGGGAAGACAGCAGGGTGCGACCCTGCCGCCCCGAGCCCGCCCTTGTGGCGCATGATGCGAAAGACGCTGTCCGGGATCCGATGGCTCTGGATTGCGTTGCCGGTGCCGGTCTTGGGTCTGACGTGGCCGTCCGTGGTGCGCAGGCCACCGCCGCCGAGGGGTTCGCCCGCGTGCTTGCTCGCGACCGTCTTGTTGGGCTTCCGGGGCTGGCGGTTGAAGTGGAAGATGAACTCGTGCGAGGGCGCCAGCCGTCCGTTCCAGTCGCCCGGCAGGCCGGGCCCCTGGTCCCAGACATACCAGCCGAACCGTCGCCAGCCCTTCGCGCGCATCCAGTCGAGCCAGTGCTCCCAATACGGGATCCATTCGCCATCGCGATGGACAAGGCCAAGGTTGACCAACAGCTGGGCATCGGTCGCGACCGGCGCTGCGGCGAACACGCCTTGCATCAGCGCATCCCAATCGCCGACCTTCTCCTTCGCTGCGCCATAGTCGCGCTGCTGGGCATAGGGCGGCGAGGTGAACATGAGCGATGCCTGCGCCCCGTCCATCAGCCGCGCCACGACGGCTGGATCTGTGGCGTCGCCGCAGATCAGCTGGTGATCGCCCAGCGCCCAGATGTCGCCCGGCTTGGTGATCGGTTCGGCCGGGGGCTCGGGGATTGAGTCGGCGGTGTCGTCGTCCATCGGCGCGCTGTCTTGGTCGGCGTCGTTTAGCAGGGCGTCCAGTTCGTCCTCGGGGATCCCGATCAGCCCCAGGTCGAAATCCTCGGCCAGCAGCCCGCGCAGTTCCTCGAGCAGCAGGGCCTCGTCCCAACCGCCCATCTCAGTCAATTTGTTGTCGGCGATACGATAGGCCCGGCGCTGCGCCTCGGTCAGATGGCCCAGCACAATGACCGGGGCATCGGTCAGCCCCAACTGCGCGGCGGCCAGGACGCGGCCATGCCCGGCGATCAGCTCGCCGTCCGCCGCCACGAGGCAAGGGACGGTCCAGCCGAACTCGGCCATGCTGGCGGCGATCCTTGCCACCTGGTCGGCATCGTGGGTCTTGGCATTGCGGGCATAGGGGCGGAGGCGCGCCAGTGGCCAGTGTTGGATCTGGCGTGGCAGCAGTGGCACAGTCATGCAGCCAGCCGCTTGGGCTTGAGGGTGGCGAAGGTCTCGCCGGTTTCCACCAGCACGGCCTCTTGGTCGGTAAAGGACTGCCAGCGTTCAATAGCGACGTCAACATAGGCTGGGTTCAGTTCGACCCCGAGGCAGAGTCTGTCAGTGGTCTCGGCCGCGATCAGCGTCGTGCCGGACCCCATAAAGGGCTCGTAGACCGGCTGGCCGGGGCTGGAGTTGTTCAGGATCGGACGGCGCATGCATTCCACCGGCTTCTGCGTGCCGTGCACCGTGTCGACATCCTGGTCCCGGTTGGCGATCTGCCACAGCGTCGTCTGCTTGCGATCGCCCGCCCAGTGCCCTTTCCCCTTGGCGCGCACCGCATACCAGCAGGGTTCATGCTGCCAGTGATAGTCACCACGGCTCAGCACCAGCCGGTCCTTGGCCCAGATGATCTGCGACCGGATGGCGAAGCCAGCGGCCGCCAGGCTTTCCGCCACGGTGGCCGCATGCAGGGCACCATGCCAGACATAGGCCACATCGCCGGGGAACAGCGTCCAAGCCTCGCGCCAATCCGCGCGGTCATCGTTCAGCACCTTGCCAGTGCGCTTCGTCTTTGCCGCGCCCGCATGGTTGCGCCAGGACGGATCGTAGTCCACGCCATAGGGCGGGTCGGTGACCATAAGCAATGGCTTCACATCGCCGAGCAGCCGCCCGACGACTTCGGCCGAGGTACTGTCGCCGCAGATCAGACGGTGCGGACCGAGCTGCCAGAGGTCGCCGGGCACTGACACGGGCGTGACGGGCATCTCCGGCACATCATCCTCACCCTCGACCGGACCTTCAGCGCCCAGCGCCTCGGGGTCGCGCAGCAGGGCGTCCAGATCTTCGTCGCTGATCCCCAGCAGCGACAGGTCGAAGTCATCCGCCAGCAGGCCTGCGATCTCATCGCGCAGAACGGCCTCATCCCAGTCGCCGAGCTCCGTCAACTTGTTGTCTGCGATGCGGTAAGCGCGCCGCTCGGCCTCGTCGAGATGGCCAAGCCGGATCACCGGCACCTCGGTCAACCCGAGCATCGTCGCAGCCAAAACGCGGCCATGCCCCGCGATCAGTTCGCCGTCATCCGCCACCATGCAGGGCACGGTCCACCCGAACTTCGCCATGCTTGCAGCGATTTTGGCCACCTGGTCGTCGCCATGTATCTTGGCATTGCGGGCGTAGGGGCGCAGCCGGTCGATCGGCCAGCTCTCGATCTGACTCGGCGCAAATATCAGGTCCATGGGGCGGTTCTCTGATTTGGGGCAGGGCGGACAGACCAAGCCATGCGGCCGGAAGGACCAGCAGCAGGATCGGCGTCCGCAATGTGGGGAAAACGAAAGCACCCGAGAGGGGTTTCCTCCGGGTGCAATTCTTCGATGATGAATGGGTACGTCAAGGGGGGCAGCTTTGTCAAACTATTTTCCGAAGTGGAATCAATGTGTTCCGCCAGATCTGGAAAAGGCCAGCACCGAGGTGGCTTCCTTTGGTGGCTTCTGGCCAAACTGGAGTCCGTGAAGTGGCTTCCCTGGATGCCAAAAGGAATCCACCCTGGCCAAGGCCGCTTTCGCGCAACCCTTTGATGTTGAGTCAGAAATTCGAGACAATCGGCTGGCGTGGCTTCCAGGTGGATTCCCCGGTGAAAAAGCCAGTCGCTAGAAAAGTTCCGCGCTAAGCCCCCCCGTATACGGATCAAGCCAGGGAGGAACCATCGGAGGGGGGGCGAGCAACTTGATCGGCCCAAACCCGCCGTACAGACATATCCCATTGAAAGCCTGCTCCCAGGCTAAGTCTGCGTTGTGGGGCTTTTACCAACCAAACCTATGACGCTCTGGAAGGCCAGAGCTCGGGAGGTAAGTGTATGGTTCAAGTGGTGCCGCAAAAAAGGTTATGGGACGACCTTGGGGACAGGGCGCGGGACGGGTTAGAGAAAGATAAGATCGCGCAACCGTGAGGCCACCTCGACCCTTCCACCAAGCCGCAGGGGGCAAGCCGTATTGCTTCGCAACCATAAGAGCGCGTAGCATCCATGTCGAATCATACTATTTTTCGCGATCAAAGGCGCGTCTGTAAAATCGGCAATCGGAGATATCTCATGCCTACATTCGTTAGAGCCTCTGGATGGGCAGTGCTATTCATTTTCTTACTTGCTAAAGTGTCTGTGGCGGATGTGCGTCTAGGCGACAGGTCCATTGATGGGTGCGATATTCATATCTACGGGCAGATCAAGAAAGGAGATCTGGAGAAGCTAAAGGGTATAGCCGATACTTATCATCAAGTAGATAAGCTTGCATACAAGCGAAACATCAATGCACTAGCAGAATTTTGGCCGAGAACAGTTTGCTTAGATAGCCCCGGCGGATCATATACTGAGGGTGTCAATATCGCACTGGAGGTGAATAACTATTTTGCAACCAGGCTTCTTCCAAACAGTAACTGTCTTTCTGCTTGCGCACTGATTTTCATGTCAGGCACGCTCATTCACCCGGATCATGTCTTGTTCAAGCACTACGAAGAGGCATGTTACTCCAACTGCGAAGGGTGGAAACCAGAACCAAAAAGAACAATGTCGCCATCCTCGGTTCTTGGGTTTCATGCTCCATATGTGAACTTTGATGGCAAGAAAACTGTTTCTACTGAGGTGGTTCAAGAGATCAATCAGTCCCTGTTGCGGGTGTCGTCATTCTTGCAAGCCGAAACGAAAAACAATTTCCCTCCAGAGCTCGCTAGCGAGATGATGTCAAAAGGGCCGGACGAAGTATACTATATTGACGAAGTCGGGCAGTTGACCAGTTGGCGCATAGACCTCGACACAAGTTTCAGTCCGACACTTGATGTGGATGCGCTCAAACGTGCATGGATCATGTACGTCTCTGACTATGACTATAGCGATGGTGGCTATGGGTCACTCAGCGATACCAAATATGGCATCAAAGGTCCGGTGTCTGAGCCTAACGGCGCAACTGGTTGGGGATACAATGCCAAACGTGGACGCACTCAGAGCGGCGCTGATTATATCCAAGCAGGTGGTATTGGGCGTGAGGCTAGTGTTCCCCACCTGACACAGGATTCCCATTGAGGGCCTGATGTGCTATATTCGGGACATGAGACGCAATGACATTTGCCTTTACCTTGGCCCCGCCGACCGTGCTGAGCTTCAAGCTCTGATCA
>NZ_UIHC01000053.1 GCF_900499075.1 Roseinatronobacter ekhonensis | reverse complement strand
GAAATGGCGCAAACTCGATGGCCGGAACCGCCTGCCCGAGATCATCCAAGGGGTTGAGTTCCGCGACGGCCTCCGCCACGTTCAAGCCGCCGCCTGATCAGGCGTCACCAACTTCTGCGCATATCTCAGGATCGTCTGGCCATTTGCCAGTAATAGGGGGAGACTAGGCTGCTCGTTTCGTCATTGTTCCTCTCGCAATTGGAGTAACACCGCCTGTTCACCGGTTTTGCCAATGCATATCAACATGAGTGTCCCAGTCAGGCAAGCAAAGTCTATGGCTGATACTTCATGCCAGAGAGGCGCGGGTGCAAGCTACCCACTTGGTACTTTTGAAACGACCAGACCAAAATACTCTCAGGGCGCGCCTTATCGGACGCCTTGTTGGTGTTTGGTTTACGCTCGCGGCTTCCCCAAACATTCACCGAACAAAGGCCGCGACTACGGTTTTCCCGTGCACCACATAGCACTGGATATGATCCGGGGACTACCCCACCCCGCGCCGGATCGGCTCCTTCTGGACCGGCGCAGAAGTGCGACAACGAAACCCACCGGCTGGTGACAACACAACACGTCGGTGTTGGTAACAGATCGGGGACCGCAGAAGCGTTGGCAGCTTAAAGCGGGGCAGGTGAGAAGCCTGCGGGGAAGCGGTTGGCCCCCGATACTGGGCATCGCACGGATACGGATCTGAAAGTGAAGGGCCTTCCCCTGCATGTCGGGGGGAAGGAGCGGGGGCCGGCTATTGTCTTGCTTCTTTGAATAGAGCCCTGTCGTCGTGATATGAAAGCACAAGGCCTAGCTAGTTCTATTTCCCTCACGTTTAAAGCGATAGCATTGCCTGTCTTGAAGCTTGGAAGTCTGCCAGCTTTGAGGCAGTTTGGAACGTATGGCATTTTGCGTATTCATTCACAGGACAGATTCAATCTACGACGATATTCCGTCGGAACGCTATCAGTTCCCCAAGCAATACCTATCCCGCGCCAGGCAGTGTGAGGGCGACTGGATTGTGTACCTCGAGCCTAGCAAGGTCAAAGAGAGCAAGGGTTATTTTGCTGTCGCAAAAATCCAAAAGATAGTCCCAGATCCAAGAGCGTTGGACATGTATCTGGCGATCATCGAGCCCGGCACTTACCTCGACTTTGGTGATCCGGTGGCCTTTCGCGGTCCCGATGGTGTGGTCGAGCAAGGTGTTTTGAACGAGGTTGGCAAAATTTCAGGCCGTGCTCAGGCGGCGGTCCGAGTTCTGGCAGCAGCCGACTTTGTCCGCATAGTTGAGCACGGCTTAGGACGGGATGATGATTTTCTGCCTCGCGATGGCGCGGGGTTTGCTTTGGGGTTTCAAGAGCAAACGGCTCAGTTTCATCACCTCCCGGTTCGCGAGCGGGTCAACCAGCTGACCAACCGGGCAGTTCGCGATCGCAATTTCCGAAAAACCGTCCTGCGCGCCTATGGTGAACGTTGCGCCATAACGGGGTTGCGACTCATCAATGGCGGTGGGCGTGCTGAGGTCCAGGCTGCACACATTAAGCCTGTTGAGCAAAATGGTCCTGACATCGTCAGCAACGGGCTTGCACTATCCGGAACCGCGCATTGGATGTTTGACAGAGGTTTGGTGGGCTTGGCCGATGACCTGACCGTGCTCGTTTCCAGGCAAAGTAACGATTTCAGCGCAGTCGAGGCCATGATCAATGCCTCTGGCAAGCTTTTGGTGCCAGACCGATTGGCTCATCGGCCAAGGTCAGAGTTTGTGATCTGGCACCGTCAAAACTGCTTCAAACACTAGCCTTTGTATGACTACGCGATCAGCGATTGTGTCGCGCACGCCCAGCCATTTCTTGAACAATTCAGGCGTACATCGCATAACAAACCACAGCCCTAATTTTTTGCCTGCGTCGCCGCGGCTAGGCATTAATCTAAAGCGTTGTTGCCAGGAAAATTTCCAAATGAACGCCGTTGAAATCGAACAAGCCGTTTCCGAACTTGCCGAGCAGCCGTTTGACGCGGCCGAGTTTCCCTATGCCTTCCTGATTGCTTTCGGCAACAAGGAGACGACGATCAAGCGTCTGCGCAGCGGTGCGTCCAACAAATCCGACATCGGCGGCATTCTGCAGACCAACAATATCCATCTTGCGACCTGCGCACCGGGCGAAGTTGCCGCAACGCTCAGCGCCCTTCGCGACAGCCCCGCGACCACCCGCGCCAAGGCCAAGTTCATCCTCGCCACCGACGGCATCGACCTCGAAGCCGAGGACATCACCACCGGCGAAACCATCGCCTGCCGCTATACCAATTTCCCTGACCATTTCGGTTTCTTCCTGCCGCTCGCCGGTATCTCCACCGTCAAGCAGATCCGCGAAAGTGCGTTTGATATCCGCGCGACCAGCCGTCTCAACAGGCTCTATGTGGAACTGATCAGGGACAATCCGGACTGGGGCAGCGCCGACAAACGCCATGAGATGAACCATTTCATGGCGCGGCTGATCTTCTGCTTCTTCGCCGAAGACACCGACATTTTCGTCAGCGACAACCTCTTCACCGCCACCATCGACCAGATGGCCAACCGCGACGGGTCGAACACCCATCAGGTTATCGGCGAGATCTTCCGCGCGATGAACACCGCCATCCCAAAACGCGCCGAGGCCAAGCTGCCCCGTTGGGCAGAAGCCTTCCCCTATGTGAACGGTGGCCTCTTCTCGGGCAGCACCGATGTGCCGCGCTTTTCCAAGATCGCGCAGCGCTACCTGTCCCATATCGGCAGCCTCGACTGGACGCAGATCAACCCCGACATTTTCGGGTCCATGATCCAGGCCGTCGCGGATGAAGAGGAACGCTCGGTCCTGGGCATGCACTACACCTCGGTGCCGAACATCCTGAAGGTGCTGAACCCGCTCTTCCTTGATGATCTGCGCACGGAGCTGGAGGCGGCGGGCGACAACGCGCGCAAGCTGGCCAATCTGCGCGCCCGCATGGCGAAGATCCGGGTGTTCGATCCCGCCTGCGGGTCGGGCAACTTCCTTGTCATCGCCTACAAGGAAATGCGCAGCCTTGAGTATGAGATCAACAAACGCCGGTTCGAGCCGCTGCGCCGCACCGACATTCCCCTGACCAACTATCGCGGGATCGAGCTGCGCGACTTTTCGGCAGAGATCGCGCGGCTGGCGCTGATCATCGCGGAATACCAATGCGACGTGACCTATCGCGGCCAGAAAGAGGCTCTGGCCGAGTTCCTGCCGCTGGATGCACAGAACTGGATCACCTGCGGCAACGCCCTGCGGCTGGACTGGCTGTCGGTCTGCCCGCCCACGGGGACGGGGGTGAAGTTTCAGGCCGATGACCTGTTCATGTCACCGCTGGATCAGGCGCAGATTGACTTTGCGAACGAGGGGGGCGAGACCTATATCTGTGGGAACCCGCCCTATATTGGTTATAACAAACAGGCGCGAGATCAGAAAGAAGACTTGGAGGTTGTATTTAGCCCATATTTGAAAAACTGGGGAAATCTTGACTATGTGGCTGCTTGGTTTCTAAAATCTGCTCTCTTTCTTAAGGAGACCATTGGTGCGATGGCACTCGTATCAACAAACTCTATTTGCCAAGGTGGTCAGGTGAGTGTTTTGTGGCCATTATTGGAAAAGCATGGACTTTCTATATTTTTTGCATACACGTCTTTCAAATGGTCAAACTTGGCGGCTCACAACGCGGGTATAACAGTCATTGTTGTCGGTTTGGCGCAAAGATCCAAACAAAGCGCTCGTCTATTTGAGACAAACCAAGATGGGACAGTGGCGGCCAGACAGGTTCCGCAGATCAACGGATACCTGATAGCAGGTGCACTTGTATATGTTTCAAAGCGTATGAAACCGTTATCTGGTGTTGGATCAATGAGTTTTGGAAACCATCCTTATTACGGCTCAGCTCTCATCTGTAGTTTGAACGAAGCACGTGATATGATCCAGAATGATGATCGTATTTCGAAGTATCTAAGGCCAATTTATGGGTCTACCGAGGTGATAAAAGCGGCGCCGCGGTACTGCCTGTGGATTTCTGAGGAAGATATTTCTGATGCAATGGAGATCCCTCAGATTGAAGATCGAGTAAACACAGTCAGGAAAAATCGTCTAGAAAAATCTAGTGATGCACAAGCGCAAGCCTTAGCGAAGGTGCCATATCGCTTTCGTGACACATTTACCCCAAAGGAACATGTTATAGCGGTACCACAGACCACCTCTGAGAATAGAGAGTTTTTGCCATGTGATCTTCTAGATCATAGGTCAGTTTTGACCTTTAAGTGCTATGCAATCTACGATGCACCATTGTGGAATATGGCGATTGTTGCCTCCCGGCTCCATCTTGCTTGGATTGGGGCAGTTTGTGGACGAATGCGAACCGATTTCAGCTATTCCAACACCCTCGGCTGGAACACCTTCCCCGTCCCCAAACTGACCGAAAAGAACCGCGCCGACCTGACCGCGGCGGCGACCGGCATCCTTCTGGCCCGCGAGGCGCATTTCCCCGCCACCATCGCCGACCTCTACGACCCCGAAAAAATGCCCGCGAACCTGCGCGCTGCCCATGATCACAACGATGAGGTGCTGGAACGCATCTACATCGGCCGCCGCTTCCGCAACGACACCGAACGGCTGGAAAAGCTGTTCGAGATGTACACGAAGATGACGACGAAGGTGAGCGCCTAACCTTTGCCCGCGTGCATCATGTGTGTTATTCATGCGCATGATCCGCCCACAGGAGGCACACATGACCAAACGCGCCACCAACCTGACCATAGACCCCGCGCTGCTGGACGAGGCGCGCGCGTTGAACATCAACCTGTCCGCCACCTTCGAGGCCAGCCTGCGCGACGCCGTGCGCAAGCAAAAGGCAGCAGCCTGGCTGGAAGAAAACCGCGCGGCGCTTGAGGGCTACAACGCCTGGATCGAGCAGAACGGCCTGCCGCTTGAGAAATACCGGCAATTCTGATGGCACGGTTCAGCCTGCATGACCTGCCCGGCGGTGGGCGAGTGGTCAATCTGCAAAGCGATTTTCTGGACTGGGCCGATACGCGGGTCGTGGCCCCCTTGGTGCCTGTAGAGCAAGGCCCGCCGCCCGCAAAACACCTTAACCCGATGATCACGCTGGACGATGGGCAGTTTGTGCTGATCGTTCAATCCATGGCGGCTGTCCGTGCATCGGCGCTTGGGCCGGCAGTGGGCGACCTGTCGGACCATCATGACGCGATCACACGCGCGGTGGATATGGTTTTTCAAGGGTTTTGACTATGGCACAGGTTCCTTCGGTTTCGGTGAAATACGCCGCCAATGGCAGCTCGACCAAGTCGAACGAATTGGGCATGCGCGCGATGCAGGAACGCGCTTACGCCAAGCGCGGCGAGCAATACCTGCTGATCAAGTCACCCCCGGCCTCGGGCAAAAGCCGCGCGCTGATGTTCATCGCGCTCGACAAGCTGCACAATCAGGGCCTGCGTCAGGCCATCGTCGTGGTGCCGGAAAAATCCATCGGGTCGAGCTTCAATGACGAGCCGCTCAGCAAGCATGGCTTCTGGGCCGACTGGACCGTTCAGCCGCAATGGAACCTGTGCAACGCCCCCGGCGGGGATGACGGCAAGGTCGGTGCCGTGGGCAAGTTTCTGGCAAGCGACGACCACGTGCTGGTCTGCACCCATGCCACCTTCCGCTTTGCCGTGGACAAGTTCGGGATCGAGGCTTTCGACGATCGCCTGATCGCGGTGGACGAGTTCCACCACGTCTCGGCCAACCCTGACAACAAACTGGGTATGCATCTAGGCGCGCTGGTCGCCCGCGATAAGGTGCATCTGGTGGCGATGACCGGATCGTACTTCCGCGGCGACGCGGAGGCCGTTTTGTCGCCCGAGGATGAGGCGCGGTTCGACACCGTCACCTACACCTATTACGAGCAGCTGAACGGCTATAGATACCTCAAGTCGCTCGACATCGGGTATTTCTTCTATTCCGGGTCCTATGCGGATGACATCCTCAAGGTGCTGGACCCGACCGAGAAGACGATCCTGCACATCCCGAACGTGAACTCGCGCGAGAGCACGAAGGATAAGCATCGCGAAGTCGAGCATATCATCGATGCCCTGGGGGACTGGCAGGGCACTGACCCTGCGACCGGGTTTCAGCTGGTCAAGACGCCTGTGGGGCGTGTGCTGCGGATCGCCGATCTGGTGGATGATGAACCGGTCAAGCGGGACAAGGTTTCCGCCGCATTGAAAGACTCTGCGCAGAAGAACAACCGCGATCATGTCGACATCATCATAGCCTTGGGGATGGCAAAGGAAGGGTTCGACTGGATCTGGTGCGAACACGCCCTGACGGTTGGCTACCGCGCCAGCCTGACCGAGATCGTACAGATCATCGGCCGCGCCACCCGGGATGCAGAGGGCAAGACGCGCGCGCGGTTCACCAACCTGATCGCCGAGCCTGATGCCGCGGCAGAGGCTGTTACCGAGGCGATCAACGATACGCTGAAGGCAATCGCTGCGAGCTTGCTGATGGAGCAGGTGCTTGCCCCGCGTTTCAACTTCACTCCCAAGAGCGCGCAATCAGTCCCGGTCGAGGGTTTTGACTATGGGGAAGGGGGGTATGACCCTGCCAAGGAAAACGTTGGCTTCAATGAGAGCAGTGGTCAGTTCCAGATCGAGATCAAGGGCTTGGTTGAACCCAAGAGCAAAGAGGCCAAACGCATCTGCCAGGACGATCTGAACGAAGTGATCACGGCGTTCGTGCAGGACAAGACCACGATCGAGCGTGGGCTGTTTGATGACGAACTGGTTCCCGAAGAGCTGACCCAAGTGCGCATGGGCAAGATTGTCGGTGCCAGGTTTCCAGAACTCGATGCGGAAGATCAGGAAGCCGTGCGCCAGCATGCAGTGGCCGCGCTGAACCTGACACAGAAGGCCAAGGAAATCGCGCTGACAGGCGGTGATGACGGCGAAGTATCCGCCAATACAGCGCTGATCGATGGGGTGCGCAAATTCGCCATGGACGTGCGCGAGCTGGATATCGATCTGATCGACCGGATCAACCCGTTCGGGGAAGCCTATGCAATCCTGGCCAAAACCATGAGCGAGGAAAGCCTCAGGCAAGTGGCTGCGGTGATTTCTGCCAAAAAAGTACAGCTCACCCCGGAAGAGGCGCGCGCGCTGGCGAAACGTGCCGCCGCCTTCAAGCAGGAACGGGGGCGCTTGCCGTCGATCACATCGGCTGACCCGTGGGAGAAGAAGATGGCTGAAGGGGTTGCCTACCTTGTTCGGATGAAGCAGGAGGCCGCCAATGGCTAACGGGTTCACGGATGAAGATGATGAGCTGCTGGCAGAGCTGGGCGTTGAGGTCGAGACGAAAAAGCAAGTTTCCCGCACCCCACGCGAAGAACGGATCATCGCGGGTTTTGAGGAGATACAGCGCTTTGTCGAGGAGCACGGCCGCCGCCCACAGCATGGCGAGGACAGGGACGTTTTCGAGCGCCTGTATGCAGTGCGCCTCGATCGGATCAGCGAGTCGCAGGAATGCCGTGATCTGATTGAGACCTTGGATCATCAGAGACTGCTGAGTGGCGCACCACTCGCGCTCTCGGATGACGGGGAAGAGCTGGACGACGACGCGCTTCTGGACGCACTCGGGATCGAGGTCGCAGCGCCTGCGATCACCGAACTTAAACATGTCCGTTCTGCTGCAGAAAAAAAGGCTGCCGAAGAAATCGCCAACCGCGACCGCTGCGAGGATTTCGCGCGTTTCAAGCCGCTTTTTGAGCAGGTGCAGAAAGAGCTAGAAAGTGGGTTGCGTGAAACTCGCCCCTTTGAACGCAAGTCCGAAATCGAAAAAGGCAAATTCTTCATTCTTGGCGGTCAGAAGGCATATATCGCTTCGGTCGGTGAAGTATTCACGCAGGAATACGGGGATAGAGATGCTCGCCTGCGTGTGGTTTTTGACAATGGCACTGAGAGCAACATGCTCATGCGATCCCTTCAGCGGGCCTTGACCAAGGATGAGACCGGACGTCGGATAATCGAGCCGAATGCGGGCCCTCTTTTCTCAGGCGAAACCATTGATGGTGATGAGGCCAGCGGCACTATCTATGTGTTGCGCAGCAAATCTGATCACCCATTGGTGGCCGGGAACCGCGATCTGGTTCACAAGATTGGTGTGACCGGTATTAACGTAGAACAGCGCATCGCGGGGGCCGCGACGCATGCGACATTCCTGATGGCCAATGTCGAGATCGTCGCGACCTATGAACTCTACAACATCAACCGTACCCGCCTCGAAAACCTGATCCACCGTATCTTTGAACCTGCGCGGCTCGATATTGAGATCATGGACCGCTTCGGGCGCCCTGTTGTCCCGAAGGAGTGGTTTATGGTGCCGATCTTCGCGATCAATGATGCAGTGGAGAAGATCAAGGATGGCAGTATTGCCGGTTTCGTCTACGATCCCAAACAGGCGAAGTTGGTGATGCATTCAGCACAAAACGCTACATAGGCGATCGTCAATGACTTGTCGGAAACATCGGTTCCCCGTCAATATGTCATGCGATCTTCTTTAACTTGGCTTTGCCATCACAGTCAGGAAACCGGACACAGCCTAGAAATGCGCCGTAGCGGCCACGCCGTTCTACAAGCCAGCCCGCTTCGCAGTTTGGGCAAGCCTGCTGGGTCTCTCCGCAATCGGTGCAAACCAGTTCTCTGCTTGTCTGGGAACGGATGGGGAGACCTACACCGCAGGCCGGACAAGCCGGCATGCGACTACCGCACAGCTTCACATGCTCGCACCGCTACCAGTCGCTACCGTCCTTTCCGGCCATGTGTAGCAGACGTCCCCCGCAACCCGGACAGGTGTGGGTGTGCTGCTGAACCTCCAAGGGCACAGCTACGCCAAACTCAGGCTCTTTCATCAGCTCCTCGACAAAAACGGAGGGCCGCGCTTCGGATGCGAGGATGGTCACGGTCCGCCGGGCCCGGGTCACAGCCACATACATGACGCGCCGTTCTTCAGCGTTCGGATATGGCTCGGCCTCGGGCGATACCAGGCTGAGCAGAGGGTCGTCGACGATCATCGACGGGAAGCCCATCTTGGCGGTGTCGGCACCGAGGATGATGACGTGATCGGCCTCTAGGCCCTTTGATGCATGGATGGTCTTGAAGGTGATCGTCGCTCTAGGGTTCTGGCGCTGGAGCCGCCCGACATCCGGCCTCAGGAAGCGATATCGTGCCAGGATCAGGATTGACGGCTTCCCGCCGCTCTTGCCTTCAGTGGCGGCGAGAGCAGCCACGGCGTCGTTCAACGCCGTCTCTCCGGTGTCACGGCGCGTCCAGGCGATCCTGATCGAAGGTTCGTCCGTCTCGCCTGCCGGTATTACCGTCTTTGTGATTTGAGCGGGGTTACGGAGAACAAAGCGGCGAGCGGCCAGGGCAATCTTGTCCACCGATCGGAAGGTTCGACCGAGATCGACGGTTCGATGGACGCCGGTGGCCCCTGCATAGGCGCCGCCAAATTCCGCACCGAAGTTGCGCATGATGTGGATGTCTGACCCGGCAAAGCGGTAGATCGATTGCCAATCGTCGCCGACGGCAAACAATTTGGCATCGGAATGCTGCCGTTTGAGTGCCTGGATCAGCTTTGCCCGTCCGGTGGAGATATCCTGAAACTCGTCGACAAGAATATGTCGGAACGGGCTCTGGTAGCTTCCGCTCTCGACGAGGGCGGTAGCGCGATTCACCATGTCCTCGAAGTCGATCCGGTCACCGAGGCGAGATTGATACTCGCGGAATACAGCCCCGAATATCTTGAGGAAGGCCTCCGCTCGATTTCCCATCTTCAGCGTCCGGGCCTTCTCGGAGCAGTCCTCGACCCGGTAGCTGCCATTCTTGAAGTGACGCAGGAAGGTGCCCACCAGAGAGGTGAAGCTGTCAACCGCCCCGACCTCGGCCACACGATCGTAGATCTCGATGTCCGGGATCGGTCGCAGCGTGACGTGGGGCTCGAGCTTTTCGGCAAGCGCTTCGAGCAACCGGCCCTCTTCACGCTCCCAGCTGTAGGTCTCGATCAGAACGGTTTCGTGCTCGGCATGGACCTGCCTCTTCCAGTCCATACCTGCTAGGTATTCGTCGCGATCGACATAAGGGGCCGTCGTCAACTCCTCCACACCGTCCTTGCCGCGTTTCTTTCGCACGCCGAAATGCTCTAGGTAGACGCCGCTCTCTGTAAGCCGGAAGTCGGGCGTGTAAGCACGGCGGCCGGTTTTCGCGAGCTGGTGTTCGTAGCTGGGCTCATATTCGTATGCGACGCCGTTCTGGAACAGCCAGTTGGCGATCAGCAGCTCTTCGAAGCTGTTCACGGTCTCGCCTTGCAGCGTCCGCAGGTTGCGGCTCTCGATCTGCGCATACCATTCATGCTTCGTCTTGAAGTCCCATTGTGTCGGGAAGTCATCGAAAAAACCAGCGAACCAGCCGATTACGGTCTGTGCGACGTCGCTGGCGGTCGCCACGATATGTCGCAGGATCTCCTTTATCAGGCACAGGAACGCCTTGTCGTCTGTCGCGGTCGGTGCCAATGGCGGCTTTTCGCCTTCTACTTCGCCGATGATCTCATAGGCCAATGCGTGGAAGGTGCGTGCCGCGACCGGGACACCGCACCTGGCTTCGATCCGCTCCGACATTTCGGTCGCTGCGTCTTTCGCGAAGGCAAGCAACAGGAGCTCGCTCGGCTTCCGTATCTCCGCCTTAACGAGGTAGGCGGCTTTGGCGGTTATCACGCTGGTCTTGCCCGATCCCGCACCGGCCAAAACCAGAGTCGCGTCTTCGTCGACGACGGCTGACAGTCGCTGTTCGGGCGTTAGTGGCATAGACTCAACCTTGTCGAAGAAATCCTTCCAAAGAAGCAGTTGAGCTTCCACGAACGCTTCGATCGCCGCGTCCCGGGCGGGATTCGGATCGGCTGCGAACGCCGTGATTGGGGCAATTCGGGAAGTTACCTTGTCGCCGAGGGCCTCGGCGTTCAGCTTGGACAGCACACGGCTGTTCAGTTCAGCGGCATCGCGCGCCAGTGGCGCTATGTGGCAAGCTGCAGGATAAGCATCCGGCACCTTGAGTGCTTCGAGCGCATGCAGGATGCGCTGGACCGCCGCGTCCTCTTTTTCCAGCTGCGCAAGGTTGAAATCCGTCCATGCGCTGGCCGCCGCCTCCGCGAATTTCTTAGCCGCTGAGGTGTCAACCGCTGGCAACGTCAGGATTCGGCCGCCCCTAAGGTCGAGCGAAAAGGACGTTGAGAGAAGGCCTTTCCTAACCGACGGGCGCGTCGATATATCTCCAAGCCCTATCCAGGGTGAACCAGCCCCGCACGCCGCAATACCCTTGTCTTGCAATGTTAGAGATCTTGGATGTCGGCCCATAGGGTCAACTACGAAACCCAAGAAGGATTTTGAGGCGAGTTTCATGTGTTCCGAATTACTAGCTTTTCCCGAGGTGTAGCAGATATCATCCGGTGGGAAAGCATGTGGAACGCATTTCAGGCGAGAGTGAGCGCCTACTTTGTGCCCTTGTGACGGACAATGCACTCAAGCCGGGCGCACTGCGGGCTGTGAGCGGACGTCCGCTGATGAAGCGAGCCAGCCTTACTGGAGCACCATGAGCGGCCATCCAGATAGAGTTCGGCCAAGACTATACGATCAAGCTTTCAGATCCGGCACGCTATGTTAGGATAAAACATGCGGGATAGAGGGCTTTGCGAGTTGCTGGGAGTTTTCGATGGCAAACGGTTCTTTTAGCTTCTTAGAGAACGCGTTCTGGGTGCTGAACGCTAGATATGAATCCAATTACGCTGAATTAGTTGACCTGGCGGAAGATGCGGAGTTCGAAGAAAGCCATCCTCAAGCGCTGATACAGCGGTCGCAACAAGCTCTGGTTTCTCCGGTCGCCCGCCTCGATCAAGAGCTGGGTTGGTTGCCGGGGCTAAGCGAAAGACAAATTGACGAAATTCGATCGCTCTTGGCTTCTGGTGAAACAGACAAGCTGCACAGTTCCATCAATTTCTTGCCTGATCTTCCAAAAGCAAATTTGCTGGCGCACCTAAGCAATCTGTCAAAGGTGGACGCTTCAAAGCTTCAAAGTTTGCTTCGCTGCTGGGATGAAGTTGATCATGGCGAACTACTCGAGTTCATCAACTCCAACCGGAAAATTTCCGGCTTCCCAAATGTTGATGCCACTCAGATCAGCATCTCGGTCACTGCACTCGAATCTGCTCATGCAAGAAGTGCGGCGAAGGCAATCTGGCAGCTAGAAGAGCCAGGTAAAGTCATGGAGCACTTGGTGGAGGCTGAATTGGCGACTGGCAAGCCGAACAGCATCTTGGGCCGATTTGTCCGCGAGTATGACAGTCTGAGCGAGCCAAAGCTCGCTCAAATCAGGAACGAAATCGACCATCAGATTGAGCTCGCTCAGGAGCCTTCACCCAATCTCGACAGCGTGACGAACGAGATCGCCGCGTTGTTGAGCAGATGGGATGATGTGAATCAACCAGTTCAGGTCTACGAGCAGCACCAAGGCCATGAGGAAGGTCGCTCCAAGAAAGTCTATGAAGCAGTTCGTTCTCTGTGTCTTGAATTGGCGAACGACCGGGGTGAGTTTCAATATGCAAGGCGGCTATCGGAGGCTTTGCTCCAAACTTTTCCAGAATTAGAATCTGTCGCTGAGGTGCTCAAAGGAGATGTGGCAGCACTCCAAAACCTCGACGAACAGCAAAAGCAACTCGCAATTGTTGAGCCACTTGTAGCAGCCTGTGAAGCCGCAAAAACACAGCTTCCCGCGTTGAAGTCTGCGTTGCAGAAATCCGGTTTCGCGAACGCGCGAAAAGGCGTCCTGAACGAAATCTATGATGCATTTGATGCTGCCGCCAAAGCTCCAGAAACAGATGATGCAGTATTTCTGGTAGTGCGTGATTTGGCGCTCTTCGTTAACAATGATCGAAGCGATCCAGAGACAGCTTTCAGGCTGATCGATGGCCTTATTCAGTATAGCGGGCGTCAGCCGTCAGATAAAATCGTGGATCAGCTAGATGACGAACGCGAAAAACTTCATCGAAATTGGAAAATGGGAGAGTTTGAGAAGCAGGCAGGCGATCTAGGGGCTATGTCAAAAACCGTCGACGAGATGCTCAAATACGCCAAAGGGAATAATCGCACAGAGCTTTTGCAGGTAAAGTCGAACATTGACCGCAAGCAAGCGGGAAAGAAGGTCAAGTGGTTGATATATGGGGGTATTGCGGCTGCGATTGGTTTTTTCGTTCTCTCTGAGGAGATAAACAAGCCAACTTCCCGCACTTCCTATCAACCCACAGCGACTTATCAGCCTTCAACCACACGTCCTTCGACAAATGGCACCGCCACTGCGTCCTTCGGGGAATCTAGGCCGCCGGTAGGGCAGGGGCTGGTTCTGAACAGATCTCAGGTTCGGTACTGTGTTTATCAGGGTGAGCGCCTTGAAGCGATGAGGTCCATGACCTCAACGAATTATCAAATAGACAGCTTCAATGGGCTTATCGATGACTATAACTCCAGGTGTTCGAATTATCAGTACCGTAGCGAGGTATTAAGTTCGATTCGTCGCGAAGCTTCAAGCAAAACAGGTGAATTTATAGCGGACGCCCGGAGGATCGTGGCTTCATGGTGAACCAACGGGACTCAGAAGTTAGTTCTGAAGCTGTAGCCCAGCTCTGCGTTGAGTATTGGAAGCTATCCGCCGCGACCGAGCGAGCCTTGGCTGTACTGGAAGACAAAGGCGGAAAGCGCTTGCAAGCGCAGTTGAAGTATTCAAAGCGTCAACTGGAAGTCATCCTTCAAGAGCTTGGGCTTAGGTTGGTGGATTTTCATGGAGAACTGTATCACGCTGGTCTCGCGGTATCTGTCGATAATCCCGCTGATCACGACGAGGAAGAAGAACTGATAATTAGCAAGACGTTAGAACCAACGGTCATGTCCGACATGACGGTCTTGCGGCTAGGACGAGTGATCGTTGGGCCGAAACAGAACGAAGAGGAGTAAGCAGTGTACCTGGGTATTGATCTTGGAACGTCTAATTCAGCTGTAGTTGGACACACCGACGGCTCGCTCCGTCTCTTCAAGACCGCTGACGGCACCGATGTGCTGCCCAGCGTAATCTACCTCGACAAGAGGGGGCATCGCTTTGTGGGGAAGACCGCTTATGACCGGTTGCTGTCAGCGCCAAAAAACGTAGCCCATGGCTTTAAGCGCTCGATGGGGACAAAGAACCAGATTTCTTTGGCTGGTCAGACTTGGACGCCGGTAGAGTGCTCCGCAGAAATAATCAAAACATTGGTTGGCCAAGCCGCGACAGAAGCTGGCTCTCAGCCGATTGAAGGCGTTGTGATTACAACACCTGCTGCTTTCAACCAAATGCAGAGCGAAGACACGATTGCGGCCGCGCGTCTAGCCGGATTGGAAAGGGTCAGTCTACTTCAAGAACCGGTGGCAGCTGCCCTTGCTGCCATTTCGCATAGCAAGCAAAAAGATGGCGTTTTTCTAGTTTATGATCTTGGAGGCGGTACTTTTGATTTAGCGCTTGTGATGAGCACCGCCGGTGTCGTCAATGTAGTTGCCCATGAGGGTATCAACATGCTCGGTGGGAGGGACTTCGACCGTATCATATTTGACAGCATAGTGCGGCCTTGGCTTTCTACGAATTTTGTACTTCCACGAAATTTCCAAGCTGACGACAAGTATCGACACCTTGCTGATGTTAGCAAGTACGCTGCTGAGAAGGCAAAGATTCAGCTATCTGCATCCGATACAGCGTCTATTTTTGCCTCGGAAGATGAAGTTCGTGCGTGTGACGAAAACGGAGAAGAAATTTACCTGTCTATCGACTTGTCGCGCAAACAAATGGCTGACTTGATCAGAGATCGGATCGAAGATTCCATTGGACTATGCCGCAAGATCATCACAGCAAATGGGTACAAATCGGAAGATCTTTCAAAGATTGTGCTTATTGGCGGCCCTTCGAAGATGCCGATAATTCGTGAGATGCTCGAAGCCGAACTAGCGATCCCGGTCGATAGCGGTCTAGATCCGATGACGGCTGTCGCTACAGGCGCGGCCATTTTTGCGGAAAGCCGCGAATGGGACGGTGATAGCTCCGTCCAAAAGTCAACCAAACAGAGAGAAACAGTGACCGGCGACGTAGGTCTATCACTTGATTTCAAGTCACGTGTGTCTTCAGAGAGCACAAAAATTCGAGTGAAACCTTCGGGAGAGGTGCCGAGCGGCGTCGAGCTCGAAATCTTGGATGAAGAAGGGTCATCATCTGGCCGTATCGCACTCAACGGCCCCTTGAGCGTGAAAGTTAGCGTGCGGAAGAACGGAAACAATCGTTTTAAAGTCAATGTGTTCGACAAGATTGGCAGCAAGATCGAAAGCGCATCGAGAGAAATCACCATTACTCGTTCGGAAGCAAGCGCCGCTAGTGTTCCGATGACTTACAACCTAGCGGTCAAGGTGCAGCATGGACTGGTAGGTTATGAGCGTAACAAGCTCGACACTTTGGTCAAGAAGGGAACAGCTCTTCCTGCTCAAGGCCGACAAACGTTCCGTGCTGGCAAAACACTGGTGGGCGGCGAAGACGATTTCATTGCAGTCGAGTTCTATGATATGGTCGATGAAGTCGATAGCCCCGAACACAACTTGCATATCGGCAATTTTCGGCTGAACAGCCTCGATGAACTTGAGCGGGGCGAGCGGATCAACCGAGGTGACGAATTCATCATTGATTGGAAAATGAGTGACAACGGAACGCTAAGCTTTTCGTTGGAACTTCCAGCGCTCGGCCGAATTATAGACGCTACCAATCTCTATCGCCACTATGATGGCGGTATCAACTATGATGGCGAGCGAGGGGCTGAAGTCGCAGCAACCATGCTATCCCGTGCTGAAAGTGATCTTGAAGAACTTGAAAGCGCACTCGGTCATGATCTTGACTCATCTGGCGACATTCGCAAACGCATCGAACGTCAGCAGGCTGCACTCTCTACATCTGTAGATGCCGATACGCACAGATCGGTGGCCGAGGAGGCTAGAAAACTGCGCCAAGACGTCGCGCTTTTGAAGATGTCTCCGGAAAATGAAGAACGCGTGCTTGAAGACGAAGCAAGCAAAGCAGAACTATCGTTTGACGAACTGCGAGACTTGGCCCAGCCGGTTGATAGTGAACGGCACGATAAGCTGCTGGTAACTACGCGCCGAGCAATACGAGAAAAGAACTTCGACTCAGCCCGCCGATCACTTGGCGAAATGCATGGAATACGCATGAAAGTCCTCGCGGAAACGCCTGATTTCCTCATTGAAATATTTAAGGTCCTAGCCGCCGAACGGCATCTTGCGGTGGATGAGGCGCTGCTTGACCAACACCTGAAAGCGGGCGTAGAGGCTGCAAAAGCAGGCGACGTTGAGCGATTGCGATTTGTAATCGGTCAGATGATGGGCAATCGGGTATCTACAGGTGCTGACGCGGCAGAGATTGTAGAACTCGCGCATTTGCTTGGAACATAGGCAAACATTGCTTTGCTACAGCAAATGGCGGCATAGGCGGGCTGCATCGCAGCACTACCTTTCCCGTTAGAACGTTAGCTTTGGGTCGGTTGCGTCAGCCTGCATAAATGGGCGTATTGTGTTGAAAAACTCTTCCTTGATCGAAGTCTGAACTGCTGATTCAATTCCTGTAATCGAGGGGGAGGACCGGCGATGATGGGACCGAGGCAGGAAGCGAAACCGGCGCTGTTCTACGAGTTCTCGCTTGAGGATCATGTCCCACAGGATCACCTGCTGCGCTCCATCGACCGGTTCGTCGATCTGGGCGGCATCCGCGCGCATCTTGCGGAGTTCTACAGCCACAC
>NZ_UIHC01000181.1 GCF_900499075.1 Roseinatronobacter ekhonensis | reverse complement strand
CTACGAGGCTTGGCAGAAACGCGACCTTGGCACGCGGCGGTTCCTCTACATCTGGGCCGATGGCGTTTACTTCAAGCCCCGGATGGCTGAGGAAAAACAATGCGTTCTGGTGATCGTCGGGGCGGATGAATACGGCCGCAAGGAGCTGTTGGCGATGACCGACGGCTTCCGCGAAAGCACGCAAAGCTGGCGCGAGGTGCTGCTCGATCTCAAGCGCCGTGGCCTGAAGCAGGTCCCCAAGCTGGCTATCGGCGATGGTGCCCTGGGGTTCTGGACCGCGCTGCGCGAGGTATTCGCCACGACGCGGGAACAACGGTGCTGGGTCCACAAGACCATGAACGTGCTGAACGCGATGCCGAAATCCCTGCAAGCCAGGGCCAAAGGCCATCTGCATGACATCTGGCAGGCCGAGACGAAAGCCGAGGCGAACGACGCCTTCGATTTCTTCGTCGCGACCTACGGTGTGAAATGGGACAAGGCGGTCGCCAAGCTGGTTAAGGACCGGGACGCGCTGCTGACCTTCTACGACTACCCGGCCGAACACTGGAAGCACATCCGGTCGTCAAACCCGATCGAGAGCACCTTCGCCACCGTTAGGCACCGAACGAAACGCACCAAGGGCTGCCTCAGCCGCAAGACCGGTCTCGCCATGGCCTTCAAGCTGATGATGTCAGCGCAGAAGAAATGGCGCAAACTCGATGGCCGGAACCGCCTGCCCGAGATCATCCAAGGGGTTGAGTTCCGCGACGGCCTCCGCCACGTTCAAGCCGCCGCCTGATCAGGCGTCACCAACTTCTGCGCATATCTC
>NZ_UIHC01000063.1 GCF_900499075.1 Roseinatronobacter ekhonensis | reverse complement strand
GCGCTCGACAAACGCACCCCAGACGCGGCATACTTCGAGCAAGCAGAGATACGAAAAGCGGCATGAACATAAATCTGATGCATCTTAGACAAGCCGCAAACCTGTCCTAAAAAGCAGGACCACTTCAGTTGATCACACGCGCATTGGCAGGCACAGAGTATCGGGTCGCTCTTCAGGGCGGCAGGCTGTTTTGCCTGACATCGGTCGACGATGAACGCGCTGTGTTCCAGACGAAGCCTGATATCCTGATCCGGTATGCGGGACAGGTTGTCCATGTGATCGATACCAAGTGGAAGCGGATTTCCTCGCGCATAGATGATCGCAAGCAAGGGGTTTCCCAAGGCGACGTCTACCAGATGATGGCCTACGCTCATCTGTACAAAGCACCTCGACTGACGCTGCTTTATCCACATCACGGGGGTCTTTCAGCTGAGGAGGGCGTTCAGGCTCAATTTCGGATTTCGGGCCAAGAGACGATCATTGAGACTGCGAGCGTTGATGTCGCTAAAGGCGACAAAATGGCCGCCCGCTTGAGGAACATAATCGCTTTGGCGACAGAGGAGGCGCTGGTTTAGGCGCCTTGAGTCTGGTGACAAAAGCTGTTTGGGAGAATGAAGGATTGTCGCTCACTCCACGGCCTTCAAAAACCTGCCATAGCCTTCACTGACTTCGCGAGCCTCCGCGAAGGCCCTCGCGCGCTCTTCGTCGACGCAACGAAAATAGTCCTGAACATTAGCGATGTAGGTTTCAAAATCCGCCCGGATCAGTTCGGCGTAAGTTCGCATGTCGTCTTGGGACTGGGGCAGGAACGGTCGCTCGGGCGGAACACAATTCGCAGACGCAGTTACTGGCTCGCATCCAAGCAAGACCGACAGCAATAACGTAGCAATGCGCGCACAGGAAATGTGCAGGGCAAAACTCCTTTGCTGCCTTTAAGATCACGTATCTGTCAGCTATCACTGGTATTGGAGCAAGGCGGTGTTCGTCAAGGCGTTGTAATTGTCTTGCTATCATTAATGTTGTATTGTATCGACCGTGGTGTTTCAACTCTACGGGACCGATGCTGCACCTCAGGCAGAGAAAGGACCCGTGGGAAAGCCATGATAGAAGAAGCCCCCAATGTGGTTACAGAAGACGGACTGCGCGGCCTGCTCACCGAGGGCTACCTCATCGAGGTGGTCTGCAAGGAAGGAGCCGAGAAGCGCCATAACAGCTGGTACGGTACGTGGGTCATCCGCGCCGTCGCGTCTGATGGGCGTGACGACAAGATGCTCGTCACCAGCCGAAGCGTTCTCAAGCTGCGCGATTTCAAAACCATCGTTGGCCTTGTCAGCTTCCTGGCTGACATGGGCTGCGCGACAGTCAGCATTCCGCTCAACGAAGGTGGTCGTGAGCGTCACGCCGCTCCTGGTCATACATCAGGGTCGCAAAACGGAGCGACCCCGGTCAAGGACAGCTAACCGCGCCTTTGCGCTCGTCGTTGTTTTGGGTACAGGCGTATGTTCCGCGCCCTTGGCCGCCGAAACACGGGCGGGTGCCGACGGTTTCATTTTCTCGGTTGGTCCGGATGGCCGACTGAATTCCGTCTCTGATGACGCAAGCACCCTGCGCTCCTTCTCCGAGACCCAAGAGGCGACGGATCGCCTTTTTCTTTTCGCAGAACCACGTGGCCCTGAAGTAGTAACTGAGGTGGCGATCCCGGCTCCGCGTGCTGTTCGCGCCTCCGCAGAAATCCTTAATGCGATCGAGACCACCGCCCTGCGATATGCCGGGCATGGCGCTCTGCGTCGTGCGGGGCTCTCCGTCACCGACTGGGCGCTCCTCTACCGCGCCAATATTGAAGTTGAGAGTGCCTACAACCCGATCGCGCGAAGCCCTGTTGGCGCCATCGGCCTCGGACAATTGATGCCGGGCACTGCCAGCGATCTCGGCGTCGATCCCCACGATGTCGCCCAGAACCTCGACGGCTCGGCGCGCTACCTTTTGATGATGCTCGACCAGTTCGGCGACGGATCCTTGGCCCTTGCCGCATATAACGCTGGCCCCGAGGCGGTCACGCGCCATGGCGGCATTCCCCCTTTTCGCGAAACCCAAGGGCATGTGGCCCGCGTGACGGCCGTGTTTCATCGGCTCAGAGGAGACCTTTCATGACGTCCAAACCATCCCTTGTCGCGCTCGGCGCGATGGCCATCATAGTGCTGGCCGGTCCCGCATTTGCGCAAAGCATCGACCTCTCGCCTGTGCAGACGCTGCTGCAGGGCATCGTCGATGCGATCACCGGTCCCTTGGGCATCGTGATCGGTACACTGGCGCTGATTGGTGTGTTCCTTTCCTGGCTCTTTGGCATCCTCGATTTCCGCCAAGCGCTTTGGGTGGTGGTGGCGATCGCCGGCATTGCTGCGGCACCCACCATTGTCGCCGCGATCTGGACGACCTGAGTAAAACCCATGGCTGACCAGTCCCGCGTCTTTATCGGCCTTCTCAGGCCACCCAAGCTGATGGGCTTGCCAATCATGTACGCCATGGTCTGGCTCTTCGGCTCAACGCTTCTGTTCCTCTGGGTGCAGAGCTGGGTGGTGGCCGTCTTTGCGGGGCTGGCCTGGCCCGCGCTCTGGAAAGCCGCGGACTGGGATCCGAACTTCCTCGATGTTCTGGTGACCACGTTGCAGGAAACGCCGCCGACAAAGAACCGTAAGCTCTACGGAGGCGATAGCTATGCCCCGTAATGGAATTGTAGGCCAGGATGCAGACGCGCTCGATCCGCTGACAGCGCTGCCCACATGGATCAAGGGCGAGAAGCGGCTATCCTCTATGCTGCCCTACGTCAGCCTCGTGACCGACCGGACGATCCGGACGCGCGGCAACGAGTTGATGCAATGCATCCGGCTCGAGGGGGTGAACAGCACGACGAGCGCGGACGCCTATCTCGACCGGATTGGCGGCCTCCTCGCGGGCATCGTCGCACAGGTCGGAACCGAGTTTTCTTTCTACCTCCACAAGGTCTCGAAGGCGGTCGATGTGATCTTACCGCCCATCCCAGGCGAGGGCTTCGCGGCTGCCGTTGATCAGCAGTGGCGCGCGCATCTAGGCAGCTCCGCCCTCCGCGACAAGACGCTGACCCTCACGGTCCTGAAACGCCCTGAGACCGGCAGTCGTCTGCCATTTGGGCTCGGGGCCTCCCGCACACGGCTCTCGGCCGACACAACACGGCGGCTCAGGAAGCTCGATGAGGTCGTGGGGTTTCTGCTCTCGTCGTTTAATGAGATGAAGCCGCGCCTGCTGGCGGCCAGCACCGGCGAACTTCTGGGCTTCCTCGGCTCGCTCAACACCGGCGAAGAACATCCGCTCTTCCCGAGGTCGCGCCTGGGCGTGATCGCCGAGGATGTTGCCAATACCCGCGTCACCTTCCTCGGATCGACTATCGGGCTCTCCGACGGTGCCGTGGGCGAGAAGCTGGGCGCAATCTTCGCGGTGAAGAACTACCCCGCCAAGACCGACAGCCTGATGCTCGACGAGTTGAACCTGCCCGTCGACATGGTGGTCACCCACTCCTTTGTCCCGATCAACGCCAACATCATGGCGGGTCGGATCAAGCGGCAGCTCCGCCTGATGCAGGCCGCCAATGACGGGGCCGTCAGCCTCGCGCAGGAACTCGAACTGGCCCAGGATGATCTGGAATCCAAGCGCCTGATCTTCGGCGAGCACCACATGACGGTCGCCGTCTATGCCCGCAGCCAGTCGGCGCTCGACGACATCGCAGCCGAGATCCGCAACATCTCTGCAACCTCCGGGATCAACCTCATCTCGGAAGCCTTCGGGGCGCGGGCGCATTTCATGGCGCAGCATCCCGGGAACACCGGGGCGCGAAGCCGCAAGGCTGCGATCACGAATCACAACTTCGCCGATCTGGCCACCTTCCACCGCACGCCCCTCGGCAAGACCGGTCGGGAGGTGCCCTGGGGCGTGCCGATCACGCTCTTTCCGACACCCGAGCGCAGCGGGTTCCGCTTCAACTTTCACGAACAGGGCGCGCCGGATCGCGAGCCTACGGGCGGTCACACTCTGATCCTGGGCCGTCCCGGCTCGGGTAAATCCGTACTCGCGGCATTCCTGATGACCATGGCCCGGCGCGCAGGCGCGCGGCTGTTCGTCTTCGACTACCGCGCCGGCATGGAAATGGCCGTCCGCGCGCTTGGCGGCAGCTATTCAACCGTGCGGGCCGGACGGCCCACGGGGCTTAATCCGCTCCAGACCGAGATCGACGCGCGTGGTCAGGCCTGGCTGGCCGACTGGCTTGCAAGCCTTCTCGAGCGCCGCGACCGGCCCCTGACCCCGGTGCAGACCAACCGGCTGCAAGAGGTCGTGCGCCAGAATGCCAGTGCCGGGAATGCGGGCCTTAGGAACTGGTCGGACTTCGCCTCGCTTCTCGTCTCAACCGATGACGACGGCGATCTTTTCGAACGCATGCAGGAATGGACAGCCGAGGGTCGCTACGGCTGGATTTTCGGGGCGAATACTCAGGATACCTTCAGCCTGGATGGCGATGTCTCCGGCTTCGATCTGACCGGCATCCTTGATTCTGAGAGCGAGCGGGAACGGATGGCCGTCCTTTCCTATCTCTTCCGCCGGGTCGAGCGGGTGATCGAGGACCGCAAGCCCACAATCATCGTGATCGATGAGGCATGGAAGGCGCTCGACAATGCCTATTTCGCCGAACGCCTGAGCAATTGGCTGGTGACAGCCCGCAAGCAGAACGCCGTCGTCGTGATGATGACGCAGTATGCAAGCCAGCTTGAGCGCACCCGCACCGGCAAGACCATCGTCGAGGCGGTGCCGACTCAAGTGCTCCTGCCCAATATCCGCGCCTCCGCCGCCGATTACGCGATGCTGGGCCTCAGCGACAAAGAGCTCGACGTGCTTCTGGGTGTCGGCTCTGCCTCTCGGCTCGCCCTCGTGCGCGATGACCGCGGCGCAGTCGTGATCGACGCCGATCTGAGCGCCCTCGGCCCCCTCGTGACCATCCTCGGCGGCATGGAAAAGGGCGAGGCCCTCGTCGGCCCCGATTACCGCGAACGTCCTGAATTCTGGAGAGTGACATGACCCGTACCATTTCCCGCAGTCTTGCACTGCTTGGCCTCGGCCTGACCCTGACGGCTTGTGCGCAACACAACCCCGCGCAGGCCAACTGTTTCAACTTCCGCGATGCCCCTGCGCAGGCGGCAGCCGCCACGACAACGATCTCGACCATGGGAGCGGAGGTCACGCGCCGCGACACGGCTTGCGATTTCGTGATGCTGGGGACGGGCAACTGATCAGATGCGGACCTGGCTTCCCTTCTCGGTGCTTGGCCTTGCGCTTGCGGCTCCCTTGTCTGGGCCCGCAACGGCGCAGGGCGTGCCGACCTTCGACTTGGCGTTGTTCGCCGAAAGGCAGGCGATCCTCGAGCAGACCGACCGGGATCTGGCGCTGCAACAGGACCGTCTGACCCGCGAAGAGGAACTGGCCGAGATCGAACGCCAGCAACTCGCCTCGCTGGAAGGGCTGATGGATGCGACGTCGCTCGGATCCGGCGATGTAGCAGGCACGGTGGCGGGGCTTGAGGCGGGGCAGGGGGCCGCAAATGGCGTCGAGAGTGGAGCCTCCAGTCTCTATGCGCCTCAGGACAACAACCCGGCCGCGGCCCGGATGTTCGGCGATGCCCGTGAAGGGATCGAGGAGCTGATCATCCGTGCAGCCCGCGACACCCATAACTTGCCCGGCGTGAGCCGCGCGGGGCTCTCGCTCGTGCAGTGGCGCTGCCTTCTGCAGGCGCTGATCTGGCAGGAAAGCCGCTTCCAGATCGGGGCGCGCTCCCCCGTTGGGGCCTTCGGTCTCACCCAGATCATGCCTGGAACCGCAGGCGATCTCGGCATCTACCCTGCCTATTACGACGACCCCTACCTGCAGGTCACCGGCGGCGCGCGCTACCTCGCGCAGATGCTGAACATGTTCGATGGCAACATCATTCTTGCGCTGGCCGCCTATAACGCGGGTCCGGGTAATGTGCAGAACCACGGTGGCGTGCCGCCCTTCGCGGAAACCCAACACTACGTCGTGGTAATCCCGCAGCAGTACAACAGCTATCTCGCCGCCGTCGGCGGCATCGATGCCCTTGGCACGATCGACCCGGTGCTTCTCGCCAATGCGAGCTTCAGCCTCTCGGCCCATGGGGCGGGTGTCTATGGAGACTATTCGCTGGTCTCGGTCCGCGCCGCGGCCCTGCGGGTGCAGGACATCGTAACGCGCATCGGAAAGACCGAAGACTTGCACGAGGCGATTGCGCTCAACACCTATGCCCGCGCCGAGCTTGCCCGGCTGGTCGCGATCCGGACCCGGATCAAGGCTGCGCACACCCAGCCGCTCAGCGAGGAACAACTCGCTATGGCAGCCGCCCAAGCCGCCGAGCGGCAATACATGAATTTCAATCAGGAGGATTTGCAGTGATCGCGCAATTTACCCGTTCCGTTTTCACCAGTGCGGCGGCCGCAGCACTTGCCTTCGCTGTTAGTGGTCCTGTCGCCGCACAAGGCGTTCCCACAGTGGACACCCAGAACATCGCTCAGGAAATCCGTCAGCTTCAGCAGATGTTGCAGGATTTCGGGCTCCAGACCGATCTTCTCGACAATGCCCTCGAGCAGCTCGACATGTTGCAAAGCCAGCTCGATCAGCTGAACGAGATGTATGCCTCCCTCACCGGACCGCGCAGCATCCTCGGCCTTGCCATGGGCGGCGATTTGGACAACCTACTTGAGGCGAATTTTGAAGATATTCCCGGTCTGATCCGGGGCATCCAGGCGGGCGACTGGAGCAGCCTCATCGGCCCTAATGCAGGCCCAATGCGCACCCAGATGGAAGCGGCGCTGGCAAGTGCCGGTTTTGACGAAGACTCACTGCGCGAGATTGCCACCAGCGGCAATCCCGGCGCGGAAGGCGTGGCCACGCGGGCAACCACAGGTGCTGTGATGTCCGCAGCTGCCCAAAACAGTCATGCTGAGGCTGAACAATCCCTCGAGCGGGTTGAACGTTTGGTCGAGATGATCCCGGACACGGAGGATCTGAAAGCCTCTATGGACCACAACACCCGCGTTACGGCAGAGCTCGCCATCGCCATGACACGCATGTGGGAGTTGGAAGCAATCCAGACCCTCGGCGCGGGCAATGCAGGCGTAGTCGATGCCGCCACCGTTGCCGAAGAGCGCCGGTACATGGACTTCACCCTGCCGGAACTTCGACCATGAGTGGGGCAATGGGGATGAACACACGCGAGCTCGTGGAGGAGGAGCTTGTTTATGGTGCCCTGCGCCGTGAACAACTGTGGAGAATGATCGGTCTCGGTGGCGCGGGTTTTGGCGCGGTGGGCTGTCTCGCGGCCGCGGCTGTCGCGCTGATGGTTGAGGCACCGCCCCCAGTCGTTGTGCCCTATGATCCGGCAACAGGCATGGCGCTCCCGAACGCCAGGGTCGAAACTGTGTCCCTCGCCGAGCGACCCGCCGTCATCGAGGCGCAAATCTACCGCTATATTTATGAGCGCGAGACCTACAATCAGCTCGACAATGATCTGCGTGTGCGCCGGGTTCTGGCACAGTCATCCGGTGCCGCCGAGACGAGCATGCGCGCAATATGGACCTCGGGGCAGGAGAACTATCCGCCGACGCGGTACGGCACATCAGCTGAAATGGCCGTCGAAATCGCCTCGATCACACTGATCGGCGAAAACCGTGCGCAGGTGCGCCTCAGGAAACGCCTGACCAGCCCCCAGGGTGTGCAGGACGGATCGTTCACAGCGACGCTGATGTTTGCGTTCCAGCCCGAACGGACCCGCTCGATCGACGATGTCTGGCAAAACCCCTTCGGCTTCACCGTCACCCAATATGCAATCCGATCGGACCGTTCCGAATGACCCGTGCACAAATTTCCACCCTTATGGCCGCCGGTATTCTGGCGCTCACGAGTGCTGCGGCTTTGGCCGAGACGACGCCACGTCCCGGCTCCCATGACAACCGCGTCCGCGTGGCGATCTGGACCGAGGGGCAGGTTTACCGCGTTGTCACGACCCTGACCCGCGTAACCACCGTTGAGTTCGGTGAAGGTGAAACCATACGCTCGATCATCGCCGGTGATACTGTGGGTTTCCAGTTCGACGGCGTCCCCGGCGGGCGCGCGTTCGCGATCAAACCTACGGCTTCGGGCGTGGCCACCAACATCACCGTCTATACCAACCGCCGTTCCTATTACTTCCACGTCGTTGAGGCGCGCGAGACCCCGCATTATGTGGTGCAGTTCCGCTATCCGGAAAGCCGCGTCCAGCCTACCCGGGCGGTCGCAGCTGAGGCTCCCAATGCGAATTACGCAGTAAGTGCCCGGGAAGAGTTCACGCCGACAGCCATCTGGGATGATGGCACCTTCACCTATTTCCGCTTCGCGAGAAATGCGCCGATCCCGGCGATCTTCCGGTATTCCAATGGCAGGGAGCGGGCGGTGAATAGCCAAGCCCTGAGTGATGGCGTGATCCGCGTCTCCGGCGTGAATCGGCAATGGGTTCTTCGCTTGGGTGAAGCTGTCGTCTGTGTTCAGGACGCAGGGACCGAGGCCACATCATGAGCCAGGATACCGAAGATCTTGCCGCACGGCTTGCGGCGCTTGAGGGCACCACGGCTAAAGCACGGGCAAGCAAACGCCCATCACCGAGCGCTGCAATCCTTGGGATTGCCGGTCTCGCGGCATTCGGTGGTCTCGCCTGGACTGCCCTGCAACCGTCTCAGGATGCTCCAATGGTGACTGCGGCCCCCGAGGAGTTCCAGTCCTCCGGGCCCGGCTTCGGGGACCTGGGACGTCCACCTGTAGCACAGCCAGCACCGACGCCTCCGGTGGAGACCGGTCCGACCGAATCCGAGCTTGCGCTGATGGAAAGCCTTGCAACTTTGCGGGCCGAACTCGAAGAAATGCGGGCACGCCCGACTGAGACATCGGACAGCGGGGCTGAACAGGCCATCGCAGACCTCACGGCTCAGATCGCGGCGCTGCAGGAGGGCTCCGCTGAGGCACAGCGCACGCTGGAGCGGCAGTTGACCGAACGCGACCGTGAACTTGACCAACTGCGCATGGACCTTGAGGTCGCGCGCCTGACCCCGCCCGCGCCGACGGACCTCGGCCCCAACGAGGAGGAACTGCGGATGGCTGAACTTGAGCGCCGACGTGCCGCTGAGGCTGAGGCGCGAGCAGAACGGATTGCGTCGCCCATGATCGCGTTTTCCGGGATGGGGGCAGGGACAGACCGCGAAAGTACGATTGAAGCAGCGCGCTTGAATGCCGATGAAGCCTTCGTGCGCACCGGCGCGCGACCCGCGCCCGCCACGCGCGCTGAGGTGATTGTGAACCCAACGAACACGGTTATTCAGGGCACCATGATCCAGGCGGTGACCGAGACCGCGCTCGACAGCACGCTGCCCGGTGCAATTCGCGCCATCGTCTCCGAAGATGTCCATTCCTTTGACGGATCGCGCGTCCTGATCCCGCGCGGTGCGCGCCTGATCGGGCGATACCGCTCCGATGTGGCGCTGGCACAATCGCGGGTCATGGTGGCCTGGGACAGGATCATCCTGCCTGACAACCAGACCGTGGAGATCAGCGCCTTCGGCGGTGATGAACTCGGTCGCACCGGAACCACTGGCTTCGTCGACACCCGCTTTGCGCAGCGCTTCGGCTCTGCAGCGCTGATCTCGTTGATCGGCGCCCTGCCAGCTGCCGCAGCGGGCCAGATCGATGACGAGGCGGCTGCCGATGTCGCCAGCGATGTCGGCTCGGACCTGCGCGATAGCACCCAAAGCGTGATGCAGGATTATCTCGCGATCCGTCCGGTGATCCATGTCGATCAGGGCACGCGGATCACGGTCATGGTTGACCGCGACCTGGAGATATTCTGACATGGCGGCAAGCTATCTCGAAGCCTCGCTCGACAGGCTTGGCGCGCCCGTGCAGCGTGACGACACGATAGAGATCTGCATCAACCCCGACGGCCAAGTCTGGGGTGAGTTCCAGGGTGATCACTTCATGCGAGGGCTCGGCATCCCGCTCACCCAGACCGAGATCAAGGACCTCGGCAACCAGATCGCCTCAGCCGCCTCGACCACGCTCAGCACCAAGAAGCCCATCGTCTCGGTATCGATCCTCTATCGCGATCGTTCAATCCGAGCGCAGGTCATTCAGCCTCCCGCAGTTGAGGGCGGGTTCTCGATCTCGCTGCGCTTTTTCTCCTCCCTACCGCTGGAGGCGATTAAGCTCGGCTTTCTCTATGGCAAAGAACGTAGCCTCGAAGGCCTGCGCCGAGAGAGGAACGCCGCGTTGCGCGATGTTGTGGCCTCCGGAGACATCGACGCGGCCCTGCGTTTTTGCGTCGAGAACAAGCTCAACATGATCGTCTCGGGTGGCACCTCGACCGGCAAGACGGTCGCCGCGCGCAAGATGCTCTCGCTGATCCCACCCGAAGAGCGGATCATCACCATCGAAGAAGCGTCCGAGTTGCGTCCCGAACAGCCTAATGCTGTGACGCTGATCGCCGACCGTGATGCGGATGCCCGGAGTGCCGATGTGCTCCTGGCCTCGACTTTGCGCATGCGGCCCGACCGAATCGTGCTGGGCGAGGTCCGCGGGCGAGAGGCCATGACCTTCCTTGAGGCGATCAACACCGGCCATGGCGGCTCGCTGACGACGCTGCATGCCGAGACCCCGCAGCTTGCCGTCCGCCGCCTTGCCATCGCCGCCCTGAAAACCGATGTGCCGATGACCTATGCCGACATGATCGATTACATCGAGGGCTCAATCGACGTGATCATCCAGGCAGGACGTCATGAAGGCGCGCGCGGCATCACCGAGTTTTTTCTCCCGGGCCAATCGAAAGATTTCAGCCTCGACAGTATCGACGGCAGAGGCAAAAAGAACGCCTCCGTCGCCGCCGAATAGAAAAGGAATACCCTCATGCGAAAACATATCATCGCCCTTGCGCTTTCCTCCCTCGCGGGGCCGCTTGCAGCCCAGACATCACCGCAGGTCACAAATGATCTCACTGTGAACATGACGCCGCAACAATACCGGATTTGCAATGACCGCCCGGCGCGACCAACTTGGATGGACGAAATCAACCCGCGTGAGGCCTACAAGGTGCTGACTTTGATGCGGCTCTATGAGTTGCGTGCGTGGCAGGCGGTCAAAGCATCAGGCGATTGTGGTTGTGATGTTCGCTTCCCGTCCTGGGACTCTGCGTCAGCAGAATACGAAGAGCGGTTCTTGGCCTTCTCACAAGCAGAACACACTCAAGCACAATTGGCCTTACGCAACGAACAGAACCAATTTACCGCCGACTTAAGAGACCTCTGCGAAGCCCAAGGCAACTGGTAATGGGTGTTGTCAGCTGGATGGTCGGAACGGCAGACGGGTTCCTTGCCGATGCCGCTGAGTCCCAATTCGGGGCTGTGGCGAGCAATACTGGCACTATCGTCCTGCTGATGATCACGCTCTCGGTGATCGGCATTTTTATCAACATGGCCTTCCAGTTCCGCAGCATGGATGGGGCCAGTTTCTTCTGGTATCTCATCAAGCTCACCCTGATCGGGCTGTTCGCCTTCAACTGGGCCAACTTCAACGCGGTTGCGAATGCCGTTGTCGGGGGTCTCGACTACGTTGCCGGGGCTCTCATCTCGTCTGTGGGGTGCGTATTCCGGAGGATCCGGCCACCTATTCCGACAACATCCGGCCACCTGTTCCGGGGTATCCGGCCACCTGTGACGCGTTGCCGTGAGGCAGCGTATTTTGGTTATACTCCGAGTCCTGCAGAAGCCGAATTTGTTGACTTGACTGCTGGGTTTGGAACGATTCAGCTATTGCTTATGATCCGCCCTGACTTTCTTTCCTCACCAGCCCGCCTCGAGCTTGAGGCTTGCG
>NZ_UIHC01000038.1 GCF_900499075.1 Roseinatronobacter ekhonensis | reverse complement strand
CTCAATCCAATTGAACGTCTTTGGGCGGTCTTGCACCATTATGTCACCCACAATCGCTACTACCGAAGTCAGAAGCAATTCGCCGACGCCATCCTTGCATTCATGCGTGAGACCATCCCGCAGGAATGGAAGAAATTCCGCGACAAGGTGTCAGATAACTTCCGCGTCATAACACACGAGAACTTTCGGGTTTTGGAGTAGAAGAAGTATAACAGGATGGTCGGGGGCGATCACGCCGTAGCGCCGCAACAGTCCTGTCATCGCAGCCTCTGACGCGCGGATGCCGCCGTCGATGATTTTCAACGCAATGCCCAGTTTCTTTTCAGGCAGGATAGCCACAAAGACAGCTTCCGCCCCGGTCTTGACCGCCGCCCGACCCTCGGCTGCGCGCATCAGGTTGGTGCAAGCCTTGGTTTCACCGGCGACCATATCGGGGTGCGCCATCATCGCATCTCGCAGCCGGGCCATTGCCTGTGCCCGCCCGTCGCCCACGCCCTCACGGGCGCTGGCAAAGCGCGCCATGGCAAGCCCCAACCCTTGCAATTCAGTGGCGAAATTTGGCGCAGAGCACCCGTCTATTCCGTATCCTGCAGAGGTCTGGCCGGTCGCCCCCTCGAACGCGTCGCGCACCGCGCGTTGCACGGGGTGGTCGGGGTCCACATAGTCCGGCCCGCCGCGCAGGTGCGCATTCACCGTCAGGAAGCCCGAATGTTTGCCGGAGCATTCATGATGGCTTTGGCAGGGCTTTGCATGGGCGCAGATCAGCCGGTCGCGTTCGGCAATATCGCCCGGAGGGGCCGCGCCACAGCGCAGGTCATCATCCGACAACCCAAGATCGGCCAGCCAGCGCGTCACCATGCCAACATGCAGCGCCGAGGCCTGATGCGACGCACAGGCCAGCGCTAGCTGCTTCGCGCTCAACCCCGCGCCCGCGCCGGACTCCAGCAATGGCAGAGCCTGCACCATCTTGCAGCTTGAACGCGGGTAGATCACGACTTCGGGTCGCCCCCAGCTTTCGACCACCTCGCCATTGGCCCGCATGACCACGGCATGGCCCTGGTGCACCGATTCCAGACGATCCCCGCGCCACATCTCGACCATGGGCACGGCACCTTGCGTAATACTCTCCAGCTTCGGCATGTTCTTGCTCATCCTGACGCGATTGGTCCCCATGATTCACGCTTGCGCGATTTTTTATCATGAGGGCTTTGAACTTTGGGCGGGTAAGGGTTAGAAAACACGGGAAAAGGAACGGTGTCATCATATTGTGACGCTATAGTCAGGCACGATCTAACGGATCGAACAGCTCGGAGGCAAGCTAGCAGATGGTGTTTCAGGCACGAAACTGGGCCGTTATGGTCGCAGGCGCGGCGTTCGCCCTTTCTATCGCAGGCAGCGCGGCTATGGCGCAGGAATCGACCAACCGTGTCGCCGCCGACACGGCGTGGAGCGTGTTTGTCGAGGATGATCCCAAAGAATGCTGGGCCGTTTCTGCCCCGCGCGAAACCGTGAACACCCGTGGCGGCAACCCCGTGCAGGTGCGGCGCGGCGACATCTTGCTATTCGCGACCTATCGGCCCGACAGTTCAACGCCGGAAATATCATTCACGGGCGGCTACCCGTTCGCACCGGACTCGACCGTGGGGCTGACCGTCGGAGATACAGAATACCAGTTATTCGTGAACGGCGAATGGGCGTGGTCCGCCTCTCCCGAAGAAGATGCGCGTATTCTGGCAACCTTGCGCGCTGGCGCCGAGGCCGTATTGACCGCGCGGTCGTCACGCGGGACAGATACGCGCGACACCTTCTCGCTGTTCGGGTTCACCGCCGCAACGGAAGAAGCACAGCGCCAATGCGCTAGCTGACCCGTCGCGTCTGCCACCACGAAGCGCCGCCCGGACTGTCCTTTCCGGGCGGTTTTGCTATATTGATGCCTGTAACCCCGCCAAAGGCAATGCCATGACCTCCAATGCTCCTATCACCCAAGACGTGCTGACCCTGCCGCGCAAGCTGACAGAGGGCGGCAAACGCAATCTGGTGGGCCTGACCCGCGACCAGTTGGGGCAGGCGCTGGCCGACATGGGCACACCAGAGCGGCAGGTCAAAATGCGCGTGGGTCAGATCTGGCAGTGGATCTACCACTGGGGCGTGCAGGATTTCGAGGCGATGACCAACCTTGCCAAAGGCTACCGCGCGCAATTGGCAGAGGCGTTCGAGATCACGCGCCCCGAAATCGTGTCGCGGCAGGTATCAGAGGATGGCACCCGCAAATACCTGTTGCGCATCGCGGGCGGGCACGAGGTGGAAGCGGTCTACATACCCGAAGAAAGCCGTGGAACCCTTTGTATTTCCAGCCAGGTTGGCTGTACGCTCACCTGTTCTTTCTGCCATACCGGCACGCAGAAACTGGTGCGCAACCTGACCGCGTGCGAAATCGTCGGGCAGGTGCTGGTCGCCCGCGACGATCTGAACGAATGGCCAGAGAAGGGCGCGCCCAAGAACGAAACCCGCCTTGTCAGCAATGTGGTGCTGATGGGCATGGGCGAACCGCTGTACAACTTCGACAATGTGCGCGACGCGATGAAGGTCGTGATGGATGGCGAAGGGCTGACGATCTCGCGCCGCCGGATCACGCTGTCGACATCCGGGGTCGTGCCGGAAATTGCCCGCACGGCGGAAGAAATCGGTTGCTTGTTGGCGATCAGTTTTCACGCCACCACGGACGAGGTGCGCGACCGTCTGGTGCCCATAAACAAACGCTGGAACATCCAGACCTTGCTGGATGTGCTGCGCGACTATCCGCGTATCTCGAATTCAGAGCGGATCACCTTTGAATATGTCATGTTGAAAGATGTGAACGATTCGGATGCCGACGCGCGGCGGCTGGTCAAACTGATCGCGGGTATCCCCGCCAAGATCAACCTTATCCCCTTCAACGAATGGCCAGGCGCGCCCTATCAGCGGTCCGACTGGGCGCGGATAGAAAGTTTCGCCGATATCGTCCATAAAGCCGGTTATGCCAGCCCCATCCGCACGCCCCGCGGCGAGGATATCATGGCAGCCTGTGGCCAGCTCAAATCCGCGACCGAACGCGGCCGACAGACCCGCGCCGAGATCGCGGCGCAGACGGGCGCCTAGATGCCGGTTGTCCTGCTCATCGTTGTTGGCGCGCTTGCCGGTGTTATCGCCACGCGGCTGATGCGGATGAACACCGACCTGCCGACCGCCATGGTTGTCGGCGTGTTGGGGGCCGTTGTGGGCGGCTTGGGGTTTCGGTTCATGATGGCGTCTGCAGGTTGGGTCGGCGGGTTTGTGCTGGCGCTTCTGGGTTCGCTCGCGCTGCTATGGCTCTACCAGCTTTGGCAGGGAAAGCGTTGAGTTTGCGCCAGATCAAAGCGGGACGGGCAGGGGCGGCTACACTCTGCCTGTAACCACGAACAGGAGAGCGAGCATGTCCCACACCCCGCACGAACTGGCCGAAGAATTCCCCCATGCCGCCGATGCGATGCACCGTCTAAAGCAAGAAGACGCGCATTTCGCCAAGCTGTTTGACAGCTATCACGAAGTGAACCGCGCGATCCATCGGGCAGAAACGAATATAGAGCCTGTGGCAGAAGCGCAGGAAGCCCAGATGCGCCGCGAGCGTATGGCGCTGAAGGATGAAATCGCGCATATCCTGAACGCCGCGTAACGGCCCGTGGCGGCCCGCTCAGGCCGCCACCACTTTCGAGACCTGCCGCCCAAGCCCTGCCACCTCCAGCACAACGCTGTCACCTTCGGCCAGAAATTGCGGCGGTGTCATGCCCAGCCCCACGCCAGACGGGGTGCCGGTGGCGATCACGTCGCCGGGCAGAAGTTGCATGAAGTTCGACATGTAAGCAATTATTTCTGCAACAGAAAAAATCATATCAGATGTGTTTGACGCTTGCCGCGCTGCGCCGTTCACCGCCAAGGACAGGTCCAACGCTTGCGGGTCCGCTACGTCGTCGCGGGTTACGAACCATGGTCCGATCTTGCCGAAAGAGGGGGCGGATTTGCCCTTTATCCATTGCCCGCCGCGATCTTTCTGGAAGGTCCGCTCTGAAACATCGTTAATCGCGACATAGCCTGCAACGTGGTCCAGGGCCTCTGCCTCGGAAATATTCAGCGCAGGCGTGCCGATCACCACGCCGAGTTCCACTTCCCAGTCCACGCGGGTTGCGCCTTGGGGGATGATGATGTCATCCTCCGGCCCTGCCAGAGATGACGTGGCCTTGGAAAACAGCAAGGGTTCTGTCGGTTTGGCCGCACCGGTTTCCGCGGCATGGGCGGCGTAATTCAGCCCGATACAGTAGAAATTCGGCACCGATGCCAAGGGTGCGCCAAGCCGCACCAGCCCTTCGACCACGGGGGCCTCGTTTGCTCCGCGCTCCGCCAAAGCGGCCAGCGCTGCGCGTGACACTGCCGCGCCGGCAAAATCCTCTGTCAGCGCCGACAGGTCGCGCAATCGCCCGTCCCGGTCAAGCAGTCCGGGTTTTTCTTCGCCTTTCGGGCCGAACCGCACCAGTCTCATGCGCGCCTCTCCTTTTCATCTTGCCAAAAATACTCATGTCGCCGCGCCCGTTGCTTCGTGCCACGCGCGGGCAGGGCTACCCCTTGGAAATCGCTTCCAGCCGCTCGCGCGACAATTCTCCCGGAACAATGGTTATCGGCACCGGCAGCGTGCCCGATGAACGGGTCAGTTGCGTCACCAAGGGTCCGGGGTTGTTGCTTTCGGTTCCGGCACCCAGCACCAGAATGCCGATCTCTGAATCCTCATTGATCTGCGCCAGGATCTCGGCCACGGCTTCACCCTCGCGGATCACCAGTTCGGGGTTCACCTTCTGGCGGTCGCGCATCCATTTGGCGAAAACCTCGTAATGCGCTTCGATCCGCTCGCGGGCCTCTGCGCGCATCACATCTGCGACGCCCATGAAGCCGTGAAACTCCTCTGGCGAAATGATCGACAGGATCTGGACCTGACCTTGCGTATGGGCGGCGCGCATCGCGGCAAAGCGCATGGCGTTCAGGCATTCGCGGCTGTCATCCAAAATGACAAGGAATTTGCGCATGATCCCTCCGGCCTCTGTGCAGCTTGTGCATATTGGCGGAGCAGCGCGACACTGTAAAGCATCCGTGCAGCTACACCCAAGGTCGCATAGGCGGTGGCGGTGTTCCGTGATTTACTTCGGCCAAAGCCAATGATGGGAGGAGCCACATGAGCAAGGTGACGATGACGGTAAACGGTCGCAAGATGGCCGCAGAGGTAGAAGGGCGCACGCTGCTGTCGGGCTTCCTGCGCGAGGGGTTGGAACTGACCGGCACCCATGTCGGCTGCGACACCAGCCAATGCGGCGCTTGCGTGGTGCTGGTGAACGGGCAGGCGGTCAAATCCTGCACCGCCTTTGCCGCCGATCTGGAGGGGGCAGAGGTCACAACCGTCGAGGGCATGGCCAATCCCGATGGCAGCTTGGGCAACATCCAGCAGGCGTTTCAGGATTACCACGGGTTGCAATGCGGCTATTGCACGCCGGGCATGGTGATGAGCACGGCAGCCCTTCTGGCCGACAACCCCAAGCCGACCGAGGAAGAGGTGCGCCATTATCTGGAAGGCAACATCTGCCGGTGCACCGGGTATCAGAACATCGTGCGTGCGGTCATGGCAGCGTCCGGTCAGGATGTGGGCGCTTTGGCGGCTGAATAACACACGGGATTTTCAGGGAGAGAGACATGCCAAAAGATGACGGCATCGGCGCCAGCACAAAGCGGCGCGAGGATACGCGGTTCCTGACCGGGAACGGTAAATACACCGACGACATTAACCTGCGCGGCCAGACCTATGTGCATTTCCTGCGCTCGGACGTGGCGCATGGGCGGATCAAGGGGATCGACAGCTCTGCTGCCGAAGCGATGGACGGTGTACTGCGGGTGTTCACCGCTGCCGATTTCGACAGCGCGGGCGGCATTCCCTGCGGGTGGCAGGTGACGGACAAGCATGGCCAACCCATGCAGGAGCCCAAGCACCCCATTCTGGCCGAGGGCAAGGTGCGCCATGTGGGCGACCCGATTTGCGCGGTGGTGGCAGAAACCTACGCGCAGGCTCGCGACGCCGCAGAGGCGATCGAGGTTGATATCGAAGAACTTGAGCCGGTTGTCGACATGAAGGCCGCGCTGAAAGACGGCGCGACCAAGGTGCATGACGATCTGTCGTCGAACCTGTGCTACGACTGGGGCTTTGTCGAAGAAAACAAGGACGCGGTGAATGAGGCGTTCAACAACGCCGCGCATGTGGTCAGTCTGGAACTGACCAACAACCGCCTTGTCGCCAACCCGATGGAACCGCGCGTCGCCGTGGGCGATTACGACCCTTGGGGCGACAGCCACACGCTTTATACCACCAGCCAGAACCCGCATGTCATCCGCCTGCTGATGGGCGCGTTCGTGCTGAACATTCCCGAACACAAGCTGCGCGTGGTCGCGCCCGATGTGGGCGGTGGGTTCGGGTCCAAGATCTACCATTACGCGGAAGAAGCGTTCTGCACCTACGCCGCCAAGGTCTTGAAACGCCCTGTGAAATGGACCTCGTCGCGGTCCGAGGCGTTCATCTCTGACGCGCATGGCCGCGATCATAAAACCAAGATCGAACTGGCGTTGGATGCGGACCATAACTTCACCGCTTTGCGCACGGAAACCTACGCCAATATGGGCGCGTATCTGTCGACCTTCGCGCCCTCCATCCCGACTTGGCTGCACGGCACGCTGATGGCCGGGAATTACAAGACCCCGCTGATTTATGTGAATGTGAAGGCGGTGTTTACCAATACCGTGCCGGTCGATGCCTATCGCGGGGCAGGGCGGCCAGAGGCCACGTTCCAGATTGAACGGCTGGTCGACAAGGCTGCGCGCGAATTGGGCGTGGACCCGATTGAATTGCGCCGTCAGAACTTCATCAAGCCCGAGGAATTCCCGTATCAAACCCCTGTCGCGGTGGTTTACGATACTGGCAATTACCACGCCACGATGGATAAAATGCTGGAACTGTCCGACTACGCGGGCTTTGAAGCGCGCCGCGCGGAAAGTGCGGCACGCGGCAAGCTGCGCGGCTTCGGCATTGCGCATTACATCGAGGCTTGCGGCATCGCGCCGTCGAACCTTGTGGGCCAGCTTGGCGCACGGGCGGGGCTTTACGAGTCGGCTTCGGTGCGGGTGAACGCCACCGGGTCGATCAGCGTCTATACCGGCAGCCACAGCCACGGGCAGGGGCACGAAACCACATTCGCCCAAGTGGTTGCGGAGATGATCGGGGTCGATGCCAACAGCATCGAGATCCACCATGGCGATACGTCCAACACCCCGATGGGCATGGGCACCTACGGCTCTCGGTCCTTGGCGGTCGGCGGATCGGCCATTGTGAAGGCCACCAACAAGATCATCGACAAGGCCAAGAAGATCGCCGCCCACCTGCTGGAAGCCGCGCCCGAAGATATCGAGCTGAAGGACGGTAAATTCAGTGTCGCGGGCACCGACAAATCGGTCGATTGGTCGGGTGTGACGCTTGCGGCCTATGTGCCGCATAACTACCCGCTGGAAGAGCTGGAACCGGGGCTGGAGGAGACGGCATTCTACGACCCGTCGAACTTCACCTACCCGTCGGGCGCCTATGGGTGCGAGGTTGAGCTGGACCCCGAAACCGGCAAGATCGACATCCTGCGTTTCATCGCTGCCGATGATTTCGGCAATATCGTGAACCCGATGATTGTTGAGGGGCAGGTGCATGGCGGTCTGGCCCAAGGGATCGGGCAGGCATTGCTGGAAAACTGCGTCTATGACGATCAGGGCCAGCTTTTGTCGGGCAGCTACATGGATTACACTATGCCACGCGCCGATGACATGCGCGGCTTTACGGTCGATCATAGCTGCGTCACACCCTGCACGCATAACCCGCTGGGGGTAAAAGGCTGTGGCGAGGCGGGGGCGATCGGCTCACCACCCGCTGTGGTCAACGCCGCGATCGACGCGCTGCACCGCGCGGGCCACACGCATATCACGCATATCGACATGCCGCTGACGCCGTCGCGCGTCTGGGCCGCGATGAACGGTTAAGGGAGGAGAACCCATGTATAATTTCGACTTCGTAAAACCCGGCTCCGTGGCCGATGCCGTTGCGGCCTTGGCGGGGGAAGAGGCGCAGCCGCTTTCGGGCGGGCAAACCCTGATCCCATCCATGAAAGCGCGGCTGAACGCGCCGGGCAGTTTGGTCAGCCTGACGGGTATTCCGGAACTGGTTGGTGTGTGCCGCGAAGGGGACACGCTTGTCATCGGTGCGGCCACGACACATGCGCAGGTTGCACGCGATGCGGCGGGCGACTTTCCGGGTCTGGCGGCTTTGGCCGGCCAGATCGGCGATCCGGCGGTGCGCAACAAGGGCACCATCGGCGGCAGTTTGGCCAACAATGACCCGTCCGCTTGCTATCCGGCTGCGGCACTTGGCACGGGGGCAACCATTGTTACCGACCGGCGCGAGATCGCGGCGGATGACTACTTTCAGGGTATGTTCACCACCGCACTGGAAGAGGGTGAGATCATCACCTCGGTCCGCCTGCCCATCCCGCAAGCCTCGGCCTACGCCAAATTCGTGCAACCGGCGTCACGTTTCGCGCTGACCGCCGCCTTTGTGGCGCGCTACGCCAGTGGCGTGCGCGTGGCGATCACCGGCGCGTCGGAAAACGGCGTGTTCCGCTGGGCAGAGGCCGAAGCCGCGCTGTCCTCCGATTTCAGCGCGAATGCGCTCGACGGTCTGGCGCATTCCGCCCATGAGATGATCGCGGACCTGCATGGCACGGCAGCCTACCGCGCGCATCTGGTGGGGGTTATGACTCGCCGTGCGGTGGCAGCTGCGGGATCGTAAAATCTTTGGTCCTGCGGTGCTGTCGCAGGACCACTCCATGATTTCGCCGCATTTTTTTGCAATCACTGGGTGTATTGCAGAGCTCTGTAGGTGAGGTATGGATTATTTGCACTTTGATGCGGACCTTCTTGCGCCGCTCTGGGCAGAGTATTGGTTTATTGCTGTGGTGCTCGTTTTCGCGCTGATCGCAAAGCCGCTGTTCGGACGACGCAGGCGCTGGTCAGGCAAACGCCCGTCAAGCCCCGACGCAAAGGGGTTGTATGACCCATCAGAACAAATGCGCGCAATAACCAATGCCGGGTTTGAACGCCGTCGCATCATGAACCAGACCGAATTTGCTGTTTTTCGCGCGATAGACTCTGTCTTGCCAAATAGCTACCGCCTGATGGCCCAGACCAGCCTGGGTGAGGTGTTGGGGGCATCCAAAAGCGGCGACCGTGTTGCGGATCGTAGGGCACATGCGTCGATCAACTCCAAGCGTTTGGATATCGCGGTCATTGATCGGTCCGGCTTTGTAGCGCTGGCAATCGAAGTGCAGGGCAAAGGCCATTATGGTGCAAAGAACACATTCATGCGCGATGCTGTGAAGCGCGAGGCGCTGCGCCGCGCGGGAATTCCGTTGCTGGAAGTGCACCCGGACTGGACGACCGATCGCATTCAACAGCAGGTCACTCACTAATTATCAAGTGATCAGGCTTTGCGGTCCGCCTGACTGTGCAGGCTTGCACAGGCGTCGCGCACAAACAAAATTGGTGTAGCACTTGGACAGCATGTCCCGAACGCTTAGCTTGAGAGCCAATAGATAAGCAAAGGACATGCCATGACCATAGACCTGCATTACTGACCCACGCCGAACGGCTGGAAAATCTCTATCGCGCTGGAAGAAATGGGCCTGCCCTATGACGTGCATTTCGTCAATATTGGTGCGGGCGACCAGTTCAAGCCAGAGTTTCTGAAGATCGCGCCCAATAATCGGATGCCGGCCATTGTGGACCCGGACGGGCCGGATGGCGCGCCGATCTCGATTTTCGAGTCCGGCGCGATCCTGCAATATCTGGCCCGCAAGACCGGGCAATTCGGCGGGCCAACCGAACGCGACCGCACTGCCGTGGATCAGTGGTTGATGTGGCAGATGGGCGGGCTTGGCCCGATGGCGGGGCAGGCGCATCACTTCCTGAAATACGCGCCGGCGATGGACCCGCCCAATGACCTGCCCTACGCCAAGGACCGCTACCGCAATGAAACCGCGCGGCTTTTGGGCGTTTTGAACAAGCAGCTTGCCGAAAACCGCTACGTCGCGGGGGACTTCTACTCGATTGCCGATATGGCGATCTGGCCTTGGGCCACGCTTTGGGAAGGGCAGGAGCAAACGCTCGACGACAAGCCGCACCTGAAACGCTGGCTGGACGAGGTTGGCGCGCGCCCTGCGGTGCAAACCGGCCGCGCGCTGGCAGCCGACCAGCGCAGCGATGTGACAACCGACAAGGACGCGCAGAAAGTGCTGTTCGGCAAGCGCGACTAACGCTGTGCCCGCCACGCGGCCCAAGCCTCTGGCGTGTCCAGATCGGTCAGGGCGCGTTGGCCGGGCAAAGGGTGCAAACGTGGCGGGTGATCGCGCAGGATCGCCCGCGCGCCTTGGTCGCCCGACAGTTCGTGCATCGCCGCAAATACCGCGCGCGGCAGAATAACGGGATGGCCCGCTTGGCCATCTGCGGTTGTCGCGCGCAAGGGTGTTGCCGATTGCTGTGCCTGCGCGTCAAACAATGCGCATAGGTCATCTGTGGTGATATCGGGCATATCGGGCAGGGCGACCATCAGCGCATCCAGCCCGAGCCCTTTGGCCCAATCCGCGCCCGCGCGTAAGCTTGCGGCCATGCCTTCGGTCGCGTCTATTTCCAAGATCGTCACGTCAAGGCCCAAGAGCGAGTCACGGCGCGGACTGGCGACCGGCAGTGTCACCAAGACCGCATCTGCGGCCCCGCGAGCGCGGATTGCGCTGCGTCGCAAAAGTGCGACGCCGTCAACCTGCTCCAACAGCTTGTCGCCGCCGCGCATCCGCGAGGACGCGCCCGCCGCGGGCAGCAGGACCGCGCGTGTCATCTTTCGGGGATCAGACCGCGCGGGGCAAAGCGCAGCATCAGCAGAAGCGCCACGCCCATTGTCAGCAGCCGCATGTAGCTGGCCGACCCCAAAAGGTGGTCTTTCAGGTCCGACCCGTCCGCCATACCCGCTGTCGCCAGTTCCATGAACCAGCGCCCGGCCGGTTCGACCTGCACCCACAGGAACCAGACAACGAACCCGCCCAGCACGGCGCCCCAGTTGTTGCCGGATCCGCCGACAATAACCATCACCCAGATCAGGAATGTGTAGCGCAGCGGCTCGTAACTGCCGGGGGTAAGCTGGCCGTCCATTGACACCATCATCGCGCCCGCCAGACCGCAGACCGCAGAGCCGAGAATGAACACCGCCAGATGGCGTTGCGTAACATCCTTGCCCATGGCGCGGGCCGATACCTCGTTGTCACGGATCGCGCGCATCATCCGCCCCCAGGGCGAGGTCCAGGCCCGCTCTGACAGCCAGATCAGCAGACCCAGGACCAGCGTGAAAAGCGCCGCATACCCAAGGCCAGAGACGACAGAGGCGGTTTGCTGTACCTCCCAGCCAAGGGTTTCGGCCAGCGCTTGCAACCAGCTTTCGGTTTGCAGGTCGACGGGGCGCACCACGGGGCGGTCAATGCCGGTTACGTTGTTAACGCCGCGCGACATCCAGCCCTCGAATTTCAGCACCGCGATGACGATTTCGGATATGCCCAGCGTCGCAATGGCCAGATAGTCCGAGCGCAGGCCAAGGCTTACCTTGCCCACCATCCACGCCACACCGCCCGCAAATAGCGCGCCCACGGGCCATGCCAGCACAACGGGCAGGCCGAGCCCGCCCAGATAACCCTCGGACGCGGGGTTCACCGCTTCAATGGCCTGCGTGGCCGGGCCGAACACGGCGGAGGTGATGAAATACCCCGCCACCAGCACCGCCACCATGGCCAAGGCCCGCAGGCGCCCTTTGGGCAGGCGTTTATAGACCACCACGGCGGCCAGTATGCTCGCCACGCCCAATAGCAGCCCCAGCAGCGCGCCCATTCCGCCTGCGGCCCATGCCTCTGGCACCGGCGGCTGCGCGACCAGCACCACCGCCAGCCCGCCAATGGCGGTAAAGCCCATCACGCCCACGTTGAACAGGCCCGCATAGCCCCACTGCATGTTCACGCCGAGCGCCATGATGGCCGAGATCAGGCTCATGTTCAGGATGGTGATCGCAAGCTGCCAGCTTTGCAGAGCGCCAACGCCCAGCAACACCAGCCCCATCAGGGCGAACAGGCCAAAGCCGCGCGCGGTCATAGCACTCTCCCTTTGAAAATGCCCGTCGGCCGGAACAGCAGCACAATGACAAGGATCATGAAGGTGACGGCGAATTTGTAATCGACCGGCAAAAGCTGGACCATGCCCGATGGCTCAAACCCCTCGGGCAGCAGATAGCCCGCGACGCGCCGCCACGCAAAGGTCACGCCCATTTCGGCAAAGGCCACCACATAGGCCCCGACAATCGCCCCGATGGGGCTGCCCAAGCCGCCCAGAATGGCCGCCGCGAACATTGGCAGCAGAAGCTGGAAATAGTTGAAGGCCCGAAAGCCCTTGTCCAACCCGTAGAGCGTGCCCGCCAGCACCAGCAGGATGGCCGTGATCACCCATGTGATCGTCACCACCCGTTCGGGGTTGATACCCGACAACAGCGCCAGATCCTCGTTGTCGGAATAGGCGCGCATGGATTTTCCGGCACGCGTGCGGGTCAGGAACCAGAAAAGGACAATCATCACGATCAGCGCGGTCACGATGGTGATGGCCTGCGCATTGCGCAGCGCCAAGCCTTCGGCAAGACCCGTAAACGCGCGGAATTCGCGCACGCTGAACACGAAACGCTCGCCATCTTCGAACCGGGTTTCGCCCACACCCATGAACAGGCGGGTGATGCCGTTGGTCACGAACATCACGCCCAGGCTGGCCATGACAAAAATCATCGGCTTGGCACGCACCCGCCGGTAGTAGCGATAGACCAGCCGGTCCGCGGCCAACAGATAGCCCACCATGACCAGCACGCCAAACGGCACGGCCAGCAGCGCAGTGGGCAGGGGGGCTATGCCAATGCCTTGGCCTTGCAGGAAAAACGTGCCCCCGATCACGGCGGCGGTGCCCAGCGCCATGGTGTCGCCATGGGCGAAATGGGCGAACCGCAGGATGGAATAGATCAGCGTTATCCCCAGCGCGCCCAGCGCCAACTGGCTGCCATAGGCGAGCGCCGGGACCAGCATGAAATTCGACAGGGTGACGAGTGCGTTCAGAAATTCCATGCCTCAGCCCCCCAAAAACGATTTGCGCACATCCGGGTCGGCCAGAAGGGCGGCACCCGTGTCGGTGTATCGGTTTGCGCCCTGCACCAGAACATAGCCCTTGTCGGCAATCTCCAGCGCTTGGCGGGCGTTTTGTTCCACCATCAGAATGCTGATGCCGGTGCGCGCGATCTCGATGATGCGGTCGAACAATTCATCCATCACGATGGGGCTGACGCCCGCTGTCGGTTCGTCCAGCATCAGAACCTTCGGCTGGGTCATCAGCGCGCGGCCAACGGCGACCTGCTGGCGCTGCCCGCCCGATAGCTCACCCGCCGCCTGTCCGCGCTTGTCGCGCAGGATGGGGAACAGCGTGTAGACCTGCTCCATCGTCGCGGCGATATCGTCGCGGCGAATGAACGCGCCCATCTCCAGGTTTTCCTCGACCGTCATCGACGGAAAGATATTGCTGGTCTGCGGCACGAAGCCCATGCCCTTGGCGACGCGGGCTTGGGGGGTGAGCGCGGATATATCCTCGCCCTCCAACCGCACCGCACCCAGGCGCAGCTTCAGCATTCCGAACACGGCCTTCATCGCGGTCGATTTGCCCGCGCCGTTGGGTCCGACAATCACCGCGATCTGGCCTTTTTCCACGGCAATCGTGCAATCATGCAGAATATCTGCGCCGCCATAGCCGCCGGTCATGGCGTCGCCAATCAAGAAAGGCTCAGCCATGCTCACACCCCGCCCATTTCATCTTGCTAAAAATACTCCCGCCGGAGGCATCCGCCGCGCGGCGACACGCGACCGGCCTCATGCCGCGCCGTCCTTGACCTTGTTCTTCAAGCCAGTGCCCAGATACGCCTCGATCACCTGCTCGTTGGCCTTGATCTCGTCCAGACTACCCTCGGCCAGCACGCGGCCTTCTGCCATGCAGATCACGGGGTCGCAAATCCGGCCGATGAAATCCATGTCATGCTCGATCACGACAAATGTATAGCCCTGTTCGCGGTTCAGCCGCACAATCGCATCGGCAATCGTATTCAGAAGCGTGCGGTTCACGCCCGCGCCAACCTCGTCCAGAAAGACGATCTTGGCGTCGGTCATCATGGTGCGGCCCAATTCCAGCAGCTTTTTCTGCCCGCCGGAAATCTGGCCCGCTTTTTCATCGGCAATATGGTCGATGGTCAGGAATTCCAGCACCTCGTCGGCGCGGGTGCGGATGCGGCGTTCTTCCTCGCGCACGCGCGCGCCATGGAACCATGCGTCCCACAGGTTTTCGCCCGACTGGCGCGGCGGCACCATCATCAGGTTTTCGCGCACCGTCATCGAATGAAATTCATGCGCGATCTGGAAGGTGCGCAGCAGCCCCTTGTGGAACAGTGCGTGGGGGGGCAGGCCGGTGATATCCTCGCCCTGCATGATGACCTTGCCGGATGTCGGCGGCAGCACGCCCGCGATCACGTTGAACAGCGTCGTCTTGCCCGCGCCATTCGGGCCGATCAGCCCGGTAATAGAGCGCTCGGCGATTTCCAAGCTTGCGCCATCAACGGCGTGAAAGCCGCCGAAATGCTTGTGCAGGTTTTCCACCCGGATCATGGACATATGCAATACGGTCCCGCGTATGGCTTGCGGCCCAAGGGTTTCCCCATGGGCCGCAAAACCAGTTTCAACCAAGTGGATTAGTGGAACTTGACCGTGGTGTATTCGCCGCCGTCGACGATGTATTCACGGAAGCTGCCTGCCGCTTCGCCGGGGCCGACCAGTTCGACATTGGTTGCGCCGACATAGTCGATCTCGCCACCATTTGCCAAGATTTCCAGACCCTTGGCCAGCTCGCCCGGCAGGATCGGCTCGCCCGGCGCGTTGGCCACGTTCAGCACGTTGGCGGCAATACCGGCGGGTGTTGCTTCGCCTGCGGCCTGGGCGGCCAGTGCCAGAATGGCGGCAGCGTCATAGCTTTCGCGGGTATAGCTGCTATCGGCGCGCACACCGGCGGCTTCGGCAACGGCGGTGAACGCGTCCGCGCCATCGCCTTGCGCCCATGGAATGGTGCCCACGGTGCCTTCCAGCGCCTCTCCGGTATTGGCGATAAGCGCATCGCCATACATGCCGTCGCCCATGAAGAACTGATCGAACGCGCCCAGCTCATAGGCGGTGCGCAGCACGGAGCCGCCGCCATCGGTGTAACCCAGAATGATAAGGGCATCGCCACCGGCCGCAGCCAGCGTGCCAACTTCGGCGGAGTAGTCGCCCTTGGCTTCTTCATGCGGAACGGTGGTGGTGATGGTGCCGCCTGCCGCCGTGTAGGCTTCGGCAAAGGCCGTTGCAAAGCCAGAGCCGTAGTCGTTGTTGGTATGGGTCAGCGCAACGGTGTCGAAGCCACGCTCCATCACGATATCGGCCAGGATCACGCCTTGGCGCGCATCCGACGGCGCGGTGCGGAAGAACATGCCGTTCGATTCGGTCGTGGTGAACGCGGGCGAGGTCGCAGACGGCGAAATCATCGGCACACCTGCCGACATGGCCACGTTTTGCAGCACGGCCATGGTCACGCCGGAACAATCCGCGCCGACCATTGCGACAATCCCGTCGGACGAGATCAGACGCTCGGCAGCGGCTTGCGCGGCGGAGCTGTCCACACAGGTCGAATCGGCGCGCACCGGGGTGATGGTCGCGCCGCCAAGGAACATCCCGCTGTCGCTGATTTCGCTCATCGCCAGTTCGGCGCTGTCAGCCATGTAGGGGGTGATGTCTTCGATCGGGCCGGTATAGCCCAGCAGAACGCCCATCTTTACCTCTTGGGCCGTGGCGATCCCTGCGGAAAGTGCCAGCGCGGTGCTGGCAAGAAGCAGCTTTTTCATGTCGTTCTCCCTGAATGTGCCCGGTTACGGCGCGATACCTCCCGCCGGCCGGACATGTTACTGCGGCAGCTTTTCCTGCCCTATTCAAATCTGTAGCATGGCGCGAAAACCCGTGAAAGAGCTTTTGAAACCGGCTATGCGAACGCGACATATCCAAGCCAGCGGGGACAAGATGGCCAATCGCGAGAAACTTTTTGCCGCGATGCTGCAACACCGTTTTCCGGCGCATTGGGCCGACATGATGTTCTGGGACAACGGGGCGCTGGCTGCGCAACTGCAAACGACCGATCACCACAACATGTTCGGCTATGATCCAGCGACGGAAAAGGTCTTTCTCAACGACGACATCGCCCGTGGCCTTGTGCGCACCGCGCAAGGCTGGCACCCCAATACCGAGGGAGAGGAGTTCCTGCGCGCGGCGCAAGTGCTCAACGATCTGTCAGGGCTCGAGCTGCCATTTCTGGCCGATATGCGCGACCACCGCGCACGCTCGGGGCTGGTGGCCGATGACGGGCGGTTTGTGCCAGTGTTCCAGTATAACCGGTTGCCGCAAAATCGCGGCGGCGTTATCTGGCCACTGAGCACCCACTACCAGAGGATCGGATCGGGTACCTATTTCGGGTCGGGGCTGCATGACCCGCTGCCTTTCGCGCAAAAACGCGATATCGTTTTCTGGCGCGGGGCGCCCACGGGGCATGACCGCAACGGCACGCGCGCGATCTTCAGTCTGCGCGCGTATGCTGCGGGCAAACTTGACCGCGTGAGCTGTGCGGCCCGTTTGAAACAGGTGCCGCGGTTTGCTCTGCTGGATAGTTTCCAGACACAACCGGGCTACGATCTGGCATTCGCGGAAAAAGCTTCGCTGCCCTCGCCGGGCGAGTTTGGGTATCGCGTTACACCGCCTATGCCGCGCAAGAAGATGCTGAATGCGCGATACCAACTGGTGATACAAGGCCATGATTGCGGGTCGAACCTGCCTTGGCTGCTTGGAACGAACTGCCTTATCCTGCGTCAGGATATGGCTTGGCAGGTTTGCTACAGCGCGGCGCTTGAGCCTTGGGAGCATTATGTTCCCATCGCCGAGGATTTCTCTGACCTGCCGGAAAAGCTGGCTTGGGCGCGCGCCAATCCGGACGCGTGCGAAGCAATCATCGCGAAGGCGAACAGCGTTGCTGATAATCTGGCTGACCACGCGTTCGAGGACTCGCTAAGACGTGCGGTTTTGGACCGCTACCGTGCAGCACTCGACGGCTAACAGTTTCAGCCCGCTGGGCCCTCGCTACGGGTAAACGCACGCGTGATATGGGCTGTGGCACTGCCCCATAGGCTTGCCTGAGTGCGCCTTTGATGGGCGTCAAATGCGTCGGCGCAGGTGAATTCTTCGGACACGTCCCACACGCGTCCACAGGCGCGGGGCGTCACGTCAAAGCGCAGGCATCCCGGTTCAGCACGACTGGCGGCGATATGCGCAGGTAGCAAGCGACGCACAAGTGCTGCCTCGCCCGTTGTGGCGCAGGTCAGGGTGCCGGTAAGCGTAACCCCACTCATTCCAGCTCGATCGTGCCGGGTGGTTTGCTGGTCGTGTCGTAGAACACGCGGTTGATGCCGCGCACCTCGTTGATGATGCGGGTCGCGGTTTCGCCCAGAAACTCGTGCGTGAACGGATAGTAATCCGCCGTCATGCCATCGACCGATGTGACCGCGCGCAGGGCCAGCGCATAATCATAGGTCCGCCCGTCGCCCATCACCCCCACGGTGCGCATGGGCAGGATCGCGGCAAAGGCCTGCCATATCTCGTCATACAGGCCGTGTTTGCGGATCTGGTCGATATAGACCGCATCGGCGCGGCGCAGTATCTCCAGCTTGTCGCGCGTGATCTCTCCGGGGCAGCGGATGGCCAGACCGGGGCCGGGGAAGGGGTGGCGCCCTATGAAGCTGGCGGGAAGGCCCAATTCGCGGCCCAAGGCCCGCACTTCATCCTTGAAGAGCTCGCGCAGCGGTTCGACCAGCTTCAGCCCCATCTTTTCGGGCAAGCCGCCGACATTATGGTGCGATTTGATGGTGACGGACGGCCCACCGCTGAACGACACCGATTCGATCACATCGGGATAGAGCGTGCCTTGGGCGAGGAATTCTGCGCCCTCGATGTCTTTCGCGTATTTCTGGAACACGTCGATGAACAGCCGCCCGATGATCTTGCGCTTGGTTTCGGGGTCGCTGACACCCTCAAGCTCGCCAAGAAACAGCTCGGATTCGTCGGCATGAACAAGCGGTATGTTGTAATTGTCGCGGAACATGGTCACGACCTCTTCCGCCTCATTCAGCCGCAAAAGCCCATGATCGACGAAAACGCAGGTCAGTTGGTCGCCGATCGCCTCATGGATCAGCACGGCGGCGACGGACGAGTCCACGCCGCCCGACAGCCCACAGATCACCTGCTTGTCGCCGACCTGTTCGCGGATTTTGGCAATCGCTTCTGCGCGGTAGGCGCCCATGGTCCAGTCGCCGGTAAACCCCGCAAGCGTCAGGAAATTGCCCAACATCTGCGCGCCTTTGGGGGTATGGTGGACTTCGGGGTGGAACTGAACCGCGTAAAAATGCCGCGCAGCGTCGCCGACGATGGCAAAGGGCGCGTTGGGGGATGTGGCGATCACCTCGAACCCCGGTGCAAGTGCTGTCACGCGGTCGCCATGGCTCATCCAGACCTGTTCGCGGCCTGCATCGAACAGGCCGTTGAAAATACGGTCATCGGCATGGCTGCCCGTCGGCTCTATATAGGCGCGGCCAAATTCCGCGTGGTGGCCCGATTCAACCTGGCCCCCAAGCTGCTGCATCATAATCTGCTGACCGTAGCAGATACCGAACACGGGCACGCCCATGTCAAACACCATCTGCGGCGCGCGGGGGCTGCCGGGTTCTGGCACCGAACCGGGGCCGCCCGACAGGATGATCGCCTTGGGCGCGCGCGCGGTCAGAAACGCATCATCCACGGCGTTGAACGGGTGGATTTCGCAATAGACATTCCACTCGCGCAGGCGCCGCGCAATCAGTTGCGTAACCTGCGAGCCGAAGTCGATGATGAGGCAGAAATCATGCTGTGTCATGGGCAAAGCGCATAGGGCAAAGGCCGCAGGTCGGCAAGAGGGTAGGGGCAAGGCGTCGCTCTGGCGCCGTCTGCCGTGCACCAAGTGTTAGTCAACCGCCAGTATCTGCAAATCCGCGACATTGGTGCCGGTTCCACCCGTCACCAGCAGATCGCCCGCAAGCTGCAAGGCCGCGTAGCTGTCGTTGTTGGCCAGCAATGCCTGAGCATCGCCGCCCGCAGCCTGAATGCGCGCGACCGTGCCGCCATCAACCACGGCCCCAGCGGCGTCTGTCGGCCCGTCGCGCCCGTCGGTGCCGCCAGACAAAAAGCGCCAGCCTGCCTGCCCCTGCAACGTCAATGCCACGCGCAACGCAAGTTCCTGATTGCGTCCGCCAAGTCCGGTGCCGCGCAGTGCAACAGTCGTCTCGCCGCCCAGCACGGTCACGCCGGGACGGTTGGCCATAGCCACGATCCGCGCGGCGGCTTCGGCCACGTCGCCCACCAGAGGCGTGGGGTCAGACTGAGCATCGGGCAGGGCGCGGGTCACTGCCGCCACCGATTGCGCGTTTGACCCGACCAGATGGTTCGCGGCCTCTGGCAGCGCGCGCGCTTCGGTCTCGGCACGCAGCACCGTGCGCACGGTATCGGGCACCTGCCCCCATAGCCCGGCATCTTCCAGCAGCCGCATGGCCTGCGCGCGTGTGCCGATCGGGGCAACGGTCGGGCCGGATGCGATGACGCGTAAATCGTCGCCCACCACGTCGGACAGGATCAACGCGGTCACGGGGGCGGGCGCAGCGGTGCGCAGCAGCCCGCCGCCTTTCAGTCGCGACAGATGTTGGCGCACAAGGTTCATCTGCGTGATGTCCAGCCCTGCGCCCAGCAGCAGGCGGTTGACCTCTGCCTTTTGCTCCAGCGTCACGCCCGGCACCGGCGCGGGAACCAGCGCGGACCCGCCGCCAGAGACCAGCACCAGAACCGCATCCTCCCGCGTTGTGCGCGCCAGCATTTTCTGCACCGCAAGCCCGGCTTGTAGCCCGTTTTCATCGGGCACGGGGTGGCCCGCAGCCAGCACGCGCGCGCCCGTGACCTGGCCCGCATTCTCGTAATTCGTGACCACCAGCGCGGCATGGGGCTTGGGCAGCACCCCGAGCGCGGCCTGCATCATCGCGCTTGCCGCCTTGCCGATGGCCAGCACGAAAATGCGCCCCTCTGGGACCATGAAAGCGCCGTCAGACAGCGCGCGCAGCACCGCTGCATGCGGATCGGCTGCCGCGACACCCGCCATGAAAGCGCTGTGCATCTGCTTTTGGGACACAGAAGGATTGTCGGTCATCTTTTGTGCTTTCATCTTGGCCTGCCCCTCAACTGCTTGTTATAGGGGCGGATATCAAGACAAAGTATATCCATCATTGGAAAGGGCGGCCATGTTCGAACTGACAGGAAAACGCGCACTCGTTACCGGAGCGTCTGGCGGGATCGGCGCGGAGATTGCGCGCACGCTGTACGCGGCAGGGGCGTCGGTCGCGCTGTCGGGCACGCGCGAAGCGCCGCTGGCCGCGCTGGCATCCGAACTGGGCGAGCGCGCCCATGTCGTGCCCTGCAACCTGTCGGACCCAGAGGCCGTGGCCGGGCTGATAAAGACCGCGACCGAGGCGATGGGCGGGGTGGATATTCTAGTGAACAACGCTGGTATAACCCGCGATAACCTTGCCATGCGCATGTCCGATGCCGAATGGCAGGATGTGATCGACGTGAACCTGAGCGCCTCTGCCAAGCTGATGCGCGCGGCCATGCGCGGCATGATGAAGGCGCGCTGGGGCAGGGTGGTCAACATCACGTCTGTGGTGGGGGCAACCGGCAATCCGGGGCAGATGAATTATGCCGCGGCCAAGGCAGGGCTTGTCGGTGCATCCAAGGCGCTGGCGCAGGAAGTGGCCTCGCGCGGGATAACGGTGAATTGCGTGGCCCCCGGTTTCATCGCCACGCCGATGACCGACGCGCTGACCGAAGATCAGAAAACCGCCATCAACAGCCGCATTCCGGCAGGGCGCATGGGCACCCCCGAAGAGGTGGCCAGCGCGGTCCTGTATCTGGCCAGCACAGAGGCCGGGTACATGACCGGCGCGGTGCTGCATGTGAACGGCGGCATGGCAATGGTCTAGGACGCGCGCACGCGGGGCTTGACGCAGCCGCGCAATCACCCTATTGGGCGCGCAACGCAGGCCCGCTAGGGTGGGCGAGGGACATTTCTGGGCCAAGGCTGGCCACAACAACACGAGGACTGACATGAGCGATATCTCGGATCGGGTAAAGAAGATCGTTGTCGAGCATTTGGGCGTCGACGAAGCCAAGATCACGGAAGGCGCGTCCTTCATCGACGATCTGGGCGCCGACAGCCTGGACACGGTTGAACTGGTCATGGCGTTCGAGGAAGAATTCGGGATCGAGATCCCCGATGACGCCGCCGAGAACATCCAGACCTTTGGCGATGCGGTCAAGTTCATCACCGAAGCCGCCTAAGCGATTTGGTTTAAGTTTCTGGCACAAGCCATTGAAACAGAACGCCACTCCCGATCAGGAGTGGCGTTTTTCTTTGTGCGGTCAACCTATGGATACCAGGATTATTCGCGAGCGGGCAAAATACGGGTCATTGCTCCGTCGCGCTTGAACCGTTGGTGCCAGATTGCGGCAGCGATATGCAGCACGACCAAGGCCAGCATCAGTTTGGACCCAAGCCCGTGCGGGATACGCGGCAGATAGTCACCGAAATCGGGCAGCGGGGTTGCGCTGCCGAAAAAGACGGTTTCTCCGGCGCCGGACAGGGCCATCATCGCCACACCCGAGAGCGTCATGACCAATAGCAGCGCATAGAGGGCGGCGTGACCGGCTTTCGCCGCAACTGCCTGCCAGCCAGTGCTCAGGTGTGCCGGGTAGCTGTCGGCGAATATCCACCAACCGATCCGTGCCAACGTCAGAGCCAGAACCGCCAAGCCAAGCGGCACATGCCATTGCAGAATGGTGATCTGGCGCGCCGCATCTTGCAGCCCGTCCATAAGCTGCCCTGTGACCATCAGACCCAGAATAGCAATCGCGGTCAACCAGTGAAACGCCATGGCAATGGTGCCATAGCGGGCTTGTGTGCTTTTCAGCGACATATTTGTCGTCCTTTATTCGCAGGTTTCGCGCGCGTGTTCCTTGCAAACGCAGCAAGGCCCGGTTTCCGTCGCGTCCTTAGGCAGAGCGCAAAAGCGTGTCGCAGCGGTCTTGTCCAAGGCAGTCGCGTGTCAGGTCGGGCGATAGTTTCGCCATCGCGTCGAACTGCGTCAGAAAGACTTCGCCCGTCAGGTCTTGCAGCAGATGCGCTCGTGAAAGCTGGTCCATGACCGGGCCTTTCACCTCTGACAAGTGGAAGGTGACACCACCATCCTTCAGCCGCGTGTTGATCGCTTCCAGGCTTTCGAGCGCAGACGCGTCGATATAATTGACCGCAGTGCATTGCAGCACGACGTGGCGCAGGTCAGGGTGCTCTGACAGCGCCTGCACGATCCGGTCCTCCAGCGCGCGGGCATTCGGGAAATAGAGCGATTCGTCCACACGGATGGCAAATACCGCAGGGTCGGTCGTAACCTCGTGGCGCTCGACATTGCGGAAATGCTCTGTCCCGGCCACTTGCCCGACGACCGCCATATGCGGGCGCGAGGTGCGGAACAGGAACAGCCCGAGCGACAGGCCGACGCCTGCGAGCAGGCCCATTTCCACGCCCATCATCAATGTGAACAGCATGGTTGCCGCCATCGCCGCGCCATCCGCGCGCGAATAGGCCCATGTGCGGGGCAGGGCGCGGAAATCCAGCAGGCTCAGGACCGCGACGATGATGATTGCCGCCAGCGTTGCGCGTGGCAGGAAATACATCAGCGGTGTCAGCACCATGATCGCAGCCCCGATGGACAGCGCCGTCATCGCGCCCGCAGCCGGCGTGCTGACGCCCGCGTCATAGTTGACGATCGTGCGCGACAAGCCGCCTGTGACCGGCATGGCGTTCGACAGGCCCGCGCCCAGATTTGCCAATCCCAGCGCGATCAACTCGTTATCAGGGTTGACCGATTGACGCTTTTTGGCGGCAAGCGTCTGGGCGATTGAAATACTTTCGACATAGCCGACAATCGCGATCATGATGGCGGGAACGAACAGCATCTGGATCAGCCCGGTATCGACCGGCGGCAGCCCGAATTCGGGCAGGCCGCGCGGGATCTCCCCAAGGATCGCAACGCCGAACCGTTCCAGCCCCAAACCCCAGGCCAGCAACGTAGAGATGACAACCGCGACCAGAAGTGCGGTCTTTGCCAAAAGTTTCGCGACCGGCGCTGAAATCCCGAACCGTTGCAACAGCGGCGCAGCGCCTTTGCGCGACCAGAAAAGAAAGGCCAGCAATGCCGCCGAAAGCAGCACCGTGGCCGGGGTAATGCTGGTGATGTTCGCGACCAGAGAGGGCACCAGATCGGGCAGCGTTTTACCCCCGATCGGTGCGCCCAAAAGATGGCGTAACTGGCTGGCCGCGATCAATATTCCGGCAGCGGTGATGAACCCAGATATAACCGGATGCGACAGGAAATTGGCGATAAAGCCCAGCCGGAACAGCCCCATTGCCAGCATCAACCCGCCTGAGATCAGCGCCAGCCAAAGTGCTGCATAGTGAAACTCTGCGCTGCCCGCCTGCGCCACAGCCCCTGCGGAAGCCGCCGTCATCAGCGCCACAACCGCCACCGGCCCCACGGCAAGCGGGCGCGAGGTGCCGAACACGGCATACAACAGCAGCGGCAGGATCGCGGCATACAGGCCCGCTTGCGGCGGCAGACCCGCCAGCATTGCATAGGCCATGCCCTGTGGAATCAGCATGATAGTCACGACAGCGGCGGCAATCGCATCATTGGTCAAATCGTTGCGCGTATAGCCGGGCAACCATGTCAGTATCGGAAGATAGCGCTTGAGCATTGGGCAAACCTGTATCTGGTTCCACCGCACACCGGAAAACCGGGTCGGGGGTGTCTGGGTTAGCCCCTATATATTCGCTCCACTACATATTGCAAGTTTTGAATATTATAGATGAGGCTCGGAGAGCTGCGACCAGACCTCTGCCACGGGGCGCAACTCTGCACCGCGCGAGACTGCGTCTTGCAGCAAGCGTTCCAGAATTGCGGGTGTCACGCCATAGGGGCTGGGGTTCTCGGTCACATCGTGGGTGAACAAGATCAGCCATCCCCCTGAATTTGCGGCATGTTCTATCAACCTGTGGGCTGCGGCCACATAGTCTGGCCGGTGACTGCCAAGGTCGCAGGCGAAAAGCTGCATACGGTCTGCAAACGCACGGTTCACCCCGCCACGGACCCCGCGCGCCGTCGTGACATGGGGCAGAAGCGCGCGTTTCAGGGGCAGGGTGGTTTCGCCAAACGGGTAGGCAAAATGCGGACTGGGCTGAGCGCCAAGAATGTCCTGCAAAACGTTGATATTGGTATCGATATCCTCAATCGCCTCGGCAATCGAAAGATGTGTCAGATCGCGGTGCGAATGAGTATGCAGCGCGATCTCGTGGCCCTGATCCGCAAGCGCGCGCAGGCGCGGCGCGGTGGTGATGGGGCCAGAGACACCATCTTGACCCAGCAGCCCCGTGGCGATGAAAAAGGTAGCCTGCGCTGAAAACTTCGCGACCAGTTCCACGCCGCGCGTGGCGGCTGTTTCGGGACAATCGTCAAAGGCAATGGAGACATGGAACCGCGCATCGGAACGCAGAATGGGCGCGACCCGGACCATGCCGGTCAGGCGCCGCGCAACGCGGCGCGACAGGGTCCGCCGCGCATCGTGGTCCGGATCATTCATGATACACCCATGCATATTGCGAAGCGCGATACAGTTTCAACGCATATAACCGCAACACCACCGGAAGCCACACAGAGAGCGAGGTCGCTTTGAACATGCGTCCCAAAACTCCCTGAAACGGAAGGTAGGACAGCGCATAAGATACCCGTGCAATCGGCATACGCGCGACATTTTCCGGGTATAACCGTTTGATCCTGCGAAAATTATCGACCGACTCGGCATATTTCTGGATCAGGATGTTATCAGGTTCCAGCCCCCGATGGCGCGCCGGATTGTCGATATGGTAAACCGGGCTTTCTTTCACAATGCGCCAGCCCCATTCGACATCTTCCCAGCCCCATGCCTGAAATTGCGGGTCGAACAAATGCCGTGTCACGATGGAGCGATGCACGAATACCGAAGAGCTGTAGACGTGGCGTCCGGGGTCGCGCGCGCGCAGCCGGGCCGGCTTGCATTCCGACTTCATGGATTGCGCCGCATGCAGGACGGTTTCAGGGGTCACATCCGCTGCATCGACCCGAAATCCGCCGACGATGCAGCAGGGCTCTGCATGCGCCTCGGCGGCGTCGCGATACCCTGTCACAAAATCGGGGCGGTCCAGCGACATGTCGGCATCCAGCATCAACACCCAATCCGAACGGACATCTTGCAGCATGACATTGCGGGCATGGGCGCGTCCGCAATTCCGCGGAAGCGTATGCAATACCGCAGGGCCGGGGTGACGGGCCAGGGCCTGAGCAACGCGCGCGGACAGATCGGGCACGCCGGAGCCGTCGTCGCACAGCGACAGCCGGTAGTTTTCGGCGCCGTCCTGTTGGGTCAGTTCATCGATCAGCGCCACCGGGTCATCCTTGAAGAACGGGATGCAAACATCCACACAGGCAGGCAATTCGTCATGCCAAGTCTGTTTGGTGGCGGACAGCATGCTGCCGAAATCTCCTAAAGTTCAAACCGATATCAGGCTAGCAAAACACGCAACCCATTGCGACATGACAAATATGCCCATAATCAGTATTATGTTAAATACACGACCACATCAGCGGCCCGCCTTGCGGCACCCTGCGCAAGCGGCTATCAGGCGCGCAACCGTTTATGATAAAAGGTCCGCCCGCATGATCCCGCGTTATTCCCGCCCCGACATGGTCGCCATCTGGTCGCCGGAAACCAAGTTTCGTATCTGGTACGAGATTGAGGCGCATGCCTGCGATGCGCAAGCAAAACTGGGCGTTATCCCGTCAGAAAGCGCGGCGGCGGTGTGGAAAGCCAAAGATGTAGAGTTCGACGTGGCGCGGATTGACGAGATCGAGGCTGTCACCAAGCACGACGTCATCGCCTTCCTGACCCATCTGGCAGAGATCATCGGCAACGACGAAGCGCGCTTTGTGCATCAGGGCATGACCAGTTCCGACGTGCTGGACACCACATTCAACGTGCAGCTTGTCCGCGCCGCCGACCTGCTGCTGGCCGATATGGACGCGCTGTTGGATGCGCTGAAACGCCGCGCGATGGAGCATAAATTCACCATTCGCATGGGCCGCAGCCACGGCATTCATGCCGAACCGACCACGATGGGCCTGACGCTGGCGCGGTTCTACGCCGAAATGGCGCGCAACCGCGACCGGCTGGTGGCCGCACGCGCAGAGGTCGCTACGGGCGCGATTTCAGGGGCTGTCGGCACATTCGCCAATATCGACCCTGAGGTCGAGGAACATGTCTGCGCGCAGATGGGGCTGCAACCTGAACCGATCAGCACGCAGGTCATCCCACGCGACCGCCATGCAATGTTCTTTGCCACGCTTGGCGTGATCGCCAGCAGTGTTGAGAACATCGCCATCGAAATCCGCCACATGCAACGCACCGAAGTGCTGGAGGCCGAAGAGTTTTTCAGCAAGGGCCAGAAAGGCTCGTCGGCGATGCCGCACAAGCGCAACCCGGTGCTGACCGAGAACCTGACGGGTCTGGCCCGGCTGGTGCGCATGGCGGTGGTCCCCGCCATGGAGAACGTGGCGCTGTGGCACGAGCGCGACATCTCGCACAGCTCCGTCGAGCGTATGATCGGGCCGGATGCGACGGTCACGCTCGATTTCGCCCTCGCCCGCCTGACCGGCGTGATCGACAAGCTGGTGGTCTATCCCGACCACATGATGACCAACATGAACAAGTTTCGTGGCCTGATCCATTCCCAGCGCGTGCTTCTGGCGCTGACCCAGGCCGGTGTCAGCCGCGAGACCGCCTATACATTGGTGCAGCGCAATGCGATGAAGGTTTGGGAGCACGGTGCCGATTTCCTTGACGAATTGCTGGCCGATGCCGATGTCCGCGCCGCGCTGAGCGAAGAGGCGATCCGCTCAAAATTCGACCTTGAATACCATACCAAGCATGTCGAAACGATCTTTGCTCGGGTGTTTGGCGCGTAATTTCAAAACATGTATTGAAAACGCAAGATTCGTGCTAAGCTCTCAAGCATTCAAGAAAAGAGGTGACGCATGAAACTGAAGACGACTCTCGCAGCACTCGTTCTCGGCTTTCTTCCGGGGATGGCCGCAGCCGCCGGGTGCAGTTGGCATCAGGAACAAACGGCAAATGCCTGCGCCGAAGGGCAAATATACGATACCGCAAGCGAAAGCTGTATCACCCCGGCCACCAGCTAACCCAAACGCCCCTCTTGAAGGGGCGTTTTTTAATGTACGTATACCGTTTGTTGACGGGATCGCGGCTAGACTGTGCGGGTGCTGTTTGTGATGGACCCACCTTGCCATGTCGAATTCGAAAAACGCGGTCGCCAATCCGCGCGCTGGGGCACCGTCTCCGTCGGCTGCCGGGGCGTCCTTCGCCCCCCGCGCCCGCACCGATCACCTGACAGGGGCCCAAAAAGCGGCGGTCATCGTCCGTGTTCTGCTGGCAGAGGGTGTGAACTTCCCGTTTTCCAGCATCCCGGCGCAGGACCAGACGGACATGACGCGCGCGCTCGCGTCTTTGCGGCTGATTGATCGGCCCACAATGTGCGCGGTGATAGATGAATTCGTGGAAATGCTGGATCAGGTCGGCATGTCCTTTCCCGAAAATATAGAAGACGCGCTCTCTTTGTTGGATGGCAAACTGGATGCGCAGGCAACCCGGCAGTTGCGCGCACTGTCGCGGGGTGGCGACGTTGATGATCCTTGGACGGATATCGAACTGACCGAGGTGGCTGATCTGACGGCCATATTGAAACAGGAAAGCACGCTGGTCGGCGCAGTGGTTCTGTCAAAACTCAGCACCGACAAGGCCGCGGCCCTTCTTGGCGCCCTGCCCGGCGATCTGGCACAAACGCTGGCGCTTGCAATCTCTCGGACAGAAGCAATCGCGCCCGATGCGGTGGCCCGGATCGGGCGCGCGCTGGCAGACCAACTCTGCGACAAGCCGCTCCGGGCCTTTGACAGTCCGTCGAGCAGGCGGATCGGGGAAATCCTCAATTCTTCTCCGTCGGCGTTGCGCGATCAGCTTTTGTCTGGGCTGGAGCAGTCGGATCAGGGCTTTGCCCGCGGGGTGCGCAAATCCATCTTCACATTTCAGGACATTTCCACGCGTGTCGCCGCGCGCGATGTCGCTTTGGTCATGCGCAACCTGTCGGAAGATGACCTGCGCCTGATTCTGGCCGCCAATGACAGCACCTGCCGCGCAACCATGGATTTCCTGCTCGACAATATCAGCAAACGATTGGCCGAAGGCATGCGCGAGGATGCAGCCACCCTGCCCCGTCCCACTGCCAAAGAGCTTGACGCCGCACAGTCCCGCATCTCGGGGGCAATCCGCGCCATGGCCGATGCAGGCAATCTGCAATTTGTGGTTCAGAACGAGGACGAATAACCGGCACTTACCGCTCTGTCAGCTTCAGCTCAATCCGACGGTTCTGGGCACGGGCCTCGGGCGTGTTGGCGGTGTTGACGGGACGGTATTCGCCAAAACCGGTTGCCGCCAACCGCTCGGGCGGAAAGCCAAGACTGTCGGTCATGAACCGCACCACGGACAAGGCGCGCTCTTGGCTCAACTCCCAGTTGTCGGCAAATTCTGCGCCGGGGGCCAAGGCAAGGTTGTCGGTATGGCCATCAACCCGCAATATCCAGTCAATATCGGGCGGAATGCGGTCAGAGACCTCGCGCAGGATGCGCACCACATTGGCGATTTGCGCGCGTCCGGCATCCGACAGTTCCGCAGATCCCAATTCAAACAGCACCTCTGACGAAAACACGAAGCGGTCGCCCACAACCTGTATCTCATCGCGGCCTTCGAGCACGTCGCGCAGGCGTCCGAAAAACTCTGACTGGAACCGCTCCAGCCTGCGCCGTTCGGCCGCTTCCAGATCGGCGCGCGCTTTTTGTTCTGCTGCCAATTCCGCCAGCGCAAGGTTCAATTCCGAGCCGAGCGATTTAATCTGTGTGTCAGCCGCCTCCGCCCGCGCGCGGGCTTCTCCCAGAAGGTCTTGAAGCCCGCCAACCTGCCCGCGCAGCGCAGAGACCTGCTGGTTCAGCACTTCAAGCTGTCGTGCATCCTCGGTGCTTGCGGCGTCTTGCTCGGCAAGCGTGCTGCGCGCCAATGACAAAAGCGCCGCAACGCGCTCGCGGTCGCTGATCTCGCGGTCCAGTTCGGCCTCCAGATCATCTTGCGCGCTTCTTGCTGCAGCCAGCAGGGTCAGGGTTTCTTCGGCCCGCGCGCGCTCTTCTTCCAGCGCAAGCGTCAAGGCTGTCAATTCTGCATCGGCCTCCTCCAAGCGGGCCCGCAAGGCTTCGGCGGCGGCAACATCTGCGAGGCGCGCGCGCTCCTCTTCGTTCAACGCGCCTTCGGTCTGGGCCAGCCTTTCGCGCAATGCTTCCGCTGCTGCCGCTTCGGCCAGCCGTGCGCGTTCCGCGTCGGAGAGGTCAGCTTCCAGTGTCTGGATCTGTGTTCGCAAATTGGCTTGTGCCTGTGCGCCGTCCTCTTGCGCCGCAGCCAATTCCTCGGCCCGCGCCTGCGCCGCAACGCGCAGTGCTGCTTCTTCGGTAAGGCGATTTTCGATCGCTGCAAGTTCTTGCGCAAGTTGCTCTGCCCGCGCCAGTGCCGTGATACGCGCGGCCTCTTCCAAGGTCAGTTCGGATTGCGCCGCCTCCAGATCCGCGCGCAAGGTGTCAGACGCAGTTTCTGTTGCGTTCAGGCTATCAAGCGTTGCGGTCAACCGCGCCTGCAACTCGGCCTCTGAATCGGCCGTTTGGGCCAGCAAATCCTGCAAGCGCGCGCGTTCGCCCGCCAAGGCCGCACTGGCCTCCTCTGCGGTTTGCAGCTGCGCGGCCAGTTGCGCAAGCGAGACATCTTTCGCCGCCGCCTCTGCCTGTGCGTCGGCCAGCGCCGCCGCTATCGCATCAGCGCGCGCTGCTGCCAGACGCGCGGCCTCTGTCTCTACGTCCAACTCGTCGCGCAGGTTGGACAAGGCCAGTTGCAAGGCCTCTTGCTCGTTGATCAACCGGCGCTGTGCGGCATCCATTTCGGCCAGTTCAGCCGTCAGCGCCTCGCCCTCGGCCAAGGCCGTGTCGCGCGCCCCGATCAGGGCGGCAACCTGCGCTTCGAAATCGGTAATGCGGGCGCTGGCCTCCGCGAGCGCGTCGTCTCGCGTGGCCAGATCGCGGGTCAGGCCCGAAATTGTCGCAAGTTGGGAGGCAATCTGTGCCTCTGCGCCGCCAAGTTCGTCTTGCAGGCCAGAGACTTGCCCTTCCAACGCATCGACCCGCGCGCGCGACAGCCCCAAAGCATTGGCCAATTGCGCGACCTCTGCGCTCAGCCCCTGCAATTGCGTGTCTTGCGCGCTGATCGTGTCGCGCAGCACGAATTGAACGATCATGAAAATCGACAGCACGAACATCAGCACCAGCAAAAGAGCTGTCATCGCATCGACAAAACCCGGCCAGATCGCACCGCTGACATCGCGTTGGGACCCCCTGCGCGACAACGCCATGGCTACGCCCCGTCCTTGCGCGCCGTTCCAAAGCCTGACCGCGACAATTGCCGCACAGCCAGTGTAAGGGTCGAGAGGTCAGAGCGCAGGTCCGCCGTCGTTTCCAGCCGTCCTGCCGAAAGCTCTTCGGCTATTCGCAAAAGCTGACCGTCGATATTGCGCAGGCGCAGCCGGATTTCGGCATCCGAATGCGGGCCACCCTGACCGTCATCGCGCTGGTAATAGGCCAGGATCTGTTCTTGCCCCGCCGCGATCCGTTCCAGCGCCGGGTCGTTCCCGCCCATGCTGCCGCCGGCCAGCCGGTCAATCGCCTCTACCAGCAAGCCCAGGGCCTGATCGAGCTGTGCGCGTTCGGTGTCGGCCTGAAGCTGCTGGCGGCGCATCCCCTCCATCTGTTCGGCCATCGAATCAAGAACCTGCACGATCGCGCCCAGTTCCTGACCCTGATCGACATCGCCACCGGCAAAGCCCAACCGCGTGATAGAGGACAGCCATTCTTCCAACTGCCGGTAGAACCGGTTTTGACCGTGGCCCGCGAACAATTCCAGCAGCCCGACGACGAGTGATCCTGCAAGCCCCAGAAGCGATGAGGAAAACGCCGTCCCCATGCCGCCCAGTTGCGCTTCCAGCCCGGACATGAGGTTAGAGAACACGTCGATGCCGGTCTGGTTTTCGTCCGGCGCAAGCGAGCGAATGGTCTCCACCACCGCTGGCACGGTTGTCGCAAGCCCGTAGAACGTGCCCAAAAGGCCAAGGAAAATCAGAAGGTTGATGATGTAGCGCGTAATGTCGCGCAATTCGTCCAGCCGCGTCGCGACCGAATCGAGGATAGATTGTGCCGAGGCCGAACCGATCTGCGCCCCCCTGCCCCGCCCGCGCAGCAGCGCCGCAAGTGGCATCAGCAAGCCCGGCGGGACAGTTGCTTCATGCCCCGCGCGCTCTGCCGCGAAACCCTCGATCCAGACGATAGAACGGTTAAGCTGGATGACCTGCCAGAACGTGGCCAGTACCCCGACCACGAACACGCAGAAAATCAGGCCGTTCAGCCAGACATTGGCCAGAAATATGCCAGAGACGCGCGGGTAAGCCACATAGGACCCGACAGCGACCAGACCGATGACAAGCAACATCATCACGATCTGGCGCACGGGCCGCGAAAACTGTGTCTTTACCCCAAATTGGGATCTGGCCATGCTGGTTTGCCTTGATCCATGCGCGCGCTTTCACAGTAAGGGGGCAGCCTGCGCCTGCCAACCACCATTCGCAGCAAAGCGCGCAAAATATTGTGTCATGCGGCCAAGTGACCACAACGCGAAAACCGCCCCTTGATGGGGCGGTTCCTGGGTCGCTCTACCGACACTGGCACGGGTTAACCCATTGGCGAGGTCTCTGCCACCTCTGTGTCGCGGCGTTTGCGGTTGTCGGCCATGAACTGGTCGAATTCAGCCTTATCCTTGGCATCGCGCAGACGGGTCAGAAACGCATCGAACGCGGCTTGTTCGTCTTCCAGACGGCGCAGCGTGTCGGCTTTGTAGGCGTCGAACGCGCTGTTGCCCGAAGAGGTGTTGGCAAAGCCGGTGGCGCGGGATTTACGGCAGGATGATTTGAACATGGATTTCCCCCAGATCATATAAGCAAGAAGAGCGAGGCCGATCGGCCAGAACAGGATGAAGCCAAGGACCATCGCGGCGATCCAGGCCGGTTTTCCGTATCCGTCAAGCCAAAGCTCCGCGCGGCGAAACCAGTTTGACGGTGCTGCAAGCGTTGTCATGTGTTGTTCCCCTTTCAAGGTTGTACTGTGTCCCATCGTGAATGTTATTCACATTTACATACTTGGGGATTGCAGCGCGGGGTTCAAGAGTTTTGTTACGAATGTGGCGCGACAGGGAATGTTGCACAGTTTGACAGGGATACTTGCAGCAGGTCCGTTGCAGACACCAGCGTGACAGTCGGCCTTTCAGGCAGCGTTAAACGCCCCGTTCAAATGTCGAGTGAACCCT
>NZ_UIHC01000135.1 GCF_900499075.1 Roseinatronobacter ekhonensis | reverse complement strand
CCGGTCGAGAAGGTCTTGCCGGTCTGGCGGCTGAACATGCCGATCTTGAAGCGGCTCTGGTCCGCGATCCATGCCCGCTGATAGGACAGGAACTTGACCACGCGGTCGAGGGCGGCGTCAGCCATGGTCCGCTCCCGAATTCCTAGCCGGTTCCGGTTGGCCAGTATATCCTGACGCCCGAATCTCTTTTTCCATCAGGAGCAGATTATGGAGTTCAGTTTCGAGAGCGTTGAGAGCCTGATTGATCTCGCCGGGAACGCGGGAACCACGACCGGCAAGCTGGCCAATGCCTTCGCCACCGTGCAGAAGCTGCTCAATAAGACGCAGGCGGGTGGAGACGCGGATATCAAACTTGCGCTGAGCGAACTCGCTTTGCAGGTAGCTAATGCGAAGCTGGCGAACGCTGACCTGAAACTCCAGCTTACGGCGCTCAAGGACGAGTTGCATGAGGCGCAGGTATTCAAGTCCGATCTTGATCGCTACACGCTTTGGGAAACCCAAACCGGTGCGATTGTGTATCGCCTTGAAAAGGCGATACAGGACGGGGAGCCCATTCACTACCTTTGCACAAACTGCATTGAGAGCAAACGGAAGTCGATATTGCAGGGAACTAAACATCACCGGAGTTGTCCATGCTGCAAAGCCGGTTTTTCGTTTGAGCGGCAGGCGCCGATTTCGCTTAGGTAGAGCACGTCATCGAACTGCATTATCGGCCTCCGTTTCGAGGTCCAGAAGATTTGACGACGGAGCACTCTGCGTTGAAACATGGTGCGCATCTCTTGTATGCCCGCAGATTGCGCAGTCTCCTTGGGCGATCCAGTCGGGCTTATATTCGTGAGGCTTTTCACCGGGGCCTAGCCAAGCGGTCTTTTGGCTGCTCATGCCCGCACCTCGCCAATCCACCACAGATAAGGCACCCCGCGCCAGATCGTGATCCGGTTGACGCAGCCCAGATGTTCGACCCTGTGGCGCTTACCAAGGACCACGGCCCGCAGCCGGGTCCACCAGCCAGCATCGCGCCAGTGCGTGTCGGCGGCTAGGATCAGGATGGACAGATCGGCCCCGCTGGTGATCATTCTGCAAACCCCATGATGCGGCGGGCCTTGGCGGCGGCCTCGCGGTCTATGTCGCCCGCCTCGACGGCGGCGTCCATGCGCTCGGTCTGTGCCGTGCGCTCTGCTTTCAGGATGGCGTCGCGCAAGCTGGTGGACCGGATCAGATTGTTCAGCGCCGTGGTCAGGTCTTTCATCCCGCGCGGGTCGGGCAGCTCATCGGGGTTTGACATGGCCATCTGCAGACGCCACTGGATCGTGGTCAGCTGCTGGAACAGCGCCCTGGTGACATCGGCCTCTTGTTTCAGGCTGGCTTCTTCAAGAAAGGCGCGGATTTCATCCTGCGCGCGCTCTTGCATTCTGGCGTATTCCTGAAACTCCTGACCGTAGGCATGGATCGCGCTTTTGCCGATGCGCAGTTCCAGCCCCTCGCTTTCCAGCCGGAAATTGAGTGCCTCTGCGATCTTCTCATAGCCAGAGAACCCGCAGGCTTTCAGCTCGTCTTGCAGCCAATCGCGCAACTCGCGTGGCAAAAGGTCAATCTTGCGGGGCGGCGGCATGGATCAGGCCCCGCGATTGCGCGGGTGCGGGCGCTGGATATCCGGGTGCGTGGCCACGCCCTGGGCAATCTCGACCCCGCGCTCGGTCGCGGTCGTGATGACGAAATCGCCCCGGTCATCATTCTCGACAAAGCCGTTCTCGCCCAGCCACGCCAGTTCGGTGATCACCTGCGACCGGGTCGAGGTGACGCCCACGCCGCGCAGCACATCGGACAGGATCGACGCGTTCGATGTGTATTCGGTGCAGCGCTCCAGATGGCGCAGGATCGCCAGACGCCGGTGGCGGCGCAAGGTGGCTTGGTAATCGCTCATCGTTTGCCCCCGTCAAGCAGGTGTTGTTCGTGCCGCGTGACCACGTCTTCGAGCCGCGCCATGATCTTGGCGTTGCCTTCCATCGTGGCGTTGATCGTGCGCAGGTCACCACGGATATCGGACAACGCCACCTCCAGTTGGTGCATCTGCTGGACGCCGGGCATGGCGTTCACCGTCTGGCTCAGGCCAACCAGCTGCTGGGCGTGGCGCTCGGCGCGCTTGTCGTGGTCGCTGACGCGGTCTTCCAGTTCGCTCACGCGCCCACCCAGCTTGCGGGCGGGACCGGTGAAGATAGTCCAGACCATGGCACCAAGGTTCAAAAGCGTCATGATGCCCGCCGCCACGACGACAATCTGGCTGAAATCGATGGTCGATGTCATGCGCGCCCCCGGACCAC
>NZ_UIHC01000052.1 GCF_900499075.1 Roseinatronobacter ekhonensis | reverse complement strand
CTGACCTGTCGGTCGATGCGCAGGACGCGGAGGGCGTGCTGACCTCAGACCGGATCACCGAGACTGACATTCTCGATGGCCGCTGGGACAACGCGGAGGTCGAGGTCTGGCGCGTGAACTGGGCGGAAACGGGCCAGCGGGTGCTGATGCGCCGGGGTGCCATCGGCCAGATCCGGCGCGGGCGGCTCGCCTTTGTTGCTGAGGTCCGCAGCCTCGCGCATGTGCTGGGCCAGACGGTCGGGCGGACGTTTCAGGCGACCTGTGATGCAGCACTCGGCGATGCCCGCTGCGGCGTCGATCTGGAGAACCCGGCATTCAAAGGTTCGGGCACCGTGCTCGACCTTCTGCGGGATCGGGCCTTCACTTCCTCGGGTCTCGGCGGCTTCTCCTCCGGCTGGTTCACCTTCGGTACCGTCGAATGGACCAGCGGGACCAATGCCGGGCGGCGCGCCGAGATCATCGCGCATGACGTGACAGACGGCATCGCGGTGCTGACACTGCTCGAAGCGCCCGTGCGGTCCATTGCCGGAGGCGACGTCTTCATTGTCCGCGCGGGGTGCGACAAGCGGATGGAGACCTGCGGCGCGAAGTTCGCCAATACCGCCAACTTTCGTGGCTTCCCGCACATCCCCGGCCAAGACGCGGTTCTCCGCTATGCCACCAAGGATGGTGGGCACGAGGGGGCGGTGCTTTGAATGCTGCCAAATCACAGCGCGTGATCACCATCGCGCGCTCCTGGCTCGGCACGCCGTATCACGACCAGGCCAGCCTCCGGGGCGTTGGCTGCGACTGCCTCGGGCTCGCTCGGGGCGTCTGGCGCGAGGTCGTCGGTCCCGAACCGTTCCCGATCCCGCCCTACAGTCGGGATTGGGGCGAGACTGGCCCGCGCGAAGTTCTCGCCGACGGCGCTCGGCGCATGATGCCGGAAATCGCACCTTCTGAGGCTGGTCCCGGCGCGCTGGTACTTTTCCGCATGAAGCCCCGCGCCATTGCCAAGCATGTCGGGATCCTCACCGGTCCCGACCGCTTCCTCCACGCCTACGAGCGGCTCGGCGTGATTGAGGAACCGCTTAACTTATCTTGGCGGCGGCGTATCGCCTTCGCCTTCCTGTTTCCACAACGCTGAGATCCTCCCATGGCCACCCTCGTTCTCGGTGCCGCAGGTGCCGCCATTGGCGGCAGTATTGGCGGCGCGATCCTCGGCGTCAGCGCCGCCACCATCGGCGGCTTCATTGGCTCCACCATCGGCTCGGTCGTCGACAGCTGGATCATCTCGTCGCTTGCGCCCACCCAGCGCATCGAGGGCGCGCGGCTCGACACGCTGCGCATCACCTCCGCCACCGAGGGCGCGGTCATCCCGCGTCTCTACGGCCGGATGCGGATGGGCGGCAATATTATCTGGGCGACCGATTTCCGCGAGGAGACCAAGACCACCACGCAGGGCGGCGGCAAGGGCGGGGGTGGCGGCAAGGTCAAGACGACTGAGTATTTCTACTACTCATCCTTCGCGGTCGCGCTTTGCGAGGGTCCAATCACCGGTATTGGCCGCATCTGGGCCGACGGCAAACTGCTGGACACCGCCGGGATCACATGGCGCTGGTATCCGGGCGATGAGAGCCAGGCGGCCGATCCGTTCATTTCCGCGAAGATGGGTACGGCCAACACGCCAGCCTATCGCGGCACCGCCTATGTCGTTTTCGAGGACCTGCCGCTCGGCACCTATGGCAACCGCATCCCGCAACTGAGTTTCGAGGTGTTCCGCCCGCTGGCCGATCCGGATACGGCAGAGGGTCTGACGCAAGCCGTGACCATGATCCCGGCATCGGGCGAGTTCGCCTATGCCACGCAGGGCATCCGAAAAGGCAGCGGCGGGTCGTCCGAGCCCGAGAACCTCAATGCGCTGAGTGATACCGCCGACATGGTGGTGGCGCTGGACCGGCTGCAGGCCATGGCCCCGAAGGTCGAAAGCGTGTCGCTGGTCGTCGCATGGTTCGGCGACGATCTGCGGGCAAGCAATTGCAAGGTGCGACCCGGGGTCGAGGTCACAGCAAAAACCACCACGCCGTCTGCATGGTCGGTGAATGGCGTCAGCCGGGCCAGTGCCTTCCTCGTTAGTCGAGACGATCAGGATCGCCCCGTCTATGGTGGCACGCCCGCCGACTTCGCCGTGGTGCAGGCAATCCAGGAGATGAAGGCGCGCGGGCTGCGCGTCACATTCTATCCGTTCATCCTGATGGATGTGCCGCCCGGCAACACGCTGCCGAACCCGTATTCTGACAACGCCGCTGAGACAGGCCAGCCCGCTTTTCCGTGGCGGGGCCGGATCACCTGTTCGCCTGCCGCAGGGTTCGCGGGGACGGTGGACAAGACCGCCACGGCCGCAAGCCAGGTCGCGGCGCTGTTCGGCGCGGCGACGCCCGCGAGCTTCAGCGTCTCGGGCGAGAGCGTCAGCTGGACCGGCATGCCCGGTGACTGGGGCCTGCGGCGCATGGTACTGCACTACGCCCATCTCTGCGCGGCGGCGGGCGGCGTCGACGCCTTCCTGATCGGCACGGAGATGCCGGGGCTGACGACGATCCGCTCGGGCGCGTCCGCCTATCCGGCGGTTCAGGCCTATCGGGATCTGCTCGCCGATGTGCGCTCAATCCTCGGGTCCAGCACCAAGATCGGCTATGCGGCTGACTGGTCGGAGTATTTCGGGCACCAGCCGGGTGACGGCAGCGGCGATGTGTTCTTCCACCTCGACCCGCTCTGGGCCGACGCGAACAACGACTTCATCGGGATCGACAATTACATGCCGCTGTCGGACTGGCGCGACGGCTTCGAGCATCTCGATGCGGCCGAGGGCTGGCCCGCGATCTACGACCGGGCCTATCTGCAGGGGAACATTGCGGGCGGTGAAGGCTTCGACTGGTTTTATGCCAGCGCCGCCGACCGCTCAGCGCAGGTCCGCACGCCTATCACCGATGGCGCGGCGGCAAAGCCATGGGTCTTTCGCTACAAGGATTTGCAAGCCTGGTGGTCGAACGCGCATTACAACCGCCCGGGCGGGGTGGAGAGCGGGACACCCACGGCATGGACCCCGCAATCGAAGCCGATCTGGTTCACCGAACTCGGCTGCCCGGCCATCGATCGCGGTACCAATCAGCCGAACGTTTTCTTCGATCCTAAATCGTCCGAGAGCTTCACGCCGCATTTCTCGCGGGGCTGGCGGGACGACGCCATCCAGCGCGCCTATCTCGAGGCGACATATCTCTGGTGGGGTGAGGCCGCGAACAACCCGGTGTCGTCCGTCTATGGCGGACGCATGGTCCACGTTCCGGAATGCGCCGCCTGGACCTGGGACGCGCGGCCCTATCCGTTCTTTCCGGTGCTGACCGATGTCTGGACGGACGGCGCAAACTGGCGGCTCGGTCACTGGCTGACCGGACGGCTCGGGGCGGTATCGCTGGCGGCGTTGGTGCGCCATCTCTGCGCGCGTGCGGGAATGCCCGAGGCTCGGATCGACGTCACCGGACTCTGGGGCGCGATCGAAGGTTATGCGATTGGCGCACTGGAATCTCCGCGCGCCTCGATCACCACGCTGTCGCGGCATTTCGGCTTCGACGCGGTCGAGACCGAGGGCGTGATCCGCTTCGTCATGCGCGGCCGGGCGTCCATCACCAGCATCGCACATGACGATCTGGTGGCGGCCCGCGAGGGCGACCTATTGGAACTGACCCGCGCGCAGGAGACCGAACTGCCACAGGCGCTCAAATGGCAGGTCGCCCGCGCCGATGAGGATTATGACGCCGCCCTCGTCGAGGCGCGGCGCATCACCGTCGACACCACGCGCATCGCCTCAGAAAGCTTCCCCATGGCGGTCCCGCCAGAGGAGGCCGAGCGCCGCTGCCGCCGCGCGCTGATGGAAGCATGGACCGGGCGGGAGACGGCAGCGTTTCGCTTGCCGCCCTCACGGCTGGCGCTGGATCCGGCGGATGTTGTCACGCTGACACATGACGGGCGGCATATTCAGCTGCGATTGGTCTCCATTGCTGATGCCGAGGCGCGCGGGATCGAAGCGGTCCGTCAGGATCGCGAGGTCCACGATCTGCCACCCGGAGCACCACGCCCATCGTCCCTGTCAAAAGCCGTGGTATTCGGCGCACCTGAGGTGGTGTTGCTGGATCTGCCACAATTGACCGAGGATCAGGCGGCCCATCGGCCGTTCGTTGCAGCCCATGCGGTTCCGTGGCCAGGTGAAATGGCGGTGTTTCGCAGCCCGTCGTCCGACGGGTTCGAATTGCTGACGACATTTGGCGGCCGTGCCCGGATCGGCGCTCTAGTCTCGGATTTCTATGCTGGTCCCACATCACGGTTCGATCTCGGCAATTCGCTGGTGATCGATCTGCTGATGGGCACACTGGAAAGCATCACCGACCTGACCCTTTTCGGTGGGGCCAATGTGCTGGCCATCGAGAGTGCGCCCGGCACTTGGGAAATCGTGCAGGCGAGCGCAGCCGAGTTGATCGCGCCGGGCCGTTATAGGCTGACGCGGCTCCTGCGAGGACAGCGCGGCACGGAAGCGGCTATGGCCAATCCGGCTCTTGCAGGCGCACGGGTCGTAGTTCTCGACGAGGCTCTGGCATCACTACCAATCGCGGAGGCTGATCTCAGGCTGCCGTGGAACTGGCGCATCGGACCCGCAAGCCGGTCTGTCAGCGACGAGACCTATGTGGCGCAGGCCTTCACGCCTGCGGGCGTCGGGCTGCGGCCGTTCTCGGTGGCCCAAGTGGAGCAGCCATGGCGCAGGCCGCGCACGCCGGGCGATCTGACCATCCGCTGGACACGTCGGTCCCGGGCCCTCGCGGCTGACAGCTGGGGCGCGGTCGACGTGCCGCTGACCGAGGAACTGGAAGCCTACGAGGTCGAGATCCTCGACGGGGCAACCGTGAAGCGGGTGCTGAGCGTGACCACAACAAGCGCGGTCTACACCGGCGCTCACCAAACGGCTGACTGGGGTGCGCTGCTTGGGCCCGGCGACACGCTCGATGTCCGCATTTACCAGCTCTCCGCCCTGATCGGGCCGGGTGCCGCAAAATCTGTCACGCTAACCTTCTGAAGGCCATTCCATGTCCGACACCACGTCTAATCTGCTGCTGCCCTACATCCTCGCAGCGCAGGCCCAGAAGCATGTTACGCACAACGAGGCATTGCGGCTGCTCGACGGGCTTGTGCAACTCTCCGTTCTCGACCGGTATCTGACCGCGCCGCCCGGAAGCCCGGCCGATGGCGACCGCCATATCGTGGCGAGCGGCGGCATCGGTGACTGGACGGGGTGGGACGCGAACGTGGCGCTGTTCACGGATGGGACCTGGCTGCGCCTCCCGCCCCGGGCGGGCTGGCGTGCATGGGTTGAGAACGAGGGGCTGCTGCTGGTCTACGATGGCGCGGGTTGGATTGGCACCACGCCGACAGATCTGCAGAACCTTGGGCTGCTCGGACTCGGCACGACAGCAGATGCCGCCAACCCGTTCTCTGCCAAGTTGAACGCGGCGCTCTGGACCGCCAAGACCGTGGCCGAGGGAGGCAACGGCGATCTTTTCTACACCATGAACAAGGAAGCGGCGGGCGACGATCTCGGCCTGACCCTGCAGAGCGGTTTTGTGACAAAGGCACTCGTCGGTCTCTTCGGCTCCGACAGTTTCCGCCTCGCGGTTTCGGCCGACGGCAGCACCTTTTTCGACGGTCTGATCGTCGACAACGCCAACGGCATCGTCGAACAGCCGCAACTGCCGCGCTTCAAGGCTTACACGAACTACGACAACTACGTGGGCGTTGGAGCCTGGACAAAGATCGGCCTGAATAACACCGACTACAACGATCAGAATTGTTTCGATGCCGGAACCGGCCTCTTCACAGCACCTGTGGACGGGACATACCTGTTTGGCGCAACGCTGCTCTACAAGATCAACGCCAGCGCCACGGCCCGCATGCGTGGGCGGCTTGTGCTGAACGGAGCCACGGAAATCCGGGGCTCCTTCGGCGAAATCTCCGCCACCCATGTCACGCTCGCCACCGCCATCTGGATGCAGACCATGGTGCCGCTGACCGCAGGCGACACCGTCGAGCTGCAGGGGTATTTCCGGATCGCGGACGGCTACTTCGCCGCTGATCACACGTCCTTCTGGGGCTGCAAGGTTGGCTGAACGGCGGGAGGATTGACCCATGACACCACCCCGATCCGACCAGGGTTTCGTACGCATGCCAGACGCCGAGTTCGAGGCCATGCTGGCACGCGCCGCTGAGAAAGGCGCCAAACGCGCGCTGGCCGATGTCGGCCTCGACGGCGACGAGGCCGCGCTCGACATCCGCGATCTGCGCTCCCTGGTGGACTGCATCCGGCTGGTGCGCCGCACGGCCATGCAGACCGCCGTCCGCATGATCACCACCAGCGTCATGCTGGCGCTGCTGGCGGGCATCGCCATCAAGCTCAAGATCTTCGGCGGCAGCCCGTAGCCGCACCCCATCCCCACTCATCACCTCATCCGCACCCGCCTTCATGGCGGGGTGAGCCGTGGTCTGCCTCACAGGCAGACGGGAAGGTCCAGTGGACCTTCCCGAGCGGCGAACGCACCGAGCTCCTGCGAGGGGCCGGAAACTCGTTTCTGGAGGACACCATGACCACGACCTTTTATGATCATTGGCGCGACGTGCCCAAGGGCACTTGGCGCTGGTCCAATTTCTCGCCCGCCGAAATCGCCTGTCGTGGCACCGGCAAGCTGCTGGTCAACGAAACCGCGCTGGATAAGCTTCAGGCGTTGCGGGACCGGCTAGGCAAACCGCTGATCATCCGATCGGCCTATCGAAGCCCCGAGCACAACCGCGCCGTCGGCGGTGCGACGCGGTCCAAGCACATGGATGGCGCGGCCTTCGATATCGCAATGTCGAACCATGACCCGGTCGTGTTCGAGACGGCGGCACGCGCAGTCGGGTTCCTCGGGTTCGGCTTCTATCCGCGCTCGGGTTTCATCCATGTCGATCTTGGACCCACCCGCCAGTGGGGTGAGCGGTTTCCGATCCGAGTGACCTCATTCGCCCAGGACGCGCCGCCCGCGCGCGAGGTGTTGGCGCAAAGCCGCACCATGAAAGGTGGCGGGACGGCAGGTGTTGCGACCCTGGGCTCGGCAGGTGTCGAGGTCGCGCAGAGCGTCCTGGCTGACACGCAGGCCACCGTTCTGCCGCTGGTGCCATATCTCGACACACTCCGCTGGGTGTTCATCGCCATGGCGCTCGGTGGGATCGCACTCACGATCTACGCCCGCCTTGACGACTGGAAACGGGGGCAGAGGTGATCGCAAGCATTCTCGGCGGGATCGCCGCCACCCCATGGGCGAGGGCCGCGCCAAGCTACGCTGCGATCGCCCTCACCATCGTCCTGTTCCTGCTTTCGATCCGCCGCGCTGGGGAGCGCGTCGGTCGCCTGGCGGAACGCACTGAAACGAGGGAGAAGGCCAATGAAATCCAACGTTGGATGCTGGAGGCGGCAGCTCGTCGTCCTCGCAATCGCGACGAACTGGTTGACCGGCTGCGCGACGACGGGTTTTGAAGCGAACGGCTTGGCGGCATGTCCTCCGGTCGTGGAATACAGCAGGGAGCTTCAGGCGCGGGCGGCCGAGGAATTGGCACTGCTGCCTGATGGATCGGCCATTGTCGAGATGCTTAACGACTACGCTGTAATGCGCGACCAAGCCCGCGCGTGCACTGACCTCTGATGTGTTGCCAGTTTCAGACTTGGCCGTCAGGCAGCGGAATAGCTGGAAAAGATTTCTGTCGAACCGTCGCGGCGGATTAGAAAGACCTCGTAGGATTCGCGTTCGGTTTCCGGCCCCATACCAGGGGAGCCGTAGGGCATCCCAGGTACCGCAAGTCCGACGGCGTCAGGGCGTTCATCCAGCAGACGGCGAATGTCGGCAACCGGAACATGACCCTCGATCATGTAGCCGTCGATCCTGCCGGTGTGGCAAGAGATCATCTCCTGCGGGATGCCGTTGTCGAGCTTGTAGCGGGCAAGCAGCGTTCCCATGCTCGGCTCGACAGTCACATCGAACCCTTCAGACTGCAGGATCTCGACCCATGCCGTGCAGCATCCGCAATTGGGGTCCTTGAGGACGTGAATCGCTGGCCTGACTTCAGCCATCGCGGGGACCGCGGCCGCGACTGAGGCAGCGCCAGCGCAAAGCATCAACCCGCGGCGCGAAATCTTGGACTGCATGAAGATATCTCCTTCGTCGGATCGGTTCTGCTGCGAAAATCTCTGCGGAACCGCTTGTTTTCTCATTAACGTCTACTCCCGGAGAAGCTTGTGCATTCTACCGGAGTTTCAAGTCCTCAGTTCTTCTTGAACAGGCCGAAGTGGAAGCGCTGCACGCTGCCCCAAGGCGTGTGGTGATCGTGCATCAAGGACTGGATCAGCCGATAGTCCGGACCCAGCCGTTCCGCGAGATGAGCCGCGTCATAACGGGCAACCGGCAGTCCGCTGCATTTTTCCGGGCCATCCGGCGCGAAGGTGCCGATGATGGCATGGCCCTCAGGGACGAGAGCCCGGTCCATGACCTGCAGATAAGCCTCTTGATCGGCCGCGTCGGTCAGGAAATGGAACGCAGCCCTGTCATGCCAGACATCGAAGCGCCCTGCCGGGTGCCAATCCAGGACGTTTGAAACAACCCATTCAACGGGGGCATCGTCAGGCAATCGCGCACGGGCCTTTGCCAGCGCCGTCTCCGACAGGTCGAGCACGGTGATGCGGTGAAAGCCCATTTCCAGCAGGCAATCCACCAGCCGCGACGCCCCCGCGCCAACATCGACGATGGCGGCATTGCTGGTTGCCCCCGTCGCAGCAATCAGGTCGAGCGAGACCTGCGGACGAACCTCGAACCAGCTCGTCTCGGCCTCAGCCTTGCTCTGGTAGACGTCTTCCCAGCGGTTCGGTTCTTCAGCCATCAACCGTTCCTCACAGATCGACCCGCCGCAGCCGCAGCGCGTTGGAAATCACCGAGACCGAGGACAGGCTCATCGCGGCCGCCGCGATCATTGGCGAGAGCAGAAGCCCAGTGATAGGGTAGAGCAGCCCCGCCGCGATCGGCACGCCAAGGGAGTTGTAGGCGAAGGCGAAGAACAGATTCTGCTTGATGTTGCGCAGGGTCGCCCTCGCCAGTTTCCGCGCCCGCACAATGCCCATCAGGTCGCCGCCCAAGAGGGTGATCCCGGCGCTTTCCATCGCCACGTCGGCCCCGGTGCCCATGGCGATGCCGACATCGGCGGCGGCCAGCGCGGGGGCGTCGTTCACGCCATCGCCCGCCATGGCGATCTTGTGGCCGTCGCGGCGCAACTGGTCGATCAGGTCCTTCTTGGCCGCGGGCAGGATGCCGGCGCGTACCTCGTCGATACCGAGCTTGCCCGCGACCGCCTGCGCCGTGCGTTCATTATCGCCCGTCGCCATGATGACGCGCAGCCCTTGCGCATGAAGTTCCTTGATCGCCTGAGCGGTGCTGTCCTTGATCGGGTCGGCCACGGCCACGATGCCCGCGAGCGCCCCATCGACAGCGATGAACATCGCGGTCTTTCCGTCAGCCCGCAGAGCGTCGGCTCTAGCCTCGGCCTGGGTCGTATCAAGGTCCATTTCCTGCATCATTGCAGTGTTTCCAAGTGCGACGGCGCGCCCGCCAATTTGTCCGTGCACACCCTTGCCGGTGACAGCCTCAAACTCGGTGGCCTCTTGCCGGGCGGCGCCCGCCGATTCGGCCCCCTCCACGATCGCTTCGGCCAGTGGGTGCTCGGACCCGCGTTCAAGTGCCGCGGCCAAAGACAGCAGGTCCGCCTCGGCCACATCCCCCAGCGCCACCGTGTCAGTCAGCTTCGGCTTGCCCATGGTCAGCGTGCCGGTCTTGTCCACGATCAGCGTATCGACAGACGCCATACGCTCCAGTGCCTCGGCGTCCTTGATCAGCACGCCCGCCTGTGCGCCGCGTCCCGCCGCCGTGGTGATCGAGATTGGCGTCGCCAGCCCGAGCGCGCAGGGGCAGGCGATGATCAGCACCGAGACGGCTGAAGCGATGGCAAAGACCAGCGCAGGTTCTGGCCCAAAGATCATCCACACGACGAAGGCGAAGATGGCCGTGCCCACAACGGTCGGCACGAATATGGCGGAGACCCGGTCCGCCAGTCCCTGAATCGGGGCGCGGGACCGCCGGGCGTTCGACACCATCTCCACGATCTGCGCCAGCACGGTCTCGGCCCCGACCTTGCCCGCCTCAATCACCAGAGAGCCGTTCATGTTGATCGTGGCCCCGGTTACCGCATCGCCGGGGCCTTTTTCGACCGGCATCGACTCGCCGGTCAGCATGCTTTCATCCAGAGAGGAGCGTCCCTTGATGACCTCGCCGTCCACCGGCACGGCATCGCCAGGAAGCACACGCAGGCGGTCACCTTCCATGATATTTTCCAACGGCGCGTCGTATTCCGTGCCGTCCGGCAGGATCCGCCGCGCGGTCTTCGGCGCGAGGTCCAGAAGCGCGCGGATCGCATCCCCTGTGCGTTCGCGAGCGCGCAGTTCCAGCACCTGGCCGACAAAGACCAGCGCCACGATCACGACCGACGCTTCAAAGTATGTGCCGACGCCTGCGCCCATGCGATACTGTTCGGGGAAAAGGCCCGGCAGGAACGTCGCGAAAATCGAATAGAGATAGGCCGCCGACACGCCGAGGCTGATCAGAGTCCACATATTGGGCGACCGGTTCACGACGGAATCCCAGCCGCGTTTGAAAAACGGCCATGCCGCCCAAAGCACGATTGGCGTGGCGAGCACGAATTCCAGATAGCTTGCCATCTGATGCCCGATCCAGTCGCGCACCGGCAGGCCGACCAGCCCGCCCATGGTCAGCACAATCAGCGGCACCGCCGCCGCCGCCGAGATCCACATCCGCCGGGTGAAGTCGGTCAGCTCCTCGCTGGGTTCGTCCGAGGGAACCATCGGCTCCAGCGCCATGCCGCAGAGCGGGCAGGCTCCGGGCGCGTCGCGGATGATCTCGGGGTGCATCGGGCAGGTGTACTGGACGTCTGCGGGCGCTGCCTTCTGCACCCCTGCGGCGCGGCCCGACGCGTAGTGCCACGGGTCGGCCTTGAACTTTGTCTGACATTTCTCGGAGCAGAAATGGAAGGTCTCGCCCCCAAACGCCGCGTGTCGCCCGTCGGGCTTGACCGCGACCGTCATCCCGCAGACCGGATCCTTTGCCGTCTCGGCTCCGGCCGGGATGCCGGGTGCCGCGTGATGATGATCGTGGTCCATGAGGTGCCAGCCTTTCAGTTGTTTCTCAGCCTAAGGCTTCCAGTCATTGGAAGCTCAAGCTATTTCTCAATGATCATCGTGAGCGCCTTCCCTGACCGGATTGCGCGCGAGGAAAACCCGGACGAACAGGAACACCAGCGCCATGCCGATGAGGCCGATCACGACGATCAGCGGGTCGGTTTGCCACTTCATCGTGGCGAAGGCGGCCAGCACTACGGCATCGAGGGATATCGCCGTCAGCAACACCCAGCCACGTGCGCCGATCTCCTCGCGCAGATGCCGGAACACGCCGAAGTGGATTATCATGTCCATCACCAAATAGAAGAAAGCCCCAAGCGAAGCGATCCGGCTGAGGTCGAAGAAGACCGTCAGGAAGCCTGCGATCACGACAGTGTAGACGAGCGTATGGTCCTTGATCGTGCCGGGCATCCCGAAATGGCTGTGGGGGATCATCTTCATGTCGGTCAGCATCGCGAGCATGCGCGAAACCGCGAATACGCTGGCGATCAGCCCGGAAGCCGTGGCGACCAGCGCAAGCGCCACCGTCAGGTAGAAGCCGGTCTGACCGAGGGCGGGCTGGGCTGCTTCGGCAAGCGCGTAGTCCTTGGCCGCCACGATGCGGTCGAGCGGCAGGCTGGAGCCGACCGCGAAGGCGACAAGCAGATAGACGACCACGCAGATCGCAATGGACAGGATTATAGCCCGGCCGACGTTACGGTGCGGGTTGGTGACCTCTGCGCCGCTGTTCGTGATCGTCGTGAAGCCCTTGAAAGCGAGAATTGACAGCGCAACCGATGCCACGAAGCCGGTGGCACCGGCGTCCCCGCCCGTCGCCTCGAACGACAGACCACTGGCCCAAAGCGCGGAAACGCCGAACAGCGCGATGCCGCCGACCTTCAGCACGGCCATGACGATGGACAAAAGCCCGACCGAGCGGGTGCCCGAGGCATTCACGAGATAGGCGAAGACGATCAGCCCGACGCCGAGAACCGGAACCAGAATGCTGTCGGCATCGCCGCCGAACGCCCGCAGCGTATAGGTTCCGAAGGTGCGCGCGACGAGACTTTCGTTGATGACCATCGACAGCGCCATAAGGAGCGAGGCTCCTGCCGCCACTGTCGTCGGCCCGTAGGCTTTCTCCAGGATCATCGCGATACCGCCCGCCGACGGATAGGCGTTTGACATCTTGATATAGGAATAGGCACTGAACGCGGTCACGATTGCACCGACGACAAAAGACAGCGGGAAGAGCGGCCCGGCAAGTTCCGCGATCTGTCCGGTCAACGCGAAAATGCCCGCGCCGATCATGACGCCGGTGCCCATGGCCACTGCGCCGGGTAAGGTGATGCTGTTTTTCTTGTAGCTCTGCGCCATCAGAGTTCCTTTTCTGTTTTGCGTCGGGTCGCGATCCAGAGGAGCGGCAATCCGGTGACCAGGCCGAGGCCAAGCACCGCCCATGTCGCCCGCCCGAGGTCGCCGCTGACTGCTTCGCCGCCGAAATGGGCGAGCAGGAAGCTTGCCGGAACAATCCCGGCCAATGTCGCGAGCGCGAAGCGCCAGGCATGCAGGCGGCTGAGCCCGGCTGCATAGCTGATCATGTCGAATGACACGAACGGCATCAGACGGCTGGCAAAGACCATCGCCGTCAACGCAGTTTGCGAGCCGAGCAGACCGGCATCGACCCGATCACCAAACACCCGTCGCAAGACATCGTGCCCCAGAACTCGCGCGAGGCCAAATGCGATCAGCGCCCCGAGTTCTGCGCCTATCGCGACCTGTGCCGTACCCCAGAGATGTCCATAAGCCGCTCCGGCGGCCAGCGCGATCGGCGCGCTCGGGATCGGGCTCGCCACGACAGCTACGGTCATGAGCGTGACGATCAGAACCGGCCCCCAGAGGCCCGCGCGCACCACCAGCATTTCGAGATGCTCGCCGTCCATGAGCTCGCGTGCTTCGGTGAACACCGATGGTGCGAACTGCCACACGCCGAGCAGGGCGATCCCGACGATCGCAAGCGCCGCGAGGATGGCGGCGCGCAGCTTCATATCAGATCGCCTCGACGGCCTTTGCCAGAAGGTCGCGGACCTCGCCCGCGACGGCCGTCAGTTCAGCGTTTTCTATCGCCTGCATCGAGGCCACCGGGTCGATTGCGCTGACCTCGACTCCGCCATCGACCTCGCGCAGGATCACGTTGCAGGGTAGCATCGCACCAACCCGCGGCTCGATCCCGATCGCCTGATACGCCATCTTCGGGTTGCAGGCACCCAAGATTCGATAAGCTGGCATCTCGACATCAAGCTTCTTCTTCATCGTCGCCTTGACATCGATCTCGGTCAGCACGCCGAAGCCGTTGTCGGCCAGCGCCGTGCGTGTTCGGGCATCAATGTCTTCGAAGGATACCCCCTCGAAGGTGCGGTTGATCGTGTAGTTCATTGCGGCATCCTTTCCGTCGAAATTATCGACCGCATGGTCCGGCCCCTGCCGAGGCGCGTGTCCGGGCTGCCGCATCGGGCACAAGGCCACGCTTCGAAGTTCTTTACCTCGTCGCCATGGTATCCTTGATTGCAGCGCACAGGGTGATGCAGATCAGTGTGCGTTCCGCTCATTTCCGATTTTATGATGGCAGAGCGGCCTTTGCCGCCACATTCAAGGAGATGTCGGATGAGACACGGGATTGCAGCATGTTCGGCGACCTTGGCCACTACAGCGGCCCTGACGGCCAACATGGCCCTGGCGCAAGCCGATGAAATGGCCAACCGGGATGCACCCTTCTATCACGGGCATGATATGATGTGGGGTGGTGATCAATGGGGAGGGTTCGGAATGGTACTTGGTCCGATCTTCATGATCCTGATCCTGGTCGGGATCGTCGTTGGTGCAATCTACGTCCTGCGGCTGTTTGGCGTGGCCGGCAGTGGCCAGCCGGCACATGATCGGGCGCTGATGTTGCTCAAGGAGCGCTACGCAAAGGGTGAAATCGACACTCAGGAATTTGAAGAGCGCAAGAAACTGCTGGCGCACTGACTGATGTCAATATGGCAGGAGTTCCGATGTGCCAAGCTCAGCGATGTAGGTGGGCAGTGGTCATTCTCAGAACAGATAGGAATACAATGAACCGGATCGTATACATCGTCGGCCTCGTGGTCATTGTCTTGGTCATCCTGGGATTTTTCGGCCTTCGTTAAGTGCAGACATTCTCGTAACCAAACAATTGGAGACAAAGCTATGTCCAGCGATAAAACCCCAAAATCCGACGACGCCGACCACGGCCTTGGTGCCAAAGGCACCATATCTCAAGCAGGGCGTTCAGGTGGGCGTTTGCCGCGTGACATCGGCACGCAGGATGAACTGAAGCGGGCCAACGAACGCCCCGCCGGCAAGACCCGTGTCACCAAATCCGACGAAAAAGACGGGTAGCCGGAGTGCATTTGAGGCCTCACGGATCTTCTGATCAACGCGTTCGAAGTTGACATGTCGTGTGCGAGATAAGGTGAACTGAGCCGATGACAATATCCTTTTCAGGGTGCGAAAAATGATGCGCGGCAACTTCAAATTCATTTCAAGGATATGGGACCGACTGCCCGCCAGTCTCGGGTTTTTGCTAATCCTGTTGGATTCCCTGGAGTCGGCACGGCTCGGATGGATCGACCACTGGAACTATGCTTTCGGCCGGGAGCGTGGGCAGGCGATCAGCGATGACGATCATGCGTCTCCGGGATACAATTAGGGTGGAAATCGCTGCTTAAAGTTTCGGAGGCGTTTTGAAGGCGACTCAACGAACCTGTGGCTGACAGTAGAAGTCTAGTGTGGATCCGCTTCCCTCTGCAGCCTCCTGGCCAGAGGCGCGATGGTGAGGCCTTGCACGATGATCGAGAAGACGACGACAATGAACGTGGCGGTGAGGATCAGGGGCTTCCACTCGTAGTCTGGCAAGCTGAGCGCGAGAGCAACCGAGATGCCCCCCTTGAGCCCGCCCCACGTCATGATCGGAACCACCCCACGCGAATATTCTCGAAACGGATTGATCAATGTGACCGGCAGCCCAACAGCGACAAGGCGTCCGATCAGAGACAGGCCAATCGCTGCAACCCCAGCCGTGATCGTATCCACGTTCAGCGTGACGACGAAGACTTCGACGCCGATGAGAAGAAACAGAACGGCATTGAGAATCTCGTCGATGACGGTCCAGAACCCGTTGAGGTATGTCTGGGTCTGGTCCGACATGCCATGTTTGATGCCGATATCTCCGATGAACAGCCCGGCCACCACGGCCATGATCGGACCTGAAACATCAAGCGCCACGGCAAGCTGGTAACCCCCCAGGGCCAGCCCGAGCGAAAGCAGGATCTCCAGGGGATAGTCGTCGATCCGGCGCATCACACGATAGACCAGAAATCCAAGGACGCCACCGAGCAGCGCGCCGCCGCCAACTTCCTTCATGAAAAACAGGATGATGCCGATTGGATCGGCGGTCGCATGTCCGCCGACCGGTTGAAAGGCCAGACCGACCAGCACCAGAAATACCACGTAGCCGACGCCGTCGTTGAACAGCGACTCCCCGATGATTTTGGCCTCAAGCGACTTCGGCAGTTTGGCTTGGCTCATGACGCCCAGCACGGCCACCGGATCGGTTGGAGAGATCAGCGCGCCGAAGACCAGTGCGACCAGCAAAGGTATGCCGGTGACCCAATGGAAGCCTAATCCGACGATTGTGACCGAAAGCGCCACCCCCAGCGTCGCCATGGCCGCGATCGTCCATGCCTGTTCGCGCAGATCCTCGACGCGGACATGCAGGGCGCCTGCGAACAGCAGTAGGCCCAGCATTCCTTCGAGTAGGGTCCGGGAAAACTCGGCGTCGGCCACGAACCGTCGCATCTCCTCGGCAACGCCCATATCGGGCCGGAATGCGTCCAGACCGAGAACGCAGAGGGATGCGACAAACGCAACGATCAGGATGCCTATGGCCGGTGGCAGTCGAAAAACGATGTGATTGATGGCTCCAAACGCCCCGGCGAAGACGATCAGTAGCGTGCCGATCTGGAGAGCGTTCATCGAGACTTCCCTTCTAGTGGGCGGCGATATTTTGCGTCTGAACCCGCAACGCGGTGTCCATCCGCAGAACCGCCAATGGCGGCAAGTCGCTGCGGCCCAACCATTTATTCAAAGCTGCCGACACTGAATGTTTCTTCGCCGCTGTCGAGGGCCGCAATGACAATTGGCATCGCACTCACCTATTTTCATTTGGCCATAACCACCAAGTCTTCACAAACATGATCTGTCTTATCGGTGTCTTGATGACCAGAAGCAGAATTCCGATTGAAAGCAGACACCAGATTGCGGCCACTTCGTTTGGGTTGCTTGTCAGCAACATGGCCAATCGCGGTCCGACCAGAAAGTGGTACACTGTCAGTCGCCAAGAACCATAGATAAGGGGCATCAAGAATGCCGCGAAGAAATAGCTGGGATAGATAGTCAGGAAAGATGCCCAGGAATCTACGGTTATGAAGTTCAGCATGCCGTTTGACGGCACTTCCCAAGCGATATGCCAGTCTCCAGACACTGAACATAGGCGCTCAGCGCACAGTACCTTTCCCAGCGGACATGACCCTGCCCATTCAAACGGGTAAAGCTGCAGAAGCATGATGACTGCTGAGATGAAACAGATTGTATGAAGTGGTCCTGCTTTTTAGGACAGGTTTGCGGCTTGTCTAAGATGCATCAGATTTATGTTCATGCCGCTTTTCGTATCTCTGCTTGCTCGAAGTATGCCGCGTCTGGGGTGCGTTTGTCGAGCGC
>NZ_UIHC01000086.1 GCF_900499075.1 Roseinatronobacter ekhonensis | reverse complement strand
TTTGCCCTGAAATAGAAGAATAGAAGATAGAAGAAGAGGAAGCCTGTGGATAACTCTGTGGATAACTCTGACATCGGTCGGAACGCAGATATATTTTCCACCTGGCCAAGCCATTGAAAACATAGGGCGGGGGGGTTCTTGTTACCGGGGCAATGGGGGGTAATGGGGCTCTTGTTACCCGTTATTACCCTTTATTATCAAGGGCCTATAAGCTGGGGGGTATTGCCAATCATATATAAAGTCTGCATCTTGTGCCCGTCCGGCATCGCTACGCTAGACATAGAGCGGCCCGCGCTCTGTTGAACCAAAAGCACGGGCCTAATTTTAACAACGTCCTGCAAAGACGTGCCGCTGTGTGTAAGATACTAATAGGCAATAGTGGCACCCTTTGCAAGACGGTTTAGGCACGAGAGGCCAAACCGATGCAAGATACGATACCACTCACAGACGCGCCCCGCGCGTTGGCAGCACACGGACTCGCCACGACATATCAACGCCTTTGGGGGGCTGTTGTGGCTGGCCAAGTGCCTGCTGAGCGCGTCGGCAAGCGCTGGCACGTCCGCGAAGCTGACTTGGCGGTCATCGCCAAAACCCTCAAGCGGGGGGTTTGATAATGACTTTTCAGACAATGCCCGCGGCTCAAGCCGTGACTATGCCTGCGCCGCCTGATGCGGGGACAATGCCGCTAACCACACAGCCTATCGTGATGAAAGGGCGCTGGATCGTCACTGACAAGCGCGGTGGCGACTGGCGGGTCGGACTGGTGGTTGATGACCATTACACACTCCTGCGCGTGATTCCGTTCGGGGCCACGAGGGTCACGGCGAACTGGCACGCCGGACGTTTAGCGAATGTTCTCAACGCGCAGCGGTGGCTTGGATGATGGATGGTTCATTTGAAACACCCGCCAAGGTGTCTATGCCAGCGCCGCGCGAATTCGATGCGCTAGGCTTTCTTGAAAACGTGTTCAACCGCGATCTATACGCGGCGTCGGATACCGAAAGCTTAGCCGTTGGATTGTTCGATCAACTGGCCAGGCCGTGGCCGCTTCGGGCGCTACGTAGTGCCGACACGCATTTCAGCTGCGCTCTGTTTGAGAATACGGGGCCCGTATTCCGGCGCGATAAAGAGCACTGGACCGGCGCAATCGGCGTTGTGCTGGATGACATAGGCGAGACGAAAAACGGTGTCCTTATGAAAGCGCCACCTGTTGAGCCTACGGCGATCATCGAGACAAAGCCCGGATCGCGCCAGTGGATTTACCTGTTCAACGGGATCGAGCGCGACCGGGAGGTAGTCGATACAATTCAGCGTAGCGCCATTGCTGGCGAGATGTGCGACCCCAACGCGGGCACCATCACGCGTATCACACGCCTGCCCGGTTCTCTTCCCGAGGGTAAAGAACACAAGGCGCGGATTGTTTGGGCTGACTGGACGCGGCGGTTTGATCCGCGCTCAATCATCGAAGATGTGTTTCAGGTGCCGCGTGTAGAAGCGCCCGCACAGCGGCCTGCACGGCCTGCCAACGTGCCACCTGCACCGCCTTCCCCGGCGTATGGTGAAAAAGCCTTGCAAGGTCAAATCGCAACTCTGTTGGCGGCACCGCCGGGCACACGGAACGCTGCGCTGAATATAGCGGCGCTCAAGCTAGGCCAGTTGGTGCCGGACGGGCATCTTTCCGAGAGCCTGATAATCGAGCGATTAACTGAGGCGGCGGCGGACATTGGGCAAAGTGCCTCAGAGGCCGCCGCAACGATCAAATCCGGAATGACCAAGGGAATGACTGAGCCGCGAGGGCCGGGTGGTGACGCGCTGGCACGGCTTGGCGCAGGGCCGCGCAACACGTTCCGCCATAATAGCCTGAGCCTGATCCGCGACGACAAAGACCGTCCTATCTGGAACGCGCACAACGCAATCGCCCTGCTGTTGCAACACGACGACTGGCAGGGTGTTCTGGCCTTCAACGAATTTACGGTCCGGCGCGTCCTGTTGCGTGCCGTGCCGGGGCAGGGCGGGGGCGTCTATCCGCGTCCACTTGAGGACGACGATTACACGGCAGCGCAGGCGTGGTTCAACAATAACGGCTTCCCCAAAGCATCAATGGAGATCGTGCGAGCTGCGGTGCGCAAGGTTTGCAGGCATCAAGCGTTCGATCCGTTGCGTGACTACCTGGACGGCCTGCAATGGGATGGCGCGCCCCGGCTGTCGTCGTGGCTGACGACATACTGTGGCGCTGAGCCGAGCGCCTACGTCTCTGAGGTTGGCCGTCGCTGGTGCATCTCTGCGGTGGCGCGGGGGTTCAAGCCCGGAGTCAAGGCCGACTGTATGATTGTGCTGGAAGGGGCGCAGGGACGGCGCAAGTCGTCGGCCTTGGCGGCACTGGCGGGCGAGGACTGGTTCTCTGATGCACTCCCTCAGATGGGCACAAAGGATGCGTCATCCTACCTGCGCGGCAAGTGGATTATCGAGGTGGCCGAACTTGAGGCTATGCGCAAGGAGATGGATGCAATCAAGGCGTTCATATCGCGCCAAGTCGAGAGCTACCGCCCTGCGTATGGTCGTGAAGATGTGTACGAGCCGAGGCGGTGCATCTTCGCTGGCAGCACGAACAAAGACGATTGGCAGCGTGACGAGACAGGCGGGCGGCGGTTCTGGCCAGTGAGGGTTGGCAGCATCGACGTTGACGCAATCGCGCGTGACCGTGGGCAGCTATGGGCCGAGGCGGTGCATCTCTATCGGGCTGGCGAACGCTGGTGGTTGGAAGGTGAGGAAGCCGACCAGGCGCAGGCGGAGGTGGCCGAGCGCAGGCCCGATGACCCGTGGCGTGCTGATATAGCGCGTGTCGTCGAGGGGCGGGCCGAGGTGACGACCAAAGAGGTGCTGCACGAACTGCACGTCTTGCCAGTCGATATGACGCCCCAACTCAGCAAGCGTGTTGCGCAGGAATTGGTGGCGCTGGGATGGGTGCGTGATGGGCGCGTGACCACAGGCCAGATGAAGGGGGCGGCACGCTATGTTCCGGGTGAGGCACAGTGAGGCACAGTGAGGCAGTGAGGCAGGTGAGGCATTTCCCCACACAACTTAGAAAAATGGCTAAGTGTATGATATATATAGGAACGTATGCGTGTGGGAAATGTTATGGAAAATGCCTCACCTGCCTCACTGCCTCACCGCGTCGGCCACGCCCACTGGGTGGCTCAGTAATTAACGGCACGATTCAGCAATTACTGGACACCCACGGGCACCCGCTGGCCACCCACGTTGGGGGAGCGCCACACAGCGCCCCAACGTGGTTTCATCCACGAGGATGTGGCAAGGCACCCACAGCGCCCGCACAGCGCCCGCACAGCGCCCCAACGTGGTTTCACTGCCCGGACATCCGCGAGGATGCGGCAAGGCACCCACAGCGGCCTGTCAGGGGGCGGGGCGGGCATTTTTCCCCACTAGGAAATCTTGAAAAACAATCGAAAGGAATCAATCCATGAAACACGGCGGCAAACGTCCAGGCGCTGGGCGTCCGGCTGGATCCCAGAACGCAGACACGGCGGCTATGCGGGCGGCGCTGTCGGGATTGCTGGAAGGGCAGGTGGCTGTCGCTATCGCGGCACTGGCAGACATCGCGCAGAACGGCACCAGCGAGTCGGCGCGGGTATCGGCGGCCTGTGCGATACTGGACAGGACACACGGGCGGCCACGGGCGGCACCAAACGCCGCGCCATTGCACGGCAAGCCCCCCGGCGCGTTCGATTTGGTCATCGGCAACTGGTAAGGCGCACCCGCCGCTTCCCACAATGAAGGGAAGCCTGCCCCTCGCACCCCCGCGCGCAGGGGCATCCGATGGTTGCGCTCTTCCAACTTGGAAGAGGGGGTCTCGCACCCCCGCGCGCAGGGGCATCCGTTTGGGCAGTGGCTGGTGAGTAACAACTTGCGACTCGCACCCCCGCGCGCAGGGGCATCCGTTTGGGCAGTGGGTAATCGAATCTGGTTTGTCTCAACTTGCGACAAAGGAAATATCGCGCGCAGGGGCATCCGGGTTGGTGAGTGTCAACTTGGCACACACAGACCCTCGCACCCCCGCGCGCAGGGGCATCCGTCAATATCCCCTTGGGCGAGTTGCCCAAGCACACCCGCCAAATGTTAGCGCTAACATCCGATAATGTCTATTATGTTAAATTTACAAAATTGAGGAGCATTTTTACACGCAGTGAAGCGTAAACAGCACCCGCGACATGCCGGGTGAGGGGATGAACTAGCACTTAACTGCATTGGCCCTCATAAAGCAAAATAGGCCCCATGTTACCCTCTGTGCTTGTTGGTGGGTTCACAGTGTAGCCTGATGGACAAATCCCTTGTTGACCGACCCATTGCCCGAGCGCTTGCCTGTCTTGCTCACGTTGTTGCGAAGGATCATCAACAAGGCCATCAAAAGCATTGGCCAGAATCGCAAATCGAAAAGTAGTTTTCCCACTAGGGCTTCTGGTCACGGAACCTGAACCTGCCATCAAATCAAGCGCTGCACCTGGATTTGTCATAAGCATTGCATTGGGCGTGCATGCAGCCAAAGCCCAAACAGCAGTAGCACTGAGGGTGAGTGATATTGCCTTCAACGTGCGCCCTTTCAGTTTCCAACCTAAGATCAGTAATGCTGGCCAGTGTTAAAGCGCGGCCACCAACGCTTCGACTTGGCATTATGCACGGGGGCAGCCAAGTGTCTAGGCCAGTCACCTCGAGGCATCCGGCAATTTATGGACACCCTAAAAGGGGGGGCATCGGCGCGCCTTAGGGGTATATTTAGGGGGATACAGTTCTGAGCACCTATCAAATATACCATATTTATAAGGCTAAAACGCGGATTAAATGGTGCCTAAGGTAGGCACCAACACCGATTTATCTCAAGTCACTACGCGAGCGGCATCACCACGGCCACCAGCGCCGGGGCTTGGCATCGGGTGGGGGCAACATCCGGCGCAGGTCATCGAGGTTTCGCTGTAGCAGGTCCACCTTTGCGCGCTCGGCATCAAGGGCGGCCTCAGCACGGGCAAGGCGGGCGGCCAAATCAGCGGCATCTAGCCCGGCTCGCTGGCCCGGTTCATCTCGGCTCACTTGATCCGGACTAGCACGGCTCACGGCCTTCTGTGGCGCTCTGGGCGCATACACCCGCGCAAGTTCGGCGGGGTCAATTTGCCAATGCCCGGCGTCGTTTTTCTCGGCGCTTATCTTTCCATCTGACAAGGCTTTTGTAAGCGTGGCACGGCTCACCTGATACAGTCTCACGGCATCGCGCGGCGATAGCTTGGGCATCACGGTTCGCCCATTGGCTTAGGTGGTTTCTGGCCCGGCTCAGTGCGGCCTATCTGGCCCGGCTCAGTGGTCCACACTAGACCGGGCGCGTTGGCCAAGCTCTCGGCCAGCCTGTAGCGCTCATCTGCGATAGTCTCCACCAGTCCGGCGCGGCGGGCGGTGCGGCCAACGCGCGGGCGGTCTAATTCACGTTGCGCCTTGGCCAGGTCGGCGGGGGCTTTCAAACCCCACGCCAGCCTGACACCCACAATCCGGCGGCCCCGCTTGATTGGCTCATATGCGGCACAAAACCCGGCAAGGTGGTTTATTTCGGCAATGGCTATATCGAGGGCGCGGCGCTTTACATCCTGCCATCTGGGCAAGGCATTGATCGGCACGCCCAACAGCGCGCGCAGGTCATCTAGGGCGATATCCTCAGACACCTTGCGCAGGTTGGCGCGCAGGCTCAGGAACAGATACAGGCGCAGGCTATACCGGCTCTCAAAGCTCAGCACAGCACGGCGCGACACAGCGGCCCAATGCGTGCTGTCGGCGATGACCCGGCGCAGGGCGGGCGAAAACTCAAACCGAATTTCGGCATCGTCGAGGCTGTCGGGTTCCCGTTCGACATCGCTCAGGATTGGCCCCGATTTGGTATATGGGCGCCCCTGGCGGCTCACCAGCTTGACGCTTACAACGGTGCTGTGCAGTTCCATCACGGCCTCGACCAGTTCATCGCGGCTCTTGTGGAAAGTCTCATTGAGCACGCTGTAGGGGATCCTGTGTTGCACCTGGTCGGCAACGGCAATTCCGGCCTCTTGAATCAACAGGCAAAACAGCTTGGCGGCGCGCAGGCTCAAGGTGTTTCCGGACACGAAGCGCAAGTCCACCAGCTCACCAGCCGCAACGATTGCATCCGGATCGGCGCGGTTCATCCGCACGGCGTCGAGGGTGGTTAGCTTGGCCATACAGGGACGCTAAAAGGGACGCGGCTCACAAGCAAGTCACCTCACCCGCGATTAGTCCCTTTTCACCCGCGATTAGTCCCTTTTCACCCGCGATTAGTCCCCGTAGTGCCGCGATTAGTCCCCGTAACCATACTTAAGCCATTGCCGCACAACAGTTTTTTTGCCCTGAAATAGAAGAATAGAAGATAGAAGAAGAGGAAGCCTGTGGATAACTCTGTGGATAACTCTGACATCGGTCGGAACGCAGATATATTTTCCACCTGGCCAAGCCATTGAAAACATAGGG
>NZ_UIHC01000060.1 GCF_900499075.1 Roseinatronobacter ekhonensis | reverse complement strand
TCCGCCGCCCCTTGGATATTCTGCATGGCCGCACGCGCAGGCGCGGTGGCCTGATCGACGAACTTCAGAATAAGGGCGATGTTCAGGTCGCTCATGCGGGTGCCTTATTTGGCTGGCGTGTTGGCGGTTTTCCAGCGGTCGGCGGCCAGTCGCCACCAGTCGGACAACTCCTCAAGGGACATTGCGTCCATCTCGGACAGGGGCCAGTGGAAGATGAAGGCGATGTCGGCCATCGCCTCCTCTATGCGGTCAGGCAGGATCAGCCCGGCTGATGCTCGATCTGGATCATCGCCAGCTGGTCCCGCGTCATGAAAAAAAGCGACACCCGGTTGGCAATTGCCGCCAGATCGGCCGGGTCCAGTTCCCAGACCTGATCGCTGGTCAGTGCGGGGCGGGTGATGCGCGGCAAGAGCTTGGCCAGCTGGTTGACGTCCTGCGCCTGTAACATGGCCAGTTGCAGACCCCGCAACGCGCCTGACGTGGGCTTCATGATCTCAAGCTCGGTGATCGGCTTGCCGCTGTCGGTCTTGAGCGGATCGGCCAGCTGGATGGTGTTCATTTTAGCCATCGTTCAACCCTCCCTTAAAGGCCCATTGCGCGGCGGTGGTCGGCCAGCTGGTCGACACCCCCGATCACGCGCTTGCCCGCTTCCAGATCGATGTCCCAGATCACCTCGCCATTGTGCTCGTAGCGGTAGGTGCGCAGATCGATCGTCACTTTCAGCAGGCTTTCACTGCCGGGTTTGAACGCGCCCGGCTCGTGCATGGTGATCAGCCCGCCCACGGAATAGATCATCGTATCGGCGGGCGCGCCGTCCTCGCCCTTGTGGACAGGGCGCAGAACGAAGCGGTTGACCCGCCCGATCAGCTTGGCCAGCGCCGGGTCGTATTCGGCGAAGGTCAGTTCGGCCTTCATGGCCTCCAGCCCCATATCGACGCCCACAGGGCCATCCATGCCCGCGCCCCGGAAGGCGGCGGTCATGACTTTCAGGTCGGGCAGCTTGCCTTCGGTCGCGCGACCGAAATAGCTGATCCCGTCGACGAAGGCGTTGAAGTTGCGGATTTGCTTCGGGTAGCTCATGGTCTCTCTCCTCAGGCGGATACGACTTGCGCGACCAGTTCCTCGTAATAGGAACCGTTGCGGTGCGCGCGGAAGGTCAGGCGCTCAAGCGGCGCGGGCGGCTCGATATCGAAATCAAGGAACAGCTGCCCCGCTTTCAGCGTGGCCTCGGTGTTCAGTTCGGGGTCCAGCCAGACCGTGCCACCAAGGATCGCGCCGCGCGTGACCAGCGTATCCAGATACGCCTGCACGCTGTCGCGGATATCCAGCAGCAGCTGGGCCGACATGGGCCGGTCCATGGCCCACAGATGCGCCTCTTCCACGCTCTCGTAGATCATATCGGCCGTGCGGCGCACGGACAGGAACGCCCAGAGCGCGTCGGACGATGCCGACCGGTTGCCCCACAGGCGGAACCCGTTGCGGCGCACGATGGTGGCGACCTTGGCCTCGTTCAGGCGGTTGCTCTCGGTCTCGGCCTCGGACATGGCAAAGCCGATAGGGCGCGCCGTGCCGGTGATGCCGCGCACTTCTTGGTTGGACGGCGACCACCAGAAGCCGCGCTCCTGGTCGCGCTTGGACAAAAGCCCTGCGACATAGGCCGAGGCGGGTTTCGTGATCGCAGCTTGCGCGGTGGTGTCGAAGGCCCGCACGGCGGGGTCCACGATGTAGAGCCGCCCGTCACCATAAAGGCCCGCATCGGTAATCGCATCGGCCTCGGTGGTGTTGGGGCCGTCCTTGATGACCACAGCGCGCAATTTTGCCGCGACGGTCAGAAGCGCGCTGACCACCGGGTTGACGCCATCGCCCGGATCGCCGCTGGTCCAGCCCGGTGCGGCCAGAATGCGCGGGGTCTGGCCCGTGACGCTGGCAGCGGCAAGAAGCGCGTAGACGCCCGAATAGGCGGTCGCGTCGCCCAGCACGTTGGCCTTGGTCTCGGCTGCGTCTTCGGATTTCGGCACGCGCACCACGATGGCAACCGAGACCCCTTGCGCATAGGCCGCAAGATAGGCGTCGCGCAGCGTGCCGGTGGCCCCGAGGTTTTCCGCCATGCGCGGGCCGGTCACCAGAACGGGCTGGTTTTCAGGGAAGATCGCGGCATCGGCATCGGGGGCGGTGCCCACAAAGCCGATGATCGACGACTTGACGGTCTGGATGGGGCGCAAGCCATTGTCGATCTCGACAACTTCGACGCCGTGAAGGAACTGCTCAGGCATTTCGGGGATCTCCTTTCAGATCAGATCTTGATGCAGGTCAGGACAGAGACGTTGCGCGGGCGGGTCTCAGCGCCGCCGCGCGGGCTGACAGTCACGTCGTGGCTATGCGCGCCCGCGCCGTAGACAGACAAAATGTGGGTGTGCGTGCCATCGGTTGACGTGAGAGGTCCCTCCGACTGGAGGTCATTGCTGGTGTTCGATACTTCGAGGGTCGGCGGATTGTTCGCATCGCTCAACCCGAAGAAACCGGGCTGATCATCTGGAAGGCCGCTCTGGTGATTGTGCGCGCCCGCGCTTTGCGCATGCCCGTCATGGGTATGGTTCCCGGCGTTCGCGCTGCTGGCGTCGTGATCGTGGCTCTTGAACGCATGCGCCTGCGCCGACCCGAAGGCGCGCCCGGCGTCCACACCCCGGCCCAAATCGGCCCCGCGCCGGAACTCGCCGCGCAGGTCAGGCAGGTTGAAGGTTGTGGTGCCATTGCCCGCGCCCCAGACCGTTCCCAGGGCGGTAAAGAGCGCCGCGAATTCGGATCGACTGACCTCGGACCCGTCGCAGACCAACCAGCCTGCGGGGGCCTGCGCCATCGCGAAATCCATCAGCGCGCCCGAGGGCACAAGGCCAGTGGCGTCTTGCCCGCCCAGTTGTTCTTCAACAAGCGCGCGGCCTGTCTTGGGGGTCAGCGCCACGTCATCGGCCACGCCGTCGCGGGCCTGCTGGTCGCTGGCTTTCGGCACCGTGATAACGCGGTCCTGGTCAAGCGCCCCGCCCCCCGTTGCAATACCGCCCGCCGTGACCTGACGCGCGGTCGGCACGCGGCCATTGGCGTTGATCTGCACGCGGCGGATGGCGTTGGGCGTCGCGGCCTCTGTCACGCTGTCACTGGTCAGGCTGTCATTAAGGCGCAACATGCCGGCTACGCTGGTGGTGCCGGCAACCACGCTGGTGAGAAGCTGATCGACCCGGCTTTTCAGCCAGCGGGTGCGGCGCGCCAGTTGCAGATGCGGGATGTTGTCTAGCCCGGCGCCGGTGGCCTCGTTCGGCGGGCCAGACAAGAGCGGATCGGTCTCTTCGAACTGGTAGACATCGGGGAACTGGTCGCCGCTATCGTCTAGATTGGCCATCTCAGGCACCTCCTCGGGTATAGGTTCCGTCTCGCTGAACCGATCCGTCGCGCAGGATCGGGGCTTCGGTGAAATCCAGAAGTTTCAGGTGGCAGCGCGCCGGGGCCGCACGCTTGAGGAGCGCGCGCACCTGCTCGGCCTGCGCCAACGACACGGGACGGTCCAGAATGACGCGATATTCCGCCCAATGGTCAGCAGGCGCGCGCGTGGTGGTGCCGTCGCGGTCGAAGCTGCCGTCGCGGGCCTTCTCGCCGTAGCGCTCGATGATCTTGGCGGTGCCGAACCCCGTCACCTGAAGCACGCGGCGCAGCGCTGCCACGGTGCCGCGCAGCCGGTGGATCGCAATCGCCTCGGCGACCACCGCGCGCTTGCGCCACTCTGGCCAGTTCGCGTCCCAGTCTTCGACCGCCAATGACCAGGCGAGCCACGCCAGAAGCGGCGCGGGGATGCGCGCGGGGTCCCAGAGAGCGTCGACCGGCACGGGCAACGCTCGGGCCTGTGTTGCGGCCAGAAGCGTGGTCTCGGCTGCACCGCGCCATGGAGGCAGGATATCGGCCATCACACTGCCTCCGTGATGGTGATCTGGGTGACCTGCGGCACTTCGTCGTCGGCGGCATTCACACTCGCGGCGGGCGCGATCAGCGACACTTCACGCACACCCTCTTGGTGCAGCGCGGCCATCAGGCCCGAGCGCGTGACGCTGCCGCCCAGCCGATAGGTCTGCGTCAGATAGGCGTCGAGCGCGGCTTCGGCCGCAGCGATGACCGGGGCCGGATCGGGGCCGTCGAGGATATCAAGATGGGCCTCCACCGTCACCGGCAGGAAGGTGGGCATCTGGACATAGACGTTGTCGCACAGGATGCGGATATCCTCGTGCGTGACCACATCGGTCACGGTCTGCACGAGTCCAGCATCATCCATTGCGCTCGACGGGTCTTTCAGCACCACCACGCGCACTTCGCCGGGGTTGGGGCTGTCGACCACCGCGTCCAGCACATCCGCGCTCGCGGTCATCGCCCAGTAACGGTAAGCCCCGGCAGGGCCGCCGCTGCTATAGGCTTGCAGCGAAAGTTGAGCGCGGGCGCGGAACCGCGCGTCGCTTTCCATGATCGGCGCGACCGGGGGTGCGGCGTCCAGATCGCCCGGTGTGACCACCAGCCGCGCCACGCCCAACAGCGCTGCCAGATTGTCGAGGTCCGTCCCGGTTGCGTGGGGCAACAGAACCGCACGGGCTGCGTCATTCACCCGCGCGCGGTCAAGCATGCGGAAATAGGCTGCGGCCTGCAGCACCTTGACGGCGGGTTCGCTTTCCAGCTCCAGCACCGCGCCCAAATCCGGGTCGCGCTCGGCGACAAAGGCTTTCATCTCGGCCAGCAGCGCCTCGTAATCCAGCGGCTCGATCACTTCGGGCGCAGGCAGCCGCGACAGATCGATCTGTGCAAACCGCGCGCTCATGCCGCCACCTCGACACTCAGGCTGGTGGGGCGGCCTGTGACATCACCGTCAAGCGCAAGGGTCAGATGGCCCGGTGCCGCGTCCAGCACCTGCACACGGGTCAGGGTCAGGCGCGGTTCCCATTGCCCGACGCTCTCGGCCACGGCCTGATACAGATCGACCACGGTTTCGCCATTGATCGGGGCGTCGATCAGGTCGGGAATGTCCGACCCATAGGCGCGGCGCATGACGCGCGTGCCTTTGGGCGTGCCAAGGATATCGGCAATCGACTGTGCCAAATGCGTATTGAACCCCAGCCGCGTGCCGGTGTCGCGGGCCATACCGGTCATGACGCCCCCTTGGCCTTGCGGCGGGTGCGGGCGGGGTTGCGGATAGGTTTGGGGCGCACATTCTCGTAGGCTGCCTCTTCGGGCGTCAGGCGCACCACCGAGGACGCTTGGCGAAAGACGCCTGCCACCCAGCCCGCACGGGTCACGATGTAGTCGCGTGGCTTCATGACGGTGCCCCTGTCACGCTGCCAATGCTTTCGGGATGGGTGTGCGTCACAAGGCTGATGCCGTTGGCGGTCACGTCCTCGGTCACGGTCACGGACCCGACGATCTCGACATTGCCGGTGATCTTGACATTGCCCGTGATGACCAGCTCGGCCCCGCCCAGATCAATCGTCGGGTGGGCCGCGTCCTCGGCCACGGCGCTGCCGGTCTGGGGCACGGCCCCTTGGATGATGGCGTTGCCCATCTCGCCAGAGGGGGCAAACACCACGACCTGTTCGCCCGCGCTTGGCATCCAGTGCATGCGGATCGACCCCGCCGCGATCTGCGACACCGGGATCATGGCCGTGGTCAGATCGCCAATCTGCACACGCGCGCGCATATTGCCACTGTCGATTTCAGTGATCCGGCCAAGCTGAACCATGTTCGCCAGCTTGCGGTCGATCTCTGCCATGGCAAAGCTCATGTGATGTCTCCGTCCATGTCGCCGCCAAGGTAAAGCTCGGGGCGCAGCACCATGTCTTCGGGCAGTGCCGCCAGCGTGACCGGCTGATCCCATGTCACCACGGCCAGCGACGCCGTGACCTGTCGCGCCGCGCGGTTGATCAACACGCGCTCCTCGACGCGCTCGGCTTCGCCCACCCCGGCCAACCCCCAATATTGGTCGGGGATCAACTGGATCAGCGTGGCGGTGATGTTCGACAGCGCCGTGTCGCGCTTCAGCCCCATCTCGTCGCGGGTCACGACAAACGCGGCCATGGCCAGCGTCACGCGACGGTGCGGCCCGGCCAGCGTATCGCGCGGGCGCACGCCAAGACGTGACACCAGCACGGCGGGTGATGCCAGCCCGGTGCGTTTCAGCTCGTCCAGATCGAACCCGCCCAGCATACCCTCGCAGGTTTTCAGGCGCGGCAGATGGCCGCGAATGCACTCGGCCACCAGATCAGGAAATGCGGCCAGCAGATCGTCGCGCGGCGCGGTCATTGAAACTCCTCCGGCAGGCTATCGATCACCAGCGCCTCTAGGGCGTCGCGGTCCGCATCGGACAGGCCCAGATAGGGGCGCGCTGGGATGGTCACGCTGATGCCACGGCCCCATGCGTTCTCGATCTCGCCACCCATCTGGTGGATCGCGCCATAGACCAGGTTGTTGCCCACGCGCGCGGTGGTGCCGGTGGTGTAGTTTTGGGCGGCCTCGCGCAGGTCACCGCCTTGGACCAGCAGCGACTGGCTGGACGTACGGGTCCGCGCGTAGCTGTCCGACCATGCAGGCCATGCGGTGCCATCAGGCGCGGCCTTCTCAGACGCGATCCGCTCTTGCGTGCTGCTTTTCAGAAGCGCGCCTGCTTTGAAGGCCATGTCCTCTAGGTCGGTCTCGGCCAGCTGGCCAAGCGCGCGCGCCGCGCCTTCGATCCCTTGCAATGTCAGCTCTACCTGCACGCCCGACATGTCACAGCCCCTTCATCTGATCGCGGCTGAAAATCCGCTCCGGCCCGCCGGTCACGATGGGGCGTGGGCCTTGACCCTCGGTCGGGCTGTCGGGGTCGGCATTCGGATCGGCGGGCAGCACCAACGCGGCCTCGCCCTTGGCGATCCGCTTGAGCGCGCCGAGTGCATCCTCGTAGCGGCGGCGGTGTTCTTCGCTCAAAACATCCGCGCCCAGCGCCAGACGGTAGAGCGCGATATCGACTGCATACTGGCGCAGGATACCGGGAACCGTGGTCAAGGGCAGCGCGTAGCGCACCGCAAGATGGCTGTCGATCTCGTCACTCGCGGCGCTCAGGGCGCGGGCAACGGCGGCACTGTCAGCCACGCCATCGCCGTCGCGGTCGGCCACATGCAGGGCATGCGGGCCATAAAGCTCGGCGATATCGGATTGCGTGGCATAGGCCATTTAACCTGTCCTTTAATCGGGTGTGGCGGGGCCGGTGATCGGCCCCGCCTGTTGCACTCTTGGCGGGGGGTTAGTCCTGCTGAGCGGGTTTTAGGTCCGCCCATATCTCGTCGCGCAGCCCTGCCGTGATGCGCTTGGCATCTTCGGGCAATGCGCGGCGCAAGGGCGTCAGGTTCGGCGCGCCGTCCGACCCGAAGGCATCGGCGGGCAGATCGCCAATCGCTGCCTTGATGCGGGCGCGCAGCGCGTCATCGGCCTGCACCACCTCGGTGGCGGTCTCGCCGTCCGGCGCAGGCTCGACATGCAGGCGCGGTTCGGCCCGCAGGCGCTCCATGACGTCCGGTTCCAGCGTGTCGGGATCGATTACGATGCCCTCGTGCGGCCAGAACTGACCCGCGCGATAGAACCCTGCGGCGGCGATGGCGGCGATTTTCACAAGCCCCGCCATTATTCAGCCCACGGATTGACCACGACACGCGCGGTGTTGAAGTTCGGGTTCGACCCGCCACCGGCCAAGAACTGCGTCTCGACAATCGCGCGGGCAGCGCTTTCCAGCGTCGGCGGAACCAGCAGGATGTTTGGGACGATCCCCAAGGGCCGCCCGCCGTCACCTTTGACCTGTCGCATCGCGGTGCGCCCGGCCTCGTAGTTGGCATCGGTCAGAGCCGCCTTGGACGCGCGGGCCATCTGCCAGAACCCAAAGCCCACCGCGCAGCGATAGCGAATGCCCCACTGGTAAAGGTCCTTGTCGAACACCGCGTCCGAAGTTGCCGGGTTGAACTTCATCTCCAGCTCGGGGCGCGTGCGCTCTTGGAAGATGAACGGGCGCAGCGCTTTGCGGGTATCCAGCAGATACCAGGGCGCGCCAGCCCCCGCGACCATGTTGGACACGGTCGTAGCCACGCCGGTGCCGTCCGGGTTTGGCGCGACAGGGTGGTCGGTGTCGAAAAACGGCTGGCCGTCATAGCAAAGTGCGGTGAACCCGTCCGCGATCAGCTCGTTGATCAACACGTCAGGGTGCTGGGTGGCTTCCTGACCCATGCTGGTCGCAATCGGCGCATAATGGCCGAACTGGTCATCCTCGATCTGGGTGCGCGCGATCCCGAGCGTGGCTTCAAAGAGAAGGTTCTCGATGGTGTAGCCATGTTCCTTGATGTCTTTGACCACGCGGTCGCCGACCCACTCGCGCAAGCGCGGGAAATCGCCCAGCCAGCCATAGGTGTTGGATGCCGTGGTCGAGGGCACCATCGTCGCGACCTCGGTGTGAAAGACGGTGTCGCGCATCGACGCTTGCCCGTCCTGAAAGTTCTTGCGCACGCCGGTGTTCAGCGCCTGCAGGATTGCTGCGGTAATCAAGGCCATCGGGGTTACTCTTGGTCAGCGGCTTTGGCGGCCGCGAAATCGGCGGGCGACATGCCCATCTGTCGGCAGACCGCCAGTTCCTCGGCGTTCAAGCCGTCCTTGTCGGTCTTGGCGGTGGTGGTGGTTTTCGCGGTGCGCTTGTCGGGTGCGATCACGGGCGATTGCCCGACGAAGCTGCGGAACTGTTCCAGACCGCCCTCGCTGCGGCAGACCGCCAGATGGTAATCGCGGCTTGACGGCGCGATCTTGCCTGCCTCTACAGCGGCATCGATCTCGGCCTCGATCTCGGCGTCGCGAGCTTCCGCCACTTGCTTTTCCAGATCGGACACGCGGTTGGTCGCAATGTCGTAATCGGCACGCGGCACGAATTGCGCAGGGTCCGGGCTGGCGGCACGGTTCAGCGCCGTTTCCGCGTCGCGTTTCAGGGTGGTGATGGCAACCACGGCATCCGCCGCGCTCGCCTCGGAATTCAGGCCAAGGGCCTTCAGGACGGCTGCGTCCATCTCTGTCTCCTCAAGTTCGCCTTCGCGGTTGAGCGCGGGCATGGTGAAATTCGGCAGGTTCGTAAGCCCTGCCGAAACGATCCGGCGCACCGCGCCAGTGACCTTGTGAAAATCAAAACCGGGGCTGATGAAGCGGTAGCCCCGCGACGCAATCGCCTCGCGGCCCGCGTCATTCCACTCGACGCGGCCCCAGATCGCGCCGCCGCGCGCGTCCAGCTCACGCACCCAACCGGCGGCATCAGCGCGTTCGCCCCGCGCGCCCTTCACATGGGTGGCATGTTCAAAGTCGACCGGGATTTCGATGCTGCCACGCGCCGCGCGGCAGGTCGCAATGACCGCCTCTGCGTCGGCCATGGTCCAGACCCGGCCATCATTCCCCGGCAGGCGCGGGCCTTCGGGGGTGAGCTGTATCCACTCAGGCACGCCGTCCTGTTCCGCATCTGCGCGGTTCAGGGCAATCGGCAAGGGGGTCAGAAATGCGGTGCTGATCATGCCCGCACAATCGCAAAGCGCGGCGGGCCTATCAGCCTCGACAGGTGTCGAGGTCAGGACGGTTTCGGAGGTGTTCGGATGTGCCGCGCCAAATCGGCCACGGGGGCGGAGCGAACCTTGTCAGCCTACAGCCACGCCCGCAAACCCGACAAGACCCTTTAATGGGTATTTAACGGCGCGGCACGGGCGCGTTGCGGGCCAAGGGATGGGCGTCACTCGGCCCCGCCCGCAAAAATCCGGCGCAGTGCGTCCAGAAATGGCAGGTCGGCGCGCCAGCCGCGCTGGCGGCGCGCGCGCTCGGCCATCCAGCCGTCTTCCAGATCGCGCAGGGCCACGCGCGCGGCATCGGGCGCAGCGCTCGCCTTGGCCTGCAGCAGGTCGATGCTTGCCCCGACGCGCAGCTGACCGGGGTTGCGGTCCCAGCCGGGGTCCAGCCCCACGGGCACCATGCGGGTTTCGCCGGTGCGGGTGTTGACCACTTCGGTCAGCGGGATCTCGGGCGCGGTGCCGACGCCGCGCGCTTCGGCCTGCGCCCTGGTCAGCTGCCGCACCCAGCAGTTACAGCCCCAGCCATTGGGCGGATACCATTGCCGCCAGAACGGATCATCGGCCAGCAGGATCAGCCCTTCCTTGGCTTGGTGATGCGGGCGGTGGCGCTCGGACGGGCCAAGCCGGTATTCCAGATAGGGCAGCGCGCGCTTGGTTCGCTCGATCTGCTCCCATTGCCCGGCGGCGCGGGCGCTGCGCAGGTTCGCGCGGTAGATGGTCCGCAGGCGGCGGGGCGATCCAAGCTGGACCCGGCGCATCTGGCCGGTGCCGGGATCGACCATGTCCGCCTTGCCCCACCAGCCGCGCGCTTCCAGACGCGGGCGCAGGTTGGCTTGGAACTGCTCGAACGGCAGCCCCTCGTCGAGCGCGCGCTGCAGCTCCTCTCGGATGTCGGCCAGCACGTCGATCTGCATGGCCTTGGCCACGGTGAAGGCGTTGGCGTGTTCTTCAGGTTCCACGTCCTGCCAGCTGAAGGCGGGCAACCAGTCCTTGTTGGCAAGATACCGCGACGCCTCGGGCGGTGGGCCGGGGGCGAAGGAATAGGCGGGCCGGTCAGTCATCGCGCACGTCCCCCTGCGCGCGGGCAAGGAATGTGCCCTTGACCAGCGTGTCGATCACCCGCCCGGCGGGCAGAGGTCCCAGCGCGTCGAGCGCGGCCAGCGCGCCCTCGTAGCTGGCGGCCCCCATGATCGCGGCTTCAATCGGGTCGAGGGATTCGGACATGACCGGCTGCCAGTCTGCCAGCATCTCGGCCTCGATTTCGTCGAGCGCATCCTGCGGGTCGCCCGCATCCGCGCCTTCGCGGTTCAGCGCCACGTCAGTGGGCGGCGGCGGGGCCGCAGGCGCAACGCCGCCGACAACCTCCTCGCCCGGCTCGGGTTCGGACCAGCCCAGCGACCCACGCATCTCGCGGGAGGATATTTTCAAGCCACGTTCCATCGCTTTCGCGGTCGCGTCCATCCGCGCTTTGGTATCTTCGGGTTCCTTGATCTCGATTTTCAGGTCGGGATAGTCCTGCTGCACCCCGAAATTCAGATCGACATAGGGTTTGACCAGGTCGCGCATCAGCACGCCCGACACACCGCGCGCATCGGCGGCGGCGATATCGTGCCGCACCTCGTTGTGGACATTGGCCTGCGCCTGACTGGACCCATCATCGCTGGTCATCGTCTGGCCCAGCACCGCTTTCGATGTCTGCTCGTCCAAATAGCGCGCAAGGTTCTCGAACAGGCTTTCCGCGCCAGACCCTTTGGTGCCGTCCTCGAACTCGATTTGCATGCTCTCGGGCAACACGGCGGCGGCGTCGGTGCCAATATTGGCCACGGCGCGGAACAGGATTTCCACGTCTTCCTTGGTGGCCTCTGGCCCGTAGCGGCCCACGCGCAACGGCAGACCGTAGAGCTCGGCAAAGGCGACCCAGTCTTTCAGCGCATACGCCTTGCACATCCATGTGAAAGCCACCAGCCGCGCCAGACCACCACGCAGCGGCAGACCCGATTTCAGGCGCGGGGCGTGGTAGATGAATTTGAAGGGCGCCAGCGGGATGCCATAGGTCGGGTCGGCCTCGTCCAGCAGATGCGGGATGCGTAACGTGTCACGGTCGTAGCGGATAAAGCGGGGGTCGACATGGGTGAAGCTCTCGGGCCACCATTCGGTTTTGGACCGGCCCCAGTCGATCTCGACCACGGCAAAGCCCTTGCCCAAACCGTCGAGCGCATCCTCGACCAGATCGGAAAAGCTGGCATGCTCGGCAATGCGCTCGCGCACGGCTTCGGCGATCTCCTTGTCGCGGGCGCTGTCCGACGCGGCTTTGACCGTCGGCTGCACGCCCGACACGGCCCGTTTGCGGGTGCCCAAAACCGACGCATAATGCGGGTCGCGTTCCTCCATCTCCTCGGCCAGCGCGACATAGCGCTCGCTGTCGCCCTGGTCACAGGCGGCAAGGATCGCAGCCAGCTTGTGCGGGGTCAGCCCCGACGCGGTGCTGCCGCCCCAGACCTGCCGCACGCCGGTCACGCCGGGGCGGGCCAAGGGTTGGGTCAGGGCTGCGGTTTTGACGGGGCGGCCATACTGGTCGAGTAGCGCCATCAGAATACTCCTTTCATCCCGCCCAGACCCGAGGTCAGGCGCAGGCGGCGGGCATCGTCATCGGGACCGGCCTTGGGCACGGGTCGGTAGGCATAGGGCTGGTAGGTCGTGCGCGATGCCCCCACGGCCAGCGCCGCCGCCCAGAAGCGGTCGGCATGCCCGTCCGTGTCGCCATCGGCCACAAGGCGGCGGGTGCCGGTGATGCCCACCTGTGACTGGATCGCGTGCAGATCGGCGCGCAGCACCACGTCGCCCGCAGGCAGGCGCGCGCGGCGCTCCTCCATCGCCTCTTTCAGCGCGGTCGCAAGGTCCAGCTTCGTCGCATTGGAAAACAGCACGCCCTCGACCCGGCCTGCGCCGTGGCGGCGCTTGGCATCCTCGACCGGCTTCTCGCCCATGCCGGTCTGGTCGATGGCGCAGCGCACCACGCGGTAACGGGTCATGACACCCGCCAGCAACTGGTCCTGCTCGGCAAAGCTGACGCGGCGGCGGGCAATCACCTCGCGCGTCCAGAGCACATCGCCCACCTGCTCCATGACCCAGATCACGAACAGGTCGTTGCGGGCGGCGATATCGACGCCCACGAAACATGGCCCGCCTTGGTACATCCCCGGCAGACCCGCCGCCGGGTGCTCATTGGCATTGATCAGGTCATAGCTGAGCCACGCCGTGGCCTCGTCCAACCATTTCAGCTCGTATTCCTGCGCCCATGCATCCTCGTCGGCCATGCCCCGGCGCAGGGCGTCGATATCGCGGTCCAGCCCTTGGCGCACGGCCTCGTAGATATCGACCACATGGCGCGACCAGACGCTGTCCTCTGCGGTCATCAGCTCGTAGAACTTGTTGCCCTTGCCGTTGGGCGTGCTGATCACGCGCAAGCGCAGGCCCGATTTCGAGATGACCGGAAAGAGCGCCGCCCAGATCTCGCGCGACTTCGCATGGAAGGCGAATTCGTCAAGGATCACGTTGGCCGAAAACCCGCGCGCGGTGTCGGGGTTGGCGGGCAGCGCGGTGATCCGGCTGCCATTGGGGAACTTCACCTCGAGCGATTTATAGACCGCGTCGGGGCCTTTTTCCTGCGGGGCGCGGAATTCGCCTTCTTCAAAGCGCGGCTCGCCGCCTTTCAACAGGGTGTTATAGACCTCGTAAAAGCCCTGCGTGAAAGGTTTGATGACCTCGGTCATCATCTCGGCCGCCTGCCGCTCGCCGCGCGACAGGATCACCCAGCGCGCGCGCCGGTCCTCAATCCATGACTGGAAACAATCATCGGCGCATTCGCCGCCGGTCGAGAAGGTCTTGCCGGTCTGGCGGCTGAACATGCCGATCTTGAAGCGGCTCTGGTCCGCGATCCATGCCCGCTGATAGGACAGGAACTTGACCACGCGGTCGAGGGCGGCGTCAGCCATGG
>NZ_UIHC01000153.1 GCF_900499075.1 Roseinatronobacter ekhonensis | reverse complement strand
TTGTAGTAGACGGCCATCAGGCGGCAGCGTCTGCCTTGTCGCCAAGCCGCTCCGACTTCACCTCGGCAAAAGTCCGGCCGTCGCCGTCGAGGATCGCGTCCTTGCCAGTGTCCGCCTGCCAGCGCTCCACGGCGACATCGACATAGGCCGGGCTGATCTCCATCGCGAACACGCGCCGCCCGTTGGCCTCGCCCGCCATGATCTGCGAGCCCGAGCCGGCGAAGGGCTCGTAGGCCAGACCGCCCCGCGCGACGTGCTGCCGCATCGGGATGCCAAACGCGTCCAGCGGCTTCGGCGTCGGATGGTCGGGACGCTCGTCCTTGGTGAAGCTGGGCATCTCCCATGTCGAAGGCAGCGTTTGCTCGGCGACCTTTGGCGGCCGGTTCGGACGGCGCCAGCCCATGAAACAGGGCTCGTGCTTCCAGAGGTAATGCGACCGGGTCAGGACCCCGCGATCCTTCACCCAGATGATCTGCTGATGCACGAAGGCCCCGGCCTTTTCCCAACAGGCCTCCAGCATCGCCTGCCGGCGCGACGCGTGCCAGCAATACCACGCGGCATCCTCGGTGATCGCCTCAGCCACGGCGGCGGAGATGAAGCCGTCGTAGAGTTCCGCGCCCTGCGAACTGTCGTCCCACGTGTTGCCGTAGCTCTGGCTCCAGTCCTTGTTGCGTGTCGGGTGGTTCGAGCCGTCGTAATCCACAAGGTATGGCGGATCGGTCGCGAACAGGATCGCGCGTTCGCCGTTCATCAGGCGGCGCACGTCCGTTTCGCTGGTGCTGTCGCCGCAGAGCAGCCGGTGATCACCAAGGATCCACAGATCGCCCGTCCGCGACGCCGGATTGCGCGGCGGTTCGGGGATCACCACCGGCGGCGTTGTGCTGCCAGCGCCACCACTTTCTTCACCGTCATCCTCCGGCTCGAAGGCCAGCAGCTTGTCCAACTCGCCGTCGGAAAAGCCCACCAGCGACAGGTCGAAATCCTCCGCCAGTAGCTCGTTCAGTTCCGCCGACAGCGCAGCCTCGTCCCACGTCCCGAGTTCGGTCAATTTGTTGTCGGCGATCCGGTAGGCCCGCCGCTGCGCCTCGGTCAAATGCCCCAGCACGATCACCGGCGCCTCTTCCAGCCCCAGCTGCGTGGCGGCCAGCACGCGCCCATGCCCGGCGATCAGCTCGCCATCCTCGGCCACGAGGCACGGCACGGTCCAGCCGAACTCGGCCATGCTGGCGGCAAGCTTTGCGACCTGGTCGGCACCATGCTGCTTGGCATTGCGGGCATAGGGCTGGAGCCTGGCCAGCGGCCAGTGCTCGATCCGCTCGGGGGCGAAGGCGAGGGTCATGTGCGTGTGATCCTGTTTGATCGGTTTCGGTGCAACGCAAAGCGCGACAGCAGCATGAAATCTTGTTACATTCGGATTCTGTATTGGTGCCCAGTGGCGCAACCGGAGGGGATGCGCTGCACGCTGCTATCGGCTTCGGTGGCATCGATACACTCAGGCGAGCGTGGGTTCGGCGGCAATTCTGGGAGGAGGTGTCGCCGAACCGGGCGCCAGGATGAATTCCTTCAGCGCGGACTTCACTGGACTCCAAGCTGGATTCC
>NZ_UIHC01000051.1 GCF_900499075.1 Roseinatronobacter ekhonensis | reverse complement strand
GCGCTCGACAAACGCACCCCAGACGCGGCATACTTCGAGCAAGCAGAGATACGAAAAGCGGCATGAACATAAATCTGATGCATCTTAGACAAGCCGCAAACCTGTCCTAAAAAGCAGGACCACTTCAATGCGCAACTCTGTGCGCGCGCTTACAGAGTAAGCGGCGCTCCTGCACAGCGACCACGCCCCGCCTTCCCTGCCATCGGCGGGGCGTGGCCGCGCCTGTGTCGCGCCAGTTTTCCTAGGCCTGAAAACAGTTTTCCACTGCGCTTGACATGCCGCGCTTTCAACGCGATCTTGCGGGTTGCGACAGGGGCGTCCGTGCGAGCGGGCTGAGAAGTACCCTTTGAACCTGAACCAGATCATGCTGGCGTAGGGAGTCCGTGAAGGTGCTTTCGGCCCGCAGGTTGGTCGGTCATGCGCCTTTACCGGTCCTCTCGAACACGCACGGCGGGAGGATAGGATGACAGATTTCGGCACCCGGCTAGACCACATGCGCGCCACCGCGCCGCTTGTGCATAACATCACCAACTTTGTCGCGATGAATTTCATGGCGAATGTCTTGCTTGCGGCAGGGGCATCGCCTGCAATGGTGCACGCCCGAGAAGAGGTCGCGGAATTCGCCGGGCTGGCGCACGCGCTGACGGTGAATATCGGAACGCTCGATCCGGCATGGGCCGAAGCGATGAACCTTGCCGCACAGGTCATGCAATCGTCTGGGCGTCCTTGGGTGCTGGACCCGGTTGGCGTTGGCGCGACGCGGTTTCGCCAAGATGTATGCGGTGAACTGATGGACCGCGCGCCGACCGTGATACGGGGCAATGCGTCCGAAATCCTTGCTCTGGCGGGGATTGCCGCCACGGGGCGCGGGGCGGATGCCGCCGACAGCGTCGCTGCGGCAGAGGATGCAGCGCGCGATCTGGCACAACGCACCGGTGCGGTGGTTGCCGTATCCGGCCCAGAGGATTTCGTGACCGATGGCGCGCAGGCATATCGCGTGGGCAACGGCCATCCGCTTATGCCGCGCGTGACCGTTCTGGGCTGTTCTCTGAACGGCGTGATCGCGGCCTTTGCCGTGGGCGCACCCGCTTTGCCGGCAACCGTGGCGGCCATGGCCTATTACGGGCAGGCGGGCGAACAGGCTGCTGCACGCGCGCACGGGCCGGGCAGCTTTCAACCGGCATTTCTGGATGCGCTTTATACCATCACAGGGGCCGAACTGGACGCTGGCGCGAAGGTTCGCGCGGCATGATGGGACCTGTCTATGTGATCACCGACCCGGATGCATCCCTGCCAGTCGCCGCGCAGGCTTTGTCCGCAGCACAGGGTGGCGCAGGCGCAGTCCAGATCCGCGACAAGCACATCTCGGACGACGACTTCGCAGCGCTCGTTTCGGCGCTGTTGCCGCAGATGCGGGCGCTTGGCGTCAAACTGATCGTGAATGACCGCGCGGGTGTGGCGCTGCGCACAATGGCCGACGGGCTGCATATCGGGCAAGGCGACGGCGATCCGCGCGCGCTTCGCGAACAAATGCCCAAGGGGATGATCCTTGGCCTGTCGGTGCAAACCGTCGCGCAAGCACGCCGCATTCCTGCGGGCGTCGACTATATCGGCGCGGGTCCGGTGCGGGCAACCGCAACAAAACCCGACCATGCCGCACCCGTCGGGCTAGAGGGGCTGGCCCAAATTGCGGCAGCAACCGCCCTGCCCTGCTACGCCATCGGCGGGATCAAACACGGCGACGCCCGCGCGCTGAAAACGGCGGGGGCGGTTGGTATGGCCGTGGTCAGTGCCGTGACCCGCGCGCCGGACCCGGTGGCCGCAACCCGCGCATTGCTAACGGACTGGAGCATGGCATGATCCCCAATATACTGTCGATTGCAGGCTCGGACCCCTCTGGCGGCGCGGGCATTCAAGCGGATATCAAAGCGATCTCGGCCAATGGCGGGTACGCCATGGCGGCAATCACCGCGCTGACCGTGCAGAACACCCAAGGCGTGCGCGATGTGCAAATGCTGGACCAAGACTTTGTGGCGGGTCAGATCGTGGCCATCCGTGACGATATCCGCATTGACGCCATAAAAATCGGAATGCTGGGAAGCGCCGCGATCGTGCGGGCCGTCGCCGCCGCATTGGAGGGCGTCAGGGCACCCGTGGTGCTGGACCCGGTGATGGTTGCCAAAAGCGGCGACCGCCTGCTGCGGGCCGACGCGGTCACAGCCTTGCGCGCCGCATTGCCATTGGCCACGGTTCTGACCCCGAACCTGCCCGAAGCCGCGGACCTTTTGGAACAACCAGAAGCTACTGACCGCAAGAGTATGGAGTCTCAGGCACGGGCATTGCTGGCGCTTGGCCCACGCGCGGTTTTGCTGAAGGGCGGGCACTTGGCAGGTGCAGACAGCCCCGACCTGTTGGCGACGGCGGCGGGCATGAGATGGCTGCCGGGCGCACGTCATGCAAGCCGCAACACCCATGGCACGGGCTGCACGCTCTCGTCCGCGCTGGCGACATGTCTTGGGCATGACCTGCCCCTGCCACAGGCCTGCGCCCGCGCGAAGGACTACATTACCCGCGCAATTGAAACCGCCGGTGAATTGACCGTCGGGCAAGGCCACGGGCCGACCCACCATTTTTACGCCATGACCGAAGGAGCGCGCCAATGAGCTTTGTTGAAACCGTGCTGCAAGAAAACGCCGACCTATGCGCCGCGATCCGCGCCATGCCGTTCAATCGGGCCTTGGCGGACGGCACCTTGCCGACTGAAGTTTTCCAGCACTACATCATTCAGGATGCGCATTACCTGGAAGGGTTCGCGCGGGCCTTGGCGCTCGCGGCGAGCGCCGCGCCCGATGCGGATGCTGTTGCGCAGCTTGCCGGTTCCGGGGCCGGAGCGCTGCATGTCGAACGCGACCTGCATGCCCATTACATGGGGTTGTTCGGCGTGACTGCGGCAGATTTCAACACAACGCCGCCCACGCCGGCTTGCGACCATTACACAAGCTTTCTCATCTCGACCGCTGCGACCTGCACAACGGGCGAGGCGGTTGCGGCCCTGTTGCCGTGTTTTTGGGTGTACCGCGATGTCGGTCATGACATTCATACTCGCGCGGCGGGCGATAACCCATATCGGGCATGGATCGACACATATGTCAGTGACGATTTCGACGCTGCGGTCGCACGAAGCTGCGAACTCTCGGACAGGCTTTACGCACAAGCATCCGACACCGTACGCGGGCAGATGCGCGCGGCTTTCGCGAAAAGCACTTTGATGGAATGGGCTTTTTGGGACAGCGCATGGCACCTGCGCGGTTGGCCCACCCCCGACCCCACTGGCATTGCGGCGTAGAACAATCCGTTCAGAATGAACGGGGCGACGTGGGTGTCTCGTCTGACCGTTGCGATCAGTCAGCAGGCGAACAAAGCGTTTTCCGGGCCACGCACAGGCAGGCCCGACCCTACGCTGGTATTTGTCACAGTATGAACGGCTGGCCCGACGGGTATATTCTGCGTTCCAGGTCCAACAGGCGCCCTAGCTTTGGCGCTTCGCTCCGCCGCCAATATCGCCAGAGGCCACCGACACGGTCTTGACGACTGCAAAAACAGTCGCCCCCACTTCGAGCGCCATTGCAGCAGCGGAACGCTGCGTGATACGTGCAAGCACGCGGCCTGCCGCAGTGTCTAATGCGACAATCGTGCCGGGTCCATCACCGGCCCGGATATCTTGGATCGTGCCCGGCAGAATGTTGAGCGCGGACAACCCCTCGGGGCGGGTGCGCGACAGAATCACGTCATGGGCAGCAATCCGAATGCGCAACTGCGCCTCTGGCGCGGCGCGAACACGCGGCAGGAAAAGCGGCAAGCCGCCCGCGTCCAGCTCTGTCAAGCCGTCGTCATGGTGCCGCGCCACACGCGCGGTGAGCACAGCCCCCGCATCGCGTGCGCCGGTGGGCAGGATAGACGGGTCGCCCAAAACCGCATGGGCCGGGCCTTGGGCCACGACACGCCCCGCATCCAGCGCAACCACAGTCGTCGCAAGCCGCGCCACTTCGGACGCCGAATGGCTGACATACAGGATCGGGACAGACACCTCGTCACGCAGCCGTTCGAAATACGGCAGGATCTCTGCCTTGCGCGCCTCGTCAAGCGCCGCAAGCGGTTCATCTGCCAGGATCAGCCGCGGCGCCGACAAAAGCGCGCGCCCTATAGCGACGCGCTGTCTTTCGCCGCCGGAAAGTGCGCCGGGGCGACGGTCCAGCAGCGGGCCGATGCCCAACATCTCGACAACGCGGGACATGCTTTCGCGCGGGGCAGACTTGGGCGCGAACCACGCGCCATAGGCAAGGTTCTGGCGCACGGTCAAATGCGGAAACAGCCGCGCTTCTTGAAACACATACCCGATGCGCCGCTTATGCGGCTTTAGCCGGATAGTGCGATCCGTGTCCAGCAGAACCCAATCACCCGCCGCGATGCGCCCGGTTTGGGGCATAAGCAGTCCCGCCACCGCATTGACGATGGTGGTCTTGCCCGAGCCCGAACGCCCGAATAGCACAGTCACCCCCGCAGGCGCGGTAAAATGGGCGTCGAGCGTGAAGCCCGCAAACTTATGGCGCAGCGACACGTCCAGCATCACGCGCCACCCACGCGGGCCGCAACCCGCCGCCCGATCATCTCCGACAGCAGCAGCGCCCCCATGGCCACGACGACAGAGACGATCACCAAACGTACTGCCGCATCCTCTCCTCCCGGCACTTGCAGGAATGCATAGATCGCAGAGGGGATGGTCCGCGTCTGGCCCGGAATGTTCGATACGAAGGTGATAGTCGCGCCAAATTCGCCCATCGCTTTGGCAAAAGCGAGGATCGTGCCAGCCACGATTCCGGGCAGCGCCATTGGCAGCGTGACCGTCAGGAACACCCAGATCGGCGATGCCCCAAGCGTTGCGCTGGCTTGCTCCAATTTCGGGTCCACCGCCTCTATCGACAGTCGGATGGCGCGCACCATAAGCGGAAAGGCCATGACAGCCGCAGCCACGGCGGCCCCTGTCCAGCGAAACGCCAGAACGACCCCCCAATCGGCCAGCACAGACCCGACGGGACCGCGCGTGCCAAGGGTCAGCAGCAGAACGTAGCCCGTTACCACGGGGGGCAGAATCAGCGGCAGATGGACAATCCCGTTCAGGATTTGCTTGCCCGGAAAGGACCAACGCGCCAGCGCATAGGCAACGAATATTCCAAGCGGCAGGCTGGCCAGCGTCGCCCAAAACGACACCTGAAGCGACAGCGCGACCGCCTGCCATTCTGCCGGGCCAAGCCAGTCGGTCACGCGCCTAATCCGCCACGACGACAAAGCCCTGCCGCTCGAAGGCCGCGCGGGCCTCTGCGCCGCGCAGGAAATCGAGGAAGCTCTGGTTCAGAGGGTTATCACTTTCGGCCATCGCAGCGGCTGGGTAGACGATGGGCGGGTGCGTGTCCGGGGGGAAGGTGCCGACCACGGTGACGCTATCCTCGGCCACGGCATCCGTTGCGTATACAATGCCGTAGGGTGCCTCGCCCACCGCCACAAACGCAAGCGCGGCGCGCACATTGTCGGTTTGCGCGACCTGCGGCGCAACCGAGTCCCAAAGCCCAAGGCTTTCAAGCGACGCCTTGCCGTAAATCCCGGCCGGCACGGACTCGACGAGCGCCATGGCCAGACGTCCGTCGCCCAACAGGCCAGCAAGATCCATATCTGGTCCGACAGTCACCGCCGCGGCATCCGTGCCCGCAGCAACCAGCACAATCGCGTTGTTCGACAGGTCGAACCGCGTATCCGCCGCGACAAGCCCATCTTGCTCCAGGCGATCCATCCAGTCCGGATTGGCCGAAATGAAAATATCGGCGGGCGCGCCCTGCTGGATTTGCCGTGCTAGCGCGGACGACCCGGCCAAAGAAACGACAAGGTCATGGCCCGTCGCGGCCTCGAACTGCATTTCCAGTTCGGACATGGCATTGGTCATGCTCGCAGCAGCGAATACCGTGATCTCGTCGCTGTGAACGGGGGCAGCACAAGCCACGCCAAGCACAATGACAGAGTATCGGATCGAGGGGATCATGGCGCGCCTCTGGGTGGGATATGTCTAACAAAACATATCGCAAGATGATGCCGAATAATCAAGCGTTATTTCCCATCGGGAATATCCCGTAGCATGGATTGGATCGCCCCGATCCGCGCGGCACCCGCTTCTGCCATGATCTCTTCCAGCTTGCGGTAATTGGACAGAACCTCTGCACCGGCCTCTGTCAGCCGCGCACCACCGCCTTTTGCGCCACCCCGTGAGGATTCAATCAGTGGTTCCCGAAAGGCCGCGTTCATCGTTTCGACCAACATCCAAGCACGCTTGTAGCTCATGGACATTGACCGCCCAGCAGCCGCAATAGACCCGGTCTGCCCGATCCGCTCTAGCAAATCCGCCTTGCCCGGCCCCAGCATCGCATCCTCTCCAAAGAGGATACGGATGCGCAAGCTTGGCGTTGGGCCATCGGGTCTGGGTTGTTCGGTCATTTGGCGCAGTATGGCGTGGCGAGCGTTTCAGACAAGCGGCTTTGCACGATTCTCAGCCCGCAATATGTAATACAAGACATAACGCCTAGCCGCTTTAGCCAGCAGAGTGCAACGCAAAATAGAAACGGGCCGCATCCAGAAAGGCACGCTTGCGCCCCTCTGCCAACGCTTCTGCCTCTTCGTCACTGCCCCATTGCGCGATTTGCCACTCTTCGTCCACACGCGACGCGGCCCAAAGCGCCTCTGGCGTATCGAACCGGTCAATCACCGCCAGAGCGATCAACAATGACCCGGACATAGCCACAAGATCATGGAAACAGGTCAGCTCGAACGCGGTCAGCCGCGCGACATCGGCCCGCAGGCTATCCAGCAGAACAGCCGGTTGCGGCGCGTGCACAATTCCGTGGCACACCACCGCGCGCGTCCCGTAGCGATGCGCCGCCCAATCCAAGATCGGGTTCCACGCCTCTGCCTCCAGCGCGTTCAGTCTCTCAGGGCCTTCGGCACGATAACAGACCAGATCGCTGTCACCGTAGTCGGTTATCAGCCCCGCAACCTCGGCCATCTGCCCGCGCACCTTGTCGATGGCGGCGTTGGCGGCGCGGGTTGCGGGCATGCTGGTAGGGTCAATCGCCTCGGACTGTGCGCGCCACTCCTCGGCGACGATGTCAGCAAAGGCGCGGGTCGGCACCACAAGCGCCGATTTCGCAGGTGTTTTCACCCCGCGACCGTCCAGCTCAATCGCGAAGCCGTCCTCGACCTTTGCAACCGAAACCTCTGTCCAGAAGCGTTTCTTGACCCAACCGCTCATACCGCCGCCCCATTCCAGATCAGAGTCAACGCATCCTCCAGTTCCACGAAATCCTGAGTAAGTTGGCGCCCCAACACCGCAAATTTCCGCATCACCCGACCTCGAATGGATCGGCGGGGGCATCGGCTGCGGACCAGCCGAACAAGGCCCATGTCTGCGCCATATGCTCTGGCAGCGGGGCGGTCACTGTCAAAACAGCGCCGGTGACGGGGTGTTCCAGTGTGATAGAGCGCGCGTGCAGATGCAATTTGCGGCTGACCTCTCCACCAATACCCGCGCCCCAACCGTCACCAAGATTTTCTTGTGCCGAGCCACCGTATTTACCATCCCCCATAATCGGATGGCCCATTTCCGCCATATGCGCGCGCAGCTGGTGGGTGCGCCCCGTGACGGGCGACAGCGCCATCCACGCGGCACGGCTACCAAGGCGTTCAATGACGGCAAAATCGCTTTGCGCGCGTTTCGCGCCCTCGGTGCTGTCAACCTCATTGGGGTGAATGCAGCGCATCTTCTCGGCCCCGCGCCCGCCGGTTTTCAGCAAACCGTAGCGGACCGTCCCCATCAAGGGTTGCGGCACGCCTGCGACAAGCGCCCAGTATATCTTGCGGGTGTTGCGGTGGCGGAAACTCTCGGACAGGCGGCGCGCCACGCGCGGCGTGCGCGCCAGCAGCAACACGCCCGATGTGTCTTTGTCCAGCCGGTGCACCAGCATCGGCCGTTCTTTGTAGTCGAACATCAGCGCATCGGCCAAACCGTCTACGTGCCGCGCGCCTTGCCCGCTGCCGCCCTGACTGGGCAGACCGGGCGGCTTGTTCAACGCAATCACATGCTGATCGCGGAAAATGACACAGGACCGGATCATCGCGGCATCGGCCTCGGACGGGCTGGATTTTACAACGGGCGGCGCGGCGGGCGTATCAGGCAAGGGTGGCACGCGCACGCTTTGTCCGGCCTCGACCCTGCTCGACGCCTTCACCCGTCCGCCATCGACACGGATCTCACCCTTGCGGCAGGCTTTTTCGATCAACCCTTGAGTAATCTGCGGAAACTGGCGCTTCAACCAGCGGTCCAGCCGCTGGCCGCCATCCTCTGGCCCGACCTGCCGTGTTTCTACCCTGCTCATGCCAATCCCCTGCATATTGGCTCGTGTCATGCGCAAAGCGCGGGGGCAATGTCAACGGCTCGACCATTCATCTTGCCTAAAATACTCCGCCGGGGGGTGAGCCAGCCTGCCAAGGCTGGCGAGGGGGCGGCGCACGCCCCCTGCCCTGCTATCCGCCGCGCTTGGCACGCAATTTGGCGAACCACGCCAGCCGCTTGCCCAAGTCGCGCTCGAACCCGCGTTCGGGGGGCTGATACAGCACTGGACGCGGCACACCGTCGGGGAAGTAGTTTTGCCCCGAAAACCCGTCTTCGGCGTCGTGGTCATAGGCATAGCCCGCGCCATATCCCTGTTCTTTCATCAGCCCAGTGGGCGCGTTCAGGATGTGCTTGGGCGGGGGTTCCGAACCGGTCTGCTTGGCGAGCTTCTGCGCCCCCTTCCAAGCCACATACCCCGCGTTAGACTTGGGTGCGAGCGCAAGGTAGATCACCGCCTGCGCCAGCGCCAGATCGCCCTCGGGGCTGCCAAGGCGTTCATAGGTGTTCCACGCGTCCAGACAGACCGCCTGCGCTTGCGGGTCCGCCAGCCCGATATCTTCAACTGCCATGCGCACCATGCGTCGAGCCAGATAGCGCGGGTCTTCGCCGCCTTCGATCATCCGCGCCAGCCAGTATAGTGCTGCGTCCGGGTCGGACCCGCGCACGGATTTGTGCAGCGCAGAGATCAGGTTGTAATGCGCGTCGCCCGATTTGTCGTACTGCGCCGCGCGCCGCATCAGCCGTTGCGACAAGGCCGTGCGGTCCAGCTTGCCTTTGACCTGCCAGCCCATCACCTGCTCGATCAGGTTCAGCCCTGCGCGCCCGTCGCCATCGGCCATGTCCAGCAGCGCCTCGCGCGCCGGGCCGTCCAGCGGCAGGGCGCGTCCAAGCTCTTGCTCGGCACGCTGCGCCATCAGTTCCAGATCGGCCAGCGTCAGCCGCTCCAGCACAATCACCTGCGCGCGCGACATCAGCGCGGCGTTCAACTCGAAGGACGGGTTCTCTGTCGTGGCGCCGACCAGCGTGATCGTGCCATCCTCCATATGCGGCAGGAAGCTGTCCTGCTGCGCCCGGTTGAAGCGGTGGATTTCATCGACGAATAACAGGGTCCCGCGCCCGGTCTGGCGGCGCAGCTTGGCGGCGTCGAAAACCTTGCGCAGTTCCGGCACACCCGAGAAAATCGCGCTGATTTGCACGAATTCCTGTTGCGTGTGGTCGGCTAACAACCGCGCGATGGTGGTTTTGCCTACGCCCGGCGGCCCCCACAGGACAAGGCTTGCCAACTGTCCACTGGCCAACATGGCCCCCAGTGGCCCATCCGGCCCAATGGCTTTCGCTTGGCCGATCACTTCGGAAAGAGCACGCGGCCGCAGCCGGTCGGCCAAGGGGCGCGGGCCGGGTTTCGGGGCATCCGTGGCGTTGGTGTCGAACAGGTCGGCCATGTGCCAGCCTAACGCGCGGGGCTCCGCGGTTACAGCCGAAACCGCAAGGACAGTTGCCGCCCCTCGCGGATAAGCTCTATGACCCAAGCCCGCGTCTGCGCCCGCGACAGACGCGCCACATCTGCCGTGCTTTGGACCGGTTCACCGTTTATGGCCAGCAGCACATCACCGGGCCGCAGCCCGACCCGCCCCGCAAGGTCTTGCGCTTGGGTCACAAGGATGCCGTCGGCATCCGGTGACAGGCCAAATTCTGCAATCACGGCGGGGTTAATACGCATCACCTCCAACCCCGCAAGTGCCGAGCGCGCGTCGATCCGCCGGGTCTGACGTTCAGGGCTTTCGGGTGGGGCAATCAGGTCGATCGTCACCTCGCGGCTGTCGGTGCCCCGACGGGCTTCCAGCACAGATTGCCCGCCGATGCCCTTAGCGGCCAAACGGAACATCATTTCGGGGGCAGAATTCACCTCTCCACCATCGACCGACAGGATCACATCGCCGCGTTGCAATCCGGCTTTTGCCAGCGGGCTGTCGGGGTGTAGCTCCAGCAACACCACGCCCGCTGGGATGGTCTGGTCGAATGCATCAGCCAAGGCTGCATCCATCGCCTGCGCGGTCACACCGGCCCACGGGCGCTGGAACCGCTCCCGGCCGTCGCGCGCCTGTGACACAACCTGCGCGACCAGATTGGCGGGGATCGCAAAGCCGATGCCGTTCGACCCGCCAGAGCGCGTGATGATCGCCGTGTTCACGCCGACCAACTCGCCCGCCATATTGACCAGCGCACCACCGGAATTGCCGGGGTTTATGGGGGCGTCGGTTTGCAAGAAATAGCCGCGACCCGATCCGACCGCGATTCCAGATCGCGCAAGACCAGAGATGATCCCGCTTGACACGGTCTGTCCCACGCCGAACGGATTGCCAATCGCCAGCACCAGATCACCGACCTCTGCACCGTCCGAATCCGCCAGAGAAAGCGCGGGAAGATCGCGCGCGCCCTGCAATTGCAGCACGGCAAGATCGCTCTGCTCATCCGTCAGCACAACCTCGGCCGCGAATTCGCGCCGATCGCTCAACACCACGCGGATCTCGGTGGCTTGGCCCACAACATGGTAATTCGACACCACCAACCCGTCAGAGCCAACGATCACGCCAGAGCCGAGCGAGTTCTGCACCCGTGGCGTGGTCTGGCCGAAATTGCGGAACAGGTCGCCAAAGAACGGGTCATCGGCAAAGGGATTGCGGCGCTCTGCGACCACGCGCTGCGCGTAAATATTCACCACGCCAGGTGCGGCCTGCTTGACCAAGGGCGCGTAGGATAACTGGATCTGGGCCATGGATTGCGGAACGGTCTGGGCCTGTGCCGGTGAAAGCGCGGCAATCGACATGGAAAGGCAAAAGGTCAGAATTCGAAACAAGGCGTCCTCCGGTGTCGCGACAGAGTCGATATGGGTGCTGTTCTCGCAAACAAAAAGGCCCGCACGCAAGCTGCGCACGGGCCTTTGAAATTCCGGAGCAGGTGCCTATTCCTCGGCGGCGGCAGCTTCCTCGCGGGCGAAATCGGCGGCACCTTTGGCCGACGGGTCACGCTCTACAAATTCGATAATCGCCATCGGTGCCATGTCGCCATAACGGAACCCGGCTTTCAGAATGCGGATATAGCCGCCCTGACGGTCCTTGTAGCGCGGGCCAAGAATATCGAACAATTTCTTGACGTCCTTGTCCTGCTTCAGTTGGGCCGCAGCCAGGCGGCGGGCGTGCAGGTCGCCGCGCTTGGCCAGCGTGACCAGCTTTTCCACGATGGGACGAAGCTCTTTGGCTTTGGGCAGGGTGGTCTTGATCTGTTCATGTTCGATCAGCGAACCCGCCATGTTCGAGAACAGCGCTTTGCGGTGCTCGGCGGTGCGGTTGAGGCGGCGGTAGCCGCGGGCGTGACGCATGTCATATCTCCTTAACGTCGTGTTTTACTTTGTCCGGCCATGGCTGCGTGACCACGGCTCTCCTTGGGGCATGTCCCGGACCTGATCCGGGGCCGCCCAGTCTTTCACCGCACTGCCCCGGACTTGATCCGGGGCCTCACGGTCGTAGAGATCCCGGATTAACTCCGGGATCCCCTTGGGAGGATCAGAATTGATCCTCGAAACGCTTGGCCAACTCATCGATATTCTCGGGCGGCCATTCTTCCACGTCCATGCCGAGATGCAGCCCCATACCCGACAACACTTCCTTGATCTCGTTCAAGGATTTGCGGCCGAAGTTCGGGGTGCGCAGCATTTCCGCCTCGGTCTTCTGGATCAAGTCGCCGATATAGACGATGTTGTCGTTCTTCAGGCAGTTCGCGGAGCGCACCGACAGTTCCAACTCGTCCACCTTCTTCAGCAGCAGCGGGTTGAATTCCAGACCGTCATCATCATCTTTCGACCCGGCCGATTCCGGCTCATCGAAATTCACGAATATTTGCAACTGGTCCTGCAAGATGCGCGCGGCGTAGGCGATTGCGTCATCAGGACGAACGGAGCCGTCGGTTTCGACCTTCATCGTCAGCTTGTCATAGTCCAGCACCTGACCTTCGCGGGTTGGCTGCACATCATAGCTGACGCGTTTGACGGGCGAGAAGATCGCATCGATAGGGATCAGACCGATGGGCGCATCCTCGGGGCGATTCTTGTCAGCGCTGACATAGCCCTTGCCGGTGTTGACCGTCAGTTCCATGTAGACAGACGCGCCATCATCGATATGGCAAATCACAAGATCCTTATTCAGAACCTCGATCCCGGCGCTGGTTTCGATGTCACCCGCAGTGACAACGCCCGGACCTTGGGCCGAGATCGAAACGCGCTTCGGCCCTTCGACATCCATGCGCAAGGCAACGCTTTTCAGGTTCAGGACAATATCGGTCACGTCTTCGCGCACACCCGGCACCGAAGAAAACTCGTGCAAGACATTGTCGATCTGGACGGATGTAATCGCGGCACCCTGCAGCGAGGCCATCAGGACGCGGCGCAGCGCGTTGCCGAGCGTCAGGCCAAAGCCACGCTCCAGCGGCTCGGCGATAATCGTCGCCTTGCGCGCTGCACCTGCGCCCGGTTTCACGTCTAGCTGTGCCGGCTTGATAAGTTCTTGCCAGTTTTTATGGATCATGTGTCGCCTCCATTCTTGTCGCGGGGCCATGCCCAAGCCCGTGCGACGCCCGAGGATCTAAAAGACAGAAACCAGACCCCACCGAACAGTGGGGCCTGGCAAAAACCGGACCAACCTTAGACGCGGCGACGCTTCGGAGGGCGGCAGCCGTTATGTGCCATCGGCGTGACGTCGCGGATGGACGTGATGTTGAAGCCAACGGCAGCCAGCGCGCGCAGCGCCGATTCGCGGCCAGAGCCGGGGCCCTCAACTTCGACATCCAGCGTTTTCACGCCATGTTCCTGCGCCTTTTTGCCCGCATCTTCTGCGGCCAACTGCGCGGCGTAAGGGGTCGATTTGCGCGAGCCCTTGAAGCCCATAGTACCAGCAGACGACCACGAAATGGCGTTGCCTTGCACGTCGGAAATCAGGATTTTGGTATTGTTGAAGCTGGAGTTCACATGAGCGACACCAGCAGCGATATTCTTGCGAACCTTGCGCTTTACGCGCGTTTTATCACGAGCCATGGATCAAGCCTTCCCTTACTTCTTCTTGCCAGCAATAGCTTTTGCCGGGCCCTTGCGCGTACGCGCATTGGTATGGGTGCGCTGACCGCGCACGGGAAGGTTGCGACGATGGCGCAAACCACGGTACGATCCGAGGTCCATCATACGCTTGACGTTCATCGACACCTCGCGGCGAAGATCGCCCTCAACGGTGTAGTTCGCATCAATATGCTCGCGCACGGCAAGCACTTCGGCATCGGACAATTCGTTGACACGGCGAGTTGTGTCTACGCCCACAGCTGCGCAGATATCTGCAGCTGCCTGGGGCCCAATGCCATGTATATAGGTCAGCGCGATCGGAACGCGCTTTCCCGTTGGGATGTTTACGCCAGCAATACGTGCCACGCGGGTATTTCCTTTCGTTGCGGTTCCGTAATCCCAGAACCTTTTTTCACAACACGGGGCGCGAACCCCCCGCGTGCATTCCAATACGAAACGCGCCCGTGGCAGACAGACTGCCGCGCAGGCGCGATTCTCATCTCAGAGCTGTCGGGTATGTGCTTTTCAGACCAAGGTCAAGACCCGATCACAGCGGGACTGTGACGGTCGCGTTCATCAGCCGTTTGACCACGGATTGCCAGTAGACAAAATAGGCAAGCCCCAAGGTCAGAATGGTCAATACCAGCCATATAATAGCATGGCCAAGGATATCCGCAAAGCCCACTTCGACCGACAAACGCGCCGTCGCAACCCCATTCGCATCGAGCACATAGGTTTTGTTGATCGGCGCTTTCAGGAAATAGTATGGCAGAACGAACAAAGCCAACCCGAAGGTGATCAGTGTCAGAACAAGCCAGATCAACAACTGCCCGAGTGCCTCGGCGACGCTGAAATCACAGCGCAGGCGTTGTCCTGTTCCCAACACGCTCATGCCTCTAGGATGGCGGAAATATCACCGGCAACCGCGTCCATACTCCGCATGCCGTCGACCTGCTGCAACTGGCCTTTGGCGTAGTAGTAACCCAGAAGCGGGGCGGTCTGCTTGTAGTAGGCGCGCAGTCGGTCATCGAAAACTTCGGGCGTGTCATCGCGGCGCACGGGTTGACCTGCGGCCTTCGCCTCGTCAGCGCGCTTGACAATACGGCCCACGAGCGCCGCATCGTCTACCACAAGCTCAATCACGGCATGCAGCCCGGTCTTGAAGCGCGACAGAAGATCGCCCAACGCGTCAGCCTGCGCAAGTGTTCGCGGAAACCCATCGAAAATGAAACCGCCAGAGGAGCCTTGTTCCAGCTTTTCCGCGATCAGACCGATCACGATCTCATCTGTGACAAGCTGGCCCTTGTCCATGACCTCTGCCACGCGTTTACCCATCTCGGTGCCAGAAGTCTTGGCCGCGCGCAGCATGTCACCGGTCGACAGCTGCACCATTCCGCGCGCCTCCACCAGCTTTTGCGCCTGCGTGCCCTTACCGGCGCCGGGCGGTCCGATCAGGATGATATTCATCGCCGGGCCGGTGCCTTGGGCTTGGCGCGTTTGCGCGATTTGCCGCGCAGTTGCGATTTCTCAAGCAAGCCCTCGTATTGGTGCGCAATCAGATGCGATTGAACGCGGTTGATCGTGTCCATTGTCACCGAGACGATAATCAGCACCGAGGTGCCACCAAAGTAGAACGGAATGGCCAGTTGTCCGCGCAGCACTTCCGGCAACAGGCTGACCGCGGCAAGATAGATCGCCCCGACCGTGACCAGACGTGTCACAACGTAATCGAGATATTCCTCGGTGCGCTTGCCGGGCCGAATACCGGGCACAAAGCCATTCTGGTTCTTCAGGTTGTCAGCAACCTCATCGGTCTTGAACGCCACGTTCTGGGTATAAAAGAACGTGAAAAAGACGATCATCGCTGTGAAGAACAACAAATAGGCAGGCTGTCCGGGGCCGAAATAGGCGAGGACCGTGGCCATGATTTCGGATTGCGAATTGCCCGAAAAGGTCGCCAGCGTGGTCGGCAGCAACAAGAGCGATGAGGCGAAGATAGCCGGGATCACGTTGGCCGGGTTCACCTTGATCGGCAGGTGCGACTGACCGCCATCAAAGACCTTCATCCCAACTTGGCGGCGCGGATACTGGATGTGGATTTTGCGAATTGCGCGCTCCATAAACACAACGAAGGCGATCACGGCCACGATCATCACGATCACACCGATGATCACCGCGGGAGAAATCTCTCCCGAACGGCCCTGCGCAAGAAAATTGGCCAGAGCCGCCGGAATTTCAGCTATGATGCCGACGAAGATAATGAGCGAGATACCGTTGCCGATGCCGCGCTCTGTGATCTGCTCACCCAACCACATCAGGAACATGGTGCCGCCAACGAGGGTAATCACAACGGCAGCACGAAAGAACCAGCCCGGATCTGTCGCAAGATCGCCGGCCTCTAGCGAGACGGCCAGCCCATAGGACTGTCCAAGCGCCAGCATGACGGTCAAATAGCGGGTGTATTGGTTCAGCTTGCGCCGCCCGATCTCACCCTCTTTTTTCAGGGCTTTCCAAGGCTCATACATCGCGCCGACAAGCTGCACGATAATCGCTGCGGAAATGTAGGGCATGATGCCAAGGGCAAAAATCCCCATGCGGCTGATGGCACCGCCGGTAAACATGTTGAGCATACCGCCGATGCCCGACGCTGCCTCGTCCATGAATTCGCGCAACGCCAGACCGTCGATACCTGGCACGGGAATATACGTCCCGATGCGGTAAACGATCAGCAATCCAAGCGCAAAGAAGATGCGTTTGCGAAGGTCGGTCGCCTTTGCAAGCGCACTCCAGCTTGTGTTTGCCGCGAGTTGGTCAGCACCAGATGCCATCTGCGTCTCTCTCTGTCATGTCTGCGCCGCCAGACCGGGGTGCGGACGGCGGCGCGAAAACCCGGTTAGGGGTGATGTAAGGGGCTATGCAGCCCCTCACAACCTTTATTCAGCGGCCGCCGTCTCGTTTTTGGGCGTAGGCGCGATGATTTGAACAGAACCACCAGCCTTTTCGACCGCTTCCACAGCCGATTTCGACGCGCCGGTCACTTCCAGGGAAATCTTCGAGGTGATCTCACCCTTCGAAAGAATGCGCACGCCATCCAGCTTGCGGCGGACCAGGCCGGAGGCAAGCAGCGCGTCTTCGGTGATGGCGGCAGACGCGTCCAGCTTGCCATCAGTGATGAATTTTTCGATCAGGCCAAGGTTCACGACGGCAAAACGCGCACGGTTGGGCTTGTTGAAGCCACGCTTCGGCAAACGCATATACAGCGGCATCTGGCCGCCTTCGTAGCCATTGATCGCCACACCCGAACGGGATTTTTGGCCCTTGATACCACGGCCGCCCATCTTGCCCTTGCCAGAGCCGGGGCCACGGCCCACGCGCATACGTTTCTTGGTTGCGCCCGGGTTGTCTTGAAGTTCGTTCAGTTTCATGTCGCTTCTCCTCTGCCGGAACTACCCCCCAGCGACGGATTGGGGCAAACACGGCCTAAAAAATGAGTCGCGGCCCGAACCCGGACCACCGGGGGCGTATACGGCCAAGGCGCGGCACGATCAAGCCCCCTGTTTATCATGTCCTTCCCTAGCCAACACTCCCAGTAGGATACCGCCAAGGATAACGCCAGAAGCGACCACGGCCCGCAGGGTCAACGGTTCCGCCAATAGGGTCGCGCCACCGATCAGGGCGAGCACAGGCACGCATAGCTGCGCCAATGCGCCCTTTGTTGCCCCCAGCGTCGGCAACACCCGATACCAAAGCGCATAGCCCAACCCCGATGTGACGGCCCCAGACAGGATCGCCAGCACAACACCGAAGGTTGATGCGGGTGGGCCTGCCCCAAGGGCCAACGCCACCACGATCACAATCGGCGTTGCAAGCAGGAAGTTTGACGCCGTTGCCACCAAAGGGCTGGCGACTTTACGTCCGGCCAGAGAGTATATTCCCCATCCGATTGCAGCGACCGCCATCAACGCCAGAGAGGAGGGCGGCATAGGAGTCCCCGCTCCGGGCCAAGCGAGGAATACCAGTCCGGTCAGCGACACCGCCATGCCCAGCCAACGAAGCACAGGCGGCGCCTCACCCTCCGCAAGCGCTCCCGCGAACATGGTCAGCTGGACACCCGCGAATAACACCAATGCGCCAAGCCCCGCGTCCAGTTGAAGATACGCATAGGAAAACCCGAGAAGATAGGCGGCCAAACCGCCGACCCCGACCCAGTCGGGTCGACGCCAGATCGTTCCGGCCCCAGACTGGACCACAACTATCAGCCAGAGCACAAGCGCGCCGCTTGTCACGCGAAGCGCCGCAAATTCACCGGGGCCGATATGCCCACCGGCCAATGCGGCACGGTTGAGCAGGGAATTCGCCGCAAACGCGATCATCGTCAGGGTTGTCAGCGCAAGCAGTCGCATCGGCGGGCTTTCTGTATTCGCGCTTTACCTTTGGCACGGGATACAGAATATCCCAATCACCTTTGCGCGTGACGACAAAAGCAAAACGCCCCGCATCAAGTGATGCGGGGCGTTTCAATCTTTGCAAAGCCCGAAAGACTTAGCCGCGTTCTTCCACGATCTCTACTAGTGTTCTGAGTCTGACACTTCCTACCTGTTTCCGCGAATTTCATCGAGCGCGTTCAGAGCGCGGCGTTCCCGGGTGAGGATGTCCTCGGCGGTTTTGGTCCATTTGAAGGGTTTGGGCTTGTCG